>NZ_NWUO01000072.1 GCF_002895925.1 Mixta theicola | reverse complement strand
TGATTCATGACTGGGGTGAAGTCGTAACAAGGTAACCGTAGGGGAACCTGCGGTTGGATCACCTCCTTACCTAGTGAATCCCGCCCGTGAAGTGCTCACACAGATTGTCTGATAGAAGTAACGAGCAAGGCGTCTTGCGAAGCAGACTCAGTGTCCCCTTCGTCTAGAGGCCCAGGACACCGCCCTTTCACGGCGGTAACA
>NZ_NWUO01000071.1 GCF_002895925.1 Mixta theicola | reverse complement strand
ACTTGAACCACCGACCTCACCCTTATCAGGGGTGCGCTCTAACCACCTGAGCTACAAGCCTGCCGGGGTTTTACTGCTCGTTACTTCTATCAGACAATCTGTGTGAGCACTTCACGGGCGGGATTCACTAGGTAAGGAGGTGATCCAACCGCAGGTTCCCCTACGGTTACCTTGTTACGACTTCACCCCAGTCATGAATCA
>NZ_NWUO01000070.1 GCF_002895925.1 Mixta theicola | reverse complement strand
TATGCAGGAACGCGCCTTTAACGGTTATACCAATCAGCTGCCGCCGCACGGGCCGCAGGCGCGTGAAAAACTGAAAAACATGATCTACCATGGTGAAGTGGTGATGCTGGACGGTTTTTCTGGGTCAAAAGGCGGGCTGTTTTATATCAATGAGCATGGCGAACTGATTTGCCGCGATCCGCTGGCGTTTAAGTTTGACGGGGCGCA
>NZ_NWUO01000069.1 GCF_002895925.1 Mixta theicola | reverse complement strand
CCTGCTGCAGGTTCGCTTCCTGCCGATTTGCACCGGTTACTGCTTTAATCGTGGTGGGTCGTGCAGGATTCGAACCTGCGACCAATTGATTAAAAGTCAACTGCTCTACCAACTGAGCTAACGACCCGCAATGCGGTTACTGCTAATTCGGAAAAGAACCTCAGTTCGCTTCCTGCCGATTTACACCGGATACTGCTTTAATCGTGGTGGGTCGTGCAGGATGACTCGGCTTTGCCTCGCCCTGCGGGCC
>NZ_NWUO01000068.1 GCF_002895925.1 Mixta theicola | reverse complement strand
CGCGTTTTGTCAGGAGCGGTGACAGGCAGATCGGGCGTTCGGGTACCGGCAGTTCGTTGCTGGCAACCGGTGCGCAGGCTGCAAAAACCAATTTAGGGGCATGACATGCAGGAGCGGGTAACCCGTTACTAATACGTAACAATTCATCATACTGTCGCCAAAATCCTGCCTGCTGCGGTGCAATTCCGCAGCTAAACCAGCGGGATGTGAATGCACCATATGTGCGACCCAGATTTTGGCCCTGGTCGACAAACTACG
>NZ_NWUO01000067.1 GCF_002895925.1 Mixta theicola | reverse complement strand
ATCAGACGCTGGAAGCGATACGCTGGTATCAGCGCCTGCTTAACCTTTCTCCTTCCGGCCTGGTTACGCCTCTTTCCGTTTACTTTATGGCTGCGTTAAAAGCGATGTCGCCCTATAACCGGCCGCATCAACGCGGCGGTATGCTGCGGGTGAGTCAGGGCCAGTTTACTTTTGATAATGAAGGACTGGAACATAGCACCGCTGCGGTGCCTTTTCGCGCCGTGCCAACGCCCTGGTTTTCACGCGTGCTGCACTGGCCGGGTGGCTTTTCCGGCGTCACGTTAGGACGCGGCTTTGATATGAAACTGCGCAGCGCGGGTGAAATTTACAG
>NZ_NWUO01000066.1 GCF_002895925.1 Mixta theicola | reverse complement strand
GAGATAACCGGCACTGTTACTGTCGGCACAGGCGCAACGGCCTGTATTCATCTACTGCCCCCCTTACTGCAGCAACTGCGGCAGGCCCATCCCCTGCTGAAGGTGGACGTACGCACAGGTAACACTTCCGATATTGTGCGGGGCGTGGAGGAAAATCGTATAGATATTGGCCTGGTGACTCTGCCAGCCGCAGGTAAAAACCTGAACATCATCCCGCAGGGTACGGATGAGTTTGTTGTCATCATGGAAAAGGATGCATCAGAGCAGAGCGCGAAAATATGGACTCCGGGCGCCTTGCTGCCGCTGCCGCTGATTATCTTTGAACCGGGAAGCGGGACACGCGCCCTGATTGA
>NZ_NWUO01000065.1 GCF_002895925.1 Mixta theicola | reverse complement strand
CACCTATAAAACTGCCCTGCCTGCTTTTCGCCACGCAGCATACAATGGATGATTACTGCGCGCCCGATATGCTGTATGGCGATCTTTCCGCTGAGGTGCTGCGCCAGCAGTATCATCTGCGCGATGTCTCGGCGCGTATCGATCCCTATACTCATCCCAGTCGCGAAGAGAGCGTGCGCATCCTGTTTGATGAGTTTCGCAATCTGTCAGATATGTTTTCTTTTTATGGCAACTATAAAAGCCTGGCGAGAACCATGATTTCCCATATGCAGTATGGCAACGGCGCTGTTTTCAGCCATCCGCTGCTGGACCAGGCGATGGCGGAGCATAGCTCTATGCAAAACTCTCTTAATGC
>NZ_NWUO01000064.1 GCF_002895925.1 Mixta theicola | reverse complement strand
CAGACGGCGGTGCAGATAATCCACCGGCTGCTGGCGGAGTACGGGGTGCAGGTGGAGGACCGGCTGAGCGGCAGCTACCGGGCGTGGGAGTACTGCGTGCAGTACCAGGAGAGCAGCTTCGCCTTCATCAGCCGGCTGATGGAGCTGGAGGGGATATATTACTGGTTCCGCCACGAGGCGGACCGGCACGTGATGGTGCTGGCGGACGCGCCGGAGGCGCACGGGCCGTGGCCGGGTTATGAGGCGATACCCTATCACGTGACGGGCAGCGGCGGGGTGACGTCGGCGCAGGGGGTGAGCCAGTGGGCGCTGGAGGACAGCGTGACGCCGGGCATCTGCAGCATTGACGACTACGACTTCCGTAAGCCGAACGCGTGGCTGCTGCAGGCGCGGCAGAACCCGGCGTCGCCGCAGCCGGGAGAGATTGACGTGTTCGAGTGGCCGGGACGCTTTGTGGAGCACGCGCAGGGCGAAAAGTAT
>NZ_NWUO01000063.1 GCF_002895925.1 Mixta theicola | reverse complement strand
CGTAACAATTCATCATACTGTCGCCAAAATCCTGCCTGCTGCGGTGCAATTCCGCAGCTAAACCAGCGGGATGTGAATGCACCATATGTGCGACCCAGATTTTGGCCCTGGTCGACAAACTACGCCTGCCCCCACAAATGCACCAGACCGTTCGGCGCGGGCGTACCGGTGAGATTCATCCAGCGCCGAACGTGTTTATGCGCAACTTTGCCTACCAATCCATGAAATCGCCCGCGAACTGGAGGTATCAAAATCAGCTGTAATTGGCTGGAAGCAGGATGGCGAATCTGGACACAGCAAAGGCGAGGCGCTGATCGATTTCTGGCTGCACGTCACGCATCAGCCGCGCGACGCACTGCCCGTGAATGTCACATCCCGGCGTTTTGTTTATCGGGGGCATGGTAAGTGTTAACGTGTTGGTTGTTTTATATACAACACGTTGTTTTAAAACAGGCTTTATCTTAACAGGGAGCGTTATATGGATACAGAGTTACAATTTGCCGTATCGCCGGTGCAGC
>NZ_NWUO01000062.1 GCF_002895925.1 Mixta theicola | reverse complement strand
CGATGGAAATAACCGAAGCAGATGAACGACATATTCCTGCCATCCAGCAGATTTATGCTTATCACGTATTGCATGGCACCGCCACTTTTGAAACCGAACCGCCGGATTCGGCTGAAATGACAGCCCGTCTGAAAAAGGTGCGGGCAGCAGGACTGCCCTGGTTTGTGGCGGTTGAGGACGGCGATATCCGCGGGTACTGCTACCTGTCACTCTACCGTGAACGGTGTGCCTACAGATTCACCCTGGAGGACTCTGTATATATTGCCCCTGGCTTTCAGGGTAAGGGGATTGGAAAAAAGCTGTTATCGAGTGCGGTCGTATGGGCAGAGGCCCGTAGCTTTCGCCAGCTTGTGGCCGTAGTTGGCAACAGCGGAAACACCGCCTCTATTGCCCTGCATAGTGCGGCAGGCTTCAGCATTACAGGAACGCTCAAATCTGTGGGCTTCAGGCACGGACGCTGGCTTGATACGGTCATCATGCAGCGTACGCTTGGGCAGGGCGACGCCACATTTCCGGAGAG
>NZ_NWUO01000061.1 GCF_002895925.1 Mixta theicola | reverse complement strand
AGACGCTTGCGGGTTGTGAGGTTAAGCGAATAAGCGTACACGGTGGATGCCCTGGCAGTCAGAGGCGATGAAGGGCGTGCTAATCTGCGATAAGCGCCGGTAAGGTGATATGAACCGCAATAACCGGCGATACCCGAATGGGGAAACCCAGTGCAATCCGTTGCACTATCATGCCATGAATACATAGTGGCATGAGGCGAACCGGGGGAACTGAAACATCTAAGTACCCCGAGGAAAAGAAATCAACCGAGATTCCCTGAGTAGCGGCGAGCGAACGGGGAACAGCCCAGAGCCTGAATCAGCAGGTGTGTCAGTGGAAGCGTCTGGAAAGGCGCACGGTACAGGGTGACAGTCCCGTACACAAAGGCACATCTGTTGTGAGCTCGATGAGTAGGGCGGGACACGTGGTATCCTGTCTGAATATGGGGGGACCATCCTCCAAGGCTAAATACTCCTGACTGACCGATAGTGAACCAGTACCGTGAGGGAAAGGCGAAAAGAACCCCGGCGAGGGGAGTGAAACAGAACCTGAAACCGTGTACGTACAAGCA
>NZ_NWUO01000060.1 GCF_002895925.1 Mixta theicola | reverse complement strand
TCATAATAACGATGACGGTTATAGTGCAGGCCCGTTTCCGCATCGTAATACTGCCCCTGAAAGCGTAGCGGATTCTCAATCCGATTGCTATGTACCGTTCCTTTTTCTCCCCACGCGCCCTGCTGCACTGACCAGACAATGTCGCCTTTCAGCGAGGTTAACCTGACCGGCGCGCCATTCGGGTCGCAGTGATAGTGAAAGCTCTGGCGCATGTCGTCATGACGGGTTAACAACGCCAGCGGCTGAAAGCTGCCCGGATAATAAACATATTCCCGCACGGCAGAATAAAGCTGAGCCTGCATCCGTTGTCGTTTCAGGCGGTTTCCGGTATCAAACAGGGACCGGGCCTGGAGTGGGGGAGTACCGGCGCTGGCCACCTCGCCAGCCAGCATATCGCCCTGCCAGTAAAACCAGCGGGTTTCGTCGTCGGTTTGCTTAAAGACCCGGCGACCCAGGCCGTCATAGCCATAGCGTACCTGACGGGTTCCCCGGCGAACCGCAGTCAGCTGACGGTGTTCATCCCACACGAAATGCTCCGCTTCAGCATCGCTTTGCCCGGACTG
>NZ_NWUO01000059.1 GCF_002895925.1 Mixta theicola | reverse complement strand
AGTTTTTCATCAGTAATCGCAACGTGCTTTTTGATGGTGTGCCCGCCAATTTTCTTTACGCCTTCATGTTCCGCCAGCTTCAGCGTGCCCGCCCGAACATATTTTATCCGCGGCACGCCCCACGCCAGTCCTGCCGCTGATGGAACAGCAATATCAACGGTCAGCCCAACAGACATGGCCGTGCTGTCGTCTGCGCCGAGCTGTTTTGCCAGCGCCTCCGTGATTCGAAACGTCGCAGTGCGGACGTCACGTCCGGTCAGTATCCTGCCAGCGGCGGCATTGATGCTGTCCAGGCTGTGCGCGCCGGTAACCACGCAGGCCGCTTTCGTCAGCATCGTGGGTTCAGGAACGATGCAAAGCGCGGCGGCGCCCGCCAGCTCTACCGCTCCCATCGCCAGCTCCAGCCCGCCCAGCAGTCTGTTGCTGAGCGCCTCCGCCTCCGTTACCGTGCGGTCGGCCAGCACAGTCGCCAGCTGCACCGGCGATACGGCAAATTGTAACTCTGTATCCATATAACGCTCCCTGTTAAGATAAAGCCTGTTTTAAAACAACGTGTTGTATATAAAACAACCAACAC
>NZ_NWUO01000058.1 GCF_002895925.1 Mixta theicola | reverse complement strand
GTCCAGCAGTTTGCGGAACATTTCAACGCCGGTACAGGTAGATTTCGCCGTATCTTTGATACCAACGATTTCCACTTCTTCACCCACTTTGACCACGCCACGCTCAACACGACCGGTAACAACGGTACCACGACCGGAGATAGAGAATACGTCTTCGATCGGCAGCAGGAACGGCAGATCGATAGCGCGCTGCGGATCAGGGATGTAAGAATCCAGGTGACCAGCCAGCTCGATGATTTTCTCTTCCCACTCAGCTTCGCCTTCCAGCGCTTTCAGCGCGGAACCGCGAACGATCGGCGTGTCGTCGCCCGGGAAGTCGTACTGTGACAGCAGGTCACGTACTTCCATTTCAACCAGTTCCAGCAGCTCTTCATCATCAACCATGTCGCACTTGTTCAGGAACACGATGATGTAAGGAACGCCAACCTGGCGACCCAGCAGGATGTGCTCACGGGTCTGCGGCATCGGGCCGTCAGTCGCAGCAACAACCAGGATAGCGCCGTCCATCTGAGCAGCACCGGTAATCATGTTTTTCACGTAGTCGGCGTGGCCCGGGCAGTCAACGTGCGCGTAGTGACG
>NZ_NWUO01000057.1 GCF_002895925.1 Mixta theicola | reverse complement strand
GTGGGTTGCAAAAGAAGTAGGTAGCTTAACCTTCGGGAGGGCGCTTACCACTTTGTGATTCATGACTGGGGTGAAGTCGTAACAAGGTAACCGTAGGGGAACCTGCGGTTGGATCACCTCCTTACCTGCTGAATCCCGCCCGTGAAGTGCTCACACAGATTGTCTGATAGAAGTAACGAGCAAGGCGTCTTGCGAAGCAGACTCAGTGTCCCCTTCGTCTAGAGGCCCAGGACACCGCCCTTTCACGGCGGTAACAGGGGTTCGAATCCCCTAGGGGACGCCACTTGCTGGTCTGTGAGTGAAAGTCACCTGCCAAAATTATCTTAAAACTGACTTACGAGTCGGCTTTAAGATATTGCTCTTTAACAATCCGGAAACAAGCTGAAAATTGAAAACGGAACAACTGTATCAGTTGTTCACGATTCTCTCAATTCTCGCACTCACGAGTGTCGCAAGACGCTTGCGGGTTGTGAGGTTAAGCGAATAAGCGTACACGGTGGATGCCCTGGCAGTCAGAGGCGATGAAGGGCGTGCTAATCTGCGATAAGCGCCGGTAAGGTGATATGAACCGCAATAACCGG
>NZ_NWUO01000056.1 GCF_002895925.1 Mixta theicola | reverse complement strand
GCACCCAGCAGGCTGCGCTGGTTGTCAACAGATTTGATCGCCGCATCGATATCTGCCAGCGGCGTAGAGCCTGAAGCAGCGCCGCTTGCGCCGCCGGTCACTTTACCTTTCAGTACGTCAAAACCTACAGCTTCAGTAGAACGAGCGGTGCCGTTAACGGTATCGCCAGAGGTCATGGTTTTGCTGTTCAGCGCAGTGCCTGAGCCTATTCCTGCTGCAGCCAGGTTATAGCTGTCGCTGGAGCTGACAGTGATAGAGATAGTTTCAGCATCTTTTGAACCAATCTGGAAGCTGTAATCTTTGCTGTCGGCACCGGTGTCCAGCACTTTAATGCCGTTAAAGTCAGTCTGCTCGGTTACGCGGTTGATCTCTTCCATACGCTGGTTAACTTCAGCCTGGATGGAGTCGATGTCAGAAGCAGAGTTGGAGCTGTTCTGCGCCTGAACGGTCAGGTCACGTACGCGCTGCAGGTTGTTGTTGATCTCGCTCAGCGCGCCTTCAGCGGTCTGCGCCAGGGAGATACCGTCGTTGGCGTTACGTGCTGCCACGCCAAGGCCGTTGATGTTAGAAGTGAAGCGGTTAGCGATTGCCTGACCTGCTGCGTCATCTTTTGC
>NZ_NWUO01000055.1 GCF_002895925.1 Mixta theicola | reverse complement strand
CGGGCTGTCATTTCAGCCGAATCCGGCGGTTCGGTTTCAAAAGTGGCGGTGCCATGCAATACGTGATAAGCATAAATCTGCTGGATGGCAGGAATATGTCGTTCATCTGCTTCGGTTATTTCCATCGATACGGCTCCTTCTGCGGTCAGAAGCAGAGACTAACCCGAATGAAGAATTTCAGACAGGCAGCAGGACTTATCAGCAGCATAAGGAAATTTTGGGATGGCAAACCTGAATCTCGATCATCTGGCTCCTTTCAGACTGGTTATCAGCCGGGGCAGTTTCTCCGGCGCGGCTGAAGCACTTGGTCTGTCGCAGCCGGCAGTGAGCCTGCAGATAAGACAACTGAAGCAGGCGCTTCAGGTCCGCCTTATCGAGCGAACCAGCCGGGGAGTAAGACCCACGTCTGCCGGGCTGACTCTCGTTGAGCACAGCTTGAAAATTGATGCCGTGGTAAGTACAGCTGTTGAATCAGTGAGTCTGCATTCCGATGAGATAACCGGCACTGTTACTGTCGGCACAGGCGCAACGGCCTGTATTCATCTACTGCCCCCCTTACTGCAGCAACTGCGGCAGGCCCATCCCCTGCTGAAGGTGGACGTACGCACAGGTAACACTT
>NZ_NWUO01000054.1 GCF_002895925.1 Mixta theicola | reverse complement strand
CGGGCTGTCATTTCAGCCGAATCCGGCGGTTCGGTTTCAAAAGTGGCGGTGCCATGCAATACGTGATAAGCATAAATCTGCTGGATGGCAGGAATATGTCGTTCATCTGCTTCGGTTATTTCCATCGGTACGGCTCCTTCTACGGTCAGAAGCAGAGACTAACCCGAATGAATAATTTCAGACAGGCAGCAGGACTTATCAGCGGCATAAGGAAAATTTTGGTATGGCAAACCTGAACCTCGATTACCTGGCTACTTTCAGACTGGTCGTCAGCCGGGGCAGTTTCTCCGGCGCGGCTGAAGCACTTAGCCTGTCGCAGCCGGCAGTGAGCCTGCAGATAAGACAACTGGAGCAGGCGCTTCAGGTCCGGCTTATTGAGCGAACCAGCCGGGGAGTAAGGCCCACGCCTGCCGGGCTGACTCTCGTTGAGCACAGCATGAAAATTGATGCAGTGGTAAGTACAGCAGTTGAATCGGTGTGCCTGCATTCCGACGAGATAACCGGCACTGTTACTGTCGGCACAGGCGCAACGGCCTGTATTCATCTACTGCCCCCCTTACTGCAGCAACTGCGGCAGGCCCATCCCCTGCTGAAGGTGGACGTACGCACAGGTAACACTT
>NZ_NWUO01000053.1 GCF_002895925.1 Mixta theicola | reverse complement strand
ATCGCCGCAGGCGATCTGACGCAGCCGATCGAAGCGGAAGGGCGCAATGAGATGAGCCAGCTGGCCGCCAGCCTGAAGCATATGCAGCAGGCGCTGGTACGCACCGTCAGCGACGTGCGCGACGGTTCCGACGCCATCTACACCGGTGCCAGCGAAATCACCGCCGGCAGCAACGATCTCTCTTCCCGTACCGAACAGCAGGCCGCCTCGCTGGAAGAGACGGCCGCCAGTATGGAAGAGCTGACCGCCACGGTGAAACAGAACGCGGAGAACGCCCGTCAGGCGTCGCAGCTGGCGCTGAGCGCGTCGGAAACCGCGCAGAAGGGCGGCCGGGTGGTGAACGGCGTGGTGAAAACCATGAGCGAAATCGCCGGCAGTTCGAAGAAGATTGCCGATATTACCAGCGTGATTGACGGCATCGCCTTCCAGACCAACATTCTGGCGCTGAACGCGGCGGTGGAAGCGGCACGCGCCGGCGAACAGGGCCGTGGCTTTGCGGTGGTGGCGGGCGAGGTGCGCAATCTGGCACAGCGCAGCGCCCAGGCGGCGAAAGAGATCAAATCACTGATTGAAGATTCGGTTGCCCGTGTTGATACCGGTTCAGTGCTGGTGGAAAGCGCCGGGGAAACCATGAGC
>NZ_NWUO01000052.1 GCF_002895925.1 Mixta theicola | reverse complement strand
GGTGATGCTGCCAACTTACTGATTTAGTGTATGATGGTGTTTTTGAGGTGCTCCAGTGGCTTCTGTTTCTATCAGCTGTCCCTCCTGTTCAGCTACTGACGGGGTGGTGCGTAACGGTAAAAGTACTGCCGGACATCAGCGCTATCTCTGCTCTCACTGCCGTAAAACATGGCAGTTACAGTTCACATACACCGCCTCTCAACCCGGTACGCACCAGAAAATCATTGATATGGCCATGAATGGCGTTGGATGCCGGGCAACCGCCCGCATTATGGGCGTTGGCCTCAACACGATTTTACGTCACTTAAAAAACTCAGGCCGCAGTCGGTAACCTCGCGCATACAGCCGGGCAGTGACGTCATCGTCTGCGCGGAAATGGACGAACAGTGGGGATACGTCGGGGCTAAATCGCGCCAGCGCTGGCTGTTTTACGCGTATGACAGGCTCCGGAAGACGGTTGTTGCGCACGTATTCGGTGAACGCACTATGGCGACGCTGGGGCGTCTTCTGAGCCTGCTGTCACCCTTTGACGTGGTGATATGGATGACGGATGGCTGGCCGCTGTATGAATCCCGCCTGAAGGGAAAGCTGCACGTAATCAGCAAGCGATATACGCAGCGAATTGAGCGGCATAACCTGAATCTGAGGCAGCA
>NZ_NWUO01000051.1 GCF_002895925.1 Mixta theicola | reverse complement strand
GAAGGCATGGTCTGGTGCTCGCCGGAACGGCACGGCGCCATGACCGGCATCATGAAGGCGCAGATAGACTGGATACCCCTGACGTCGGGGGCGGTGCGGCCTTCTCAGGGCAAAACTCTCGCCGTTATGCAGGTCAGTGGCGGCTCGCAGTCGTTTAATGCCGTCAACCAGATGCGCATCCTCGGCCGCTGGATGCGTATGATCACTGTCCCGAATCAGTCATCCGTGGCAAAAGCGTGGGCCGAATTTGATGAAGATGGCCGCATGAAGCCTTCGCCATACTACGACCGCATCGTGGACGTAATGGAGGAGCTGATGAAGTTCACTCTGCTGACGCGCGGGCGCAGTGACTACCTGACCGATCGCTACAGCGAAAGGAAAGAGAGTGCCGCGCAGCTGTCTGAGCGGGTTAATCAGCGCAGTATATGAAAAAAGCCGGCATCTGCCGGCTTCTGTTTTTGCGTCTCCCTTCCTGCTGGCAGCACATTGAAAAATCAGTGGCTGATCCGGTTTCCGTGTTCATCAATGACTTTTTCGCCGTCCTCTTTCGTAAATGCTTCCTTCTGCGGGTCAGGCAGAATGTCCAGAACCGCTTCAGACGGACGACAGAGCCTTGTGCCGAGTGGCGTCACAACCACCGGGCGGTTGATGAGGATGGGGTGAGCCAGCATCGCATTCAGCAGTTCATCATCGCTGAACCGGTCTTCTGCCAGCCCCAGATGCTCATA
>NZ_NWUO01000050.1 GCF_002895925.1 Mixta theicola | reverse complement strand
TAGGTTTTGACGTACTGAAAGGTAAAGTGACCGGCGGCGCAAGCGGCGCTGCTTCAGGCTCTACGCCGCTGGCAGATATCGATGCGGCGATCAAATCTGTTGACAACCAGCGCAGCCTGCTGGGTGCGTCTCAGAACCGTTTTGAGTCCACCATCACCAACCTGAACAACACGGTGAACAACCTGTCTGCAGCCCGCAGCCGTATTCAGGATTCTGACTACGCGACGGAAGTGTCTAACATGTCCCGCGCGCAGATCCTGCAGCAGGCTGGCAGCTCCGTACTGGCTCAGGCCAACCAGGTTCCGCAGACCATGCTGTCCCTGCTGCGTTAATCGTTTACCGCTTACGCACAAAAACGCCCTCCTTGCGAGGGCGTTTTTTTTAGCCGTTTTTTGCTTCTTTATCTGCGTTAATTAATTTAGCGAAGCTGCAAAAAAATTCTAAAGTCCTGCTTAACGTTGTCGATAACATTTATGACGGTGATGAAGCCGCAGGCCAAATGCCGAACCCTAATTTAACTTGAAGGAAAACATCATGGCAGTTATTAATACTAACACTCTGTCGCTGACTACTCAGAACAACCTGAGCAAATCTCAGTCTTCTCTGGGCACCGCGATTGAGCGTCTGTCTTCTGGCCTGCGTATCAACAGTGCAAAAGATGACGCAGCAGGTCAGGCAATCGCTAACCGCTTCACTTCTAACATCAACGGCCTTGGCGTGGCAGCACGTAACGCCAACGACGGTATCTCCCTGGCGCAGACCGCTGAAGGCGCGCTGA
>NZ_NWUO01000049.1 GCF_002895925.1 Mixta theicola | reverse complement strand
GTGGGTTGCAAAAGAAGTAGGTAGCTTAACCTTCGGGAGGGCGCTTACCACTTTGTGATTCATGACTGGGGTGAAGTCGTAACAAGGTAACCGTAGGGGAACCTGCGGTTGGATCACCTCCTTACCTGCTGAATCCCGCCCGTGAAGTGCTCACACAGATTGTCTGATAGAAGTAACGAGCAGTAAAACCCCGGCAGGCTTGTAGCTCAGGTGGTTAGAGCGCACCCCTGATAAGGGTGAGGTCGGTGGTTCAAGTCCACTCAGGCCTACCAATTCCTTCCAGCACTGCGTTATGGTTTCGGCTCGCATAGTTGACTATGCGTCGCAAAACCATGCCTTGTTCTGAAAGGAATAAAGGTAACCGGCGGTTTTACAACACATCTGGGGCTATAGCTCAGCTGGGAGAGCGCCTGCCTTGCACGCAGGAGGTCAGCGGTTCGATCCCGCTTAGCTCCACCATCAACCTGCGGTTGATGAACACTCCAGAGTGCATTTGCGAATGTACTGTGAAGTTTTGCTCTTTAACAATCCGGAAACAAGCTGAAAATTGAAAACGGAACAACTGAATCAGTTGTTCACGATTCTCTCAATTCTTACATCCCGATGCAGTATCGCGGGACGAGCGAGCGAAGCGACAGCAAGGCGTACAGCGCGCAGCAGGCGGAGTGGACTTTCTGTCCATGAGCACTGTGAGCACTGCACAACGATGCTGGCGCGATGCGCAGCCGTCACGAGACGCTTGCGGGTTGTGAGGTTAAGCGAATAAGCGTACACGGTGGATGCCCTGGCAGTCAGAGGCGATGAAGGGCGTGCTAATCTGCGATAAGCGCCGGTAAGGTGATATGAACCGCAATAACCGG
>NZ_NWUO01000048.1 GCF_002895925.1 Mixta theicola | reverse complement strand
AACGGGTTACCCGCTCCTGCATGTCATGCCCCTAAATTGGTTTTTGCAGCCTGCGCACCGGTTGCCAGCAACGAACTGCCGGTACCCGAACGCCCGATCTGCCTGTCACCGCTCCTGACAAAACGCGCGCGAGGATAAACCGTAACGCACGCACAAAAAAGCCTGCTTGCGCAGGCTCATAAATTTTTTACCATCAGTCTATTGCAGCGCCGCCAGCACCCGTTGCAGGAAGCTGCGCCACGTTTCTCCCCATAGTTTGGGGTAAAACTGATTTTCAGCCAGCAGCACCATAATGCTGGTCAGCTCGCTGTCATTTTCCTTTAACACCTCCGTAATTTGATTTCTCAGGCGACTTACAACATCTGCATCGTGATAGTCATACTTATAGCTATGCACGATCTCTTCTATCGTTTCACCAAATATGTCGAAATCCTGCCCAAAAAAAACGAGAATCATAGTGCGCAGAGATGAGTATTTGCGGCATAACCGCCATCTTTGTAATCGGTTCATAAAAGCTCAGGGTATGCTGATACAATATAATAGGGTTTGCCCCGGTATTCTTTGCAGACTAACACGATGCGAACATGGTTAACGGGCCATTTAATTTTGCTGCCCTGCCTGAATCCATAGCCTATTTTTGTGCCAGCATACCAGGTTATTGCCAGTGCCTCTTTACTGCGCGCAGTATTCGCCCAGCGGATAATTTCAAGACGTTTAGCCCGCAGCCCGGCGCTGATAAACCTTTCAGCCTGTTCCAGGCTATAGAATGATGTTGCAGCCGGCAGGCCCGGACTTTGTGCCAGGCGCGCCAGCAGTTTTTCATCAGTAATCGCAACGTGCTTTTTGATGGTGTGCCCGCCAATTTTCTTTACGCCTTCATGTTCCGCCAGCTTCAGCGTGCCCGCCCGAACATATTTTATCCGCGGCACGCCCCACGCCA
>NZ_NWUO01000047.1 GCF_002895925.1 Mixta theicola | reverse complement strand
GGCTTTGTTGAATAAATCAGATTTCGGGTAAGTCTTCCCCGTAGCGGGTTGTGTTTTCAGGCAATACGCACGCTTTCAGGCATACCTGCTTTCGTCATTTTGTTCAGCGCTCGTACCAGGGCCATAGCCTCCGCAACCTGACCATCGTAGTCACGCAGCGTCAGTGAACCCCCGAACAGCTGTTTTACCCGGTACATCGCCGTTTCCGCTATCGAGCGACGGTTGTAATCTGTTGTCCATTTCCACCGCGCATTACTCCCGGTCATTCGCTGATTAGCCACTGCACGGTTACGGTCTGCATATTCACCGGGCCAGTAACCCGCACCTTTTCGGGGAGGGATAAGCGCGCTGATTTTCTTACGCCGCAGTTCATCGTGACAGAGCCGGGTATCGTAAGCGCCATCGGCGGCGGCTGACCTGATTTTCCGGTGGGTTTGCCGGATTAACCCGGGGAAGGCCTCTGAGTCCGTAACGTTGTTCAGCGACAGGTCAGCGCAGATGATTTCATGTGTTTTACTGTCAACGGCGAGATGCAGCTTACGCCAGATACGGCGGCGTTCCTGGCCATGCTTTTTGACTTTCCACTCGCCTTCACCGAAGACCTTCAGCCCGGTGGAATCAATTACCAGGTGTGCGATTTCACCCCGGGTGGGCGTTTTGAAACTGACATTAACCGACTTTGCCCGCCTGCTGACACAGCTGTAATCCGGGCAGCGTAGCGGAACGTTCATCAGAGAAAAAATGGAATCAATAAAGCCCTGCGCAGCCCGCAGGGTCAGCCTGAATACGCGTTTAATGACCAGCACAGTAGTGATGGCAAGGTCAGAATAGCGCTGAGGTCTGCCTCGTGAAGAAGGTGTTGCTGACTCATACCAGGCCTGAATAGCTTCATCATCCAGCCAGAAAGTTATGGAGCCACGGTTGATGAGGGCTTTATTGTAGGTGGGCCAGTTGGTGATTTTGAACTTTTGCTTTGCCACGGAACGGTCTGCGTTGTCGGGAAGATACGTGATCTGATCCTTCAACTCAGCAAAAGTTCGATTTATTCAACAAAGCC
>NZ_NWUO01000046.1 GCF_002895925.1 Mixta theicola | reverse complement strand
AGGCGTAGTTTGTCGACCAGGGCCAAAATCTGGGTCGCACATATGGTGCATTCACATCCCGCTGGTTTAGCTGCGGAATTGCACCGCAGCAGGCAGGATTTTGGCGACAGTATGATGAATTGTTACGCATTAGTAACGGGTTACCCGCTCCTGCATGTCATGCCCCTAAATTGGTTTTTGCAGCCTGCGCACCGGTTGCCAGCAACGAACTGCCGGTACCCGAACGCCCGATCTGCCTGTCACTGCTCCTGACAAAACGCGCGCAAGGATAAACCGTAGCGAGTATATAAAAAAGCCCGCTTTCGCAGGCTCATAAATTTTTTACCATCAGTCTATTGCAGTGCCGCCAGCACCCGTTGCAGGAAGCTGCGCCACGTTTCACCCCAAGGCTCTGGGGCAAATTCTCTTTCTGCCAACAGCGTCATACGGGATTCTAGCTCGCTGTCGTCTTCGGTTTTGAGCATCTCAGTAATTTCATTTTTCAGGCAACGCACCGCATCTTTACTGCGGGAGTCGCAACAGCTTTCCACTATTTCTTCGATCGTTTCTCCCCACACCTCGCGATCCTGTCCGAAATAGACACTGACCATAATGCCCAGCGATGAAAATTTACGGCGTATCCGCCATTTACGGAATCTGTTCATAGAATTTTAGGATATGCGGTTAAAATAAAATACGGTTTGCCCAGGTATTCCTGTCGTTTCAGCACGATACGAATATTGCTGACTGTACATTTGATTTGGCTACCCTGCCTGAACCCATAACCTACGGTCGTACCTGCGTTCCAGGTAAATGCCAGCACATCTTTTTCTCCGCGAGCAGTATTCGCCCAGTAAATAATTTTAAGACGGTTAGCACGCAACCCGGCGCTGATATATCGCTCTGCCTGCTCGACGCTGTAGAATGACGTTGCGGCATCAAGATCACGGCTAATCGCCAGGCGCGCCAGTAGTTTTTCATCAGTAATCGCAACGTGCTTTTTGATGGTGTGCCCGCCAATTTTCTTTACGCCTTCATGTTCCGCCAGCTTCAGCGTGCCCGCCCGAACATATTTTATCCGCGGCACGCCCCACGCCA
>NZ_NWUO01000045.1 GCF_002895925.1 Mixta theicola | reverse complement strand
CCAACGATATAGTCCGTTATTGCATGTGCTGCGTCGCTGAAGCTTACGTAACCCACCATCGGCACCCATTCATTCTTTAAGCTCCGGAAGAAGCGTTCCATTGGACTATTATCCCGGCAGTTTCCACGTCGGCTCATACTCTGCTTGATCCGGTATCGCCACAGTAACTGCCGGAACTGCCTGCTCGTATAATGACTGCCCTGATCGCTGTGGAACATCACTCCGACGGGCTTACCGCGAGTTTCCCATGCCATTTCCAGCGATTTCATGGTGAGTCTGCTGTCCGGTGAGAACGACATTGCCCAGCCCACGGGTTTTCTTGCGAAAAGGTCGAGAACAACGGCGAGGTACGCCCAGCGCTTACCTGTCCAGATATAAGTCACATCGCCGCACCACACCTGGTTGGGCTCTGTTACGGCAAACTGTCGCTCAAGATGATTCGGGATAGCAACGTGCTCATGACCACCACGCTTATACCGGTGAGTCGGCTGCTGGCAACTGACCAGTCCCAACTCTTTCATGAGTCTGCCAGCAAGCCAGCGCCCCATCTGGTAGCCTCTCTGGGTCGCCATTGTGGCGATGCTTCTTGCTCCGGCGGAACCATGGCTGATGCCATGCAGCTCAAGTACCTGACTGCGTAATACAGCCCGTCTGCCGTCTGGTTTTTCAGGGCGATTTTTCCAGTATTTGTAGCTGCTGCGATGAACCCCGAACACATGACAGAGAGTGACCACAGGATAACGCGCCCTGAGTTTCCCGATTATCGAGAGCTGTTCAGGGAGTCTGACATCAAGAGCGCGGTAGCCTTTTTTAATATTTCGTTTTCCATTTCAATACGTTGTAGCTTTTTCCTCAGTTCGCGTATTTCGATTTGTTCTGGTGTTATCGGAGAGGCTTTTGGTGTTTTGCCCTGACGCTCATCACGCAGTTGCTTTACCCATTTTGTCATCGTGGAAAGACCAACATCCATAGCCTTAGCAGCGTCAGAGACGGTGTAATTTTGATCAACAACCAGCTGAGCGGATTCGCGTTTGAATTCAGGACTGAAATTTCTTCTTTTCATTGGGGCACCTGTATTGTT
>NZ_NWUO01000044.1 GCF_002895925.1 Mixta theicola | reverse complement strand
TGCAGCAGGGCGCGTGGGGAGAAAAAGGAACGGTACATAGCAATCGGATTGAGAATCCGCTACGCTTTCAGGGGCAGTATTACGATGCGGAAACGGGCCTGCACTATAACCGTCATCGTTATTATGACCCGCTGATAAGGTCTTATATCAGCCAGGACCCGATAGGGCTGGCGGGAGGGCTCAACCCTTATCAGTATGCGCCTAATCCGTTAGGTTGGATCGATCCGTTAGGGCTTTCAGCCTGTGCTCCAACCCATCATTTGGCTACGAATAAGCATTCAACTTGGTCGGATCGCTTCAGAGAGCTATTTAAGAAAAATGATCTTGGTAAATTTAAAAATGGCAAATGGAGAAAGGATGTACTCAATGATCCTTTAAATAAGATTGATGTTCCTGGACATAAAGGTCCCCATCCAGAGGGGATGCATCAAGAAATTTATGATCGTTTGTCTGCTGCGAGTGATAGAGGTAAAGATGCATTCAGAAAAGAAATTGAAAAGTTAAGAGTGGAAGCCGTCACGCCGGGAAGTTGGCTTAATGATATATTAACGAAGGTTAATAAATAATGAACTACTATAAGCTGGGGATTAGTCCAGAAAGCAAAAAGTGGAAAGGTTATATGAACCCGAGTTCATTTCTTTTAGATGAGAAAGGAAATGAATTAAGTGATGTGAAACTGTCAGCGATTCAAGAGGAATTTAGCGGCACTTTATATTTTAATATATTAAAAGAGGGTAATCCTCCCCCTGTTATCTCGATAGGGTCTAGATTCCTGGCATTTAATGAGAGCGTTTTTTGTGCCGATGAACTTGATTTTACTGGTGTTCAGTTAATATCTCTTATAAACAGAAATAACGATTTAAAATATATATTGATGCATGTGTTTAATTATATTGATTGTGTGGATTGGGAATGTTCTAAAGTCGATCGTTGGCCAGCAGATTACATTCCAGAAGATTGGGAATCAAAGCGTGGACGCTTTTTTATCGAGCCTGTTCTTTATAAGAGCAAAATACCTGAAAATTTAGATGCCTTTCGTTTGTATGAATGGGGGGGGGGGTTTAATATAGTGATAGCTGAAACTTTTAAAGAAAAGTTATTATCCGTGAAGTTTGATAATACACTACTTGATTTTAAACTATTATCTCTTAAATGAAGAAAAGCCGGGTAAGAAATTAAATCTTCCCGGCTATTTTTCAAACGTTCAGCCAGCTAAACCCCCATCCCCCGACGCGCTGCCTGAACGGCGTTCGCTACTGTTTTGGCCGGGCAGGCGAGCTCCGGCAGCGGCAGTCCGGGCAAAGCGATGCTGAAGCGGAGCATTTCGTGTGGGATGAACACCGTCAGCTGACTGCGGTTCGCCGGGGAACCCGTCAGGTACGCTATGGCTATGACGGCCTGGGTCGCCGGGTCTTTA
>NZ_NWUO01000043.1 GCF_002895925.1 Mixta theicola | reverse complement strand
AACGGGTTACCCGCTCCTGCATGTCATGCCCCTAAATTGGTTTTTGCAGCCTGCGCACCGGTTGCCAGCAACGAACTGCCGGTACCCGAACGCCCGATCTGCCTGTCACCGCTCCTGACAAAACGCGTGCGAGGATAAACCGTAGCGAGTATATAAAAAAGCCCGCTTTCGCAGACTCATAGATTTTTTACCATCAGTCTATTGCAGCGCCGCCAGCACACGCAGCAGAAAGCTGCGCCACGTTTCGCCCCACAGTTCAGGACTAAACTGATTTTCGGCCAGCAGCTCCATGCGTGCAGTCAACTCGCTCTCATCTTCCGTTCTCAGCATCTCTGTAATTTCATTTTTCAACCACCGCGTTGCGTTCTCTCCGTTCTCGCAATAGCTATCAACCACTTCTTCAATGGTTTCACCGAAAATATCGCGATCCTGACCAAAATACGTCTGCGTCAGGGTCATAAGAGAAGAATTTTTCCTTTTAAACGCATTTACTCTCAATTTATCCAGTAATTTTCGCATAGCATTAATCTAATAACGGATATGTCGTCAAAATAAAATAGGGTTTGCCATGATACTCTTGTCCTTTTAAAACTACCCGAACGCGACTGACAGTCCACTTAATCTGGCTTCCTTTGCGGAATCCATAGCCTACTGTTGTACCGGCATCCCACGTAATTTCTAACGGCTTTTCTATTCTTCCCGTATTAGCCCAACGAATAATTTTAACGCGGTTAGCCCGCAATGCGGCACTGACAAACTTTTAGGCCTGCTCCACGCTGTGAAAAGACGTTGCCGAGCGTGCATCACGGCTTTGTGCAAGGCGCGCCAGGAGGTCTTCGTCAGTTTTTGCAATGTGCTTTTTAAGGGTATGCCCGCCGATTCTCGCCCTGCTAACTGCTTCATGCTCCGCCAGCTTCAGCGTGCCTGCACGAACATATTTTATCCGCGACACGCCCCACGCCAGCCCTGCCGCTGACGGGACGGCAATATCAGCGGTCAACCCGATATACATGGCCGTGCTGTCGCCAGCGCCCGCCTCTTTAGCCAGCTTTTCGGTGAGTTGAAATGTTGCCGTGCGGGTATCATGTCCGGTCAGAATACGGTTACCTGCGGCGTTGATGCTGTCCAGGCTGTGCGCGCCGGTAACCACGCACGCCGCTTTTGTCAGCATCGAGGGATCGGGAGCGATGCACAGCGCGACAGCGCCGATTAGCTCAACGGTTCCCATTGCCAGCTCCAGCCCGCCCAGCAGTCTGTTGCTGAGCGCCTCCGCCTCCGTTACCGTACGGTCGGCCAGCACAGTCGCCAGCTGCACCGGCGATACGGCAAATTGTAACTCTGTATCCATATAACGCTCCCTGTTAAGATAAAGCCTGTTTTAAAACAACGTGTTGTATATAAAACAACCAACACGTTAACACTTACCATGCCCCCG
>NZ_NWUO01000042.1 GCF_002895925.1 Mixta theicola | reverse complement strand
AACCGTCGCGCACGTCGCTGACGGTGCGTACCAGCGCCTGCTGCATATGCTTCAGGCTGGCGGCCAGCTGGCTCATCTCATTGCGCCCTTCCGCTTCGATCGGCTGCGTCAGATCGCCTGCGGCGATATAACGAATATGCTCGATGGTGGATTTCAGCGGACGCAGCAGGAGCTGTTTCATACCGGTCCAGACCAGCACAACGATACCTGCCAGCATCAACAGCACGATGCCAATGATCCACAGTGCGCGCTGATAGGCGCTCTCATTCTGTTCGGCACCGGCGGCCGTCAGCGTACTGGTGGTCTGAACCCAGGTGTTATAAGTCCCTTCAAAATCGTTCTGATACCCCTGCGTTGGCTGATCGACAAAGCCTTTCAGGTTGCCTGCGCCCAGCAGCTGCACCAGTTCGGTCAGCGCGTCGTGCAGTACCTTATATTTTTCATCTACCGCGACCAGGTAAGCCATGTTTTTGACTTCATCCGGCAGTTCATGGTGATAGGCGGCGAAGCTCTTATCCGCCGTTTCCAGCTGCTGATTCGCCTGCGCCACCAGCTCGCTAACGGTGCTGCCGCTGCCCGCATTGTTGGCGTCCAGCATATAGCGGATACCGGCGCGGTTAAGGGTGTTACGCGCCTGAAGCAGCGCAACCCAGGCAGCGTTGAGCTGGACCTGCTCGCGCTGGATCTGCTGCGTTAGCATAAAGTTCTGTCGATCCCCTTTCAGGGCATTAAAAAACAGCCCGCTTGAGGCAATCTGCAGTACAGCGAATATCGCCAGCACCAGGATAAGTGCCGTCACAACTTTAATATGTTTAAACATAGTGAACCTTAAAGCGTGGTTGAATGATGAGATTTATCGGCATACTCAACGGGATCTTTATCCTTATCTGAAATTAACCGCCAACGTCAGGCGCATAACAGAAGAAATAAAACGAAAAGCGCCAGGACCCGCCGCTTTTTGCGGTTTATCCACAGTCGCAGGATGCCGTCTCAGAACGGCATCCTTTATTCTCATTGCTTATCGGATGCAGGGATCGGGGAAATTAAAAGGTTTCCCAGTTGCTGTCAGCAGCGGCAGGCGCGGCGGCCAGCTTTGATGCCGCAGGTTTGCTGAGCATCGGCGTTTTCAGCGCTGCTGGACGATCTGCCTGTTCCTGGCGCACTTTAAACACCGATACCGCCTGGCTGAGGCGGCTGGCCTGCTCTTCCAGCGCGGCGGCGGCGGAGGCGGATTCTTCCACCAGCGCAGCGTTCTGCTGGGTCACGCGATCCATCTCGGTTACCGCCAGGCCAACCTGGTCAATGCCGCGGCTCTGCTCATCCGACGCCGAGGCGATTTCGCCCATAATGTCGGTTACCCGCGTTACCGCGCTGACGATGTCGCTCATGGTTTCCCCGGCGCTTTCCACCAGCACTGAACCGGTATCAACACGGGCAACCGAATCTTCAATCAGTGATTTGATCTCTTTCGCCGCCTGGGCGCTGCGCTGTGCCAGATTGCGCACCTCG
>NZ_NWUO01000041.1 GCF_002895925.1 Mixta theicola | reverse complement strand
TGCGGCCGGTTATAGGGCGACATCGCTTTTAACGCAGCCATAAAGTAAACGGAAAGAGGCGTAACCAGGCCGGAAGGAGAAAGGTTAAGCAGGCGCTGATACCAGCGTATCGCTTCCAGCGTCTGATGGCCGCAAATACCATCAATAGCCAGCCTGCGTCCGGTAGCGAGCGTATAGCCCGCGTTCATTACCATACGCTGCAGTTTTTTCACTTCACCGGCCTGATTGGTGCCGCAGGTCCCCACCGAAGTGAACAGGCGATTGGGATGCAGCACCAGGGGCTCATGATATTTTCTGCTCATTGGAAGCCTTTTCCATGCCGTCCGCTGCCGATAAGTAACGACGAACAAAACGAAGCAAAAAGGCGTTATCGCAGAGAGAGAAAACAGAGAACGTGACGGAAGAAAAAAAGCGGTGGTTTTGAGCCAGGTCTTATAAAGATTATCTTTGGCGCAAAGTGAACAGATGAAGTTATGGCGCGGGCGCAGGTCATAACTTTAAGTTATAGCGAAAAAATGAAAGGTAAATACTATTTATCATCTAACTCAGGATGATAAAGCATATCGATTTCATCGATTCGACGTTGATTCATATTAAGATGGCAGCGCGCCTGCGCCTCAGCGTAAGCATGTGTATTTTCTTCAGGCGCGGCAATGGTTACGCAATAACTATTTCGGTAATCCAGCCATAGCCGCTGACTATTGACGAAATTATCGGCCATGCGCATTTTTTGTTCTTTTCTGCCCAACCACCAGCGCATTTCATCAGCTGTTTTTATTGCCTGAAGTTTTTGAATGTAAGCCTGGTTTAAAACCTCATCTGATTTTTCCGTTACCTCTGTAATGCATTCAAGGCTTTCTTCATCCATTTGAAAACAGGGGGTTAGCGCGTTTCCATCTAACATACTTGAACAGTAAGCACTGGATATAAGTAACAGCTGGAAAATTAAAAAGCTTAATTTCTTCATTTTAAGTATTCTACTCTGGCCCGGTTTCTTGCATCCATTTGATAATAGTTATTGTCTTTAAGATGCTGAATTATTTTTTCTCGGTTACTACCCTGCGCAATTAATTTAGCCATAGCGCCTGCATTTTTATTTCCTTGATAAATTGTATCAACAAATATGTCCTTTATTTTGCCATCTATCAATTCCCAGGATAAGCGCTGCGTGATGTCTGCAGAATGCCTGAGATAAATGCCCCTGGCATAATTAATTTTCGTATGCCAGGCGATCTCAAACAGTTGAATCTGCTGCCGATGGGTAATCTCACCAACCATGGGACCAAACACTGTGACAAACTGCTGCGCCGCCCTGCCGCTCAGGCCCGTCGCGCGGGAACAGATCACCGCCTTATGCTCTTCCAGGCCAGCCTGACGCAAAATGCTGTAAATTTCACCCGCGCTGCGCAGTTTCATATCAAAGCCGCGTCCTAACGTGACGCCGGAAAAGCCACCCGGCCAGTGCAGCACGCGTGAAAACCAGGGCGTTGGCACGGCGCGAAAAGGCACCG
>NZ_NWUO01000040.1 GCF_002895925.1 Mixta theicola | reverse complement strand
AGGTAAGGAGGTGATCCAACCGCAGGTTCCCCTACGGTTACCTTGTTACGACTTCACCCCAGTCATGAATCACAAAGTGGTAAGCGCCCTCCCGAAGGTTAAGCTACCTACTTCTTTTGCAACCCACTCCCATGGTGTGACGGGCGGTGTGTACAAGGCCCGGGAACGTATTCACCGTGGCATTCTGATCCACGATTACTAGCGATTCCGACTTCATGGAGTCGAGTTGCAGACTCCAATCCGGACTACGACGCACTTTATGAGGTCCGCTTGCTCTCGCGAGGTCGCTTCTCTTTGTATGCGCCATTGTAGCACGTGTGTAGCCCTGGTCGTAAGGGCCATGATGACTTGACGTCATCCCCACCTTCCTCCGGTTTATCACCGGCAGTCTCCTTTGAGTTCCCGGCCGAACCGCTGGCAACAAAGGATAAGGGTTGCGCTCGTTGCGGGACTTAACCCAACATTTCACAACACGAGCTGACGACAGCCATGCAGCACCTGTCTCACGGTTCCCGAAGGCACTTCCGCATCTCTGCAGAATTCCGTGGATGTCAAGACCAGGTAAGGTTCTTCGCGTTGCATCGAATTAAACCACATGCTCCACCGCTTGTGCGGGCCCCCGTCAATTCATTTGAGTTTTAACCTTGCGGCCGTACTCCCCAGGCGGTCGACTTAACGCGTTAGCTCCGGAAGCCACGAGTCAAGCTCACAGCCTCCAAGTCGACATCGTTTACGGCGTGGACTACCAGGGTATCTAATCCTGTTTGCTCCCCACGCTTTCGCACCTGAGCGTCAGTCTTCGTCCAGGGGGCCGCCTTCGCCACCGGTATTCCTCCAGATCTCTACGCATTTCACCGCTACACCTGGAATTCTACCCCCCTCTACGAGACTCTAGCCTGCCAGTTTCGAATGCAGTTCCCGGGTTGAGCCCGGGGATTTCACATCCGACTTGACAGACCGCCTGCGTGCGCTTTACGCCCAGTAATTCCGATTAACGCTTGCACCCTCCGTATTACCGCGGCTGCTGGCACGGAGTTAGCCGGTGCTTCTTCTGCGGGTAACGTCAATGAACAAGGTTATTAACCTTATTCCCTTCCTCCCCGCTGAAAGTACTTTACAACCCGAAGGCCTTCTTCATACACGCGGCATGGCTGCATCAGGCTTGCGCCCATTGTGCAATATTCCCCACTGCTGCCTCCCGTAGGAGTCTGGACCGTGTCTCAGTTCCAGTGTGGCTGGTCATCCTCTCAGACCAGCTAGGGATCGTCGCCTAGGTGAGCCGTTACCCCACCTACTAGCTAATCCCATCTGGGTTCATCCGATGGTGTGAGGCCCGAAGGTCCCCCACTTTGGTCTTGCGACGTTATGCGGTATTAGCCACCGTTTCCAGTGGTTATCCCCCTCCATCGGGCAGATCCCCAGACATTACTCACCCGTCCGCCACTCGTCAGCGAAGCAGCAAGCTGCTTCCTGTTACCGTTCGACTTGCATGTGTTAGGCCTGCCGCCAGCGTTCAATCTGAGCCATGATCAAACTCTTCAATTAAAAGTCTGATGCTCATAAAAACGTCGTAATGAATTACGTGTTCACTCTGAGACTTGATACTGCAATTAGTTTTGCGATATCCCGTCCGTGAGTGCCCACACAGATTGTCTGATAAATTGTTAAAGAGC
>NZ_NWUO01000039.1 GCF_002895925.1 Mixta theicola | reverse complement strand
GCAACTATAAAAGCCTGGCGAGAACCATGATTTCCCATATGCAGTATGGCAACGGCGCTGTTTTCAGCCATCCGCTGCTGGACCAGGCGATGGCGGAGCATAGCTCTATGCAAAACTCTCTTAATGCCGTTTTAAGAACGTTTCAAAAATACATTGACTGGAGCCGACAAGCTTTACCTGAGACAGCACTTCAAGTTTTAACCGATTCGATAATGAAATCTCTTCTGCCCAGATTCGACAAATTTACAGACCGGTTTAATGGTTTAGGAATTACGGTACATGATACCTGGGCAACCCATATTACATTAGAAAGCTTACTGGTTAAAAATGGCACTTTTACCGCAGTGATAAAATACCATATTCAGGATCACTTTGGTCTGGACACAGAGGATATAACTAATGATTTTTATCGCCAGTTTCGTATTTTCAGGATATGGTTCTATCTTCAGCACATAAACAATCATGCTTTCAAGCCTTTCATTAGCGAAATAGTTTTAACAAAAAAAATCAGCGTGGGTCGTTATGATAAAATATAAACGTTCACTCATTATATTAGCAGCGATCCTGCTATTTATATTATATCGGGCAGTATTACCTGTAGAAATTATTGGAGTGCATAAGCCAGGCAAAACTTTAGCAGTTGTGGTTGTGAAAAATTTTCCACTGTCAAGAAGCGGTAAAATATCCTGGTGGAAAAGACATCAACGTCAACTGCAGAAAAAACACCCGTTTATTAACTCACCCGAGAATCACATTATTCTTTTTTTGCAGGATGAGTATAAGAAAGACTCCGGCACCGACCAGGATAGCGATTTGCTTTGCTTTGATGATATGCCCACCGAGGTTAACTGTATCTCCAAAGTAAACCGCCCACTGCTGATATGGCACTACCCGGACGGGCATACCGAGTATGTAACCGAAAACTTTTTTCAGCGCTTCCTTCAATATTTTTAATGAGCATAAAAATAAGAGAGCTGCCGGACGCAGTTCGCCGTGGTTAATCAACGTAACAGGAGTTAAGGATGAGCATCGATCTTTTTTTAAAAATCGACGGTATAGAGGGAGAAGCAAAGGACGCCAACCATAAAGGGTGGATTACGCTCTCCGGTTTTAACTGGGGAGCCAGTCAGCCGGGCAATATGCAAACGGGCGGAGGGGGCGGCGCAGGCAAAGTGACCTGGCGCGATCTGACGGCGAATGCGCTAATTGATCGCGCCACGCCAGCGATTATGCGCTGCCTTTCCAGCGGCAAGCATATTAATAAAGTTGAGCTTTCGGCCTGTAAGGCGGGCGATCCGCAAATTGAATATATGCGGATTACCCTGGAAGAAGTGCTGTTAACCAGCCTTACCTACAACGGCACCAGCGCCGGTGAACGGGTTAACATGACCTATAATTTTCAGGCGGCCAGAGTGCGTCAGCAATACTGGGAACAAACGGAAAAAGGCGGCAGGGGCGCCGAAATAGCCGCCGGCTGGAACATCAAAGAAAATAAAGAACTGTAGCGTTAACTTACCTGCCGCTGCCTCACTGCGGCGGCTTGCTCAGTACATCCGTTTAGCGGTGCGTATAACGAGGTATAAATCGATCCGCAAGGGAAAAGTATTATTGCTGACCGAAGAGAAATAATTAACCCACCTAAGCCCGTTGGCTTTCGTTGATGATTAAAAGGAAATCAGGGATGACAGAAGAAAACCGGTTATCGCCACCTATAAAACTGCCCTGCCTGCTTTTCGCCACGCAGCATACAATGGATGATTACTGCGCGCCCGATATGCTGTATGGCGATCTTTCCGCTGAGGTGCTGCGCCAGCAGTATCATCTGCGCGATGT
>NZ_NWUO01000038.1 GCF_002895925.1 Mixta theicola | reverse complement strand
ACAGGCTGTCCTGTTTCAGCGTCAGGTTGCCGTCGCGATCGTAGCTGAAGCCGGTGCTGAACAGCGGCTGCTCGCCACGCACCACCTGTTGCGCGTTCAGCCTTCCCTGGGGATCGTAGCTCAGCAGACGGGTGACTTCGTCCGAATGGTCTGTCTTTGCGGACATATTCAATACGGATTTCGCAGCCGTCCAGTTCACGTATGCCTGCCAGTCGATCTTTTCGATCCCAGAAGTAATGTATTACGGCCCCGTTGCCGTCGGTTTTCTGCTCCGGGTTGCCTCGTACAGAGTGACGCAGCAGCAGGGAGGCAGCCCCGCTTTCAGTAATGGCGCAGGGAAAACCCAAATCGTCGTATTGGTAACGGGTGATGCCGATCCCCGGTTCATCAGCTTCAGACAGCTGTCCGAGCGAATCGTACCGGTACCGGCGCGTTACCCCGGTCGGATCGGCTTCCCGGCTATTTTTTATCTGTTACTTAATACTTTCAGACCATCTTTCAATAAGTTAGTGTTGTTTATATCTCCACCACGATCTATGTACGCGGACCATTTTGGATAATATTGCTTAAATAAAAGATTTCCTGGTTCAGCCAAGACAGAACTATATATGATTAGATCATCTTTTAAACTTCCATCGTCCATAAATGGGTCTAATTTCATTAAGTCATTTTCCTTGAGAAAAGACATTAATACCGTAGTAATTTTCGTTATTTGCTCACGATAAGATAAATTCTTACTTCTTTTTAGCAAAGTTGAATAGTTAAATCTTAATAAGCTCATTTCCACCTTCGTTAATTAATACGTATTATTCGAGATATCTCATCAGAAAGCTCAATCAATTCTTTAGTTACAGGATGGCGAACAAATCCACCGCCAGAGGCCCGTAGACGACTGCTATATTGTGCTGGTTCTGGGCAATGACGAAGTGGACGGACTTAAGCATGAACAGGAAGCCCTACGAAGCCAGCTGCAGGAGCTGAAGAACTCCGCTCAGGCGGCAATCTGAGAAATGAGTGTTTAACTGACTGAACGCATAAAATAGCCAGGAAGATTAATAGTCTTACCCGGCTATTACTTTTAATCAACTGGTATTTCAACAGAAAAGTCGAAGCCTAATAAACCAGCATCTTCAACTCGTTCTTTAAATTTTTCAGTTACAAAAACCCGGCTTATATCTTCTTCAATGGAGAATAAATATTCATCGGTGATCTTTGAGTTGATAAGAACTGGTTTTTCGACAATTAAACCTCGTTCAACGACACGGTATATTGATTTATCCATATCAAAACATCCTGATATTGGATTAGTAGGATAATAACCAAAAAAAATCTTTCTTTTACTTTCAGTAATAACTGGAAGTATTTGTCCTCTGGGTTTCAGTATATCACCTAGTTTATCCAGTGTGCTTTCACTAATCACAAAAAACGGAGTTAATGCACTACTGAAATCGAATTGATAGTTCTTTTTGCCAACATCATTTCTACGTAGCTCAAGCATTATTGTCTGATAATTTCCACAAAATGGTTTCCAGTTGAGCAACATGCAACGTCCTATAATGCTTCGTTCACCTTCAGGATAATTTTGAATAAAAGAACAAGTATTGCGCGATGTCGATCTTAATAAATAAATTTTCTTCATAATAGTATTGTATACCAGCTTGAGTTATTTGCCGCACCAGAAAGAGTACCATTTATTCTTCCCAGTTCATTTATAACCTCTTGTTTTCCTCCTTTAATATCAGCCGCCTCAATTCTATTATTTATTGCAGATATATAATCGTCAGGATGCTTACCATTATGTAAGATCCCTGACATTCCGTCAGTATTCTTATGAGTAGGCAGGAACACGCCATTATCCGCGCCATTTATATCTATGCCATATTTCTTCAATATATCTCTCGCAGGCTGTGCCCCTCTGGCGGTTTCCGGCACAATATGATGCGCTGCTGAGTTTTTCGGTCGTATTATTCCATTGTTTTCCATTGCTTTTGATAGTTTACAGCTTGTTAACCCCA
>NZ_NWUO01000037.1 GCF_002895925.1 Mixta theicola | reverse complement strand
TAACGGCGAGAGTTTTGCCCTGAGAAGGCCGCACCGCCCCCGACGTCAGGGGTATCCAGTCTATCTGCGCCTTCATGATGCCGGTCATGGCGCCGTGCCGTTCCGGCGAGCACCAGACCATGCCTTCAGACCAGAGAACCAGCTCGCGCAGCTCTGCAACTTTCGGATGCGTCTCCGGGGCGTCATCGGGCAGGGGCAGGCCGGACGGGTTAAAAATTTTCACTTCGGCGCCCATTGCCGTCAGCAGCCGGGCCGCCTCTTCCGTAGTTAGACGGCTGTATGAGCGTTCCCGCAGCGAGCCGTAGAGCATCAGGATGCGGGGCGGGTGCGCTACTTCTGCAGCCCTCAGCTTATCTTCAGTCAGCGGCACGTCCAGGAGTGAAGTATCAATATTTTTCAGGATATCGTTCATGTTGTTCACAATGAGGTCTCTTCATGAGTCGTCACGGTTGACAGGCTGCAGCTGCCACCTGCGCAGCATTCTTCTGTCAGAAAGGCCATCAGCTGCTCAAGCTGCGCATAGCAGGGTCTGCAGAACAGGGTACGGCTCTGCCGCTCCTGGCTGACCAGCCCGGCGGACATCAGCGCGGAAATATGATGACTGAGCGTGGAGGGCGGAATACCGAGGCGCTTCTGCAGAACACCGACCGGCAGGCCGTCATGACCCGCTCTCACCAGCTCCCGGTACACGCTGAGACGGGTCGGGTGCCCCAGCTCCCGGAGTGCATTTGCTGCTGTATTTAAATCCATGCGGCCTCCTTTAACTATATTTCCAGAATAATGGAAATATAGTCAGCGTCAAATATTTTTCCCCGGAATGGATGGCACGTTCTTATCCCGTTTCTGTCCAGCAGAGGAAGGATGGCGACGCCAGATTACTATGGAAATCGCCGTGATGAACAGGGTAAGGATGGCAGATAAAAGCAGCGTGCCGGGTATGCCGTATCGCTCCAGCAGTATGGCGTAAGCTGACGGAGCGAGCGCCGCGAGCAAAAAAGCTGGTGACAGCAGTACGCCTGTTTTACGGGCATACTGCTGCGGATCAAACAGCACAAGAGGTAGTACGGCCTTAACTACCGTACTCAGTCCGTTCACAGCTCCGTAACTCAGAATAAAGATGGCTGTAGCCACTGGGGTAACATTACCCGCAAGGCCGGCCAGAAAGCAAAATGGCAGCATAATGCCAGTAACCAGGCTCAGACGAATCGCTGAAGTACGTGCGCCAGAAGCCACGTCCAGCAGTCTGGCGCTCACCTGTCCCACTCCCCACAACATACCCGCCACGGTGGGCATACCATAAGCGGCCAGTATCTGAGGAAAATGAGCGGACACGCCGGTGGAAACAAAGCTTATCAGCGCTATTAGCGTGGCGTACCACAGGCCGCTGATGAATGCTTTTCGGTCTTCTGCTGTTCCGATCGCCGGAAGAGCGGGCTGCCCGGCAACGGGAGGTTGACTCCGATGCCCTGCCGGAACGGTGGACAAAAAAGCAGGCTGACAATGCCCGCGCAGCCGTAAACGATAATGGCATGCCGCCAGTCGGTAATGTGCAGTAGCGCAGCGCCAGCAGGCCAGAACGCGACTGAAGCGAGACCACCCAGCAGTGTGACCAGGGTAATTGCCCGGCGGGCCCCTGCGCCTGCGGTTTCTACAAGCAGAGCAAATGCGGCATCATACAGTGCAAGTCGCATGCCAGCTCCCATCAGGGGCCAGACGGCAACCCACGATGTTGTTGAATGGGTAAAAGCCATCAAAAAACAACCGATGATGATGGCGAAGGTTCCCGCCATCATCATCGTACGTCCGCCGGTACGGGCTATAAGGGCACCCGCAAGCGGCGAAACAAGGCCCATCACAAGCATGGCAATAGTCAGGCCGGAGAATGTCACAACCGGCGACCAGCCTGTATCCAGCATGATGGCGCTCCCGAAGACTCCCGGCATATAGAATGTGATACCCCAGTTGATAAACTGCGTCATGCCAATGCAGAAAATGGTGCGGCCTGTCAGATACCCGTCAGTCAACCTGTACTCTCCGGAAATGTGGCGTCGCCCTGCCCAAGCGTACGCTGCATGATGACCGTATCAAGCCAGCGTCCGTGCCTGAAGCCCACAGATTTGAGCGTTCCTGTAATGCTGAAGCCTGCCGCACTATGCA
>NZ_NWUO01000036.1 GCF_002895925.1 Mixta theicola | reverse complement strand
TAACGGCGAGAGTTTTGCCCTGAGAAGGCCGCACCGCCCCCGACGTCAGGGGTATCCAGTCTATCTGCGCCTTCATGATGCCGGTCATGGCGCCGTGCCGTTCCGGCGAGCACCAGACCATGCCTTCGGACCAGAGAACCAGCTCGCGCAGCTCTGCAACTTTCGGATGCGTCTCCGGGGCGTCATCGGGCAGGGGCAGGCCGGACGGGTTAAAAATTTTCACTTCGGCACCCATTGCCGTCAGCAGCCGGGCCGCCTCTTCCGTTGTGAGACGGCTGTATGAGCGTTCCCGCAGCGAGCCGTACAGCATCAGGATGCGGGGCGGGTGCGCTACTTCTGCAGCCCTCAGCTTATCTTCAGTCAGCGGCACGTCCAGGAGTGAAGTATCAATATTTTTCAGGGTATCGTTCATGTTGTTCACAATGAGGTCTCTTCATGAGTCGTCACGGTTGACAGACTGCAGCTGCCACCTGCACAGCATTCTTCTGTCAGAAAGGCCATCAGCTGTTCAAGCTGCACATAGCAGGGTTTGCAGAACAGGGTACGGCTCTGCCGCTCCTGGCTGACCAGCCCGGCGGACATCAGCGCGGAAATATGATGACTGAGCGTGGAGGGCGGAATACCGAGGCGCTTCTGCAGAACGCCGACCGGCAGGCCGTCATGACCCGCTCTCACCAGCTCCCGGTACACGCTGAGACGGGTCGGATGCCCCAGCTCCCGAAGCGCATTTGCTGCTGTATTTAAATCCATGCGGCCTCCTTAAACTATATTTCCAGAATAATGGAAATGTAGACAGCGTCAAATATTTTTCCCCGGAATGGATGGCACGTTCTTATCCCGGTTCTGTCCAGCAGAGGAAGGATGGCGACGCCAGATCACTATGGAAATCGCCGTGATGAACAGGGTAAGGATGGAAGATAAAAGCAGCGTGCCGGGTATGCCGTATCGCTCCAGCAGTATGGCGTAAGCTGACGGAGCGAGCGCCGCGAGTAAAAAAGCTGGTGACAGCAGTACGCCTGTTTTACGGGTATACTGCTGCGGATCAAACAGCACAAGAGGTAGTACGGCCTTAACTACCGTACTCAGTCCGTTCACAGCTCCGTAACTCAGAATAAAGATGGCTGTAGCCACAGGGGTAACATTACCTGCAAGGCCGGCCAGAAAGCAAAATGGCAGCAGAATGCCGGTAACCAGGCTCAGACGGATCGCAGAGGTACGTGCGCCAGAAGCCACGTCCAGCAGTCTGGCGCTCACCTGTCCCACTCCCCATAACATACCCGCCACAGCGGGCATACCATAAGCGGCCAGTATCTGAGGAAAATGAGTGGACATGCCGGTGGAAACAAAGCTTATCAGCGCTATTAGCGTGGCGTACCACAGGCCGCTGATGAATGCTTTTCGGTCTTCTGCTGTTCCGATCGCCGGAAGAGCGGGCTGCCCGGCAACGGGAGGTTGACTCCGATGCCCTGCCGGAACGGTGGACAGAAAAAGCAGGCTGACAATGCCCGCACAGCCGTAAACGATAATCGCATGCCGCCAGTCGGTAATGTGCAGTAGCGCTGCGCCAGCTGGCCAGAACGCGGCTGAAGCGAGGCCACCCAGCAGGGTGACCAGGGAGACTGCCCGGCGGGCCCCTGCGCCTGCGGTTTCTACTAGCAGAGCAAACGCGGCATCATACAGAGCAAGTCGCATGCCGGCTCCCATCAGGAGCCAGACGGCAACCCACGATGCTGTTGAATGGGTAAAAGCCATCAGAAAACAACCGAGGACTATGGCGAAGGTTCCCGCCATCATCATCGTATGTACGCCGGTACGGGACATAAGGGGGCCGGTAAGCGGCGAAACAAGCCCCATAACAAGCATGGCAGTAGTCAGCCCGGAGAATGTCACAGCCGGCGACCAGCCTGTCTCCGCCATGATGGCGGTCCCGAAGACTCCCGGCATATAGAATGTGATACCCCAGTTGATTAGCTGCGTCATGCCAATGCAGAAAATGGTGCGGCCTGTCAGATGCCCGTCAGTCAACCTGTGCTCTCCGGAAATGTGGCGTCGCCCTGCCCAAGCGTACGCTGCATGATGACCGTATCAAGCCAGCGTCCGTGCCTGAAGCCCACAGATTTGAGCGTTCCTGTAATGCTGAAGCCTGCCGCACTATGCA
>NZ_NWUO01000035.1 GCF_002895925.1 Mixta theicola | reverse complement strand
CGACTTCCGTAAGCCGAACGCGTGGCTGCTGCAGGCGCGGCAGAACCCGGCGTCGCCGCAGCCGGGAGAGATTGACGTGTTCGAGTGGCCGGGACGCTTTGTGGAGCACGCGCAGGGCGAAAAGTATTAACGACTATCCTGCAGCCCGCATTGGGGATCGCTTAACCTGCAGTGCTGAAATTTTTTCCGGCTCGCCTGATGTGTTTATCGGCGGAGAGAAGGTCCAGATTGATGAAATCAGCCCGGAAATACCGGAATGGATCAACTGGGCGATGCTGGGCGTTGGCGGCGCGGTGCTGGCAGTGCTTGCTTCTCCAGCCATCGCGGTACTGGGCACGCTTGGCGGTATGGGCGGTGGCTGGGCAGGCAGCTGTCTCAGCGGAGCGCTGTTTGGCGAAGGCAGCGACGGGCAGAAATGGATGATGCTGGCAGGCAGCCTGGCCGGGGGCGCTGCGGGCAGCAAAGGCGGAATAAAGTTCGATGCGTGGCGTCAAAACCGCCTGGCCAAAACTAATGGAGTTCCTGTATCGGAAGAGACTTTTCAAAAAATAAAATCATTGCCTAAAGGCACTAAACCTTTGCCAGAAACATATCTTCCCAGACGTTATGTAAATGAACATTTTAAAGAATTTGAAAGGGGTGCATCGCGCATAGTTGCAAGAAAAGACTATAATAAATATGGTTTAGGGAAGCCAGACGAATGGTCTTCAGAGTTTGTTGGTTCAAAAAGAAATATGGATAATATTATTGAGGTATCCAGAGGGAATTCTGAAATGATGTCAAATAGGCTTGGTATCCCTGTTGAGCAGTTTGAAAGCGGGAATTTATTAAAAGTAGAATTTTATCCCACTGAAAAGTATCAGCCTAAGATTCCGTCTGGCAATGAGTTTGGAGCAAGGGATACCGAACCTCTATGGCTTCCTGGCGGCAAGTTACCCAACGGAGACTGGGAGGCCGTTATTTCTACAAAAGATATGGTAAAAGGCGTGGATTACGAAGTTTTTGACTTTAAATCAGGTGATGTTTATGAATAGCGGAACGCTAATTTTTGTCAGAAAAGGTGATTTTTGTATTATAAAGTCAGGGAGTGAATATTATATGAGTGTCCTGTTCCCGAATTTCTATCAAAATTCACATTTCGATGTGAGTAAGGATTTTTTGATAGACATTCGTGATCTTATTGAAGGACGTGATTTTGATAAACTTTCGCTGTTAGCTGAGGATATAAGAAAAAATTATAAAAATTATATGGATAAGGAAGTAGAAGAAGTGGAGATTATTAAAAAAGAACTTATACAGTGAGTTGGATATTACGCCGTTTATTACTTAAAATCGGGTAGCTAAGTTCGAGCCCGTTAAGTAAATAACCATAGTTTCAATAACAGTCAGCCTTTTCCGGATGGGGTATTTATAGACCCTTCCGGATTAACGATTCCCTAATGCTGTTCATATTTCCGGGGTTAAAGGTTACAGCGATTTTTTAACGAGCAAAACCCGTATAGTTAATGGTTATTTCCTAAAATTTATGCTGTTATTTTAAAAAAGCAGATTACATCGTGCCAGCGTTAAAATATTTATCAATGAATTAGTGCCCGCTGTACCTGAACAGCATTGAAAAAATAAGCGCATTTATCTCAGGGAAATAAGGATGAACTTGCTGTGTCTGAATTTAATGCAGCGCGGGAACAGGATGAAATAGCCCATACAGCGTCTGAAGGATGGCTTATTGCTGGCGCGATAGGCGGGGCCCTGGTTGCTGCTGCGGCGACAGCAGTAACCGGAGGAGCCGCCTTAATCGTGGTTTCAGCCGTTGCGGCGGGAGCCTGTACTGGCGGCGGGCTGGGAGAGTTACTGGGAAGTATGTCGTGGGCTCCCCGTCACCATCAATAACGCCTTGCTTTCCTCCAGTATTAGCAGCGTCTCGTATTAGTCTGTTTATAGCATCAACATATTTATCAGGATGTTTACCACTGTGTAACAAACCTGACATTCCGTCAGTATTCTTATGAGTAGGCAGGAACACGCCATTACTTACGCCGTTAATATCTATTCCAAATTTATTTAATATATCTCTCGCAGGCTGTGCCCCTCTGGCGGTTTCCGGCACAATATGATGCGCTGCTGAGTTTTTCGGTCGTATTATTCCATTGTTTTCCATTGCTTTTGATAGTTTACAGCTTGTTAACCCCAATGGGTCGATCCACATCAGCGGATTAGGCGTATACTGATAAGGGTTGAGCCCTCCCGCCAGCCCTATCGGGTCCTGGCTGATATAAGACCTTATCAGCGGATCATAATAACGATGACGGTTATAGTGCAGGCCCGTTTCCGCATCGTAATACTGCCCCTGAAAGCGTAGCGGATTCTCAATCCGATTGCTATGTACCGTTCCTTTTTCTCCCCACGCGCCCTGCTGCA
>NZ_NWUO01000034.1 GCF_002895925.1 Mixta theicola | reverse complement strand
GGGGGGACCATCCTCCAAGGCTAAATACTCCTGACTGACCGATAGTGAACCAGTACCGTGAGGGAAAGGCGAAAAGAACCCCGGCGAGGGGAGTGAAACAGAACCTGAAACCGTGTACGTACAAGCAGTGGGAGCCTACTAGTTGGGTGACTGCGTACCTTTTGTATAATGGGTCAGCGACTTATATTCTGTAGCAAGGTTAACCGTATAGGGGAGCCGCAGGGAAACCGAGTCTTAACCGGGCGTTAAGTTGCAGGGTATAGACCCGAAACCCGGTGATCTAGCCATGGGCAGGTTGAAGGTTGGGTAACACTAACTGGAGGACCGAACCGACTAATGTTGAAAAATTAGCGGATGACCTGTGGCTGGGGGTGAAAGGCCAATCAAACCGGGAGATAGCTGGTTCTCCCCGAAAGCTATTTAGGTAGCGCCTCGTGAATTCATCTCCGGGGGTAGAGCACTGTTTCGGCTAGGGGGCCATCCCGGCTTACCAACCCGATGCAAACTGCGAATACCGGAGAATGTTATCACGGGAGACACACGGCGGGTGCTAACGTCCGTCGTGAAGAGGGAAACAACCCAGACCGCCAGCTAAGGTCCCAAAGTCATGGTTAAGTGGGAAACGATGTGGGAAGGCCCAGACAGCCAGGATGTTGGCTTAGAAGCAGCCATCATTTAAAGAAAGCGTAATAGCTCACTGGTCGAGTCGGCCTGCGCGGAAGATGTAACGGGGCTAAACCATGCACCGAAGCTGCGGCAGCAACACTGTGTGTTGTTGGGTAGGGGAGCGTTCTGTAAGCCGTCGAAGGTGTGCTGTGAGGCATGCTGGAGGTATCAGAAGTGCGAATGCTGACATAAGTAACGATAAAGCGGGTGAAAAACCCGCTCGCCGGAAGACCAAGGGTTCCTGTCCAACGTTAATCGGGGCAGGGTGAGTCGACCCCTAAGGCGAGGCCGAAAGGCGTAGTCGATGGGAAACGGGTTAATATTCCCGTACTCGGTGTTACTGCGAAGGGGGGACGGAGAAGGCTATGTTGGCCGGGCGACGGTTGTCCCGGTTTAAGCGTGTAGGCTGACTTTCCAGGCAAATCCGGAAGGTCAAGGCTGAGGCGTGACGACGAGGCACCACGGTGCTGAAGCAACAAATGCCCTGCTTCCAGGAAAAGCCTCTAAGCATCAGGTAACAACGAATCGTACCCCAAACCGACACAGGTGGTCAGGTAGAGAATACCCAGGCGCTTGAGAGAACTCGGGTGAAGGAACTAGGCAAAATGGTGCCGTAACTTCGGGAGAAGGCACGCTGGCACGTAGGTGGAGGGACTTGCTCCCCGAGCCGAAGCCAGTCGAAGATACCAGCTGGCTGCAACTGTTTATTAAAAACACAGCACTGTGCAAACACGAAAGTGGACGTATACGGTGTGACGCCTGCCCGGTGCCGGAAGGTTAATTGATGGGGTTAAGGGCAACCTGAAGCTCCTGATCGAAGCCCCGGTAAACGGCGGCCGTAACTATAACGGTCCTAAGGTAGCGAAATTCCTTGTCGGGTAAGTTCCGACCTGCACGAATGGCGTAATGATGGCCAGGCTGTCTCCACCCGAGACTCAGTGAAATTGAACTCGCTGTGAAGATGCAGTGTACCCGCGGCAAGACGGAAAGACCCCGTGAACCTTTACTACAGCTTGACACTGAACATTGAGCCTTGATGTGCAGGATAGGTGGGAGGCAGTGAAGTGCGGACGCCAGTTCGCACGGAGCCATCCTTGAAATACCACCCTTTAATGTTTGATGTTCTAACCTGGCGCCGTGATCCGGCGTGGGGACAGTGTCTGGTGGGTAGTTTGACTGGGGCGGTCTCCTCCCAAAGTGTAACGGAGGAGTACGAAGGTCAGCTAATCACGGTCGGACATCGTGAGGTTAGTGCAATGGCATAAGCTGGCTTGACTGCGAGAGTGACGGTTCGAGCAGGTGCGAAAGCAGGTCATAGTGATCCGGTGGTTCTGAATGGAAGGGCCATCGCTCAACGGATAAAAGGTACTCCGGGGATAACAGGCTGATACCGCCCAAGAGTTCATATCGACGGCGGTGTTTGGCACCTCGATGTCGGCTCATCACATCCTGGGGCTGAAGTAGGTCCCAAGGGTATGGCTGTTCGCCATTTAAAGTGGTACGCGAGCTGGGTTTAGAACGTCGTGAGACAGTTCGGTCCCTATCTGCCGTGGGCGCTGGAAGACTGAGAGGGGTTGCTCCTAGTACGAGAGGACCGGAGTGAACGCACCGCTGGTGTTCGGGTTGTCATGCCAATGGCACTGCCCGGTAGCTAAGTGCGGAAGAGATAAGTGCTGAAAGCATCTAAGCACGAAACTTGCCTCGAGATGAGTCTTCCCTGAGGCCTTTGAGCCTCCTGAAGGGACGTTGAAGACGACGACGTTGATAGGCCGGGTGTGTAAGCGCAGCGATGCGTTGAGCTAACCGGTACTAATGACCCGTGAGGCTTAACCTTACAACGCCGGAAGCGTTTTGAGAAGTGAGAGTATTTTCAGCTTTGTTGACGGATAATCACGCGTGGCCGCAGGGCGGCGGGTGAGTACAGAATTTGCCTGGCGGCGAGAGCGCGGTGGTCCCACCTGACCCCATGCCGAACTCAGAAGTGAAACGCCGCAGCGCCGATGGTAGTGTGGGGCTTCCCCATGCGAGAGTAGGGAACTGCCAGGCAT
>NZ_NWUO01000033.1 GCF_002895925.1 Mixta theicola | reverse complement strand
CGCCGGCGCTCCGAGGTGTGGGAAAACAGCCCTACTTTGCAGGCCGCCGGGGCGCTGCAGCGGTGCGCCAGCGCCAGGTGTGGGAAACAGCCCTACTTTGCGGGCCGCCGGGGCGCCACAGCGGGTGCGCCATGCGTGTGAAACAGCCCTAAATCACGGGCAGGCTGGCGCCGCAACTGATGCGCCGATGCAGGTATGGGAAACGGCCCTACATGGCAGCCAGCTGGCGAGGCAGCTGATGCGCCGGCGCCGGATATGGGAAACAGCCCTACTTTGCGGGCCGCAAGGCGACGCGGCTGATGCGCCAACGCCAGATGTGGGAAACGGCCCTACTTTGCGGGTCGCCGGGCACAGTTGCGGGCGCTCAGGCGCAGAGTGTGGGAAACAGCCCTACTTTGCGGATCGCCGGACACCGCAGCGGGCGCGCCGGTACTAAGTGTGGGAAACAGCCCTACTTTTTGTAGCAGGGCTTAATTAGGCTGGAGGAGAGCAAATTAAAGCAACAAAATTTAAATTAAACATTAACTTACTGTTTTTGATGAATATTAAATATCAACTTGCCGCTAGACTCAGCTTGATAAGATACGCGCAGAGGGGTTTTATCATTTATTTGCCTTAAAGCTGGCTCAAGAAATGTACGCTTTAGCTCTGCAAGGTTTGCTTTCTGAGAGTCAGGCAACATGAACCTTTCTGATAACCAATCATGCGAAGTAACCCATATCTGAGAGCTTCTGAACTGACATAAGCTTTCATAAAGCCGAACGGTCCGAGGGTTCTTGAGGCTTCCGCAATCTCTTAATGAATAGGTTGTGAATTGATTGCCAAGAACATACAGGTAAGGCAAAACTTTATGATTAAACTCGATCTCCCATAAACCTTTACTCGATCTGCCGCCGGCTTCAGTCAGCCAGGGGCGCGCGATAACATCATGACGACCGCTTTTAGGGTAAAAAATGATGGAAGAACGTGACAGTTCAAACACACCCTCTTTAACATCACGACTTGCTTGGTTTCGGGTTACGTTGAAAATATCTTCATAATCCGAGACGGCAACGGTAAAAACAGGGTTAGCGGACTCGTCTTCATCTGTGAAATAAGTCTGCATCAGGCAGAGCCACAAAACCCGCTTTGCTTTCAAAGATAAATGATAAGCAGCCTCGGTTAGCTCGTTAGACTGTTTAACATTTATCTTTTTTTTCAGGGCATTAGCCATGTCCGCTGCCTTCTGTGGGTTAATTTATGACCCCCACAATACCAGCCAGTACACACAAGTCAACTAATTATTAACTTCAATGTGAACTAGGGCCGATTCCCATAACAAGTAGGGCTGATTCCCATAACGACTAGGGCTGTTTCCCATAAGATCTAGGGCTGATTCCCACATAAAGTAGGGGTAATTCCCAGAATTAGCCATGATTTCGCCTTTAAATTCAATGTATTAAGCATCTCTAAAAAGCCTTAAAAAGCCTTAAAATACCAATTAAAAAGCTTTTAAAATTTAGCGCTGTGGATAAGTGGATAAGTCACATTAACATTGAAACCGACGCCGCTTTGCTCTGTCGGTCAACCCCTCGGCAGCACAAAACAAGTTTTGTACTGCCGAGGGGTTTTCGCTAAAGGAAATCAAGTGAAAACATTCAAGTACAGTTACTTTATACTTGTGTTGACCAAATTCAGCATTACACTTAGCCTTCAAAATATGTAGATACTTAGGTGAGTTATGGCGCAGAAAAGACAAATGACGCAGCAGGAATGGGATCGGCTTATACCCATCATGTCTACTTTTGCACATATCACCACAGAAATTGGTTACGCAGTTCTGGTTAAAGGAGAGCGGCAAGCTGATGTAGCTGTTCGCGTTGACCGTACAAAGCAAAACGTAGCGAATGCTGTAAAAAGGATCTGGGAGCTATACCAGCAGTTTACCCTAAATGATGGCGAAGACTTAGAATTGGTTAATTTATGGCTTCCTAAGAAAGAAGCTGAGCGAGTAAAAGAATTAGCATCTAAGTACCCGATAAATAAAGATAAATTATAGTTTCCGGAGGAGACTATGGCATTTCAATCTCCTGCCTCAAACTACGCTGAAAAGCGTATTGATTTTGCTAATCTCGTTTCACTTTCGCCACACTCTACGTACGTTTGGGAATGTACAAGCGATTATCCAGCATGTGGGATCCTCAAAGGATCTTTGCTTGCGGTAGATCGCAGCTTGCTGCCTAAACATGGCAATTTAGTCATTGCGAGTGTGCATGATGAATTGGTAATACGAAGGCTCCTTCTAACGCCAGCTCCAGCCCTACAGACCCTTACAGGTAAATGTATTATCACTCCCATCAAAGAAGGCAATGAGTCGCCAATCTGGGGCGTAATAGCCTATGCATTGACTGACTTAGCTGGGTTAGGTTTCTCTCAAATCGAATCTACAGCTTTGGATCTTCCAAACGAGTAACTTGCAAAGAACAGTGGTTCGATAAATACTGTGTATATAAACAGTATAATTTTTGAATCTGACTATGTTTGCACTTGCTGATGCCAATAATTTTTATGCCTCTTGTGAAACGATTTTTAGGCCGGATTTGCGCGGGAAACCCATTTGTGTGGTCTCAAACAATGATCTGAGTGGTGAGAAAAGTTAGTTAATTTGATGCTGTTCATGTCAGCAGCTCTAGAGAGTTTTTTGGTCTTCTATGAGCGAAAAGCGGACATTGAGTGCTCGAAGATTGATTGCATCCTTCTGGCTTACCTGTGCAGGCATACCGTAAACGAATTGTCACAAAATGAGCTACTGCCAGATAAACACATCTGAATTAACGAATATATGATTGACTCACAAATTGCAGGCAGTGAGAATGTCTTCAATTCCGGACTCAGGAGTCATCATGCCTCAATTTCAGCCTCTTCAGCTTTTCAAAAATCTCTCTGATGAAACACGACTCAGTCTGGTGCTGCTGTTGCGCGAAAAAGGGGAGCTCTGCGTCTGCGAGCTTTCGTCCACGCTAAAGGAATCACAACCAAAAATCTCCCGTCACCTTGCACTTCTTAGGGAGAGTGGGCTGCTGATCGACAGGCGAGACGGCAAGTGGATCCATTACCGGTTATCGCCACATATGCCAGCCTGGGCAGCAGCAGTGATTGAACAGGCTTACCTGTGCCAGCGGGATGACATCCTTAAGCTCAGCCAGCAGGCTGAACGCGATAACGCAACCACCAACGGCAAGGTTGTCTGCATGTAAAAATTTTATCAAAACACATTCGATTAAACGCATGTGTTTTGCAGCATACACTTAGAAGCCCGCTTTAACGGGCGGTTATATTTAAGAAGGAGAGAGTATGTTTCTGGCGGGTGCGATTTTCGTCCTGACCCTGGTGCTGGTTATCTGGCAGCCAAAAGGGCTCAGTATTGGCTGGAGTGCAGTCATCGGTGCGGCCCTGGCGCTCCTGACCGGCGTAGTACAGATTGGGGATATTCCGGTGGTCTGGCAGATTGTCTGGAACGCTACGGCTACCTTTATTGCCGTCATCATCATCAGTCTGCTGCTCGACGAATCCGGCTTTTTTGAGTGGGCGGCGCTGCACGTTTCCCGCTGGGGAGGCGGAAAAGGCCGGCTGCTGTTCACCTATATCGTTCTGCTGGGTGCGGCGGTAGCCGCCCTGTTCGCTAATGACGGGGCGGCGCTTATTCTGACGCCGATCGTCATCGCCATGCTGCTGGCGCTGGGCTTCAGCCCCGGCGCCACACTGGCGTTTGTGATGGCAGCAGGTTTCATCGCCGACACCTCCAGCCTGCCGCTCATCGTGTCGAACCTGGTGAACATTGTCACGGCGGACTTCTTTAAGCTGGGTTTCAGCGAGTATGCCTCGGTGATGGTGCCGGTAAATATCGCCTCCGTGGCCGCCACGCTGGTGATGCTGCACCTGTTTTTCCGCAGGGACATCCCGGCCACCTACGACCTGACGAAACTGAAGGCGCCGCGTGAGGCCATTCGCGATGCGCGCACTTTTAGAACCGGCTGGATTGTTCTCATCCTGCTACTGGTCGGCTTCTTTGCTCTCGAACCACTCGGCGTGCCGGTAAGCCTGGTGGCAGCGGTGGCGGCGTGTATTCTCTGGCTGGTTGCCCGCAAAGGACACGTGATTGATACCGGCAAGGTGCTGAAAGGCGCGCCCTGGCAGATTGTTATCTTCTCGCTGGGCATGTATCTGGTGGTGTACGGTCTTCGTAACGCCGGCCTGACTGATTACCTTTCTGCCGCCCTGAACCGGTTTGCAGAGCACGGCGTCTGGGGCGCAACGCTCGGCACCGGTTTCCTGACGGCGGCGCTCTCTTCTGTCATGAACAACATGCCTACCGTGCTCGTTGGTGCGCTTTCGATTGACGGCAGCACCGCACAGGGCGTGGTGAAGGAAGCGATGATTTACGCCAACATCATCGGCTGCGACCTCGGCCCGAAAATCACCCCCATCGGCAGCCTCGCTACCCTGCTGTGGCTGCACGTACTGGCGCAAAAAAACATTACTGTCAGCTGGAGCTACTACTTCCGCGTGGGCATCGTGATGACCCTGCCGGTACTTTTTGTGACGCTGGCCGCGCTGGCCCTGCGCCTGTCTGTTTAACCTTAACCCCGGTGTTGCGACTGTGCAGCGCCTTTACGGAGTACCGCTTATGACTGACATCACTATTTACCACAATCCGGCCTGCGGGACGTCGCGTAACACCCTGGCGCTTATCCGCAACAGCGGCGTGGAGCCAACAGTGATTTTGTATCTGGAGACGCCAACATCCCGCGACGAGCTGAAAAAGCTGATAGCAGATATGGGTATCAGCGCACGTGCCCTGCTGCGCAAAAATACAGAGCCCTATGAGCATCTGGGGCTGGCAGAAGACCGGTTCAGCGATGATGAACTGCTGAATGCGATGCTGGCTCACCCCATCCTCATCAACCGCCCGGTGGTTGTGACGCCACTCGGCACAAGGCTCTGTCGTC
>NZ_NWUO01000032.1 GCF_002895925.1 Mixta theicola | reverse complement strand
CAGAATTTGCCTGGCGGCGAGAGCGCGGTGGTCCCACCTGACCCCATGCCGAACTCAGAAGTGAAACGCCGCAGCGCCGATGGTAGTGTGGGGCTTCCCCATGCGAGAGTAGGGAACTGCCAGGCATCCAATAAACGACGGAGCCTCAGCGAAAGCTGGGGCTTTTTCGTGTCTGGCGGCCGGCGAAACGCCGGTTGCCGGGATTAACCTTACGCGTTACCTCCCCCTTTGCCGCCTCTTTAACCTGCCATTCCTGCTTTAGGTCTTCCAGCGCTGTCTGGATAGTATCTGATTTAACTACTTTCCCCTTTTAGCGAACTACAATTCCCTGAACGAGATCTTTTGCCGCCAGGGCTATGACTTTCTGCTTCTCAGGATGTATTTTATTTTCGAATACGCTTTCCAGCCTGACAGGATAAAATTTTCTCCCCGCTGTACCGATCGGGTAAACTGAGCGCAGTTAATCGGAAAAGGCCGCTTCATGTCCAGTCCTGCATTTTCACTTAAAAAATTACATACCTTTGCCATTGAAACGGGCGCAGAAAAAATTGTATACGCAGAATCGCCGCAAGCTATTCTTGCAGCCTGGCGTGAATGTCATCAGCGTAATTTACCCTTCTTATTATTAGGTGAGGGCAGTAATGTCCTGTTTTTGCAAGCCTTTAGCGGCATAGTTGTAATAAACCGCATCAAAGGAATCACTATTACCGAAAGTGATGATAGCTGGCATTTACAGGTAGGTGCCGGTGAAAACTGGCATTCTCTGGTAACCTATACGCTGCAGCAAAATATCACCGGCCTGGAAAACCTTGCTTTAATACCCGGCTGCGTCGGTTCTGCACCTATTCAAAATATTGGTGCCTATGGCGTTGAGTTAAAAGATGTCTGTGAATGGGTTGATGTCCTTGAGCTGGAAAGCGGCCAGGTTAATCGCCTGACGGCGACGGAATGTCAGTTTGGCTATCGCGATAGCATCTTTAAGCATCGCCTGCAGCACGGTTATGCGATTATCAGCATTGGTTTTAGCTTACCTAAGCGGTGGCAACCCGTAATGAGCTATGGCGATCTGGCTAAGATCGATCCTGCAACCGTAACGCCACGGCAAATTTTTGATGCCGTTTGCCACATGCGCCGTAGTAAGTTGCCCGATCCGGCAGTAACCGGGAACGCCGGTAGCTTTTTCAAAAATCCGGTTATTAATGCAGAGCAGGCAGCGTCTTTGCTGGCTACCTTTCCGCACGCTCCACATTATCTGCAAAGTAACGGTGGAATTAAGCTGGCTGCTGGCTGGCTTATCGACCAATGTCAGCTAAAAGGCTATCGCATTGGCGGGGCGGCCGTTCATCAGCAGCAGGCCCTGGTATTAATTAATGCAGAAGAGGCGAGTGCGGAGGATGTTGTCGCATTAGCCCGTGAAATCAGGCAACGCGTGGGCAAAAAATTTAACGTCTGGCTGGAACCGGAAGTGCGTTTTATTGGCGCTAACGGAGAGAAAAATGCCGTTGAGGTCATTTCATGAAAGATAACAGCGTACCGTTAAAATTAGTTTCTATTTTAGCTGATGGTGAATTCCATTCAGGCGAACAAATTGGCGAAAAGCTCGGTATGAGCCGCGCCGCGATAAACAAACATATCCAGACCTTAAAGGAGTGGGGGCTGGATGTATTTACCGTCACGGGTAAGGGTTATTGTCTGCCTGCTCCTGTTCAGTTACTGGATGAAGCGGAAATCAATCAGAACCTGGAACAACAGGGGCTGGCTGTTATACCCGTTATAGACTCAACTAACCAATACCTGTTAGAACGCATGGGCTCGCTAAAAACGGGCGATGCCTGCGTTGCCGAATATCAACAGGCGGGGCGTGGACGTCGTGGACGTCAGTGGTTTTCTCCTTTCGGTGCCAATCTGTATCTTTCAATGTACTGGCGTCTTGAACAGGGACCAGCCGCGGCGATGGGCTTAAGTTTAGTTATCGGCATTGTTATTGCTGAGGTATTACAGCGGCTGGGTGCTGATGGCGTAAGAGTGAAATGGCCAAACGATCTTTATCTAAACGATCGTAAACTGGCAGGCATCCTGGTAGAAATGATCGGCAAAACAGGCGATGCCGCGCAAATTGTATTTGGCGCAGGTATCAATTTGAAAATGCGCACACCCGATGCCAGCGTGGTGAACCAGGGCTGGATCAACCTGCAAGAGGCCGGTATCGCTATTAACCGCAACGAACTTGTCAGCCTGTTGATAAACCAATTACGTCATAGTTTGCGTGATTTTGAACGAGAGGGGCTGGCACCTTTCCTGCCTCGCTGGCAGCGGCTGGATAACTTTATCAACAGGCCGGTTAAGTTACTGATTGGCGATCGTGAAGTATTGGGTATCGCTCGCGGTATTGATCATCAAGGTGGGCTATTGCTTGAGCAAAATGGTGTGACGAAGTCCTGGATAGGCGGTGAAATATCCTTACGACCGCAAAATTAATTGTTTATCGCATCGATAAGTTTGCTTCTGGCGGAGCAAATATCCCGCCAGAAGCCGCATCCAGCCTTATTTACGTAACCGCACCTTTTCAACTGCATGGTTAGCGCTTTTGCTAAGGATCAGGCTGGCACGCTCCCGCGTTGGTAAAATATTTTCCTTCAGGTTCCGCCAGTTGATCTCTTTCCACAGTTGGGTGGCGATATTAACGGCTTCCTCTTCGGATAGCTGAGCGTAATGATGAAAATAAGAATCGGGATCGGTAAAAGCACCTTTTCGGAACTTCAGGAACCGGTTGATATACCAATCTTCCAGCAGCTCTTCAGGCGCATCTACGTAAATAGAAAAGTCAACAAAATCAGAAACGAATACATGATGCGGATCGTGGGGATAATCCATTCCGCTCTGCAGTACGTTTAAACCTTCAAGGATTAAAATATCCGGCTGCTGTACGATTTTATCCCCATCAGGAATAACATCGTAAATCAGATGAGAATAAACCGGAGCGGTTACTTCGGTAGCACCTGATTTGAGGTCGGCAACAAAATTGACCAGGCGATGCATATCATAGGATTGAGGAAACCCCTTTTTCTTCATCAGGTCGCGCTCTTTTAATACTGCGTTCGGATGAAGGAAACCATCCGTAGTAATTAATTCGACGCGACGATGTTCGGGCCAGCGGCTTAGCAAAGCCTGTAAAACGCGTGCGGTAGTACTTTTTCCTACGGCTACGCTGCCCGCAATACTGATGATATAAGGGATTTTTTGCCCGTTTGTGCCTAAAAATTGCTCCAGTACCGCCTGACGCCGTAAGTTAGAATTAATATAAAAATTCAGCAGGCGAGAGAGAGGCAAATAGATCTCAGCCACTTCTTCCAGGGAGAGATCTTCATTGATACCTTTCAGACGAGCGATCTCATCCTCTGATAATGTCATCGGGACAGTATCACGCAAAGCAGCCCATTGTTGGCGACTGAATGACAGATACGGGGTAGTAAACGAGGGCTCTTTATTACTCATAAGCATGCTTCTGCCAGCAGATATTTACCGAATGGCGACAGGTAAGCATAGCGATCTTCCTGTGCCCTGAAGGTAATTTCAGAAAACAATGCGCAGGAGGTTAACACCAGTAACAGGAGAAAAAGAAGGAAAAAAATGCATCGTTAAAAGCAATCGGAATGATTCTCGCAGTTTTTGTTAATTAAAAAAGGAAAGGGAGCAGGGCAGCCGGGATAAAAAGTCATCGGCTCGTTCAGGCTATAAATTTAGCTACGCAACCCGTTCGGTTTCGCAAGGGTATAAATAAAGTGTGATATATGTCACATAAAAAGTTTTTTCTGGCTTTCATCTGTCTTTTTGCGCGTAATCCAGGCGGGCAGCTCAGGCGCAATACAAGAAAAAATGGCATTAGCAATGTCAGCATTTCAACGTAAAAAAATAGCGGAAAAAAGAGAAGCCGCGCTTTCGTGACCGTATGGCAGCAGCAGGAATGGTTGTTTTTTCTTCAAAAAAACCTAAATTTGCGAATAATTGCACAAATAGTGACCGATAAAACATTTATCGCGATTTTTTTGTTGCATACGCCAGCCGGTCTTCCTAGAATGCGCCTCACTTGATGCCGGCTTAGCTCAGTAGGTAGAGCAACTGACTTGTAATCAGTAGGTCACCAGTTCGATTCCGGTAGCCGGCACCATCAAGTATCAGGTGGGATTCCCGAGCGGCCAAAGGGAGCAGACTGTAAATCTGCCGTCACAGACTTCGAAGGTTCGAATCCTTCTCCCACCACCATATTCAGACTGAGCTCAAGCACAGTCAGAGTCAGCAAGCAACGCAAGTTGGCTCGAAGCTCGAATAATAAGCATCCTTAACTTATTATTCATTTGCTACAGAAAGAACAGGTAGCCGAGTTCCAGGTTGCGGGCATCGTATAATGGCTATTACCTCAGCCTTCCAAGCTGATGATGCGGGTTCGATTCCCGCTGCCCGCTCCAGATGTGCTGATATGGCTCAGTTGGTAGAGCGCACCCTTGGTAAGGGTGAGGTCCCCAGTTCGACTCTGGGTATCAGCACCACTTCTTTATCTCCCTCCCTGATTCTTCCTGTACAAAAAAATTCAACAGCACAGGCGATGCCTGGTTGATGTGGTGATATCACCGATTTAACCGTGTCTTAGAGGGACAATCGATGTCTAAAGAAAAATTTGAACGTTCAAACCGCACGTCAACGTCGGTACTATCGGCCACGTTGACCACGGTAAAACTACCCTGACTGCAGCTATCACTACCGTTCTGGCAAAAACCTACGGTGGCGCAGCGCGCGCATTCGATCAGATCGATAACGCGCCGGAAGAAAAAGCACGTGGTATCACCATCAACACCTCTCACGTTGAATATGACACCCCGAGCCGTCACTACGCGCACGTTGACTGCCCGGGCCACGCCGACTACGTGAAAAACATGATTACCGGTGCTGCTCAGATGGACGGCGCTATCCTGGTTGTTGCTGCGACTGACGGCCCGATGCCGCAGACCC
>NZ_NWUO01000031.1 GCF_002895925.1 Mixta theicola | reverse complement strand
AGTACTTTTACCGTTACGCACCACCCCGTCAGTAGCTGAACAGGAGGGACAGCTGATAGAAACAGAAGCCACTGGAGCACCTCAAAAACACCATCATACACTAAATCAGTAAGTTGGCAGCATCACCCACCATGTATATACAAAGTTATATACATATTACGCAGATCCTAGAATGTGTCAATGTATATACAAAAGCATATGCAAAGCTATTTATGTATATACATTTGCATATACCAAAACAATTAAATAAAAAAACACATTGCTCTCTTAACTTGACTTAATGAGCACCATAATTCAATTTGTGGCTTAATTAATAAAAATGAGGAGTAAGGTATGAGAATCAGGTTTACGCTGACTGAAGGGTTCGACAAGACTTATCACCCGTTGCGCTTCCAGGCTTTCTGGAACGATCAAGGATACTGTTATCTGCGCGTGCAAATTGCCCAAGGCAAAATAGTGTTTACCTGCGCTCAGTTACTGAACTACTACAACACCTCAATAACGAATGCAGCTGAGAGCGTACGCATATCTGCGATTAATGCGCTGATGCAGGATGGAGCGCTTAAGGTCTCGAACAGGAAAAATTTTAGCGATCTCTTCAAGTCTGAGCAGCGTAAAAGCCGTGAGTTTGATGCATGGATATTTGACTACATCAATGAGAACTCAGTCTGGATTGAGTATTACCACCCTGAAATCAGCCTGAATAATGGCCACCGGTATACCACTATCAAGTTTGAAGGCAACGATGACCCTGTATGGTTCAGCACCTCCAGGAAATCGTTGGAAGAAAAATATCCGGGTCTTGAATTTGCTGTTGATGAAAATATTCTGCGTAACTGGGTTGGCACCAAACTCACGGTCTCGGATATCAAAAATCTACTCAGAGAAAGAAACTGGACGATGAAAGAAGTGGCCGAAAGATGGCGACGCTCTGAATCATGGATGAGCAAGATCGTCAATGACCCAGACAGAGATCCATACTGGGAGGATGCCTTTAAGGGCTTACCTTCAAAGTAGAACTGCGCGTAGACGTGCAAACTGCCCGCCCTGCGTTGCCGTCTTAAGTAGCCCAATTTTGTTTTGTAAGCATGCACTTTGTATATACATGAGCATATACAAAATAACATCAATACGTGTTGTTAGATTTTCAGAGCATAATCCTCACCAATAACTATTTGCATATACTAATGTATATACATAATAGTAATATGATGATGAAAAATACCATTAAAAGCATAAGCTTAATTTTTCCGGCGACTAACAAACGATGAATTCAGGATAATCAGTAGGGAAGGGTGAATTGTTAGTCAAAGCAGATAGGAATATAGGCTGGTTTTAGTTATGGGAAAATTGATACGAAAAAAGGCGGGGTGGTTAATCCCCGCCTTGATTCAAGTTCCTTATTCCCTTACGGGCGTCCGGTCAGTTGCTTGATGGCAACGATAAGCTCTACTCCGGTAAGCAGAATCTGCAAAACCAGGAGGATAGTTCCTAAAGTTATCACTTTTGGCATCTCCTTCTCAGGAGAGCGCCACACGTCGCAAGTGCTTTTTTGTTACCCCCTTGCGGCGCGTACGAGTAGTTAGCAGGTACAAGCAGCACTCTTTTGGGTGGAAGCAGACCGGACAGCACCACCTGTTTCCTGCCGGGGTAAAACTTTTGCGCGGCTAAGCTTTAACCCACTTCTGAGAGGCTGCAACAGCGTAGCGCTGCCAACTGCGACGAGTATAAAGCCGTGCGGTACCAGCCGCAACGTTGACGGGTTCGTCAAACAGGTTTAACATTGCTGGCAGTTAGCAGGTACAAGCAGCAACGTCCCGGCAAGCGGCTACCAACCGTTCTCCGGTACAGAAAAAACTCGGTTTACCAGACCGGGTTTTTTTTTGCCCTCAACTTGCCGCTTCCTAAACACATCGCAAACTTACCTGCTAGAAGTCGATCTTTTTAAGAATGGCAACAGCTTCAGTTCCCGGCATATGAAACTGCACCCGGTGCCGGGCCGCCACGTCCAGCGCAAACACCTTTGTGTAGACCTCGGTGGACTTCATGCTTTTGTGCCCCATCAGGCTCTGCAGCGCCTTCAGCGGAATCCCCGCATAAAGCATGTGCATGGCGTAGCTGTGGCGGAAGGTGTGCGGCGTCACCGGCACGGAGAATGTGACTCCGTCACCGGCGGCTGCGGCGACAGCCTCGTTCAGCCAGGTACGCACGGTCCTGTCGGTGACTGTCCAGAGCCTTACCTTCTCGGTCCGGCCGGTTTCCGGATTGCGCCGCTCGAGCGGTATTTTGAGCGTCGCGACCATCATCTCCAGCTGAGGCACATACTGCGGATCGGAAAGCGGAACCAGCCGGTGAGGGACCACGCCTGACGGCGCCCTGCCGGGGCCGCGTGCCGCTTTTTCACCGCGCTGCTTCAGCGTGGCCAGCTGCACGTAAGGGTAGGGCGGCACCAGGCTGAAATCTCCTCTCGTCAGCGCCAGCGCTTCGTTTATACGCGCGCCGGTGTTCCAGAGGGTGGTGAACAGCATCTTGCGGTGCAGATCCGGCACGTAGTGGAGCAGTGCGCTGACTTCAGGTGCCAGTAAATACTGCGGGTATTCATCGTGCTGCGCTGCCATCTGGCGCAGCGCCAGCGCGGCCGGATAATCAATGGCGACCGGCAGCTGCGCGGGCGACTGCTGGAAGGCGTACGGCATCAAACTACTCACAGGCTGGTTTCCTCACTGCTATTCAGGAGAGGCACTGGTTCATGCCACACTCATTTATTTGCGTAATCTGCCGCCCGGCGTTTCCGTTCCTGCCGCCACACCTTCCAGAGCACGTTATATGCAGACCACTCAGTATCCTGAAGGCGGCTTTCAGGAAGTCCAACGGCTTTGCGAAGGCGCATGGCCAGAATCACCGCCTTCATACCAAGACGGGAAAACTGATACTGTCGCTCCCGGAAGTAATAAGAATAATAAGGGGGATGATCATATTCTCCGACACCGGCAATCGTTCTTTGTGCCTCATTCTGAAGAACCGGCAATTCCCGGATACGGTACATTAATAGGCGCGACAGTACCCGCCAATCGCCTGATACATCTGTCAGATTTAACAGCGGATAATTTACGGTCGGCTCACGTTCGCTCTGGGGGTTATCATCGCCATGATCAGCGGCAACTCGCGCGCATCCCTCGGCGTATTGCTCAAGCAGGAAGACCAGTTCAGCGGCGATAAATATGCGCTCCCGCTGCAGTTTGTTTTCTTCTGCCTGTTTTTCATTACGCAGCCTGTCTGCAGCCGCCTTCTCCTCACGTTTCAGGGCAAAAAAGTGGTTCTGCCGGTTCATAAAATACTGAATGGTTCCGGTCAGCACACTACCCGCCAGGACTGAAATCACCGGCACCCATACGGAAATCCCGCCATCCATAAATCTGTATTCCTTCGCTGATATGTAATCTCGCTAACCCTTTTTAATTTCTTAACGGCACCAAGCCGGCCTGGGTGATGCAGAACCATTTGAGGCATCTATCGATTGAAACATAAAACGATCCTGTTCAAGATCGAATTCTACGGCATTAGCAGGCAGGGAAGAGTACGAGGGAAGCCAAGACATTTGGGTACGCCAGCGCTCAGGTCCGTCATTGACCCATCGCCAGGCCAGTTCGCCGCCGAACTTATCGAGAAGCAGAAACAGCTTTGAACCGTTGCAGTCCTCTGTCGGGTAAAACCAGACGCTTTTCTCACCCTGCTCAATGAGCAAGGCAATTAGCTCTTCAATTGCCACCTCTTAACCTCGCTAATAGTCCCACGTCGAAATCATCACCCACTGACTCATCTGACAGTTACTCAGAATTACCTTCCCGCCAGTAAATATCCATTATCTGACAATAAGCAGGCTTATAAGCACGCTGCTAAATTACCGTACACCCTTACCGGCTTGATCCGACTTTTTCCGGATACGGCAGTTTCCGGAAGCGTAGCACGGCGGCAGGGCGGGGAAAAGCCCGGCGCAGCCGGCTCTGACAGTGGCCGTTACCCCATATCTTGTATGCTGAGCAGCTGACCAGCCCACAACATGTAGCACCCTGCGCAAAAAGCCGCCACTGGCCAGTCAGGATCCGCTTCTGTCTTTTTCCGGATCTCAGCTGGAAAAAGAGAAAGCAGACATATGCTGTACATATCCATATACTTTGCATATGCATATGCTTTACATACGCATATACGTACCATCTGCATATGCTTCACCTATACAAATCAGTCCTTCAGACATATACTGCACCCATGCGGGAAAACTCCCTGGCACACTCAGCATATGAGGAAAAACCATGCGCACAGTTTCTATTTTTAAAAACGGCAATAACCGCGCCATCCGCCTGCCCCGCGATCTGGATTTTGAGGGGGTGAGCGAGCTGGAGATCGTCCGGGAAGGAGACAGCATTATCCTGCGCCCCGTCCGGCCGACCTGGAACTCATTTTTTGAACTTGAAAAAGCCGATCCTGATTTTATGGCGGAGCGCGAGGACGTTGTCAGCGACGAAGGACGATTTGACCTGTGAACAAGACCTATATGCTGGACACCTGCATCTGCTCATTCATCATGCGCGAGCAGCCGGAAGCCGTTCGTAAGCGCCTCGAGCAGGCAGTGCTGCGCGGAAACCGCATTGTAATCTCGGCCATCACCTATCAGGAGATGCGCTTCGGCGCCACCGGCCCGAAAGCCTCACCGCGCCACGTGCAGTTGGTCGATGAATTCTGCACCCGCCTTGATGCCGTCCTGCCCTGGGATCGTGCCGCGGTGGATGCCACCACGGACATCCGAGTCGCGCTGCGCCTCGCCGGCACGCCGATCGGTCCGAACGACACGGCGATTGCCGGGCACGCCATCTCGGCTGACGCCGTGCTGGTGACGAACAATACCCGGGAATTTGAGCGGGTTCCGGGTCTGGCGCTGGAAGACTGGGTTAATTAAAGAAGAAGTGCGTTGGGGTAACGAAACTCCGCTTTGTGCCAGGAGCGGACATTGGTAGCTGGTAAACGCTGTAATGATACTTTGCCGGAAAGAGTAGATCGGACCTGTCCGGTTTAAATATCGAATAATATTTATCTGATTTCGTTTTTTGCAAAACTGCTGTGCAGGCTTTTCAGCACTTCATTGATTCCTCTGCTTACAATCCGGTCCTCCCGCATAACTGCCCCAAGCGTCCGGTGAAGAGAGGGCGTCACAGAGTAAAGATCGAGCCCCGATCTTTACTCTATGCATGCAACGGACATTCGGGGAACAATGCTGTAACCAAGACCTGCACGGACCATTCTTTTAATAGCCTCGATACTGCCAAGCTCCATGACCGCGCAGGCAATATGTCCCGTCTCCCGGAACCACTGATCAATCAGGGCGCGTGTCCCGCTTCCCGGTTCAAAGATAATCAGCGGCAGCGGCAGCAAGGCGCCCGGAGTCCATATTTTCGCGCTCTGCTCTGATGCATCCTTTTCCATGATGACAACAAACTCAT
>NZ_NWUO01000030.1 GCF_002895925.1 Mixta theicola | reverse complement strand
TTGTTAGGGTTTAGCATAGAACATGTACGCAAATAAGTACATATCGATATTTCCATAACAACCCACTTAGCTCAAAATGTGAACGCAAGCGAATAACCATAAAAAAGACAAGCCAATGCATTGGAATACGGGTTCATAAACACATATGGAAAATGGAGAAGCACATTATCGTGCCGTATAAAGAGAGAAGGAAATGAGATGAGTACATGCAACAAAGACCATCGCAGTGATCCGTATTTTACCCAGCTACCGGTGGATCAGGGCGATTTTGGTCGTCATAAATGTGCCGGATGTGCCTATGAAGCAGGGTATCAAAGAGGGATAAACAGATGTATGTCTATCGATATGGAAACTGACTTCCAGAATCTTTCCGAAAGCCAGGCAGATGCCGTCAGACATAAATCTCCGTATGTCGCATATGCCCAAGGCTACGCCAATGGGCTATTTGATTCATACTGATGCAATAAAAACTGCAAAATGGCGAATTATAAGTACAGCAACGAGTTACATCAGAACAACCATGTTGATTTTGATAAGGTTCATACTCCTAATACCGCGGCCCCGTACCCAGGTATTTATAAGTGCACAGGCTGTGGACGCGAGATAGCTATCGCAGGAGGACATAATTTGCCTCCACAGAACCACCACCAACACCAAAACCCATTGACATCAATCCAGTGGAAATTAGTGGTCTGCACGACTGACAAAAAATAATATCAAAGCCCTGCGGGGCTTTTTTTGTACCTACCGGTCACTCTGATTGAACATAACATCTGTTGTCAGCACCGCTAAAACGCGCTCAGGACGGTTTTCAGCCCTGAGCCACATAAAGCAACCTTATCGCCCCGAAAACCCGCCAGAAACGCGTACAGAGATGTTACGCGGTATGCATGGCTATGCACCGGACTGACTGGCGGACGATTTCGGCCTGAATTCAGGCCTGGAGACTTAAAACCTGCATCAACCCCAACCGAAAACGGTGAACGGGTGCGCAATTTATTGCGTGGACGTGAAGCGTTGGACAAGCGCAGCGAGTCAGAAATGACGTCATTTTGCGGAGTTCGTCCTATCCTGCATCGCAGCATCGGTGGCGGCATTTGCCAGCAGATTGCGAATCCTGCCTTTCGTATTCAGATTAAAAAATTCGTGCGCACGAAAATAAATCCTGGCGGGACAAGATGTGTTTCTGGAGTACCGCCAGAAGCGAAAAGAGAGCCAGCAGCAGGCTCAGGAGAAAACATAGTTTTCAGACGGACACAGAGAATTGCATGCAATCTCTAGCGGTCTGTCTATCCTGCATTGCTTCGGTATTGATTTTAGCGGGTTTCGGGGCGCAGCCCTGAACCAGTCACGAAGCGCTAGCGGAGTGTATACTGGCTTAATATGTTAGGACGAAGTGGGGATTCAGGGAAGTGCTTCCTGTGGCAGATGAAATATGCGTGTGCGGGACGTACGGAAAACTATGAACGGACAGATGATATGACGCCTCCTCGCTCATTCGCTCACTACGTTCGGTCATGAGACTGCGGCGGGCGTTACCTGCTCACGGATAACAGGATAAAGCAATGACGCTCAAATCAGGAAGGGCCGGAAAAAAGGATGCGGCGTTGCCGTTTTTCCATAGGCTCCGCCCCCCTGACAAGCATCACGAAATCTGACGCTCAAATCAGTGGCGGCGAAACCCGACAGGACTATAAAGATCCCAGGCGTTTCCGCCTGGTAGCTCCCTCGTGCGCTCTCCTGTTCCGACCCTGCCGCTTACCGGATACCTGTTCCGCCTTTTTCCCTTCGGGAAGCGTGGCGCTTTCTCATAGCTCACGCTGCTGGTATCTCGGCTCGGTGTAGGTCGTTCGCTCCAAGCTGGGCTGTATGCACGAACCCCCCGTTCAGCCCGACTGCTGCGCCCCTTCCGGTAACTATCGTCTTGAGTCCAACCCGGACGGACACGTAAAAACGCCACTGGCAGCAGCCATTGGTAACAGTCGATGTGCGAGAGAGATTTAGAGAGTACTTGAAGTGGTGGCCGAACTCCGGCTACACTGAAAGAACAGTTTTGGTGACTCGTCTCGCACAAGACAGTTACCCGGTTAAGCAGCCTGCAAGCTGACTTAACCTTCGATCAAACCGCCCTGCAAGGCGGTTTTTTCGTTTACAGAGCAAGAGATTACGCGCAGACGAAAAGGATCTCAAGAAGATCCTTTCAAAACTGCCAACTATCGCTATATGTCATTAGAAAATGCTGCTAATTCCTTTCCCCTACTCTCTGACATTCTCGCGACACATTCATTAATAGCTGTTTGGTGTGCTGGACTGTTACTCTCAATTTGGAAAGAATATAACTTACAATTAGAATCTCGGAATTTAATCCAGTCTCGCTGAGATTTCTTAACATTATCTACCAGCTCTTTCTTCAACACATCATCATTCACATATTCAGCATTTATTTTAGCTAGTAACTCTGAGTACTGCTTGTTTAAATAACTATCTGCGTCACTCTTTTTATTTTCGGAACACAAATAAACTTGATCGGAATTTTTTACATCAGTACAAACATCCGCACCATGTGAGAATGCCGAATAGAATAAAAAAGCAGCTACAGCACGTTTCATTCACTATCCTCCAAATAATTAGCCCTATGTCTTCCAGGTTCATACTGAGAAATCGAAGCACTGTTTCTTATATAGCTAATCAGTTCTTGCTTATTATTGTTTGAACCCGCTAGCATTGGCTTTGGTCCTTTCGTAAAACCCTGATAAACAAAGTCAACTAGTACTTCCTGAATCGTAGAGTCTAACTCTCCCCATGGTTTTGCGCCCGAGACACCATTAGTCCATTTGGCATAATTTGAAATAGCTCTATCAACATATTTCGGATAGATAATGGCAAAAAGTGACTTTTGCTGTTGCAATGTTATTTCGCCTACAGCACTCTTATTTGAAAGCACAAAATCACGCGCAGAATTTCCTTTTAACCCTGCACCTTTCGATATTTTAGCCGCTTGCTCACTAGGTATTCCTGATGCAACCATGTCACCATATACATTCGCTTCAGTACGATCTCCCATATCATAACCTCGACCAAGCGTGACTCCTGACAATTCATTTCCCGGCCAATGAATTACCCGGCTATAATAAATAGACGATGAAATATCATTTCCTTCAGCATTATAAGTCAATCTTCCTTCTAAAATTTTCTTTTGGGATCTAATAGCGTCAAGAAATACAATCGGATGCATATGCCACAGCGCTTCATTGCTACGGATCTCCGGCACATCCTTCATCCACACCAGTTTATTAATGAAATCGCGGTTATACAGCGCCATATCCGGGAATTTCTTCGCCTGTTCATCCAGTGCGGCCTGCCACAGGGCCGACATGCCATCTTTCAGCCATTCGCTGTGGTGTTTCACCACAAAGCGTTGTACCTGATACTGGATATGCGGCTGCGTGTTATGCAGAAATCGCCACAGTTCGCCGGCATCAATCACACCATCCTGGTTCAGATCCATCTGCTTCAGCAACTTCTGGTACTGTTCGGTGTAGCTTGAGGAATACATATCCCGCGTTTCACTCCGGGCCAACGCTTCCAGCTGCCCGTACACCTGGCGCAACCAGCTCTCTTTCGGCGTCTGGAAAATGCTTTGCGGCGCGTCCTCCTGCTCAAGTGGCATAAATCCCCGTTTTTCGAGGTCGAACTGGTTCGCTCTCTCCACATCAGCCGCCGCCATCCATGCCAGCTCACCGGGAATGTAATACCAGGTCTTCCCGTCAGCTTCCAACCGGCGGCACTCGTTTTCCGGGGTGTATCGCTCTGCAGTCGTGGGGGAAGGGTCTCCCCCCACGCCAGCCACCACAAACGAATTATCCTGCTCCCTGTGCATCCAGCGGGTTTTATCCGCCAGCGTGTGCAGCTCTGCCGCGCCGATCGTCACCCCGGCCTTGTTCGCCAGAAAATCCTTCATCCGGCCATCCTGGCTGAATACCTCCAGATGGCAGAAGTGTTGTGGCCCGCCAGACGGACGCTCATTCAGGCTCAGGTGACCGATAACCTCCCCGGCCTTCACCGCCGGCGCATTCTCGCCTGATACCGTAACAACCTGATTAAACACACCGTGCTGACGGGCTGCCTGCATCCACGCCGGCAGCACATCGCCCTGCCGCTTCACAAACTTATCCAGCCCGGAGATCCAGCCGGATTCACCGACGGATAATCCGCTTTTCGTGCCTTCCGGTACCGACACCACAGACACGAAGATAAACGGGGCTGGCCTGCCGTTCAGCAGAAATGAAGCCTCCTGCTGAATCTCCACCACGGCACCACGTGGCAGTGTGGTCTGCGTATCCTGCGGCACCTCATAGTGACGCAGCGCATCACGGGGGACATTGACCCCATCCCTCAGCCCACTGCGTATCCAGCCGGGAGTGGTGTTGTCCTGACGAATTTTCAGCGCGCTGGCTGTTACGGTAGCCATCGGTATGTCCGTAATGCCATATTCGGACAGCGGAGCTATCTGCATCCACAGCGTGTAGAAATCCAGTGCGTTATCAGGCTTATCTTTATCCGGGGTACAGGTGGACTTAATGAGGACGAAGGTGGAACTAAATTTCAGCGTCTTTTTTCCGTATGCTGCTGTCTGATAATCGTCATTCAGCCGCCAGGCCACCACCTGACCATCGGTCATGCATTTCAGGCCGTGGCTGTCCGGTTTAAAAACGGCATTGCCGGCAAAGCCGTCACAAAGATGAATACCACCGTGCCAGTGCTCCGCCTGCTTCATCAGCCAGTGAGTATCTCCCTCACTCCCCTGCATGGCCGCCATGAACTCCGTTGCCGAACGGTAGCCGTCAACCGGCAGTACCATTTTCATCCTGCTCTCCCTGAATTTATGATGGTTATTTACACATCATACACCGGATGAGACATAACCAAAATTTCCCATATGCCGTAATGTGTTACTCAATATCTGACTGTCCAAGGGACACATGATGAGATACAAAAAGCTGGCTACAACCGAAGAAAAACGGCTGGCAGATACCTTTGTCGCACAGGCGCTTTCTATCGGTTATGCTTTTATGATGAGACACTAACGGGACACTGTCACTTTTATGGCATGGCACACTGTTCAGGACACACTGAAATTGACCGGAAAATCGCGCTCGCAGTTATACCGCGATATGGCAAAAGGCCTTGTCAGTTACCGGACTGGGAAGGATGACCGTCGGGAGTTTGAGACCAGCGAGCTGATCCGGGTCTACGGCGAACTCAATACGAATGCGACACCACCACGGCACAGGAAGGGACAGTCAAAAAAAGGCGATATACTGGCGGAAAATTCGCAGCTCGCAGCGATTCAGAAGCAGCTGAACGATCTGCAGCAGACCGTCACTCTGATACTCGAGGATAAAACAGCCCGGGAAGCCGAACGCCGGCAGCTCGATGAGGAACGCGATCAGCTGCAGGCAGAAATCAGCCGACTGACGGACGCGCTGGCGCAGGAAAAGAAACGCGGGTTCTGGTCGCGGCTGTTCCGCTCCGGCTCAGAGTGACCGTGCCGGTCAGGCGGATTTACCATAACATCCGTTGTACGCCGCGCATGAAAAAGCCCGCATCAGGCGGGCTATATCGGCTTTTGCTATTTTTCACCATAGTGATAACGGGCTGCGTAGATGATGATTTCTCCGTTCTGGATTGAGTAGACCAGCCGGTGGCTCTGATCAATCCGGCGAGAATAGAGCGCCGGATCTTTGTGGTGCCGCAGCCGTTCAGGTTTTCCGATACCTGTCAGCGGATCAGCCTCGATGCTGTGCAACAGCTGCCGGATACGCTCAAACTTCTTTTTGTCAGTATCACGCCAGTAGTTAAGGTCATCAGCGCCGTTCTTGGTGAACTTAATATTCCACTTCGACAAATTCGCCGCGCTCCGCCTGTTTCATTGACTCATTGATATGCGCGGCGTTCGCCGGATTGCTGAACAGATAGACAGTTTCGATTAGCGCCTCATACTCTCCCGCATCGATCATAACAATATCAGGCGCGTCACGGCGCATGACACGTACGGGTTCAGCATCATCAGTGACGCGCTTCATCGTGTCGGCAAAATGTTTACGAGCATCAGTAAAATTGATTGCATGCATGTTGTTAACTCCCATTTGTTAGGGTTTAGCATAGAACATGTACGCAAATAAGTACATATCGATATTTCCATAACAACCCACTTAGCTCAAAATGTGAACGCAAGCGAATAACCATAAAAAAGACAAGCCAATGCATTGGAAT
>NZ_NWUO01000029.1 GCF_002895925.1 Mixta theicola | reverse complement strand
TTTTTTGTTGTAAACTTAAATTCTTGCTTCATTGGTTTTGATAAATAATACTTGAGGAGTTGAAAAAAGGATGACTCACCTATTGCTTCGAACCGTGCCCTCTGCTCATCACCTACAATTTTAAGCATAAAAGCTTGACCAAAAGAGCCTTCAAAAGACAACATAAAGCTAGACATAATCCCGTCGATGGAAGGAACCTTAGTAGCCACGTCATTATTGAGTATTGTATTCGTAGCTAATGAAATAGCTTCCGCAGTTCCTTCTAAAGCCTTAGATCCTATATAAAAATCTAGTTCTCTATACTTAGATTCACCGCTAGCTATAACAATATCCATTGGTATATGCGTTTCCAAGGCCATCTCCGTCTATATTTTTTTGGGATTTATTTTTAAGACCGCTATTTTCTTTTTATTAATGAGGATAGCCATGGTACAATTAACCATCCAACCAACTGTTTTATATAATCTGAAAAAGAACCATCACACAAATAATATTGGAGCAATAAAACAATGATTACTAAAATTGAATTTCTTAAACTAAGAAAGCATTTTAAATTTAAAAAGAATCTTATTGTTAGCCAGTGTCGGAAGGCAGGCACTGAAGTTCTTATGCACTTTGCCTTAAACATTGCTTCAGTGCCTGCCTTCCGACACTGGCTTTATTATAGCACAAAAATCAATAAAAATCAAGTATAACAGTAACTTATAAGTCGTTGTATTAATTGGTAATACATGCATTAACTTAAAATTATCTTAACACTAGCACTGCATGCTGTATTCGATATAGCTCCACAAGGCTAACTTCTCTGCACGCCTGTTCCTTTCTTCTCCGTCTTGTAACGAAGCTAGGCTATAAAATTTTGCTGCATTTCGTCAGCCTTACTTTCTTCTTTATGCTGCTTTCGTACGATAAACCAGAATGGAGATTAGATGTTTTTGTTTTGGTAATCGCCCTTAGGGAAAAACAAATCTGACCGAGGTCCCATACTGTATTTACCATAACATCCCGCCGCCGAACTGTAGCCAAGCGGGAATCGAATAGTAGGTTTAGCTAAGCGCTCTCAGTTTCTAAATTTCCGCCAAACATGCGCATGTTGTTCAGCTCCTCGATGCTATAAGCCTTAGAAACCCATTGTTTATCAAACTCTTCTACACCAAACCTTTCATGGTTTATCCCGTTAATTGCTATGACAGAACCATTTGGGAGTTCAACCTGATAGTTAGGCCTGACGCCAGTGCCCGATATCCCGATACGGATGAAAGTGTTTTTATCGTTCGCTTTTGCATCGGAAGGGCTTCTTTTCACCTCAGCTAGCGCACGTGCTTTTGACTTCATTTTTTCGAAGTGATCTAACGGAATTTCGCAAAAATTACCGCCCCATGCCTTATCCATACAGCCTCCAACCAATTTAAACGATGTCCTAAGCCAAAAAGAAAGATGTGGTTACGCCCGGATAATTATCTCTATACTTTCTTCGGAAACCTCATACTTTCTAGATAAAAGTATCTTAGCTTGCTGAATGGAGATTCCATCTGGGTAAGATTCTTCTTCCTGTACGACTTTTGGAGACTTAACTTCAACCTCTGGCATTGCTTTGAAATTTAATGAATTTTCATCAATACCTAAATCAGTTAATGATGAGTAAGCAACGGGGTTCCTTGCTCCATCCCACATGTTAGGGTATGCAACCTTTGCATACTCACTAACTTTAATCAGCCACCTTGTTGGACGAGCCCCATCCCACTCTGGGGAAACAACAACATCGGAGATTTTTCCGATGAAAAATGCGTTTTTATGAGGGTCAGAGACACTTCCCCAGTCATTATTATGATTATCAGCAGGATCTCTATTCTGTACACAGACGACGTATTTGCAGCGAGAGGCGCGCTTCTCATTAAGAACCCATGAGCTAGAGCCTCCATCACTTAACAAACGGTCAAAACCACGTGCGGTAAAAACCACTACAGCCGAATCATTCATGTGCATCTCCTTTGAAAGTATGGAGCATACTATATACCTACAAAATACAAAGTCAACAGAAGTATACAAAAAGTATCGGTAAGTATTTTTTAGATCTGTAGGAATGCGATGCTCTTAGCGAAACTGAATATCACTCGGATTTACCATAACATCTCTTGCCCGCACCCCCTGAGAGCCCCTCAGCGCGTTTCTGGGGCCTCCGGGCCAAAAGACAGCCCTTTCCCTGCCCGAAACCGCGGAAATCCGCCCTGATAATTTCTGCGCGACTGCATGGCTATGCACGGGAGTGAATGATGGAGGATTTCGGGCGTATGTTGTCACTAAGCCCGGTTTTCCGGCGCTTAATTCCTCTGATAACGGTGAACGGGCGCGCAGTTTACTGTGCGGCCGTGAGGCGTTGGCCAAGCCGCCAGGCGCGGCAGCTTTGCGGTGGGTGCAAACGCTATCACTTTGCGAATCCTGCCCTTTGACTGAATTGCAGAAAAATTTCGTACGTACGAAATGCAGGGTATCGGGCCGCGCCTGATGGAAAGCTCTGGCGTGCCGGCGGTACTCTAGAGACACATCTTGTCCCGCTGTTTTGTGGCGCCGGCGCAGCCGGCTGTGGTCACAAAACATTTCCTGTCCGGCGTTAAGTTCTTTTGACCGGCTGCAGCTTCTGCGTGACCAGAAATCCTTCAAGGCTCAGATCTTCGTTCAACTCGTCCCAGTGAATGCCGCGCGGACTCAGTTCAAACGTTGCCAGCTGCTCTGCGGTGGCGCCGGCCAGCGCGGGAAAATAAGACAGCGGGACGCCCAGGGTGCGCCCGTCGCTCAGCTGCAGCCACATGTTGTAGGGATCAAATTTTGCCGATTTAATGGATACGCTCATCACGACCTCCGGTTGACCGTCACGAATTTATGTTGATAGTATGCCCGGGTACTCCTGTCGTCCATGACGACCACCAATGATCCCACGGCCTGAGAGGATCGCCTTCGGGTGGCTGTAAAGAACACTCCCGCAGCCTGAAAGGGAGAACGCAAAGCGTGGTACATCTGCCCGCCCCTGGAAGCAGATATCGTCACAAACAGCGCATCTACGACGCGACGATGAGGGTACATTCCACAACGCAGTGAACAGCACAGTCTGTCCTGCCATCCGCTGCCGGCGTTTACATCACGGCAACCATCACGACGATAAGCCTGAACCGGCCTGTCTACGTAGCCCGCTATGTTCTGCGATCACAATTACGTCTTCTGGAAAACACACGTTCTGCAGATGCAGATGCGGCTCCGGACTGAACGGCGTCACTTTGATGCCCGCAAGGCGGGAACAAAGTGACGCGTGAAAAAACGACGCTGCAGCCCCTGCGGCACAACGCTTTACGGCGAAATCCACAATCTGACGTGCACGTATTACGTGTTTTCATGCGCCCTGAACGGGCTTTTAACCGCGACGCTGCCGGCACGACTGCATGCAGGTTTCATTAAGAAAGGAAAAAGAACGGCTCGGTATCGATGGCGACACCAGGAGACTGGTGTGTGGAGGGAGTCTGACGCAAGTCAGCCCGGCGTAAGCCGCGAACAGGTCAGCGACCTGGGGAAACCTCGCAAGAACTCAACAATTCGTCACCCCGATGCACAGATACCAGCTGAGTCGCAGGAAGCGCAAAAGCAACCGCGCCGTCGGGGCCAGAATTACCGGAAAAGCAGGTGCTGTCAGCCGGCTATTTCCAAAACTGCCACCATTTCACCGGGGACGGCTGAGGCTGCTGCATATCTTTTTTATGCTCAAGCAGCTGCAGTGATTGTTTGAGGCTGTCGATATGAGACTCCTGAGCAGAAACAAGCGTCCTGAGATGTTCAACCTCCTGTTTCAGACTGTTAATCATCTGTTCATTAGCTGTATCAGGCACTGTAACACGCTGTTCAGAAGCCTGTTCGCTGAACTGTTCAGTGACCGGGACAGAAATATCACCGAAAACACGAATAAGCTCTGAAATATCTATCATTTTTGAATTGCGCACACCTGCACAAGTAGACAGTTCACCTGTCTTTATTAACCTGTGCAGCGTTGTTCTGCTTTTACCTGTAAGCCTGGCGGCCTCACTGATAGATACTTTTGCCATACGGTTACCGCTATTCCTGATTTAACCTGTCCTGAAGCACAGCATGAAGACGTTCAGCATCCTCATGAAGCTTTTCACACATATCCGCTTCACTGTCTAAATCCAGCTCATTGAGCCTTTCCAACAGGAACAGACTCTGGTCCTGAATGAATTTTGCCATGTTCAGCGCAGTTTTTTGCTGTTTCGTCATCAGACGCTCCGGTGCGTACGTGCCATATGCTGAAAACAGGTGAAATGACGCTTCCTCGGTTCCCCTGGCTACGCCAGACGAACGCTGCGGCGAGCGTTACCGGCTAACGACGAAAAGGCTTAGGCTTGCTCCAGGTGAATTCAGCAGCCTGCCGTTCGACAGCCCGCGCCTGTTTAGCGGCTTCAGCTTCACGCTGCCCCAGAAGCTGCACACGGGCAACCCGCAACACCTCTTTTTTTTCCGGCCCGGACAGCTTTTTGCCTTTTGCCCGTTCCGCTGCAAAGACAGCATCATCAAGAAACTGCTTTTCAGTCTTAGATACAACATGCAGACGACCAGCCATAAATCCTCCAGGTCAACGTCAACAGCGCCCCCCTTTCCCCCGAGCCTGGTCTCAGGAACCCCGGTTTTCCATAGGCTCCGCCCTCCTGACGAACATCACAGAAATCTGCCGATTCCCGGTGCTCAAATCAGAAGGGGCGAAACCCGACAGGACTTAAAGATACCGGACGTTTCCCTCCGGTGGCTCCCTCGTGCGCTCTCCTGTTCCCACCTTACAGCTTAACCCGTGTCTTTCCGCTGTTATGGCCGCGTTTTCTCATACCACGCCTGACACTGGGTGCTGCTTAGGTGGTTCGCTCCAAGCTGGACTGTATGCACGAACTCCCCGTTCAGTCCGACTACCACGTCTTGTTCAGGTAACTGTTCTCTTGAGTCCAACCCTGACAGACACGACAAAGCGCCACTGGCGGTAGCCACTGGTAACGGTTTTGCGGAGCGGTCTTGTTAAGTAGACTTTACAAGAGTTCTTGAAGTGCGGGCCTAACTACAGCTACACTGAAAGGACAGTTTAGGTGACTGCGCTCCGCTAAAGCCAGTTACCGCGGTTCAGAAACTTACCGGTTACTGAACCTCTGAAAAAACCACCTTGCCGGGTGGTTTTTTCTTTTAAGGGCCCACAATACGCTCAAGATTATAGGTGAGTCAAGATATGATCATGTAGAGCTAGCTACCTTCTTAACTTCTTCAAATGATTGAATATAAACATCCAATCCTGCCTTATCAAAAAAGCCTAGATCAGCTAAATTTTTCACAACCTTCCAGTCAGTAAAAACCTTACACAAGCATACCAAGTGCAAAAATTTAACAGGCATAGTAAAAGCACAAATCTCAAAATATCTTTCTTTATATTTTTCAGGGCATGAATCTTGGGTTAGTTTGAACAGAACATAAAAACTTCGCACTGCGGAATAAATACTAAACGATGAGATTTTATTGAGGTAATCAAAGACCTCACATAAATTTTCACTTTTTGCTTTTTCTATTAAAGAGTGCTCAGCAAAAGAAACGGCTTCCGCAGAAGAATATATGCTTTCGTGCTCTATCAACTTAATTGACAAGTATTCACTTCTTGCCACTTCTGATAAACTATAAAAAGATGTTTCAAAAGACCTTAAGTCATCAATCTCTCTTTGTCTTTCAGCATCAACCTGCAAATTTTTGTTTTGCTCTAGCAAGCTATCATTTGCTTCTTTTTGAAGGTTGATTGATCTTATCAACATACACATAGTGATAAATGTTATTATTGGGTTAGAAACCCCTCCAACAAAGTCCCCGAAAGTCCCCCAATCTCCTTTTGACTCAGAAAAACCTGAACCTTTGTCAAAATTAATGTAGTACACAAACCAGGCGGCAAAAATAGTCAAAAAACCTATTATTTTAGCTAGTCTATCACTCATCAAGTATTACCCTGTGTATACTATAGCGCTTAATTTCCCCAAGATAGTTCCTTATGACAGACGCCTCCATTTTTACTTTGGAAAAGTCATCTGACTCATTGTTATCGTCCAAGTTTTTTGAAAGTTTTTTCTTTTGATCTTTAGGGAAGCTTTTCCAAGGAAAGCTTGGTTCAAAGCTGACTGATTCCGAATCTTCTTCTAAAATTAAACGCCCTGTTCCAGTCAATCGATTAAACCTTGTGATAGAGGCATCTATAACGACTCTCCCTGCATCAGTGTTTTCTGAAATTAAGTTCTCTAATGTTTCAGAATTATATTTCAAGAGCCTCTTTCCACTTTTTCTGAGCGTGACGCTATATCCTTGCCCTTCTATAGGCTTATGCATCTTTAGCAGTGGTCCATATATCCTCTTCATTAAAGAGGATTCATGATCTTTCAGTTCCTCGCAAAGGATCATTGCTTTTTTTGTTGTAAACTTAAATTCTTGCTTCATTGGTTTTGATAAATAATACTTGAGGAGTTGAAAAAAGGATGACTCACCTATTGCTTCGAACCGTGCCCTCTGCTCATCACCTACAATTTTAAGCA
>NZ_NWUO01000028.1 GCF_002895925.1 Mixta theicola | reverse complement strand
TTGACGTGGTGATATGGATGACGGATGGCTGGCCGCTGTATGAATCCCGCCTGAAGGGAAAGCTGCACGTAATCAGCAAGCGATATACGCAGCGAATTGAGCGGCATAACCTGAATCTGAGGCAGCACCTGGCACGGCTGGGACGGAAGTCGCTGTCGTTCTCAAAATCGGTGGAGCTGCATGATAAAGTCATCGGGCATTATCTGAACATAAAACACTATCAATAAGTTGGGACCATTACCGCAGTTGGTATGATTCATTCTCATTTTTAGTTACTTACCATAATTAATTTGTCCACCGTTTAAGCAACGATTCCAAAGTGATCCATCCCAGCCTTTGAACTAGCCAGATCAATTTCTAATGCTTCAGAAGCATGGTAAGCGTACAGCGAGAACCGTATTGACGGGGATGTGTTATTCAGTTGGCAGTGTGATGCGCCAGGGTAGCAGCTCGCTGACCCGGTTGACCGGCCAGTCAGCTATGACGTCAAGGACATGGCGAAGGTAGCTTTCTGGATCCACGCCGTTCAGTTTGCACGTCCCGATCAGACTGTACAGCAACGCTCCCCGCTCACCACCATGGTCTGAGCCGAAGAACAACCAGTTTTTACGACCCAGACTGACCATCCGCAGCGCATTTTCAGCGATGTTATTATCGGCTTCGGCCCAGCCGTTTTCTGCATAGTACGTCAGGGCCGGCCACTGGTTCAGGGTGTACGTGAACGCCTTTGCCAGCTCCGAGTGTCGCGACAGCGTTTTCATTTTTTCACGCAACCAGCTTTCCAGGGTACTAAGCAGCGGTTTCGTTTTCCGCTGACGTTCAGCAAGCCGTTGTTCCGCCAGCATTCCTCTTATTTCCGCCTCCACGGCATACAGTTCGCCGATACGCTTCAGGGCTTCCTCCGTCAGGGCTGACGGCGTGCGAACGTGCACATCGTGGATTTTACGGCGGGCGTGAGCCCAGCAGGCGGCTTCCGTTATCCGGCCATCGCGGTACAGCTCGTTGAACCCGGCGTACGCATCCGCCTGTAGCACACCGCTGAACCCCGCAAGATGGGTCTGCGGATGGATGCCTTTTCTGTCGGGGCTGTAGGCGAACCACACCGCCGGTGCCAGCGCTGACCCGGCGTTGCGGTCATCACGAACATACGTCCACAACCGCCCGGTCTTCGTCTTCTTATTGCCCGGCAACAGCACCTGGACCGGGGTATCATCGGCATGGAGTTTACCGTCAGTCAGGACATAGTCCTGAAGCGCCTCCTCCAGCGGGGACAGCAGCCGGCAGCATGCATCCACCCAGCCCGACAGCAGTGAACGGCTCAGTTCCACGCCCTGGCGACCGTATATTTCAGACTGACGATACAGCGGTGTGTGCTCTGCATACTTTGAGGTCAGCACGCGGGCCATCAGCCCCGGTCCGGCGATACCCCGCTCAATGGGGCGCGAAGGCGCGGGGGCCTGCACGATGGCATCACATTTTGTGCAGGCATGTTTTTCCCGTACGGTCCGGATCACCCGGAAGGCGCTGCGCATCAGCTCCAGCTGTTCAGCGGCATCCTCACCCAGGTAACTCAGCGCACCACCACACTCCGGGCAGCAGGAACCCGCTGGCCGCAGGCGTTTTTCATCGCGGGGGAGTGATTCGGGGAACGGTTTGCGGGTGCGGGTCTGACGCAGAGTGCGCTGTACTGCCGGGTCATCCACCCGACCGGTCAGCGTATCGCTCTCTTTCTGAAGCCGGTTCAGATCGGCTTCCATTTGTGCGATACGGCGGGAGACTTTTTCGGAACGGCTGCCGAAGTTCATCCGGCGAAGTTTATCCAGCTGCGCCTGCAGATGGTCTATTTCGCGCTCCCGGTCTGCCAGCTTTTCCAGCAGGGCACGGTTCAGCGCTTCCTGTTCGGCAAGGCGCTGTTTCAGCAGAAGGATGTCGTCAGAAGAGATGTCATTCATAAGCCAGCATTTTACCAGGCTTATTCTGCGACAACCAGGATAAAGAAGCCTACAGCATGGTCAGGGAGGTCAGCAACCGCTTCGGCTGTCGCCAGTCGATGTCTTCCAGCAGCATTGCCAGCTGCGCCGGGGTCAGGAACACTTTGCCATCGCGAGCTGACGGCCAGGCGAAGCGCCCGCGCTCCAGCCGTTTGGTCAGCAGGCACAGCCCGTCGCCGGTGGACCACAGAAGTTTAACCTGACTGCCGCTGCGGCCCCGGAAGATGAAGACATGGCCGGACATCGGTTCGTCTTTCAGCGCCGTCTGCACTTTTGCAGCCAGCCCGTTGAAGCCGTTTCTCATATCGGTAATACCGGCAACCAGCCAGATTTTGGTGCCTGTTGGTAGCGGGATCATCGCTTCAGTTCCTGTATCAGCAGAGTCAGAAGCTTTTCGCTGACAGTGCCGTTGAGGCGGAGTGTCCCGTGCCGGAACGTTACCTCACAGCTGATGCTGAGCTCTGAGTCCTCAGCGGGCGGTTCTGGTTGTACGGCGGTGGCATCGAGAGTCACAGGAAGTAACTGAGGACTCTCAGAGGAAGGTAATAGCAGCTTTCCCTCGCGCCACTGCTGGCGCCATTTAAAGAGCAGATTGGCATTAATGCCATTTTCAAGCGCCAGTTTTGAGATGGATATCCCGGGTTCGCAGGAGGCAGCAACGAGTTGCTGTTTAAACTCAGGAGAATAATTAGGGCAGCCTTTACGCCTGCCGGGAGTCATATTTTTCTGCATATCTGACACTTTGGTTCCCACTACTTATTTGGTGGACACCACTTTGTCGGATGCTTCAGATTATGACCAGACGGATCACGCTGTACGCTTACTTGTAAAAAGGCAGGCTGGAAATATCAATGTATTCCATACTTGCGTCTACTGGAATGATACCTTTAATAGCTTTGAGTATGCTTTTTGAATGTGACGAGCTTCTAATGCTTCCTGCAATGCCTGCAAAATGAAGTTGTGATGACATAACTACACCTCTGTGTCTTCGAAAACATCTGATTAACATCGCTATATTTTATAGAAAATTTCAAAGTTTTCTTTCGCCAATCAGCCAAAAGTTGTCGAGAACTTGCCATGCTCGCATAAAGAGTCGGTCTTCAATAAGTGTAAAACGACTACAAACGGGTATGTACGAGCATAACTTACAACAATAGAAAATCCCAAGCGTGAGTTTTTGGGGATGTCAGAATGTCAGAAAGAAAAATTAGCTGGTTTTCGTATGCGACGACAGTGAATAACTGCGGGTAATCAGATAAGCTTTGGTTGGCGCACATAACTTACACAACGGATCCTGTCCGTATCTGGCAGCGAAGGTTCTCAGTTAACCCGGAAAAATTTCGACTGGTTAATGAAACTCTGGATGACAGATGATATTGTCTTTAACGCATGACTTATGGTCGTATGGCGGCGTAATTATCGAAAGCAGATACTATATGATGAAAGATTCTGGGGAATGTGCCACGAGGCCTTCAGCGAAATTTTATTACATAGTAGTGTGTTATAACAGTAAAAGTAAGCATAATTCAAGCTATCAGATAATACCGATTAAAATGAGGGGGCAGTAAATGGAGCAGTTTTTCAGGGTGTTGGAAGTTCATCACCTGTCTGGAAAAAACATTGTTAACCATAGCCATAAATTTGGCCAATTGGCTGCCATACTCCAAGGAACAATGATTATCAAAACTGATAAAGGGTGGTGGCTTATACCTCCAGGTCTTTCCCTCTGGCTTCCCGCAGGAAGGCAACATGCCACTTCTTACAGTGAAGACTCTCATGTGATTTTGATTGAAATTGAGGGTAGTCGCCTAGATCAACTTCCTGCTGAATGTCAGCCCTATTACAGTATCTCATTTGCTGCGGGAATTAATTAAAGAATCCTTAAAAATTTTTAAATTATTGTCTGATCGTACAGAAAGCAGTAATGATTATGAAAGATTAGAGCTGATTTCGAAGCTGATCCAGTTACATATTCGGGATGCAAAAATCAGCCCGACTCTGTTTATCCCACATGGCAATGATTTACGCCTTCGCAATGCAACAGAATTGATGAAAAGAAATCCCGGTACGGACTTGTCACTGGGCGAACTGGCAAGGACATCAAACAGCAGCGAACGAACATTAGCACGTTTATTTGTATCGGAAACCGGCATGTCTTTCAGAAATTGGAGGCAGCAATTACGGCTTGTTATCGCTATTGACTTATTGTCGCGGGGTGAAAAAATAACAACGGTTGCATTTGAGCTTGGGTACTCAAGTGCCAGTAGCTTTACGACATTTTTCACACGGGTGATCGGGGTTTCGCCTCGAAAATTTATGAAACTTAATGAACCTGAAGGCTCAATGATATTTTGACTATCTCTTAAGCCGCTACTGTTTCTATCTAAGACGGCCTCACAATATCACATTCAGCAGCACCAATATCACCAAGCAAGGATGTTCCAGCTGAACAGTATTAGCAGCACGGCGACAAGCAGTTTGGCAGGTTCATGGCTAAAAATCGACGTGTATAGCTAGTACTGAACCACGCCATTGTGCGGTGACTGGTTACAACTTGGTAAGACACGGCTTACCCCTGGATGTGAAGGACAGACAGGAATACATCGGCACAATGTGAAATTATTGCGGATGTGCAAGGATAGTTGGCTTATCTTTTTCCCAGACAGTTACACGCCATCCTTGGCGTGTGACTATCAGATCGCCCGGAAAATTAAGCATCCGTGCGATGGGATGGCGTCCCTGACGCTTTCAGTACTCTGCCCGCTCCACATCTCCAACCCACCAGCTGCAGGCATAAATCGCGCGGCGATGTCGTGCGGCAGAATTGCATGCGTGTCCGAGATATTAAATATTGCGGTATAGTTGCTATCATCTGCTTCGGCCTGCCAGACGATCCAGGTATTGTCACGCCATACCTGTTTCTGATGCTTCAGCTTAAGGTGCATCTCGGTCAACTCTTTATTCGCCAGAAGACTGAAGGTCCAGTCATCCAGCAGAGTCAGCTCGCCGCCAAACATCAGCGGCGACTGGAACAGGGACCAGAGCGTCATCATGGTCCGTTGCTCGTCGCGGGTCAGACGCGTATCGCGTTCGGAAACCCCGCGCTCATCCGAGCGGATGGCAATATGCCCAAGCGGCAGCATATCGCAGTCCGGCCAGCTTCCCGGACGAATAAAGGGGGACCACTGATTGCAGCGCTCAAACATCTCAAGCACCATCGGCCACTCGTCCCAGAAATCATCGGTCAGTCGCCACATGTTTGCATGCTCCTGCAGGAAGCTGCCATCACGTAAGTTAGCTGGACCGGGGGAGAGCGAGAGAATGATATTCGGGTTAATGCGGTCGATGGACTCTCTAATGGCTTTAATCTCATCCAGATGCGCGTCCGGATAAATTTTGGAGAAGGCAATATCGTCGACTTTTATAAAGTCGATATCCCAGGCGCTATACATCTCCATCAGCGAGTCATAGTACTGACGTCCCTCGGGAAGACGGGTATTCACGCCGTACATATCTGAATTCCACGGGCAGATGGTGTTAGTGGCAATCTGGTCCGCAGTGAGAGTGGTTCCCTTCAGCGGCATGCGCCGATGTACGGCTTCCCGTGGGATACCGCGCAGGATATGTATACCGAACTTAAGGCCCAGGCTATGCACATAATCCGCCAGGGGTTTCATCCCCAGTCCGCCTTCGCTAGAGGGAAAGCGATTGACCGCAGGCACGGGGCGGCTGTACTCGTCCAGACACAGCGGTGCAAAGGTGTTATACAGCGAAGTGGAGGCGGTTGGCTCATACCACTGAATATCCACCACAACATACTCCCAACCATAGGCTTTCAGTTTTTCCGCCATCACCTGGGCATTATTTCTGACTTCCTGTTCAGTTACCGATGCACCGTAAATGTTCCAGCTGTTCCAGCCTTTTGGTGGAGTAAGAGCAATGTTTTTCATAAATCCCTCATTAAGTTGAGATGATACGCTGTCATAACCTGACAGCATTTTCGCGAGCCGGGCCGCCTGCGATGATATTGTCAGAAAGGGCGGATGCCGAGCCGTCAGACCGTATATCGCGGTATTTTTCTTCCAGCGTCAGCTGAATGGAAATAATCTTTTCATCGTTAAGCGTGTAGAACCGGCAGTAAATAAATAAAGACACCAGGCAAAGCAGGGAAGGGGCAACATATATCAGATGGAAGCCTGAAATCGTTTCCGGAGTTTGTACGGCTTTTGGCACGTAATGAATGGCATGGAGCATAGTGCCTACCAGATAACCGGTAATCGCGGCACCGAGTTTGATCATCAGCGAGTGTGCTGAATAGGAAACGGCTTCTGCACGTAATCCCATGCGGGCATCGCCGTAATCAATCGTATCGGCCACCATAATGAAAATCATCAGCCAGTAGAGGGCGTTAGCCAGCCCCATAAATACGCCGGAAAGAAGAATAATGGCGTTTACCGCCCACCCACTACTCAGCAGCGACGCAGCGTAGAGCAGAAAACAGGATGCGACAGGACAAAGCAGTGAGGTTATAAATATCGCCCTGCGGCCAAAAAGATCGACCGTTTTAGAGAAAAAGACAATGGAAGCGAGGCCAAAGCATCCGCCGACTATCATAAAGACGGAAAACAGACTCTGTGCGCCAATCACATAGGTGAAGTAATAAATATTGATCGCCTGCGTAATGTTGGTGGAAATAATAAAGAATATCGCTATGGCTAACAGCCAGAGCAGCTGATTATTTTTTACGATGATTTTACATGCCATGCTGAGGCTGAACGGGGTGCCGTCCTCCATATCATCTTCTTTATAATTTCGGGTCACCCAGCGGCAGGTAATGGTGGCGCTGATCGTTCCTAAAACGCCACAAAACACAGCGAGCAGCAGGAATCCAAGCCGATCGTTACTGCCGCCGAACAGATGTACGGTACCCATCGCGACGGCGCTGGCAATGTAGTTTGCGGCAGAGGCAAAAATACGCGGCCAGGGCATGACCGATTCCCGCTCTTTTTTATCCAGCGTTATCGTTGGCAGCAGGGACCAGAATGGCGCATCCGAAAGGGTGTAGGTTGTTCCCCAGATGATATAGGTGAGGGTGATGTAGGCCAGGAGCGCATCGCCGCTAAAATAGTGAGCCGAAAATAGCGAAACGGTTGCTACGGCGTTAAGTGCATTTCCCACCAGGATCCAGGGTTTATATTTTCCCCAGCGCGTTTTCGTTTTGCTTATTAAATAGGCAATGAAGATATCGGCAATCACGTCCCAGAAGCGGGCGACCAGAAAAATAAGCCCGACGATTTCGGCTTTAATGCCCACCACGTCGGTGTAATAGAAAAAAAGAAACGTATTAACAACAACCAGGCCGAAGTCCTTGCCAAAACCGCCAATGCCATAAGACATTTTGGTTGCGAAGGGCAGTCTGCCGACCGAGGCTTGTGCTTTCATGATCCCACCTTTGGTTAATTTTGTACGGTATCTGAACGGACTGGGCATCTATCTATAGAATTAAATTTTCATTAAAATGTAAATATGGAAAATTCGTTTTATTTCATCAAAAGAATATCCGGTTTAATGAATAAAACACAGATTTGTACTGCTACATGTATGGACAATGCCACTGCTGAATCCTCCATGTGAGACTCTTCACAAATATCGTTTTAATAATTTAATTTGCTCTTCTTTTAACCTAGCGCTGGCTTTGTTGAATAAATCAGATTTCGGGTAAGTCTTCCCCGTAGCGGGTTGTGTTTTCAGGCAATACGCACGCTTTCAGGCATACCTGCTTTCGTCATTTTGTTCAGCGCTCGTACCAGGGCCATAG
>NZ_NWUO01000027.1 GCF_002895925.1 Mixta theicola | reverse complement strand
GCTTTATTGTAGGTGGGCCAGTTGGTGATTTTGAACTTTTGCTTTGCCACGGAACGGTCTGCGTTGTCGGGAAGATACGTGATCTGATCCTTCAACTCAGCAAAAGTTCGATTTATTCAACAAAGCCGTGTAAGCGTCATCAGTCGGCTCTACGATCACATCGTAGGTTTCGGCAACGGCGATACGGAACTCATCAACGGACACGGGGGTGACATACTGCCCGTCTGCGGCCACGACCGTCATTTTCAGACCGGGAATACGAACGTCAAAATAAGACATGGCCGAGCCGTTAATGAAGCGCAGGCGTACTTTCTCACCTTTACGGAACAGACCGGTCCAGTTTTTACCGGGTCCCTGTCCGTTCATCAGGTAGGTGTATGTGAAACCACTGACGTCGGCTAAATCTGTCGGGTTCATCTTCATTTCGGCCCACATTTTCCGGTCAGCCAGCGTATTCGCGAGGCCTTTCTCCCGCGCATCACGGAAAAAGTCGGTAGCGGTGGGTTTAGCGAAGTTGTAATAATCTGATTGTTTTTTCAGTTTTGCGAGAATGTCTGAGGCTTTTTCATCAGACCAGTCGGTCAGCAGCACAACATGCTCGCTGTCCCACTGAAACGGCTCAGGTTCAGCGGCATCGATAATAATCGGACCGTATACCCCTTCCTGCTCCTGCAGGCCGGAATGGCTGTGATACCAGTAAGTTCCGTTCTGCTTTATTTTAAAGGAGTAAACATACGTGTCGTCCGGTTCGATCCCGTGAAAACTGAGACCCGGCACGCCGTCCATATTTGCCGGCAGGATAATGCCATGCCAGTGAACAGAGGTCGGCTCTGAAAGGCGGTTTTTTACCCTTAACGTGACAGTGTCGCCTTCTTTCCAGCGCAGCAGAGGTCCCGGAAGACCCGCATTTATGGTTTTTGCATAACGGGTCTTACCGGTGATATTCAGTGGCGTTTCGCCGATAAACAGATCAAAGTCGGTCCCGGCCAGCGTACGGGACTGCATCAGGTTTACCGCCGAAAACGCATCAAACGTTCTCAGCCCCAGGCCACCCACGAGACCGGTGGCGGTTATCCCTTTAATAAAATTACGTCGTGAACTTTTAAGTTCCATGACTGAGCTCCGGCAAAATTCACAGTATCCCGGGAGAAAAAATCTCTCCGCTCCGCAAGCACAAGCCGTGCTTACCGTTCAGGAAGTTTATTTTTTGTTACCGGAAAGCTATCACAGCTGAAAGACGGGCATGATTACAATTGTGTAATGTTGGAACTTGCTGTTTTTACATTACATTTATGTCATTTTCGAGCGGAGGCATTTTTCTCCTGTACGATAAAAATGACTGAAGCCGGAGAGCGTCCGGCCCGCCATTATTTAACTTTTACTCGTAAGGACAGCCGACATGAAAAAATTAATGTTTGTTTCTCTTCTGGCCCTGTTTTCTGCCTCATCAGTATGGGCACAGCCGCATCCTGTTTCAGAGCCGGACGGTCAGGTAACTAACAACGCTGTTGCCATGATGAATGAACATGAGCGTGCCATCCTGGCGCACCAGAGTATGGATAATGCAAATTCTGCAGCACATCAGAGCATCATTGATATGCACCGAAGGATGATGCAGCAGGAAAAATAAGGGGTTGCACCGGACAGAAGATTCTCCCGGTATCTTCTGTCCGTTTCTGTCACTGCTCCGGGATGCGGTTGTGTTTTACCCTCATCGTTAATGCTTTTTCCGGTAAATCTTCTTTCAAGGCCTACGTGAGCCGGCCCGTCTTGCTGCGACGGGCTCTTTTTACCGCCTTCCCGCTTTCCGCATCGTTAAACTGCCGCCCATGCTGAATACAGCGGTATTTTGCGGCAATGAAGATTCTGTACCAGGCTTATTACGTATTCGCAAATAAGCTAAGTTAAGAGAGGAAAATATGTCAGAACAATATCGCAACTGCATTGAAGCCTGCTATATCTGTGCCGCCACCTGTGATTACTGTGCCACGTCATGCCTTAAAGAACCTCAGCTGGAGATGATGCGTGAATGCATAAGGCTGGACATGCAGTGCGCAAGCATCTGCCGGATAGCGGCAAATTTAATGTCGCTTGAAAGCGAATTTGCTCCCGAACTCTGCAGAGTTTGTGCAGAAATTTGCCAGAAATGTGGTGATGAGTGCGCCCGACATGAGCATGAACACTGTAAAAAATGCGCAGAAGCATGCCATCATTGTGCTCAGGAGTGCAGAAATATGGCAGCATAACTTTTCTGTCATCTGCGGTACGAAGCAAGGGACAGCTACTTCATGCGCCGGAAAGCTGTAAATTGGCGTCGCCAGCCCTGCCTGGCCCTTCGCGGGAAAAACGCAGTTGTAGCAGATAATGCGCAACAAAAGACAGGGCCACCTGAACGAGCCCTGTAAACTGTTCAGGTGGCGAGGGCTCTGGACTGCGGCATGATTACGGGCAGGACGGAACCATACCGACTACTTACGCAACAGGCGTAGCCCGTTTGCCACAACAAGCAGGCTTGCACCCACATCCGCGAATACGGCCATCCACATGGTCCCCATACCGGCAATGGTCAGGGCCAGAAAAACTGCCTTGATCCCAATAGCCATAACGATATTCTGAACCAGAACATTATACGTCTGCCTGGAGAGCCGGACAAAAGCCGGAATTTTACGCAAATCATCGTCCATGAGGGCCACATCGGCAGTCTCGATGGCGGTATCCGTGCCCATTGCGCCCATAGCAAAGCCGATATCGGCGCGGGCCAGCGCCGGTGCATCATTGATGCCGTCGCCCACCATGCCGGTCGTGCCCTGCGCCGTAAATGTTTCCACGGCACGCAGTTTATCTTCCGGCAGTTGATCCCCACGCGCCTCATCGATACCAACCTGACCGGCAATGGCCAGCGCCGTGTGCGCATTGTCTCCGGTCAGCATGAGCGTTTTGACACCCAGACTATGCAACTGCCTTATCGCCTCGCGGCTGCTTTCCTTCACCGTATCAGCCACCGCAAACAGCCCAAGCACCTGATGAGTGTCAGAGAGCATGATGACCGTTTTACCCCCGGTCTCCAGTTCCGTTAGTGCAGCCCTGACCGCTTCCGGGCAACGCACCGTTTCTTCAGCCAGCCTCAGATTCCCCAGATTGTAGGTTTGACCGTTGATGACGCCGCGCACGCCACGGCCCGGCAGAGCCTCAAAGTTTTCTACTTCATAACGCTGAATGCCATCTGATGCCGCCGATACAGCCTGCGAAACCGGATGATCGGAGTAACCTGCCAGGCTCACAGCCAGCCTGCGCCCCTCGTCTTCTGACACACCGGTATAGATAATCGCATCCGTCTGTACCGGCTTACCGTGCGTCAGTGTGCCGGTCTTGTCGAGCGCCAGCCACTTCAGCTTTCGGCCTTCTTCAAGATAAACGCCGCCCTTGATCAATATCCCCCGGCGGGCTGCTGCCGTCAGGCCGCTGACGATGGTCACTGGCGTGGAAATGACCAGCGCACAGGGGCAGGCGATAACCAGCATCACCAGCGCTTTGTAAATCCATTCCTGCCAGCTTCCACCTGCAATCAGCGGCGGGAGAACGGCAACTGCGACAGCAATAGCAAACACCACAGGGGTATATATTTGCGCAAAGCGATCAACAAAGCGCTGCGTAGGGGCTTTTGCCCCCTGCGCTTCCGCCACAGCATGAATGATACGCGCCAGCGTGGTATTTCCGGCAGCGGCCGTTACCCGGTACTCAAAGCCACCGGAGCCGTTGACCGTCCCGGCGAAGACCGGGTCGCCTTCCCCTTTATCCACCGGCAGGCTTTCGCCGGTAATGGGTGCCTGATTAATGGCGGTCCTGCCCCGGATCACCGTGCCGTCGAGGGCGATACGCTCGCCAGGTTTTACCCTGACCAAGCTGTTAATGGATACAGACCTGGCCTCAGTTTCTTTCCAGGAGCCGTCCGGCTGCTGAACCGTGGCCGTTTCAGGCGTCAGCTTCATCAGAGAGCCGATGGCATTGCGGGCGCGATCAAGAGACTTCGCTTCAATCAGTTCCGCAATCGTGAACAGCACCATTACCATGGCGGCTTCCGGCCACTGTCCGAGCGCCAGCGCCCCGGTGACGGCAATACTCATCAGCGCGTTGATATTCAGGTTGCCGTTGCGCAGTGCAATCCAGCCTTTTTTGTATGTGGACACGCCACAGGCCGCAACGGCAGCCAGAGCAAGAGCCGCTTCCAGCCATTCCGGCATGCCCGTCCAGTGCATGGCTTCGGCGGCGATTGCCGCCACACCGGCAAGCGCCAGCGGCCACCAGGGTTTTTTCTTTCCCTCAGTGACCGCGTGCCGGCCATTGCTGTCAGGAAGTTCAGGTTCAAAGCCCAGCGAACGAATGGCGGCCAGAACCGGCTCCAGCGCATCCGGTGCGTGAACCACCATCAGTACGCGCTGCATAAGATTGAAATCCAGTTCCTTCACGGCTGACATGCCGTCCAGCTTTTTACGGATCATGCCCTCCTCTACCGGGCAGTCCATCTGCATGATCCTGATACTGGTACGCACCCCGTCAGCGGTCACCTGCTGCGTCTGCAGCTCACCAAATGTGACAGGGGCAGGCGCGCAGCAGGAACCGCCGGTGCTTTCCGCCTCACGGCCTGAACAGCAGCTGCCTTCAGGCTGCATTGCTTTATCAATCGGTTCCGGGTCAAAACCCAGCGAGCGCACCGCCTGCAGAACCGGCTCCAGCGCCTGCGGCGTATGGGTCACGGTGAGCACCCTCTGCATCAGATTGAAGTCAAGATTGCTGATGGCAGGTAATTTTGCCAGTTTTTTTCGGAGGAGCGTCTCCTCCGTCGGGCAGTCCATCTGCATGATGCGCAGACGCGTCTGAACTTCATCGTTGCGGGTATGCTCTGTAACCGATTCGGATGGCTGACTCAGGCTGTCCGGTGAGCAGCAGCTGCCGGTGCTGCAACAGGCCGGTGTGGCCTCAGCCGTTTTTTGTAGCGTTTTACCGGATACCTCTGCCGGGGCAGCAACGTTTTTTTTAACAGACGCCTCCTCTCCGGTTGCGGCAGAACCACATTTTTTATTACTGCAGCAGTCACTCATATCTTTATCCCGTTCATAACGTATACTGGCATTAAAGACCCTGATGTAACTACAGGGTCAAGATCAGATGAGGTGAGTTATGAAAATTGGCGAGCTGGCCCGGCTGGCTGGATGTCCGGTAGAAACGGTGCGTTATTACGAGCGTGAGGGCCTGCTGCAGGCCGCGTTGCGGGACCAGGGTAATAACTATCGCCATTATGACAGTGCGCACCTGGAAAGGATGATGTTTATCCGGCGCTGTCGGGCGCTGGATATGACTCATCAAGAAATCCGGGTGCTGCTACAGGCGCGTAGCCAGCCTGATGCAGACTGCGGTTCGGTCAATGTCCTGATAAATGAACATCTGAACCACGTTCAGGCTCGCATCCGTGAACTGAATATGCTGGAAAAGCAACTTTGTGAGCTCCGGAGCCACTGCAATGCCAATCGGGCAACACGGGACTGCGGTATTCTGCGCGAACTGGAGCAGGCAGAAGAGCCTGAGGATATCGTGCCGGTTATAACTGCAGGTCATCTGGCCGGAAGTCATTCATACTGATGCTGCTTTTCTACTATCAGCAGGACGGTTCACTAAATAAACAGGCTTTTTTTGCCATATTACTCCGGCATGCCCGGCCATTCAGTCAGCTGAAAATGTGCTGCCGTTAAAATCTGTGTGACATCGTTCAGCATTCACTTTCCATTTGTTTCGTAGCGTATCCTGGCAGGACTGCCCCTGATCGCCGGAAAGTAACATCAAAGGTTCAACCGCATCGCATAGCCTCTGGTAAAAGTTTCCAGAATAAAATACCCTTCATTTCACATATTCATGAAATGAAGAATTATAATGGAGCAAACCAGAGCACTTATTGCGTTCTCAGCACTGGCACATGAATCACGACTCAGAATAATCAGAATGCTTGTTGTAGCGGGCGCAGGTGGCATGTCCGCAGGTGACATTGCTGCCGCTCTCGACGCTTCATCCCCCTCCAGAGTGTCTTTTCACCTGAAAGAACTCGAGCACGCCGGCCTTATCTCCGGTCGCCGCGAAGGCAAATCGGTTATCTACAGCGCCTGCTGGACAGACCTGGCCGATTTAGTGGCCTTTCTGATGCACGACTGCTGTCAGGGGCATTGTCATTATTGCGATCAGGCCATCGAATTATTTTCTAAATGTACCGGTATGCCAACAGGGCCTGAAAATAATGCCTGAACATCGCTTTTGCAGTCACAATAACCAACACAGAGGGATTTAGCCTGTGCAAACAGCAAATAAAGCAGCACGGATCAGGGACCGGCTTGAGCATAGTCAAATTGCCATTTATTTCGTTGCAGTGGCAGCCGGATGTTTTTCAGCAATGCTTTTGCCGGGGACTGACCGCCTGGAAAGTGCCATCAATCCCGCACTGGCTCTGATGCTTTATGTCACCTTTCTGCAAGTGCCCGTGGCCGAACTTGGCGGTGCGTTCACGAGAGTACGTTTTATTCTGCCTCTCCTGCTGACTAATTTCCTTTTAGTGCCGATTCTGGTCGCAGTACTGGTCAGTTTTCTTCCGCAAAACCCGGTGCTTATCCTCGGCGTGCTTCTGGTCCTGCTTACTCCCTGCATAGATTACGTGGTGACATTTTCGCAACTTGGTCGTGCTGATGCCCGTCTTTTACTGGCCTCCACGCCGGTATTACTTATGGTGCAGATTCTGTTGCTTCCGGTATACCTGCATTTATTTCTTGGCGAAAATGCCTCTGAACTGGTGCAGCCCGCACCCTTTATTCATGCATTCATCTGGCTTATCGCTGTCCCCCTGATCCTTGCTGCACTAACCCAGTTTATGGCCCGCAAAATTCATTTAGCGCAAAAGGCTTCCGAATGTATTGGTCTGCTGCCCGTTCCGGCAACTGCGACAGTTCTTTTCATTGTTGTGGCCGCCATGCTGCCGCAGCTGGGTGAAGCCTGGTCTGTTGCTGTTCAGGCAGTGCCTGTCTATCTGGCTTTTGCTGCGTTAGCACCTTTGTGCGGATGGAGCATGGCTAAGGTTTTTCGTCTGGAGCCCGCGGCAGGAAGAGCCATTGCCTTCAGTGGCGCTACCCGAAACTCTCTGGTCATATTACCGCTGGCGCTGGCAGTTCCGGGCGCGGTGCCCGTCCTGCCGGCTGTTATCGTGGCTCAGACCATGGTTGAGCTAATCAGCGAGCTGGTTTACGTGCGTCTCATCCCCAGACTGGGGCGCAATAACGTGTGAGCGTAAGTGATATGCCGCCCGCTGTGGCGGCATTATTATATAAAAGGTTCACGTCCGGTAAGCTGCCATCTTCATGGCGGTCCAGATCACAGCTAAGGCAGGTCTGAACTCATCTGTTAATAGTTATGTTCGCATACAGCTGTGCAGAAAAGGCAGTCAGCCCGCCACAACATATATGAATTTATAAATATAAAATTGACCTTTCGTCTGCAGAAGACGAGACTTATTGCTGTCCGCCACGAAGGAGAAATTATGCCGTCACTTCTGCCCCTGCAACTTTTTAAAAATCTTTCTGACGAAACCCGGCTCAGCCTGGTGCTGCTGTTGCGCGAAAAAGGAGAGCTTTGCGTCTGTGAACTCACGTCAATGCTGAAAGAAAGTCAGCCTAAAATTTCCCGGCATCTGGCGTTACTCAGAGACGCCGGTCTGCTTATCGACAGGCGAGACGGCAAGTGGGTTTATTATCGGTTGTCACCACACATGCCCGCCTGGGCTGCTGCGGTAATTGAGCAGGCTTACCTGTGTCAGCGCGATGACATTCTGCAACTCAGCCAGCAGGCTGAAAGGAATAACGCGACCACCAACGGCAAGCCTGTCTGCATTTGAAATTTACCCAAACACATATGATTTTACATACTTGTTAGCAGGGCTGTCTTTAGTCCCGTTTACAGGCTTTATATCCAAAGGAGAAAGTATGTTTCTGGCAGGCGCTATATTCGTCCTGACACTGGTGCTGGTTATCTGGCAGCCAAAGGGACTCAGTATTGGCTGGAGTGCAGTTATCGGGGCCGCGCTGGCGCTGCTGACCGGCGTGGTGCATATCGGTGATATTCCGGCCGTCTGGCAGATTGTCTGGAACGCCACGGCCACGTTTATCGCGGTTATTATCATCAGCCTGCTGCTTGATGAGTCTGGCTTTTTTGAGTGGGCTGCACTGCACGTTTCCCGCTGGGGAGGCGGTAAAGGCAGGCTGCTGTTCACGTATATTGTTCTGCTGGGTGCGGCAGTGGCGGCCCTGTTTGCCAATGACGGGGCGGCACTTATCCTGACGCCTATTGTCATCGCCATGCTACTGGCGCTGGGCTTCAGCCCCGGCGCCACACTGGCGTTTGTGATGGCGGCAGGCTTTATCGCGGACACATCCAGCCTGCCGCTCATCGTATCGAACCTGGTCAACATCGTGACGGCGGACTTTTTTAAGCTGGGGTTCAGCGAATATGCGTCTGTCATGGTGCCGGTAAATATCGCGTCCGTGGCGGCCACGCTGGTTATGCTTCACCTCTTTTTCCGTAAAGACCTCCCGATCACTTATGACTTGGCGAAACTGAAGGTGCCACGGGAAGCCATTCGAGACATGCGAACCTTTGAAGCCGGATGGCTGGTCCTGCTCCTGCTGCTGGCCGGTTTTTTTGCCCTGGAGCCGCTCGGCGTTCCGGTCAGTCTGGTGGCAGCGGTGGCGGCATTTATTCTGTGGCTTGTTGCCCGGAAAGGGCACGTAATTGACACCCGTAAAGTGCTGAAAGGCGCGCCCTGGCAGATCGTCATCTTCTCGCTGGGTATGTATCTCGTAGTATATGGCCTGCGCAACGCCGGACTGACGGATTACCTCTCAGCCATCCTGAACCGGTTTGCAGAACACGGCGTCTGGAGCGCCACGCTCGGTACCGGTTTTTTGACGGCCTTTTTGTCATCGGTGATGAACAACATGCCTACCGTCCTGGTCGGTGCCCTGTCCATTGATGGCAGCACGGCTCAGGGCGCGGTGAAGGAGGCGATGATTTACGCCAACATCATCGGCTGCGATCTCGGCCCCAAAATCACACCCATCGGCAGCCTGGCGACCCTGCTGTGGCTGCACGTGCTGGCGCAGAAAAACATTACCGTCAGCTGGGGCTACTACTTCCGCGTGGGCATTGTGATGACCCTGCCGGTGCTTTTTGTGACGCTGGCCGCGCTGGCCCTGCGCCTGTCTGTTTAACCTTAACCCCGGGGCTGCGTCTGCGCAGCTCCGTAACGGAGTACCGTTTATGACTGATATCACTATTTACCACAACCCGGCCTGCGGGACGTCGCGTAACACCCTGGCACTTATCCGCAACAGTGGCGTGGAGCCAACAGTGATTTTGTATCTGGAGACGCCACCAACCCGCGACGAGCTGAAAAAGCTGATAGCAGATATGGGTATCAGCGCACGCGCCCTGCTGCGCAAAAATACAGAGCCGTATGAGCATCTGGGGCTGGCAGAAGACCGGTTCAGCGATGATGAACTGCTGAATGCGATGCTGGCTCACCCCATCCTCATCAACCGCCCGGTGGTTGTGACGCCACTCGGCACAAGGCTCTGTCGTC
>NZ_NWUO01000026.1 GCF_002895925.1 Mixta theicola | reverse complement strand
AGTACTTTTACCGTTACGCACCACCCCGTCAGTAGCTGAACAGGAGGGACAGCTGATAGAAACAGAAGCCACTGGAGCACCTCAAAAACACCATCATACACTAAATCAGTAAGTTGGCAGCATCACCTGCTATTCGCATCGGTTTTTATCCTGCTGGCAATGTCAGCCATTTACGTTGACGTTTACTTTATGGACAACGCTCTTCATGAAAATTCCGTGACTGAAATCCTGCAGGAAACCATACTGGCAGGCATAGCCGGGCTGTTTTTCTGGTGCGCGACAAAGCGCCCTGAGGTCCGCGGGGGGCTTATCCTTATCGGGGGTTTTTACCTATGTATGCTGATCCGGGAGCTGGACGGGATTTTTGACATGATCAGGCACGGCAGCTGGCTCTGGTTTGCTCTTACAACCACCGTCGTGTGTATTGCACTTTCCGCGCTCATACCCGCAAGCACCGTTACAGGTCTGACTGATTTTATTCAGCACCGTTCGTGGCTGATGACTGCGACGGGGTTGATCATAATATTAATATTCTCACGTATATTTGGCATGAATCAGCTCTGGGAGCATCTTATGCCTGACGGGTATAACCGGGAAGTTAAAAACCTGGCGGAAGAAGCGACGGAATTACTGGGATACAGCGTATGCTTTCTCTCCTCAGTGCTTTATCTGGGAGAAACGCGTGAAAAATTCACTGCTCTTCGGAAAAGCTGGACCTGATACGGATAATCTCGGACTGTCATTTTAATACAGTTAGTTATCAAGATGACGAGGCTGAACTTGTCTTCGTCATCACATTTCAATAACCAAACTGACCCAAAGTAGGGCTGTTTCCTTTCTTCTTCCTTTACCCACTCAAACCATTCATCGCCAAACTTCACGGAGCGGCCGTGGTTCCATAGCGGTTTAAACATACGGCTTGAGGCGGCTTCTTGTCCCACCATTCTGGTCCGTAACCCCAGTACACCGGATCAATTTTCAGTTCGCCGTTGCGCTCGCTCAGCTGTAGCACGTTGGTTCCTGGCGCTAAGTTGTAACGGCCGATGGGTTCCGGATCATGCACGTAATCGCTGTCGGCTGCGCCAAGGGCGTCAAAGTAAACGTCCCGGCTTTTATACTGCGCAAACCGTCCGCACATAGTGTCTTTCTCTTTCTGCACGATACCTGTTAACGCGCGCTATGCCTGATTTTACTCATCATTCAATATTAGTCGGCGAAACCGCAGATTAAATTTTGCGTTCGGGGAATTAATTTAATGTCTTACGCTGGTCCCCCTATCAGAGCCGGACGGAGGCACCTGAAACTTGTTTTCAGATGCCGGCCGTCAGCAGGCAAGGCGTACAGCGCCGCGTCAGAGCACTTGTTTAGTTACAACAAACAATAAGCTTTAGATTCACTTTAATCAGCATTCGCGCTGCTTTCTAAATTTTTATTTTTCCAAAAAGAGTTAACGGCTGAACCCGGCAGCCAGATTTCGCATGCTTACCGCACTCAACAACCACTGGAGGTGCATATGAAATCTCTTCGTCCGGCAACACAACTTCTGTTATGCGGCGGTGTGCTGGGCCTGACCTTTCTCGCGTCCTCTCCGGCGTCTGCATCTGAGAAAGACGAGCTGGCATCCGCTCAGCGAATGATCGTCCAGGTTCAGGCTTCGCTGGAACGGGCGCGGGTTGCCGCAGCACAGGCTGATCCGTCGGAGCGTGACCGCTACTTCTTCGATTACCAGCGGGCTAATGGCGATTTGAAAACCATCAGCGCCGGCATTGATCGCTATCTGGAACCCACGCGTGCCCAGCCCCGCGATTTGTCTGGCGTGGCAGGAAATTATCGCCGGGAGCGTCCCTGATGGCGATGACTGCTGCACAGGAAGCTGCCTTTAAGGCAGCTTCCGGAAACGTGGAACCCAATCTGCTGCACCTGCTCTGTCTCGGGCTGCTGATCGCATTCCTCTTCTTCTGGGCAGCATGGGCAATCGTGGATGTCTACTCCGGCTGGACAAATCAGCGTCTCAAGGAGGGCGCGATGGGCAGAGCCGTAGTCCGCTCAGTCTTATTGTTAGTCGTAAGTATCTGGATGTTTTGTAGTTAACCCTAAACCCACTCTTTTTACAGGTGAAATCATGTCTAAATTCGTATCAGCAGTAACCCGCGTGACCGCTAAAGCTCAGACTAAAGCTAAATCAGCCTGGGCACGTATCCTGACGGCTGGCCTGCTGAGTACTCTGGCTGCTAAACCAGCTCTTGCCGATTTGCCGACGGTTGAAGGTCCAACGTCGAGCGGAACGGGTACTGGCCTGATGGGAACGCTCAGCGGTCATGTGCAGGATGGACTCGTCCTTGGTGGTCTCGTTCTGTGCGGATTTGCATTCTTTAAAGTTGCTGAAGCTGGTCTCGTAACGTTTGGTGAGGTTCGTAATGACCGTGCCTCCTGGACCAAATTCGGGTCCATTGTTGTTGTCGGGGTTGTCATGCTGGTCGCAGTTATCTGGCTGCTCGGCAAGTCTGCAGAAGTTATCGCGTAAGGGACAGTCCCAGATGGCGACCATTAAATTTTTACCGGATCGCCTGAATGCTGAGCCAGTCGTATTTCGGGGGTTTAATACCCCCGAGTTAGGACTGGCAGCACTAATTGGCATCTTATCCGGCTTCATACTTTCCCTGCCCTTCGCGTTACTTTTTGGCTGGCTTGCCATTCCAACCGGCACTCTGCTTTTCCCACTTGTATTGATTGCGTTTGGCGGCAAATGGCTTGCCAGCAAAAAACGGGGAAAACCAGAAAATTATCTCTGGCAGCAATTTGAGTTAAAGAAGCGCCGCATGGGGTTGGGGGATTTCAGATTGATTATTGACTCGCGGGGCTGGTCCCTGCGACGCAGCAAAAACCTCAGGAGTACCAGATGAGTCGTTTTCGCCACGCGGTTAAGGGCCGCGATCAGCATATTTTCACCCTGCGGGCGGCCTGTGTCGTATTGCTGCTGTTACTGGTTACCGCTATGGGGGGCTGGATGCGGGCACCTGAAAAGCTGACCATCCACAACCCGCCTGATTTGCGCAAGGGCAGCACGCGTCCGTGGTGGGAAATCCCGCCTCCGACCGTGTACGGCTTTACGTATTACATTTTCCAGCAGCTGAACGCCTGGCCTAAAAACGGCAAAGTGGACTATCCCGCCCGCATTCAGTCGCTTTCTGCTTACCTGACGCCACAGTGCAAAGCCTTTCTTACTGAAGATGCAAAAGTACGCGGTGAGAAAAACGAACTGACCGATCGCGTGCGCGTCGTTTATGAAATTCCCGGACGTGGTTATTCAGGTGACAGCGTGAAGGTCATCGATCGCGACAACTGGGTGGTGAAACTCGATCTTGTTGCCGACGAATACTACCTTACCGAGCCGGTTAAACGCGCGATGGTGCGCTACCCGCTGAAAGTCGTGCGCTGGGACGGCGACTCTGAATCTAATCCATTTGGCATGGCGCTGGACTGCTATGAAGGCATCCCGCAGCGTCTCTCCGCCGCGCCTGAACAGCCGAAACCAGAAAGAAAGGGGATGTTCTGATGTTGAATCCATCTTTTACCTCAGGATCGCATGCATGCCTTGTGGCGCTGTCGCTGTCCCTGCTGCCGGTGGCAGCGATGCTTTCCGCACCGGCGCAGGCGGACGAGCTGATGAAATGGGAGCGCGTGCCGCTGCAGATCCCCCTCAAAACGGGTCAGGAACGCGTGATTTTCGTTGATAAAAACGTGCGCGTGGGTTTTCCGCCGGCACTGAACGGCAAACTGCGCGTGCAGAGCACCGGCGGCGCGGTCTATCTCAAAGCCGACAGCGATTTCCCTCAGACGCGCCTGCAGCTGCAGGACATGGAAAGCGGTGAGGTTATTCTGCTGGACGTCCGTACGACGACCACCGCGTCAGCCGAACCGGTTAAAATCGTTTACAGCGGTGACGTCAGCACCCTCAGCAGTGCAGCCGCCGGCACCGGAGAGAAAGCCGCCAGCGACAGCAACAGTACGCAGGCGAAGCGTAAAAAAGTCAGCTATAAGGCTCCCGTTCCGGTACTGCTGACGCGCTATGCAGCTCAGAATCTGTATGCGCCGGTGCGCACCGTTGAAGCCGTGCCGGGCATTCATCCCGTTAATCCACACCTGCCATCACGCATTACGACGTTATATCCCTCGGCTCCTGTGACCGTGTCACCGGTAGCGGGCTGGGGCGTGGCCGGTCGCACCGTCATCGCGCTGAGGATCCGCAACAGCTCGTCACAGAAGGTCGTGCTAGATCCGCGTGAACTGCAGGGCCGGTTTGTCACGGCCACCTTCCAGCATCGCTGGCTGGGTGCCGCCGGCACGCCGGAAGATACCACCACGCTGTACCTGGTTACCGCCGGTCGTCCTGATGACGCTTTTGTACGTGAGCCATCCGTAAACCACAAGGCAGCTACCCGCCCGGCTCAGAAGGTGATCCGCTATGAAAATTAAGTCAAACGGACTGGTTAAAGTGCTGGTTCCGGCCATTCTGGTTGGCGGCGGATTCATTGCGGTGAAAAGTTATAACAGCAAGCCGCAGGAGCCCGCCACGCAGGCTGCTCATGCACAGACAGACGACGCGCTGAAAAACCTGTCTCCGCAGGAGCTCAAGGCGCTCGGCATCGAGGGCGACACGCCGCAGGATACGCTGAAAACCATCGTGGGCTCGCTAAACGCCGTTCGTCAGCAGCAGGATTCCCTTAACAAGCAGAATGCCAGACTGCTGGATGAAAATGAAAAGTTACGTGAGCGCAATACCAACGTTTCCGGCCAGGTAAATGAAGCGGTTCAGGGCGTGGAGAAAAGCTATCACGAGCGTGAAAGCCAGATGCGTCAGCAGCAGAACGTCCTGACGTCAAAAATCAACGAGCTGACGAATAAACTGCAGAATGCCGGTAAGGGTATTGCAGACAAGGCAAAAGGCACTGACAGCGATATCCCGCTGGGTCTGGGTCTCGACGGCATGGGTGCCGGCGGTGGTAATGCCCCGGCCTCCGGCAGCGATGGCCTGATGTGGGTCACGCCGCAGGACAGCCCCTCGACGTCCCCGGCGCAGAAAAATGGCGCGTCGGACAGCAGCGCCGGCGGTTCACAGTTCCCGACGTCGTTTCTCAGTGAAAACGCGCTGACGAAGCAAAAAGGCAGCTATGAACAGCAGGTAAAGGGCTCAACCGCTGAAAAAGGCGCGGAAGAGGAGGCCGAACCGGTGTATACGCTGCCGGAGAACTCCACGCTGATTGGCAGCCGCGCCATGACGGCACTGCTCGGCCGCGTGCCGATCAACGGTACCGTAACCGACCCCTATCCCTTTAAGGTACTCATTGGTAAGGACAACCTGACGGCCAACGGCATCGAGCTGCCGGACGTCGAGGGTGCGATCGTCTCCGGTACCGCCTCCGGCGACTGGACCCTGTCCTGCGTGCGTGGTCAGGTCAACAGCGTCACCTTTGTGTTCACTGACGGCACCGTACGGACTCTGCCGAAGCCGGACCGCAGCGGCAAAGGCGGCAATAACAGCAACCAGAGCGGCGGTAAAGAGACCGGCACCAGTGGCGGCATCGGCTGGATTTCTGATGAAAACGGGATCCCCTGCATCTCCGGCACGCGCAAGTCAAATGCCTCAAGCTATCTGCCAACGATCGGACTGCTGGGTGCAGCCGGCGCGGCGGGCGACGCTATCGGCCAGAACCAGACGACAAGCCAGACCAACGCCTACGGCGGCGTGACCTCCACGCTTACCGGCGACGCCGGACAAGCCGTTCTGGGCAAGGCTATTTCAGGCAGTTCTGACGAAATTACCGAGTGGGTCAAACAGCGTTACGGACAGACTTTTGACGCTATCTACGTACAGCCGGGTGCAAAACTTGCCGTACACATCACCCGCGAGCTGGCGATCGACTACGAAGATAAGGGCCGCCGTGTGCGTTACGACTTCACCCTGCCGGGCGAAGACGGCAGCACTGGCGGACTGGACTGAGGAGAATGACCATGAGTATTACTGCAAAATTCGGGGTTTTCATGATTATTGCAGCCAGCACGCTTGCCGGCTGCTCAACAAACAAAGATGAAATGCTGCCACCGGGCAACAGCAACATGCTGGAGCTGTGGAAAGGCACCGACGGTGAATCAGGCGTTTCGCGCGGCAGTGAAGCCCGCAGCACGCTGCGCCGTGGCCTTTCTGACAGTGAGCAACAGGCCGCACTGAGCGACGATCGCAGCTACAGCCGCACGCAGGAATCCGAAATCAGCCAGCAGTTCCCGCGACTGCCTAATCCTGACATGGTGATGTACGTGTTCCCTCATCTCGCACAGGGAAACACCCCCGTGCCCGGTTACAGCACTGTTTTCCCCTTCTATGACCAGACGCAGTACGCCATGCCTGGCGAACGTACGGAGGCGCTGTAATGTTCGGACTCTTTAAAGGGAAATCTCCTGAAAAAAACCGCCACTTATCTGACGTTTCTGAGCAGGCCGGCCCGGAGCCCATTGTCCGTCCCGGTAAAATGTCACAGGCCGATGAAAAACGCGTTTACTCGCATAATCCGTCCATCGTTGATTATCTGCCGTGGGCAGAGTTTCTGGATGAGGAGCAGTGCCTGCTGCTTGATGATGGTATCTCCGTGGGTGCCGTCTATGAAGTGACGCCGGCGGCAACCGAAGGCCGTCCTGACGAGCGACTGGAGCAGATCCGCGACGTAGTGGAAGATGCGCTGCAGGACAGCTTTGACGACCTGGCGAGCAATCCGTGGATCGTTCAGTTCTACTGTCAGGATGAAAATAACGTCGATGCCTACCTTGACCGCCTGCGCGGCTACGTCAGGCCGCACGCGCAGGGCAGCGGGTTTACCGAGGCGTGGCTTAAGGAAACCGAACAGCATATGCGCGGGATTGCGCGTCCTGAAGGTCTGTTTGAAGACAAGCTGATCACCGGCCAGCCGTGGCGCGGGCAGCAGCGACGCACGCGCATGGTTATCTACCGCTGGGCGACAAAAAACAGCGTTGATTTGATGTCACCCATCGGCATGCTGAATCAGGCGTGTGAGCGCCTCTGCAGCGCCTTTTCCAGCGTTAATATCTACTGCACGCGCCAGAATGGCCTGCAGGTTCACGCCTGGCTGCTGCGGATGTTCAATCCTGCGCCCGAGGGCATGAATAAAGAAGCGTTTTACCGCGCAGCGGCCTATGAAGACAGCCGGGACACGCCTGCAGGCATGATCCCCGTAGAGAATGATTTTGCCGAAACCCTGCTGTTCACGCCGCCACGTTCTGACGTTGAAAACGGCGTGTGGTGGCTGGATAACGTTGCCCATTCAGCCATTTCCGTGGAGCGCCTGCGTAAACCCCCTGAGCCCGGCACGCTCACCGGCGAAAAGAGCCGGGGTGAAAAGAAAATTAACGCGCTGATGGACACGTTCCCCGAAGGCACCATGCTGTGCATGACGGTTGTCGCAGAGCCGCAGGACACGCTGGAAGAGAAGTTTAACCGCCTGGCTAAAAACGCCATCGGCGAGAATACTGAGTCGGGGCGCGTCCGTCAGGACGTCGCTGCGGTCAAGGAGCTGCTGGGGAACCGCCACAAACTGTATCGCGCGGCCATCACCTTTATCCTGCGGGCAAAAGACATGCCCGAAATGAACCGCAAGCGCATCGAGCTCAGCACCGTACTGCTGAACGAAGGGCTGCAGCCGGTACGCGCTGAACATGAAACCGGCCCGCTTAACACCTGGCTGCGAGCGCTGCCTATGTGCTTTAACCCGCAGCACGACAAAAAAAACTGGTATACCCGCCTGACGTGGGTTCAGCACCTTGCCGGGCTGCTGCCCGTCACCGGCCGCGAAACCGGGACCGGCAACGCCGGATTCAGCTTTTTTAACCGTGGCGGCGACGTGCTTGATTTTGATCCCCTGAACAAGGATGACCGCTCTCAGAACGCGCACATGCTGCTGTTCGGGCCGACCGGCGCAGGTAAATCCGCCACGCTCTGCTCGATGCTCTGTCAGCTGATGGCCGTGCACCGCCCGCGTCTGTTCATCGCGGAAGCCGGTAACAGTTTCGGGCTGACCGCTGACTACTTTGAAAGTCTGGGCCTTACGGTTAACAAAGTCAGCGTCAAACCCGGCAGCGGCGTATCGCTGCCCCCCTTTGCTGATGCGCATAAGCTGTTTGACGGAGACGCGCCCGCCCCGGCAATTGATGAAAGTGACTTGCCGGATATTGAAGACGATCCGGATGATGATGAAGAGAACGGTAAGCGCGACATTCTGGGCGAAATGGAGATTTCTGCCCGAATGATGATCACCGGCGGCGACCCGAAAGAAGACGCCGCGCTGAAACGTGCCGACCGCGCCATGATCCGCGAGGCGCTGATTATGGCCGCGCGTAAAACCCTGGATGAAGGCCGCCAGATGCTGCCGGGCGACCTGCAGAATGCGCTTAACGCCATTTCACTGGAGACTGAAAGCGGCAACGGGCAGGTACGTAATGAAACCCGCCGGGCGAAAGCGGCTGAAATGGCCGAATCCCTGGGCATGTTTACGCAGCAGGGAAGCTTTGAGGCCGAACTCTTTAACCAGGAGGGTTCACTCTGGCCGGAGGCTGACGTTACGCTGATTGACCTGGCGCACCTCGCCCGTGAAGGGTACGAGGCGCAGATGGCGCTGACGATGGTGTCGCTGACCAACACCATCAACAACATTGCCGAACGTGACCAGTACCTTGAGCGCGACATTGTTTTTACCGTGGATGAGGCGCACGTTGTGACGGTTAACCCACTTCTCGCCCCCTATATGACCAAAGTGGTCAAGATGTGGCGTAAGCTTGGCGCATGGCTGTGGCTTGCCACACAGAACCTTGAGGATTACCCGAACGCAGCCGGCAAGATGCTGAATATGGCAGAGTGGTGGATCTGCCTGACGATGCCGAAAAAAGAGGTGGAGGATATTGCCCGCTTCCGGACGCTTTCAGAAGAGCAAAAAGCCGTGCTGCTTTCCGCCAGTAAGCTCTCACGGTGCTATACCGAAGGCGTGGTACTCTCGAAGAAAATTGAAGCGCTGTTCCGCGCTGTTCCGCCCAGCCTTTACCTCGCGCTCGGGATGACGGAGAAAGAAGAGAAAGCCGAACGTAAAGCGCTGATGCGTAAACATAACTGTTCTGAGCTGGATGCTGCTATTCTCGTAGCGAAAAAACTGGATCGTCTGCGTGGATTGATGACGGAAGATGCGGCCGGGATGCCCGAACACAATGATAAGAGAGAGATGCTGACCGCATGATTAAGCTCAAGTATGCGCAACCTCTGACCCAGCGCCCTGCGCCGGACGAAACGCCAACCCCTGCTATGTTCAGCCTGCATCCGCAGGGAGAGCCCGCGATGACGGCAACAACGGCAGAGCGACTGACCGCCATGGAGAACGCGCTGAGGTCAAGGTTGCAACCACCGGTAACGATCACCTGTAACCCACATCGTATCGGTAAGAGCTGCTGCGTGTCGGTTCATCTTGAGGACAGCAGGGGCAAGCGCGCGGACATTCTGCTGACGCAGGAAGGCCGCGCCGGACTCCCGCTGGATCACGAATTTGATTCACCGCGCTGGCATGTAAACGTGCCAGATGCCGCCGACATGATTTTTTTGACTCTGTGGATTAATGAGTTATTCAAAGATTAAGCGAAATACTATCTGTTCCCGGCTCTTTGAGCCGGTTTTAAAAAGGAGATCAAATGGCACTTTCTATATCGCTTGCTGCATTCAAAGTAAACGCCGGCGGGGAAAGCATCACCAGCTTTGAAACGCTGAATCCACCTGGAATGGCTGAGTCTTTCTGGAGTCTACCGGAGGCAAATCTTTACCTGGTCTGTATGGCAAAGAAAAAAGGTGATCTTCGTGATGTTAAAGCCGGGATCGCGGTTTTAACGAGCCATACTCACCACGACAAAGAATTTCAGGACGCTGTCATGGGTTTAATTCGTACCAGCCCTGTTCTCAAGCCTATCAGCGAAAAATCCAATATGTCGCTGTTGCCAGCTCGGCTATCTGTAGAGGGTAAAATTCCAACAGAAAACGAGCTTAAAGGTGTTTTTTTCCAGCAGTATCTTAAGCACAGTAGCGCTGGTAGTGCCTAATTTTACTGAGCGGGGTATTCCCGCTTATCACCCTCAGCAACTCATTGCTAAATTAAAAGGTGTATGCTGTTCTAGTTAAAAGTCTATCTTCATAGTTTTCGAATATCAGTGTCCAATCCTCATCTCCAGGATACACTTGGCAAACTCGTTCAGCTCGAAACAACTCTGGGTCTATTTTATTTTTTGCAAATGGGTTGTGAAAAATCATAAGCCCATCAGTTATTTTTTCTTCATAATCTGAAGACCATTTTTCTATATGCTTCACTTTCCCATCCGGTGGGGTTGACCATGTCGAACTGATCATTATTTTTTCCCCTTTTTTGTTTGCTAAAGCCTGCAACTTGCTGAAAGTGGCTGCATTATTAAATATTACAGCACTTAAACATTCATATTGATTGTCATTGAAAATTCCAAGGGGTATTTCAGCCCCATTTTCCTTTTCTACAAAACCCAGGTTTTCTGTTGGTGGGCCATCAGGGTATAGCTCCGGATGGTCTAATGCTAAGTCTTCGTTAACATATTCATCATATAGCACGGCTCTGATAGGACGATCATTTTGAAGGTTGAAAAACCTCTGTTCAAAAGGGGCCAGCGCAATAACAAATGGTTTTCCTTTAACATGTGACAATTTGCTGTAACTTTTTTCATATTTTTTAACTTTTGATATAATTGAGTTATTAATCCTTATCATTGCCTCCTTATTTAGCTCCCAGAACCTTTTTGGAATTGAACGTTGGTAATCATCCGTTCGGTCCCACTCTGGAACTTTTCCGAGCGCTGAATTGCAAATCGTCGCTTCAATAATAATATCAGAACAACATTTATTTATTAGGAAATCAGGAGTAGCGTTGGAAAGATCAATTTTAAAATCCATTTCTTTAAATGCTGCATAAAGATAAACCTCCCAAAATGTTGAGTTAAAAGTACTTTGAAACTCTTTAACCAATTTACCATCTCTGTCACTGAAACCAGAAGCCCAATCATTGAATAACCTCCTTGCATTTATATATTTTTCAGGCAAAAGCCTCTCAAAATTAGGGTGATATTCTTTTGAATCAATTACAGGGTTAAAAAAATCTATTTCCATGTTGCCTCCCTTAACGTGATGACAAGTTGTATATTCAGTAATTACGTATTAATAAATTACTCTTTTTAATCTTTTTCTAATAGCGTTTTACTTGAAAGAGCTAAATTTTTTACTTTCGAAAAAGAGTTTACTGCTGAAAGCCAGACCACGCGCTGCCACTCTGACGGCCTGTTACCGTAACGGAGATCCGCTATGCGACTCAGGCTATTACACTCACTTTTCCTGTTTATACCGTTTCAGCTGATGGCGGGCACCGTTGTGTATACCGATGCTGAACACCCCCCTCAGAATCTGACTGATGACAGCTCGGTTGTTTGGCTTGATGGCCCCGACCGCCTGCAGGACTCCATTTTCGGCCAGCTGGCAGCCGATCCGCAGCTGGCCGCTCAGCAGGCCCGCGAAATCATTCAGTCGCCGCAATGGCCCGGACAGCAGGAGCAGATTGCTCAGGCATACCGACAGGTTGTACATGCCTGGGAGATCGGGCTACATAAGTTCCCCGCCGTCGTTTTCGATGATCGGGATGTGGTTTATGGCACGGCCGACGTTGCCAGGGCTACCACGCTTCGCAGTCAGGGGGGTAAATGATGCGCTTCTCCCCCGGAACACACTTCAACGCCGCCGGTGTTGCCACCGTGCTGGTAGCAGCCGCGACTCCCGCCACGGTTTCCGCTATTAATACTGCCGGCATCATTGCCAGCGCCATTACCCAGGACTGCATCAGCTGGCGCGTCAGCGGCATCTGTTACTGGCTGATGTGTACGCCCTTTGGCTGTTCGGTGAAAACCTCCGTCAAGGTGACGCACTTCATTCCTGAAGTGGTGGTGTCCACCTACACCGGCCCGGGCGGTAATCCCTGGACAGAAATGGCGTTTATGAGCGGCGCGTCCGGTACGATCGATAACGCGCTGACCAGCGGTGCGCCAGCCGGCGGCGGTAACGCCGCGGATATCAAGAATCCCGGGCAGCGCAAGTCGAACATCAAGTTCAAGTACGCTGATGCGATAGGCCACCCTGCCACCTCCGTCATTGGCGGCAGCATTGCCGGTTACTCGTGCGATACCGCCGCCACGCCATTCAATCCCTACTTTCTGAGCACGCTGGATTCACTTGTCTGGCGATCGGGACTGCCTGAATCGCTGTATCCCGAGGCGCTGGTTCCCGGCCAGCGCGAACTGGGCAGCCAGGCCAGCGCCAACATGTGGGGCAACATTTATCCCCGCTCCGGCTTCGTCAGCCAGACAGACGATGACAAAGCCTCCGCCGTGGTCGCGCAGCGGGTCGCCGACATTATCACCCGCTCCGGGCAGCCTCACGTTTATCAGGTACTGAAGGGCACGCACAAGGCCGGCTACTGGCCGCCAGGAGAGGTGAAAGAAAACACGGGCACGGCAAATCATAAATGGCAGCGCCTGTCGCCCACGCTTTCCGCTTCCTGCGCCGTCTTTCCGGACGGCGCGTACCCCATTGCTCAGGACGGTAACGAAGCGTATGCGCTCTGGCAGCCCTACAGCTGCTGCAAGCGACGCGGCCAGACCTTCCTCTATTCAACTGACTTCTGAGAGGCACAATGTCACCAGTTCAATTTAAATCGGCCGCGCTTGCGCTGTGCATCGCGTCCGCAGCGGCACCCGCACAGGCGGCAGACGATGATCAGTCCGGCGCATTCGGTATTTCACTGCCCTCCGTAAACAACAGCGCCATAGGCTACGGCAAGGACGTCAGCGGCGCGGTTTCTGACAAGCTCTACTATACGCTCGGCGGCGGCTCAGTAATTTCACAGCCGGCAACGCGCAGCAGCATGCGTAAAATCGGTATGAGCGCAGGCTGGAGCAGCGACCTGATGTGCGGCAACTTCGACCTGAAAACGACGGTCGGTAATCAGCTCAACGGCGTAACAAACGGCTTCAAAAACCTCATGGGCGACGTGGTGCAGAACGCCACCGGTGCCGTCGCCAGCCTGCCGGCAATGATTATCCAGCGTGCCAATCCCGGCCTGTACGACATGCTCACAAACGGCGTGCTGCAGGCAAACGTCTCTTTTGATAAAGCCCAGCTCAACTGCCAGAACATGTCGAAGCGCATGATGGATTTTGCCGGCAACAACAAATGGACGCAGGGCGCGGTCATGGATGAATACCGATCGCTTGTTAACAGCGGAGACGCTGATGCTGTCCGCGTGAATAACTCAGCGGACAAGCTGCAGGGCAACTCAGGCCAGAACTGGATCGGCGGACAGAAACGGGGCGGTCAGGGGCAGCAGGCCATCCGGCCAGCGCATGATTTAACCGCTGCGGGATTCAACATGATGAACAGCCTGCCGGTACTGAGTTCTGACTCAGTCAGCAGCAACAGCTGTAACGGGGGGGCCTGTGCAAAATATGCCAGCGCTGAAGAAGCGGCTAAAGCTGTGGTGCAGGTCGTGGGGGACAGCTCTCTGCGCACCTGCAGCGACGCATCACAATGTACCAGCGGCGATGACGAACAGCAGCCGGGTGCCACTCAGGCCGGCACCGGATTTGCGCCCATCCTGGAAGAGACCACCAAAGAGAACACTGAACAGCTTGTAAAACTCGTTAACGGCACCGAGCAGCCTAACGCGACGAACCTGGCAAAACTCAAAACCGGCAGTTTACCCATTACTGCAGGCGTCATCAGAGCACTTCAGAGGGATCCTGACAACGCCGCCCTGACCGCCCGCCTCGCCGGCGAACTGGCGATGGCGGATACGGTTGAAACCGCGCTGATTATGCGCCGCATGATTGTTACCGGCATGTCTGAGCCTAACGCTGCCGCGCAGAATGCGGCCATTGAGGAAGGCGATCGTCGCGTTGCGGCCATCGATCGCGAGATCACCGCATTACGCAACGAAATGGAGCTCAAGCGCGAGCTGTCCCGCAATTCAGTGCTCACCATTATCGATCGGGAAAACGGGCGCGTTAACAGTAACCCGCAGACGCAGAGCGATGACAGCACCGACAACCGTATTAACCGCCTGGCCGTGCCTGAGACGGAAAACAACTGATGAGAGCGCATCCTGTGAAAACCGAAAACGGGGCGCAACGCGCCTCATTTCTCCGCCGGCACCCCGTGCTGTTTCGCGTGCTGTGTACTGCCGGCGCTCTGCTGGTATTCCTGCTGGCCGGGCTCATTGTCGCGGACCAGTCTGTAAGGAATCCTGCTCAGGCCGCTGCATTTCGTGACTGGATGGAGCATGCCCGCTATGGCTGGCTGATGTGGCGCCTGGCGGTTTATGGTGCGCTGGCGTGGGGTTTTGTGAAAGTATTTCGTGCGCCGGGCTTCGGCCCGCAACACCGCCAGCCGCTTATCCGCATTGCGGCCGTCAGCGTCATTTTTGCCGTCGTCTGTGAACTGGTGCTGCTCGGCGGCACGGGAGCGTCCTGATGCTGACTAACAGCTACCTGGAATATTTCCTTACCCTGCTTGGCTGGGTTGTAAACAACGGACTCTGGAATATTCTCATCACAACGGGTCTGTTTGCCGCGCCTGTCGCTTTCCGGCTTATCGGCATCTGGCTGAAAGTGCGTGAAGAAGGTGAAGATGAGGGGAATAAAGGTGCCCTGTCCATACCCCGCATGGAACATGCGATTTACTCCTCTTTTCTGGTGATGATTGCCTGTTGTATGCCGCTGATGAACGTCGATATGAGCACGATAAAATATGACACGTCGCGAGCGCAGAGCTGCGGGACGTGGACGCCAAAAGCGCCCGATGACACGGGATATTCACCGGTCATATCGAGCATTAACGATCAGACGGCTGCCGCGCCGGTATGGTGGTATCTGATTCACAAGCTGGCAAAGGGCATCACGCAGGCTTCTGTTGCCACAATCCCCTGCCGTCCGGACATGCGTCAGCTCCGCTTTGAGGTGCAGCACACGCGGATTAACAACAAATCTCTTGCGGAAGAGCTGCAGGACTTTACCAACGACTGCTATTCGCTCGCGCTGTATATGTGGAAACGTCAGGATCAGGGGCAGACAAAAGACAAAGCGACGCTGCGTGATATTGAGTGGATAGGCAGCAAAACCTTCCTCAGTAATTATTACGGCAGCCTGCAATCCAAAACGCCCCGGGCGGAATTTGCCTGGAACGAAAGCCGCGACAGCGGAAGGCCGGATACCGGCCGGGGTGGCTACCCAACCTGCAGCGAATGGTGGAATAAAGCAGATACCGGACTGCAGGCCCGTGTTGTTGATCAGGCTGACCCTGGGTTGTGGACGCGATTATCCGCTGCTATGACAATGATCGGGGGCAACTCAGCAGACTATAAGGAGGCCATTATCCGCCGTCTGGTCAGCCCTGAGAGTCTGACCGTATCGCAGGGAGGACACGTCTATGCCGGCTACGGAGGCAATGCCGATTTTACGCTTGATAACTCTGTTTCTCGCGTGGCTGCGATCGGCGGCACCGCGTTAGGCAGTCTGGCGGCATTCCCGGCGTTCGACGCCATGCGCCAGGCGCTGCCAATGATCCAGGCTGTTTTGCTCATGGCCGTGGTAGTGGTTCTGCCGCTTATTCTGGCTTTTTCAGCGTATGAGATTAAAACGGTTATCACGCTGACGTTTGTGGTATTCGCCCTTAACTTCCTGACGTTCTGGTGGGAACTGGCACGCTGGCTGGACAGCTGGTTGATGACGGCGCTGTACAGTTCTGACACACACAGCAGCTTTAACATGGCGGGTTTTCAGAACAGTTCAGATGATCTGATTATGAATTTTGTTATGGCGACAATGTTTCTGGTACTGCCAGCGTTCTGGATGGGGGCGCTGTCATGGGCAGGCATTAGAGTGGGTGGCGCACTTGATGGCGCACTTAAAAACGGAAGTTCTGATGTGCAAAAAGCTGGCGGTAGCGCAGCTGAAACCGCTAAAAGAGCAGTGAAACTGTAACCTTAATGAAGATTAGAGGCGTTAAATCTCTAATCTTCTTCATCCTCGATATCTACACGATAAGATGGGCCAGGGCCATGTTCTGGCCCTGTATAAATTCCAGTCCCCTCACTACCGTTGCGCCACTCAGTCCCATAAGAAGGGGCATGATCATCGCTGTAGTCATCTTCCTCGCTAATAGTTATGTTGCAAAGCATATAGATGAATATAGCTGCTAAGACGATTATGCTGCCTATCAGCAAGCCGCAAAGAAGAGCCGTTATTAACAAACAGAAAATGGCTATTGGAACAGGCAGACGCCCTAAAATCTCTGGTAGTTCTTTTTTATGAACCCAGTTTAGACAGGAGTCATTTGATAGCCTGACTGTTTTTGAAAATCGCTTAAATAAGCCAGCTGCATGGACCCCGCGTTCAAATGCTGTTTGCTTCATCATCTACCCCCTTCCCTTCAGGATCACTGTTACTGAGATGGCGCTGCGTAATCCTAATAACCTGACGTTCTGAAATTCCGCAGATTGAAGCAGTCTCCCGAATGCTCATACCATTATGCAGCCGAAGTTTAATAACATTTTTATGCATCAATATGTTCGGCTGACGACCTTTGAATTTTCCACCCTCAACTGCCTTTACTATGCCTTCACTCTGACGGCGACGTCGATCCTGATAATCCTTCCGTGCAATGGCTGCGAGCATATCTAGCATCATGGAGTTTATAGCCCGCAACATAGCTGCCGTAAATTCGTCTCCACGATGATTTTCGAGCGCAACGTAACTTGTTGGCAAGTCCAGGCTGATAATCGATATGCTTTTACTGCTTATGAGCTCCTTAAGCAATTTCCAACCATCGTCATCAAGGCGAGATAAGCGATCGACCTGTTCAATCAATATCGCGTCACCCGGGGCCGCATTTTCAAGCAGTCGCATCAGCTCCGGACGCTGAAGGGAAGCACCTGAGACATTTTCAATGTACCAGCTGGCAATACGGTGCCCACGCTCTGTAACGAACTGCTGAAGACGGTTTTTAGCTCGTTTAGCGTCCTGCTCTCGCGTCGAAGCTCGGAGATAAGCAAAAATGTACATTTTTCACTCAAGCGTGACTTTTAGGTTATGACTTATTATACCATGACTTTTATATGATGACTTAAAGGAAAAAATGGGTGCTTTTAGGCTATGACATTTGGGTATACCCTAATGTCATGGCGAGAAAGGCACAAATAGAAACTCGCTGAAATTATTGCTGAAGAAAATATTAGCTTGCTTAACTTCTTATTCTTTCTGCGGGTGCTTTAGCATGGTGTACAGAAACCACGGTTTTGTACGGCTGATAGCTTCATAAATTTTCAGCATGGCTACAGCATCAGTTCCTAGGATATGAAACTGCACACGGTGACGTGCGGCTACGTCCAAATTACCGCATCGCCTTATCCGTCAGTTCCGATCTCTTAGCGGAGCTTTACCGTAAAGCGCAACGGAGAAGCTGATACGTTCTGCCCTAGCGCTGGCCGCCCTGCCCCCCTGAAATGCTATATCGCACGTTTTCATCGTCTGAAATAGACATGACCTATAACGTTATCCACAGAAATGGTGGATAAGTTTGGGAATACGTCAGAATGGGCACTTTAGCGAACGAAAGCAGTGATTGGCGTTGCGGTTAAAGCAAGTTCTGATAACTTAATAATTGCTTCGATCCGAAGTATTACCTGCGGGAATCTGAGATGAAAGATTCATGGTGTAAACCTCTAGAAACTGAAAACGGCATGCTGTACGGCGGAGCTGCACGCAATGTAAGAATTGCTGCAGCAGACGGGATGGATGCGATCATTGAGAACGCTGCACGTTCAGCTGCGCGTGACGCACTTAGGCATGCAACGGAACGCGCCAGCGCCCCTAAAAAGAATGTTGTGGGATTCAAGCGCAAAGCAGGTTAAAGGTAATTTACATTGAGCAACTGCAACCAAAAAGCTGCCAGGTAATTCAAGGCAGCTTTTTTTTGGGTTGATTAGGCACAATGGAAGTTTTACCAAGCGGCGGGGAAAGGGCATAAAAAACCGCCTTACGGGGCCTTCATTAAGCAGAAAACCCGCTCAAGGCGGGTTTTCTGCTCTGTAGCCTGTGATGCTTCGCGGGCATCCGGCGTACAGCGGGGTGAAATTCTTCTTTTGGCGAGTTAATTATACGTCTTTTGACCTACCCTTGCAAATGAGCATTCTATAAGCAGCATTTACCGTTTATAATGCCAGCGTCCAGAGAAGTAAAACCACGTTGAACTGCCCCTGAACGATGCCAGATCAACTCTTCAAACCTGAATTTGGTAGTAAACAGTACCTAAACTGTCGGCAAGCAGGCAGGGAAAGGTATAGCCCACTTCCGGTTTCGCACCCGGAGGCCTGGGCGGGAGCGGGGTGAAATTCTTCTTTTGGTAAAGTGAATAGCAGAACCCGGATGGGCGGATTAGAGGTATGGGGGACGCTTAGTAACCTACGCGCCACAGAGATGGAGGTGCGGGTTATGATCGAACTAGTAATAGCGATTATCAATCTGGTGACGGCAATATTGTCACTAATCGAAAAGTTTCTTTAACCGGAGACAAGTTCCCCTAGGAACATAAAACAGCTTTACGTTTTAGGCCGTCCCACTGGGGCGGCTTTTTTGTTTATAGGGCACGTCCGGCAGAACAGGCGTTTTGCCGAACTAGGCGAACGGTTCCAACAGGCGCGACTTTCATGGCGCGGCACAATAAGTTAAGGTTAAACGGTATTTTTCATGATATAGGAATCAAGATGAACGACTTGTATAAACTTAAGAACCCGCTATTTACCGCTAAAGACTTGTACAAAATGGTTCGCCTGAGTTTGATTGAACATTTCCCGTATTCATACGACCATATTGGGACCGATGAGGTGCTGACTATCTTTATTAATAAAGAACTAATCAGAGACTTTCGGGTAGAAAATATTGAGTCAGAAAGGGGTCTTACTTTCAGTGGCGATAATTATGAGAGATATAAAGACCTGACCAGAGAAGAATCCGGTGCGGAACATTCCTCCGCGTGGTATGTATCGCAGGTGTCAAAATGGGGCAGGAATACGCTGGCGAATTTGCATGACGATCTCGCTATCATGCGCAAGTGGCTACATCTCACTGGTTACATGGTAGATAATCTGCCGACTGATAAATTTCTGCAGCAAGAGACTTTAACTATCGCCGATGCAGCGGAAGAAAGACGGAGAGCAGATCGGGCTAGGCTCGGGTAAATTGACTACAGCCGCGTAAGCGGCTTTTTTCAATCATATAATTTTCCTACCTGATTAGTGAAAACTCCTGTAAGCCAGCACGTATATTAATATGCTTCACAATTTACTCGGGATACATCATCACTTTCACACTGGAGCTGACGTTGGTTTATTGCCCAATTTACAATGGCTCCCCCGATAATTACCCCAAATATTGCACCAAGTAACATGCCAAGCTTAGGTCGTGGTGCTTCTTTACCAATAGCGATCCCTAGAGATAGGGACATAACAAAAGTTATAAAATCAATTAGATGTAAAAATAAAGACATCTTATTCCCTCTTTTCTTCTTAGCCTCAAGTGACTACTGACAGCACTCTGATACGTATTGATGAAGCACCATTCCAGGTTGATCTGAGCTTACATACCAACCTCTTAGCTAAAGTGTGCACCATTTAGATCAAGCACACTCATTAGTATGATGTAACTAAAAACATAAGATACACTGCTATAATATAGCAGTGTTAAACTTATGATTTAAAATTAGGCTGATGAAACATGTTCAAGGCATTGCGCCTTGTTTCTTCGGATTCTGCATCGTATTCGGGCTCGTAAGGCGGAGCAGCATCCTTCACAAGCCCTTCATTTTTTAGGTTTTTTACATGAAGCAAAATAGATTCTAGTAACGTCTGCATCAATTCATGCCGTTCTACAGATCCAGTCCCTAAGGCATCCGGTTTAACACTACTAATAACCTGCATGATCTCGGCCATAGTAGTGTTTTCGTCAAGCAAAGCTGTTAATAAGTGGGGTATACGCTCATCCTGCCTAAATAATGCAAACCCTGCGATTGTAGCCGCTCTTAATAAGCGGCTCTTTTCTGACTTTTCAAGGGAACTAAGCTTATCACAGAGCAATTTATCCCCTTTGAAGTCTTCGGGATGTACATAGTAAGTAAGCTTCCGTCTGGTATCCATTGAAATTACCCGATTTGATAGATGCCATTTACTAAGGCAAATTGAGGTTCTTCAGCAATAAAGAATCTATCTTTCTGCACTGTTGTATGACTCTGAATAGCATCCGCAACTATTGCTGCTCCTCCACCGATTACCATGACATGCGAATAGCCGTGAAAATCGTCAATTGCTTGCAGAACTCTTTTAGTTAAGCTTGCCTCTGATTCTTTAAGAGCATTTTCTACTGTAGAAATATGTGACTCATCATTAATTCTATTTTTCAGATACTTACTATCGTTTCTGTGAATTATCACATCATCTGCCAGATAGCTGCTGCCTTGAGTTTTAGCGATTGAAAGAGCATCTTTGACTGCATCCGTCATAATGCTGACCCCAACATTAGGATCACCATGAATTTTAGATATACCGCTCATTTTTCCACGGACTTGGGAGATATCAAGCGTAGTACCGCCTAAGTCGACAATAAGAAGGGATTGAGTCGGATCGAGCTTTTTAACAACTTCAAAACCGGCCGGGATTGATTCAGGAAGAACAGTAACGCTTTTAACAGTAAATGTTTCTGCCCCTTTCAAAGTAACAGGACGCATTACATTAATAATCTTTTTATTAATATTTTCTTCGATAATTTGATTATTTTTATCGTAATACTCGGCTAAAGGAAGTGTAACCACTAATTCAACCTCTTGTGGTTGAATCCCAGTCATCAATAGTGCGTGGTGAATAGCAATCACGTTAATATCGCCATATTGATAAGCAACATTTGTAGTGGTTAATGCATCTGGACTGATCGGATCAAAGGTATAGTTCTCACCATTAAGTGAGTAGTTAAATATTTGCTGATTTCCAAACTGAACGGACCAGCCACGTTTAAAGCTATTCGGGCTTATTACATTTTTTCTCTTACCATCAGCTTCATATGCAACTTTGACATTTGTAGAGCCATCATCAACAAAAATTTTCATACCTTCTCCGTTTACATAGATTCAAGAGCAATTTGAGAAATCAGGTAACGCGCTAACTTTCACTCTCAGAATGAGAACATAAGCAAAAACTCACTTTTAAAGTGTACTTTAGTTGACTCTATAGGTCAACACCATACTGCTTTCGCGTGCATTTCAGGCTCAAAAAGAGAACAAGATCACTTTAGCGCAAAGAAAGGTCACAAGCAGATCCTACTCAATCTCAAATTGATCCTGAATTGAGATTGAAAAAGGGCGCATTCTGGGGGATTTATTTTTCAGGAAGGAGCATGTTGCATGGTAGCGTTGCCTGATTAAGGAGGAGTTGTAATGAAAATTAACTTAGAGATAGCTCTGATAAGTACCCTGTCTAGCCTAGCGCCCTACTTTTTTATTTGGTTTTCAGCTGTGCATTTATTTTCACCACCTCAACAGCTAGATTCGTGGAAACTAACAGTTTCAGTAATCTGTTGGTCCATTGGTTTAGTTTGGTTTTACATACAAATGGTCGGCGTTTATTACTTTATAAAGCAGAAGATTCTGATGAGCGCAGAGTAAGCGAGTGTCCAAATATTACTTAGCTTTGGGCAATTCATCGAGACAGGTTGTATAACGAGGAGAGAGCATTTCACGCTTCATCTGCCAAGGATTATTTATCCCTTGGCCTGCGAACCAAACTTTCCCCAACCCAGAATGATTGATGGTATCTAAGGTTTTCATTAGGGTGTCAGCGTTTGCGCGCGGCAGCTGCTCACTGAACATGTCTAACTGGGCTACATTGGATTGGTAAAAATCGCTAAGCATGATTCCAGCTTTGGCAAATCGATAGCCTTCACGCCAGATAGTATCCAGACCCTTCATAGCAAGGGACACGATATCACGTGTATCGCTGGTCGGATAATGACAGGTGAATGACGCTGAGTTGGCATATTGAGGTTCGTTACCGTACCGGCCAGTGGCTATGAAAACGCCTATGTGTTTGCATTTTGAATTCTGTTCTCTAAGCTTTTCAGCTGCCCTTGTTGCATACATCACAACTGCATGCTGCATGTCCTCAAGCGCGATAATACGCTGGCCGAATGACTTGGAGCATACAATTTGCTGCTTGGGGGGAGGAACATCTTCCAGAGCTATACAGGGCTCTCCGTTAAGCTCACGAACGGTCCTTTCTAGGATCACGCCAAAGTGCTTTCGTATCATTGCAACATTTGCATCAGCGAGGTGAAGAGCTTTAGTTATTCCAATTTGTGAGAGTTTTTTTTCAAGCCGGCTTCCAATCCCCCAAACCTCGCTGACAGGTAGTAAAGCCATCAGTTTACGCTGGCGCTCCAGGTTGGATAGATCGACAACACCACCTGTTTTACTCCACTTTTTAGCCGCATGATTTGCCAGCTTAGCCAAGGTTTTAGAAGGGCCGAATCCAACACCAATGAACCGCCCCGGTAATCCTGGAGACTACACTCTTTGAGAGAGGTAACCAGGATGACAAAACATAACCGATTTCCCCCTGAAGTTCGTCAACGCGCTATTCGTATGGTTCTGGAAAACCAGAATACCTACAACTCACAATGGGCCGCTATCTGCTCCATTGCCCCTAAGATCGGCTGCACTCCCGAGACATTGCGTATCTGGATCCGTCAGCAGGAGCCCGTTGATGATGAGCAGAATGCGCTGACTGCCAGCGAACGCCAGCGTCTGAAAGAACTGGAGCGGGAAGTCCGCGAGCTGCGCCGCAGCAATGATATTCTGCGTCAGGCTTCAGCGTATTTTGCCCAGGCGGAGCTCGACCGCCACTGGAAAAAATAATGCCACTTCTGGAAAATCTGAGCGGTGAACACGGGGTCGGGCCAGTCTGTCATGAGCTGGATATTGCTCCGTCAACGTACTACTGGCATCAGCAACGCCGGAAGTGTCCTGAACGACGCAGTAGTCGGGATAAACGCGATGCCGTGCTGATACCTGAGATACAGCGCGTATACGAAGAAAACTACAGCGTTTACGGTGTGCGTAAGGTCTGGCGACAGCTAAAACGTGAAGGTGTCGGCGTTGCCCGCTGCACCATTGAGCGCCTGATGAAAGCCCTGCAGCTACGTGGGGTGACACGCGGCAAAAGTGTCAGAACCACCCGCAGCAACAAAGCCGAAACACCGCAGGATCGGGTGAACCGGCAGTTCGTGGCTGAACGGCCCGATAGTCTTTGGGTGGCCGATTTTACCTACGTCAGCACCTGGCAGGGGTTCGCATATGTGGCCTTCATCATTGATGTGTTCGCCGGTGTTATCGTGGGCTGGCGGGTCTCATCCACGATGGAAACGTCGTTCGTGCTGGATGCACTGGAGCAGGCGCTGTGGGCCAGACGCCCGAGCGGTACCATCCATCACAGCGACAAAGGTTCGCAATATGTGTCACTGGCGTACACGCAACGGCTGCAGGACGCGGAGCTGCTGGCTTCAACAGGCAGCACGGGCGACTCATATGACAATGCGATGGCAGAAAGTATCAACGGGTTGTACAAAGCGGAGGTGATCCACAGGCAAAGCTGGAAAACCCGACAGGATGTTGAGCTGGCTACGCTGAAATGGGTGGACTGGTACAATAATCACCGATTGATGGAACGGACCGGATATATCCCGCCAGTGGAGGCAGAAAAAGCCTATTACGCTTCGCTGAATGACCGGGATGTGGCAGCCTGATCACTCAGGCAAAATACTCTCCAGGAAAACCGGAGCGGTTCACCAATCGTTAAGTGTGTATCCCTTTTGACACGCTCTCGCATTTGAACACCAAAATCGTGCAATGGCATATAGCTGGCAATACCGGACACATCGAGAAAGCTTTCATCAATGGAATAGATCTCTTGCCCAGGTGCCATCTCACCAAGAATAGCCATCATACGTTGGCTCATGTCGCCATAAAGCGCATAATTACTGGAGAAAATATGAACGCCTTTTTCGCGGAAAAAACGCTCATTTTTGAAAAGAGGGTCGCCCATTTTAATGCCTAAAGCCTTGGCTTCTGCGGAACGAGCGATTACGCAGCCGTCATTGTATCTGAATGAAACTAACAATTAGTTATTAATAAGCTAATGATTTTAAGAAGTATTTAACAACTAACTTTTACTATGTGTTTTGTATCGGTTGCTTACTTAAGTTAGCGGCTAGCGTGTTAAGTGCTATGGCTGTCGCTGAGAGTTATATTGCCCCCTGGCGTTAGCAGTAAGCTGCAGACGCCAAGACTTAACGTCGCAAGCGCCGTAAAGCCCGTTCACCGTAGTTAAAAGGGTTTACCATAGCTGTTTTTTTGCTGGGAGTTGGTTTAAGCCGTTCAGAGAAAGGTATGATGCGGCAGCGATGTATGTGCCTGTAACCGGCTATGCCGGGCGCGCTGTGCCGTTTAACATCAGTGTCACTCTCAGCGGCATTCAGGGCTGATTGCGCACTGCACGCCAGACTCGTTCGCTTCAGGCAGGGAAGCTTAACCGGACTGAATGTCCGCTGTGTGCCAGGAGCGGACATTGGTAGCTGGTAAACGCTGTAGTGATACTTCGCCGGGAAGAGTAGACCGGACCTGTCCGGTTTAGATATCGAATAATATTTATATGATTTCGTTTTTTGCAAAACTGCTGTTTAGGCTTTTCAGCACTTCATTGATTCCTCTGCTTACAATCCGGTCCTCCCGCATAACTGCCCCGAGAGTCCGGTGAAGAGAGGGCGTCACAGAGTAAAGATCGAGCCCCGATCTTTCCTCGATGCATGCAACGGACATTCGGGGAACAATGCTGTAGCCAAGACCTGCACGGACCATTCTTTTAATAGCCTCGATACTGCCAAGCTCCATGACCGGGCAGGCAATATGTCCCGTCTCCCGGAACCACTGGTCAATCAGGGCGCGTGTCCCGCTTCCCGGTTCAAAGATAATCAGCGGCAGCGGCAGCAAGGCGCCCGGAGTCCATATTTTCGCGCTCTGCTCTGATGCATCCTTTTCCATGATGACAACAAACTCAT
>NZ_NWUO01000025.1 GCF_002895925.1 Mixta theicola | reverse complement strand
CGCTTTCCTCTTTCAGAGTCAACCCCTTTTTCAGAAGTTTTTCTCCGGCGATTCAGTCTCTGCTGAACCGCTCAACACCGCGTGGCGTAAGCCGTTGTGCCGTGTCGATGGAGGCGCATTATAGGGATCCGAATTCATTGCACAAGCCTTTTTTCGATCTTTTTTACTGGTTGCTGACTTTTCATTCTTTTCGCTGCGATCTTATGCGATCGGCTGAAAATTACCGCACAATATCAATGATGGTTTCATCCGTTATTCGCTACGCTGCATGACCTCACATTAAAGGAGCAATATCATGGCTACTGCTTTACGTCCTTATAAGCAATTTTTCCCCCGTACGGGTAATCGCGTGATGGTGGATGCCACCAGCGTAGTCGTTGGTGATGTAACTCTGGAAGATGATGTCAGTATTTGGCCGTTGGTGGCGATACGGGGAGATGTAAATAAAGTCGTTATTGGTAAACGCAGCAATATTCAGGATGGCAGCGTTCTGCACGTGACACATAAATCAGCCGCGCAGCCGGAAGGCTTTCCTCTTATCATTGGGGAAGAAGTGACGGTTGGCCATAAAGCGATGTTGCATGGCTGTACTATTGGCAACCGTGTATTGGTTGGCATGGGTTCTATTCTTTTGGACGGCGTAACAGTAGAAGACGACGTTATGATTGGCGCAGGCAGCCTGGTCCCTCCGGGTAAGCGACTCGAAAAAGGCTACCTCTATCTTGGCAGCCCGGTTAAACAAGTCCGTCCGCTGAATGAAAAAGAGATTGAGGGATTACGCTATTCAGCAAGCAACTATGTTACCTGGAAAGATGACTATCTGGATCAGGAAAGCCAGACCCAACCCTGATCGTCTTCTTTATGAGCTTCTATCAGCTCTTGCGCCTGATCTTCCAGATCCCAGCGGTTAGCGCGAAAAATATCCAGCGGCTCACCTTCACCGAACCGCTGGTACAGGACATTTCTCGTAATGGCACAGGTTAGTTGAAAACCGTTAACCATTACTGGAAAACAAACTGTCTGGCGTATTTCATCCCAATTCTCCCTGTCGGGAAACTGAATCGCCTGGTTCACGAAACCAGTTCCGTCTGCAAACGACTCAGTACTGGCGCAACGTCCGGCAATATCCCATGCCAAAGCAGGAAAGCATGGGCCGCCTGCCCTACCAGCATGCCTAAACCATCTGCCGTGGCCGTTGCACCTGACTGCTGGCACCAGTCCAGGAAAGGTGTCGCCCCCTGCTGATAAAACATATCGTAGCAGCGCGTGCTGGAATTAATGAGCGAAACAGGCAGGGCCGGGATAGCCCCTTCAACCCCACTGGAAGTGGCGTTAATTATCAAATCAAACTTTTTGTCTGCCAGCTCCGTCATCGATAAGACTTCAATTACACCGGTATGCGCAAAAATAGTCGCCAGCTCGTTAGCCCGCGCCAGGGTGCGATTGGTTAAAGTCAGAGAACACCCCAGGGAAAGTAAGGGCAGGATAACGCCGCGCGCGGCACCACCCGCGCCAATCAACAGGATATTATCGCCGGGTTTGATAAAAGATAGCCTTTCCAGATCGCTCAGTAAGCCGATGCCGTCAGTATTATCTCCCAGTAATTGCCCATCCTGACGCTTGTATAAGGTATTCACGGCACCAGCCAGAGCCGCCCGCTCCGTTAGCACATCAGCCAGCTCATAAGCCTGCTGCTTAAACGGTAACGTTACGTTGGCTCCCTGCCCGCCCTGCTGTAAAAAGTTATGCAAGCTTGAAGCAAAGCCATCGAGCGGCGCAAGCAATCGTCCATAACGATGTTCAATACCCGTTTGTTTAGCAAACTCATGATGAATCAGAGGTGATTTACTGTGGGCAATCGGGTTGCCAATAACCACGAAGTTATCCATATCCTATCCCTGACGAATAATATCGCCGCTGATAATATCGCGAATTTCAGAAGGGTTAAGCCGGCCACCGGTTTCACCCCGCAACACAGGGAAACGATCGCCAAACTGCCGCAGGACTTCTTCAACGTTACGACAGGGAGACTGACCGCTCAGGTTGGCACTGGTTGAAACCAGAGGCTTACCAAATTGCCGACATAGTTCTTGTACTGCTGGATGATCGCTGACGCGCACCGCCAGCGTGTCGAAACGTCCCGTCAACCAGCGTGGCGTTTGCGGTAACGCCGGCAATACCCACGTTACCGGGCCAGGCCAGGAAGAAAACATCTTTTCGCGCTGCGTTACAGAAAGCTCGTGGTCGGCAATGTAGGGTATAAACTGTTGATAATCGGCAGCGATTAAAATCAACCCTTTTTCTACCGGGCGCTGCTTGAACGCCAGTAATCGCATGACTGCTTCTTCACTATCAGGATCGCAACCCAGCCCGAATACAGCTTCTGTTGGGTACGCAATAACCGCCTGCTGTTGAAGCTGTTCAACACACCAGCCAACCGTTCCGGGAATGATTTCTTTATTCACTACTGTTTCCTGCATCAACGGGTTTGCCGCACGCTTTGCTGGCGCAAAAGCGTTTCAAACCTTGTGCCGTCTTCTTTTCGATTAATAAAGGGAAATGACAATATATGCACGTTCCCTCTTTTGGCGTGAAATTCACTGCAAACTGACAATCAGGATAACGATCGCAGGCATGAAAAGACTTACCAAAACGTGAACGCCGTTGTACCAGATGCCCCTGCCGGCACTGCGGGCAAGCAATGGAGGTTTCATCTGGACGATCGATCACTTCTGTATGCTCACATTCCGGATAGCGACTACAGCCGATAAACATGCCATAACGCCCCTGACGTAATACCAGGTCAGCCTGGCAAACTGGACAGCGTTGTCCTTCCAGAACTTTAACGATATGCCCATCCGACTGATTTTTCAGAGGACGAACGTAATCACATTCCGGATAATGTGAACAGCCAAGAAAAGGACCATGCTTTCCGGAGCGAATAACAAGATCTGCCCCACAGGTGGGGCAGGATTCATGTTTTCGCACTGTGAAAAGTGCTGGTTTACTCATTGTGTTAGGACACTGTGAAACAACTCAGTGCAACATTCCTTCATTGACGTCAAAAAGTAACTCTTCCATCTGCTGATATGCATTTTCGCATCCTGGAATGTTAAATAGCACCATCAGCACCACCCATTTGAGATCTTCCAGATCGAATTCAAACGTATCCAGAGCCATTACCCGTTCGATAACCATCTCACGCGTTTCCAGGTTCAAAACCTGAATTTGCTCCAGAAACAGAATGAAGCCGCGACAGCTGGCATCAAGACGCTGGCTTTCTTCCTCTGTATAGATACGCATCGAGAGCGGATCGGTGGTGAGCAGTATCGGAGCGACAAGACCGTCCTGATAATCTGCTAATTTTTCCAACCAGTTCAACGCATTATTGATGTCATCACGATGAAATCCAGCATCAGCCAGATCATCCGTCAGTTTATCCTGGTCAACGCGCATCTCTGCTTCGCTGTGGATATAAGTTTCAAATAAGTACATTAGTACGTCGAACATGGCATGCCCTCCTCAATCGGACATAGCCGCCGGGTACAGCTGCGATCCATCCTGCTAACTCCAGCTCAAGCAGTTTAGCTATGATGGCTGGCACAGGTTGGCCGGCACGTTCAGCGACGACGTCAACAGGTGTAACCTCATCTCCTACGTTAGCCAACACCTCGGCAAATGGCAATGGACCATCAGCATTGTCTGAAGAATTAATTGTATTCTGCTCCGAAAGCGGTAACCACTGCAGTTCACTGTTGATCTGTTCAAGAATATTATTCGGATGGGCAACTAATAACGCTCCCTGCTGAATAAGCCAGTGCCCGCCCTCGCTGACGTAGCTTCCCAACGGCCCAGGTAAGGCGTAAACGTCCCGGTTTTGCTCCAGCGCGTAACGCGCCGTAACTAATGAACCGCTTTTAAGAGAAGCCTCGACGACCAGAACCCCCAGGCTAAGCCCGCTGATGATGCGGTTACGCCGTGGGAAATTATACGCAAGCGGTAAGGTATTAAGCGGAAACTCTGACACAAGCGCCCCACCAGCCATAACAATCTCTTCCGCAAGACGATGATGATTAGCGGGATATAGCCGTTCCAGCCCACTTCCCAGCACAGCGATAGTTTTACCTTTTACCGTTAAGGCAGCCCGATGGGCCACGGCATCGATCCCGCGCGCCAGGCCGCTGGTAATGGTCAGCCCGCTAGAAGCCAGGGTTTGGGTAAAATACTCTCCCCATTGTCGGCCATAATGTGAAGCGTTGCGGCTACCTACTACGGCCAGCTGCGGCGTAGCGAGCAGTTGCGGATCGCCGCGCACCATTAATGCCGCAGGATAACGCGCAATATTTTTTAACAGGGGCGGGAATAACGCGTCTTCAGCCGTAATTAAATGATGAGCGGGCTGTTCGAGCCAACGCTGAGCCTGTTCAAGGCTACTTTCAGGTACCGTCTGGAATGCCTTAATTTGCATGGCATCAAAGCCTGCCGCAATATAATTTTGCGGATCGTTATGGCCGCCGTGACTTAATAATTTTGCGGCTCTTAGCATTTTTTCGCCGCACAGCCCTTTTATGTTCATCAGGCGTAACCATACTTCTCGTGAAGCCATCTCGCATTCCCTGTCAATGTGCGCCAGTACCCGCTTTCCCTGGTGCGCAATGCTGTCAATCAAGGAATGAAATGTCTACAATAAGAGGTAACGATGGTTATTTCTCTGAATACAGATCTGGAAAGTTATGTCAGTTTTACAAGTATTACATTACCCCGACGATCGACTTCGCATTGTTGCGAAACCCGTCGCTAAAGTGGATGCGGAAATCCAGCGTATCGTCGATGATATGTTCGAGACGATGTACGCTGAAGAAGGTATTGGTCTGGCGGCTACTCAGGTCGATATTCACCAGCGCATTATTGTTATTGATGTCTCAGAAAACCGCGATGAGCGTTTGGTGCTGATTAATCCTGAGCTGCTGGAAGAAAGCGGTGAAACAGGTATTGAAGAAGGCTGCCTTTCTATTCCTGAGCAACGTGCGTTGGTCCCGCGTTCCGAGCGGGTAAAAATTCGCGCGCTGGATCGTGAAGGCAAACCTTTTGAACTGGAAGCGGATGGCCTGTTGGCGATTTGTATTCAGCATGAGATGGATCACCTGGTTGGGAAACTTTTTATTGATTATCTTTCCCCGTTAAAACGCCAGCGTATTCGTCAAAAACTGGAAAAGCTGGCTCGCCTTAATACCCGTGCCTCCTGACAGTAAGGAATAGCGTGTCCGAATCTTTAAAAATAATTTTTGCCGGCACCCCTGACTTTGCAGCGCGTCATCTTGACGCGCTGCTTACGTCTGGACATCAGCTAGTTGGTGTTTTTACCCAACCCGACCGCCCAGCCGGACGCGGTAATAAACTCACCCCCAGCCCGGTTAAGCTACTTGCGCAACAGCATGACCTTCCGGTATTTCAGCCGAAATCGCTCCGCCCAGTGGAAAGTCAGCAGCTTGTTGCCGATTTGCAGGCTGATGTTATGGTGGTAGTCGCCTATGGATTGATCCTGCCGCAGGCAGTATTAGATATGCCACGCCTCGGCTGTATTAATGTTCATGGTTCTCTGCTCCCGCGTTGGCGCGGCGCGGCGCCCATTCAACGCGCGCTTTGGGCTGGCGACAGCGAGACCGGCGTAACCATTATGCAAATGGATGCCGGCCTGGATACCGGAGCCATGCTGCTGAAACTGGCATGCCCCATCACCGCGGCGGATACCAGTGCAACTTTATATACCCGGCTGGCAGAGTTGGGTCCGCAAGGATTACTGGAAACCCTTACGCATTTAAGTCAGGGCAGCGCCCAGCCACAGCCGCAGGACGACGCTCTTGCAACCTATGCAGAGAAATTAAGTAAAGAAGAAGCTCAGCTCGACTGGACTCTGTCGGCGGCTCAGCTTGAACGCTGTATCCGCGCTTTTAACCCCTGGCCTGTTAGCTACTTTTACATTGAAGAGCAGCCGGTTAAGGTGTGGCAGGCCAGCGTTATGCCGCATCAGGCGGGTTATCAGCCCGGCGAGATTGTGCTGGCTGATAAAAGCGGCATCCAAATTGCCACAGCGGAAGGCATATTAAATATCCAAACGCTGCAGCCTGCAGGTAAAAAAGCCATGTCAGCGCAGGATATTCTGAATTCACGCCGCGAGTGGTTTACGCCAGGAACGCGCCTCACCTGATTCAAAGCCCGGTAATAATACCGGGCTTAGTTTATTGATGATTCAAATATGAAAAAAACGGTTAATCTCCGCAGCCTTGCGGCCCAAACACTTGAGCGCGTGGTAGAACAGGGGCAATCACTGAGCAACCTGTTGCCAGTGGCACAAAAAAATCTGTCCGATAAAGATGGTGCGTTGTTACAGGAACTCTGTTTCGGCGTATTGCGCACTTTACCGCTTCTTGAAGCTGCGATTCAGCAGCTTATGTCTCGTCCGTTAACCGGCAAACAACGTTCGCTGCATTTCTTGATTATGGTCGGCCTTTATCAGCTGCTTTATACGCGTATCCCAGCTCACGCCGCGCTGGCTGAAACGGTTGAGGGCGCAACCGTCCTGAAACGCCCCCTGATGAAAGGTTTGGTAAATGGCGTTCTGCGTCAGTTCCAGCGCCAACAGTCCGAGCTGATGGCGCAGCTTGAGCAATCTCCGCAGCGCTTTTTACATCCGGGTTGGTTATTGAAACGTCTACAGCTGGCATGGCCAGAGCAATGGCAGCAGATTATTGAGGCGAATAATCAACGCCCCCCGATGTGGCTACGCGTTAATCGTCAGCACCATAGCCGTGAGCAGTGGCTGGCATTGCTGCAGGAAAGCGGCAACAATGCCATGCCTCATCCCGTTTATCCTGATGCTTTGATGTTAGAGACACCGTCGTCGGTGGGTCAGTTGCCCGGTTTCGGGCAGGGGTGGGTAACGGTACAGGATGCTTCAGCGCAGGGCTGCGTCACCTGGCTTGCACCACAGAACGGAGAGCATATCCTCGACTTGTGCGCAGCTCCTGGCGGCAAAACCACGCATATCCTTGAAGTGGCACCGAATGCACACGTTATGGCAGTGGACATAGATGCGCAACGATTGAAGCGCGTTTATGAAAACCTGAAGCGGTTAAATATGCAGGCGGATGTGAAACAGGGCGATGGGCGATTCCCGGAACAATGGTGCAACGATACGCTGTTCGATCGCATTTTGCTGGATGCTCCCTGCTCCGCTACCGGAGTCATTCGTCGCCATCCTGATATTAAATGGTTGCGGCGCGACCGTGATATTCCCGAACTGGCAGCACTGCAGCGCGAAATCCTGGATGCTATCTGGCCTCATCTGAAATCTGGCGGCACGCTGGTTTATGCGACCTGTTCCATCCTGCCGGAAGAGAATCACTTGCAGATTGAAAGTTTCCTGGAGCGCCACAAGGATGCTGAACATATTCCACTTAGCGACGATTCAACGATCGGGCTACAGTGTTTCCCGCACCCACAGGATGGGGATGGATTCTTTTACGCTAAGCTAATAAAAAGATAACGTAGTATGCGCTGCGACAACCTATAAGTTGAAACAACGATGAAAATAATCATTCTCGGAGCGGGTCAGGTGGGCGGCACGCTGGCAGAAAACCTGGTGGGCGAAAATAACGATATTACCGTCGTGGATAAAGACGCTACGCGTCTGCGTCAACTACAGGATAAGTTCGATTTACGCGTGGTTCAGGGGCACGGTTCCCATCCGCGGGTATTGCGTGAGGCCGGCGCGCAGGATGCTGATATGCTGGTTGCGGTAACCAGCTCCGATGAAACGAATATGGTCGCCTGTCAAATAGCTTATACGCTGTTCAACACGCCTAACCGTATTGCGCGTATTCGTGCTGCCGACTATATCCGCGACGCAGAAAAGTTGTTTATACCGGAAGCGGTGCCTATCGATCATTTAATCTCCCCAGAACAGCTGGTAATCGATAATATTTATCGTTTGATCGAGTACCCCGGTGCGTTACAGGTAGTAAATTTTGCTGAAGGTAAAGTTAGCCTGGCGGTGGTGAAAGCTTATTATGGCGGTCCGTTGATTGGTAATCCGTTATCGATTATGCGTGAACATATGCCACATATCGATACGCGTGTTGCAGCCATATTCCGTCAGGATCGCCCCATTCGTCCGCAAGGTTCAACCATCGTCGAAGCTGGCGATGAAGTCTTTTTTATCGCAGCCAGTCAGCATATCCGTGCGGTTATGAGCGAGATGCAACGACTGGAAAAACCCTACAAAAGAATTATGCTCGTTGGCGGCGGCAATATTGGCTATGGCCTGGCGCTGCGGCTGGAAAAAAACTACAGCGTAAAATTGATTGAACGTAATCAGCAGCGCGCTGCCGAACTGGCTGAGCTATTACACGATACGATCGTTTTTTATGGCGATGCTTCAGATCAGGAGTTGTTAGCAGAAGAACATATCGAGCAGGTAGATCTTTTTATTGCCGTAACTAACGACGATGAAGCGAATATCATGTCAGCTATGTTGGCTAAAAAGATGGGCGCCAAGAAAGTTATGGTGCTTATCCAGCGGCGTGCGTATGTTGATTTGGTACAGGGCAGCGTGATTGATATCGCTATTTCTCCCCAGCAGGCAACCATCTCAGCCCTGCTTAGCCACGTGCGTAAAGCGGATATTGTTAGCGTCTCATCTCTGCGTCGCGGCGTTGCCGAGGCCATTGAGGCTATTGCGCATGGGGACGAGACGACATCTCGTGTTGTTGGCCGTCTGGTTGAAGATATTAAACTACCGCCGGGCACCATTATCGGTGCCGTTGTACGCGGTGATGACATAATGATTGCAAATAACAACCTGCGTATTGAACAGGGCGATCATGTAATCATGTTTCTGACAGACAAAAAATTTGTCCCGGACGTGGAACGTCTTTTCCAGCCCAGCCCATTTTTCTTATAAACACGTTGAGCAGCAAGGAAGCTGCTGCGTTCCGCCGCATAGATCCCCAACGCTTCGTTAATTGACCATGGCAAACCCTGATTCGTTTGTTAGACTTTATGGTTTGGCAATGGAAAGGAGCTGTTTATGAGTTTTTTTAAAGAATTCCGTGATTTTGCTATGCGCGGCAACGTCGTAGACCTGGCCGTTGGTGTAATTATTGGTGCTGCCTTTGGCAAAATTGTTTCATCACTGGTGGCAAATATCATTATGCCGCCGCTGGGATTACTGATCGGCGGGATAGATTTCAAGCAGTTCAAATGGGTATTAAAACCGGCTCAGGGAGAAACGCCACCGGTCGTGATGGAGTACGGCATATTTTTGCAAAACATCTTTGACTTCATCATTGTTGCTTTTGCGATTTTCATCGCTATCAAATTGATAAATAAACTGCACCGGAAGAAGGAAGTTGAAAAGCCAGCAGCAGAACCCAGCGCAGAAGAAACATTGTTGACTGAGATCCGTGACTTGCTGAAACAGCAAAATAATAAAGGCTAAAACTACCCTACCATGCTGGATAAGAGGTACAAGCCCTGGCCTGTGGTATAGCGCCTAGTGCTTCCTTACTAACCAAAAGGCCAGTGGTAAAGTTTGCTTTACCACTGGCCTCCCAGCCTGCTTTGTTGTTATGTTTTGCTTTACGCCGATAGCTACCTTTACCTTTCACATTTACTTCGATCCGCGTTTTAAACAGGGGATCGTGCAGTAAAGCCTCTATGGCATTGTTTTTGATCTTACCTTTTTTATGTTGATAACCAGACATAACTTCTCCTTTGGTGAAAGTCGGGTATGTATATAGACCTGTTTTTTCCTGAAATCAATATTTGCCCGGTTTCAGCTCACTATTTTTTACCTTTCCCTGTTCCAGGCTTTCTAAGATAGAACAGTCAAGGCTGGTATGGGCCGAACCGCAGCAGGCATCGCTTAAACATTGCAGAGCGCGTTGCATCATTTGTAATTCAGCAATTCGCATCTCGACTTCTTGCAGGCGAGCCTTAACGATATTTTTAGATTCCTGGCAGGTATGGTGTTCTGGATCGATGCGGATCGAAAGTAAATCCCGGATCGCATCCAACGTTAATCCTGACTGTTTTGCATGCCGGATAAATTTCAGACGCCGCAGATCATCATCGTTATACAAACGGAATCCCCCTGCCGAGCGAGCAGGAACGTCCATCATATTTTCTTTTTCATAATAACGAATGGTATCTGGCGTGACGGCGGCCAGGCGAGCAAGCTCTCCGATACGATACATATTTACTCCCCGAAACGATGGGCAATCGCATCACGATACTGCCCGGAAAGAAAATCCGTATTCATACCTGCCTGTATGAGCTTTATTTCTAAAAGGCGCAGGCGCTTCAGATAGTCGCTATGCGCTTTATCCGGCGGATCAAGCTCTTTTAACAGGTCGTTAAGTTCCAGCGCTTCGCGTCGTATTTCCAGTTCGGGCGGTAAATAACCCGCATTTTTTAACAGGCGGTAACCGGCACGAAGCTCTGCGGGAACGTGGCTGTCATCGTCCAATATGAGCGGTGCGCCTTCGCCAGACAAACCTTCCAGCTCGCCCTTTTGTTGTGCTTCGCGAATATGCTGTTCAGCCAACTGATCGATTAGCCACATGGCATGCTCCGGAAAATATCAGAGCTTCAGGATAGCGCAGAATCGACAGAGGTAAAGCAGAGATGAAATGAGGATATAAAAAAACCGGGCACCAGGCCCGGTTTCTTTAACATACAGCAGGTTACTCTGCTGCAGCTTCTGCTTGAGCTTCTGGACGATCAACCAGCTCGATGTAAGCCATCGGAGCGTTGTCACCAGCGCGGAAGCCACACTTCAGAATGCGAGTGTAACCACCGGCACGGCTCGCGAAACGCGGGCCCAGCTCGTTAAACAGTTTTGCCACGATCTCGTTATCACGAGTACGGGCGAATGCCAGACGACGATTAGCTACGCTGTCGGTCTTGGCAAGAGTAATCAGCGGCTCAACTACGCGACGCAGCTCTTTCGCTTTCGGCAGGGTCGTCTTGATGATCTCATGACGAACCAAAGAGCCGGCCATGTTGCGGAACATAGCCTGACGATGGCTGCTGTTGCGGTTCAGTTGACGACCACTCTTACGATGGCGCATGACCTTATCCTTCTCAGTAAAACCTTAACCTGCGATCTGGTTATTCATCAGCAATGCTTGCCGGTGGCCAGTTTTCCAGGCGCATGCCCAGAGACAGACCACGTGAGGCCAGCACGTCTTTAATCTCAGTAAGAGATTTTTTACCAAGGTTAGGCGTTTTAAGTAGCTCAACCTCGGTACGCTGTACCAGATCACCGATGTAGTGGATAGCTTCTGCCTTAAGGCAGTTAGCAGAGCGGACAGTCAATTCCAGATCGTCAACAGGGCGCAGCAGGATCGGATCGAATTCTGGTTTCTCTTCTTTAACTTCCGGCTGACGCACATCACGCAGGTCAACGAAAGCTTCGAGTTGTTCAGCCAGAATGGTAGCCGCACGACGAATCGCCTCTTCAGGATCGATAGTGCCGTTGGTTTCCATTTCGATGACCAGCTTATCCAGGTCGGTACGCTGTTCTACGCGCGCAGCTTCAACATTGTAGGCGATACGGTCTACAGGGCTATAGCAGGCGTCGACTAACAGACGGCCGATTGGGCGCTCATCTTCTTCCGAATGAATTCGGGCAGAAGCCGGCACATAACCACGACCACGCTGCACTTTGATACGCATATTAATAGATGCGTTTTCATCGGTCAGATGGCAGATCACGTGCTGCGGCTTGACGATTTCGACATCACCATCATGGGTAATGTCGGCTGCAGTCACAGGGCCAATGCCAGATTTATTCAGCGTAAGGATGACTTCATCTTTACCCTGAACTCTTACCGCCAGCCCTTTCAGGTTAAGCAGGATTTCCAGGATATCTTCCTGTACGCCCTCTTTGGTGCTGTACTCATGAAGTACACCATCAATCTCAACCTCGGTCACCGCGCAACCCGGCATGGATGACAGCAGAATACGGCGCAGTGCGTTACCAAGAGTATGGCCAAAGCCACGCTCTAAAGGCTCAAGGGTCACCTTGGCGTGCGTCGAACTCAGTTGCTCGATATCTACCAGGCGCGGTTTTAGAAACTCTGTCACAGAACCCTGCATTGTGTCCTCTCTTTGGTACTAAGCTTTACTTGGAGTAAAGCTCGACGATCAGGTGTTCGTTAATGTCCGCAGACAGATCGGTACGTTCAGGAATACGCTTGAACACACCTTCCATCTTAGTTGCATCAACTTCCAGCCAGGTTGGCTTTTCACGCTGCTCAGCCAGCTCCAGAGCGGCTTTCACGCGAGACTGCTTTTTGGCTTTCTCGCGGATGCTGACTACGTCATTCGGAGATACCTGATAAGAAGCGATGTTAACAACGCGACCGTTTACCATGATGGATTTATGGCTAACCAGCTGACGTGCTTCTGCACGAGTGGCACCAAAGCCCATACGATAAACTACGTTGTCCAGACGACCTTCCAGCAGAGCTAACAGGTTTTCACCGGTGTTGCCTTTCAGACGTGCTGCTTCTTTGTAATAGTTACGGAACTGACGCTCAAGAACGCCGTAGATACGACGGACTTTCTGCTTTTCACGTAACTGACCGCCGTAGTCAGACAGACGCGGTTTACGCGCACCGTGCTGGCCAGGGGCTTGTTCAATCTTACACTTGGAATCAATCGCGCGAACGCCAGACTTCAGGAATAAGTCTGTGCCCTCACGACGGCTCAGCTTGAGCTTAGGACCCAAATATCTTGCCATTTTCTTTCTCCAACTATCCTAAAAACGGGCGTTATACGCGACGTTTTTTCGGCGGACGACAACCGTTGTGAGGGATCGGAGTCACATCAGTAATATTAGTGATGCGGAAACCTGCGGCGTTCAGAGCACGAATGGTAGATTCGCGACCCGGACCCGGACCCTTAACCATAACTTCCAGATTCTTGATACCGTAATCTTTCACGGCCTCTGCGCAGCGCTCAGCAGCAACCTGTGCAGCGAACGGCGTAGATTTACGAGAACCACGGAAACCGGAACCACCGGCAGTTGCCCAACCCAGTGCGTTACCCTGACGGTCAGTAATGGTAACGATAGTGTTGTTAAAAGAAGCATGGACATGAGCCACGCCATCTGAGACTTGTTTTCTTACACGCTTACGTGCACGAACTGGTGCCTTTGCCATTATTCAATCACCCCGATTATTTCTTGATCGGTTTGCGCGGACCCTTACGGGTACGGGCGTTGGTCTTGGTACGCTGACCGCGCACTGGCAGACCACGACGATGACGCAAACCGCGATAGCAACCAAGGTCCATCAGACGCTTGATGCTCATGCTCACTTCACGGCGCAGATCACCTTCAACGACAAATTTGGCAACTTCGTCACGCAGCGTGTCAATTTGTTCTTCAGACAGCTCACTGATCTTAACATCTTCAGCGATACCCGCAGCAGCACAGATGGCCTTGGAGCGAGTTTTGCCGACGCCGTAGATCGAAGTTAATGCGATTACGGCATGTTTCTGATCAGGAATGTTAATGCCTGCTATACGGGCCACTATGCACTCCTATAAATTATATATGCGCCCCATACTGAAAAGCCCGTTTTCAGGATACTCAAATGGAAACGCACAGACATACAAAAGATTGGCTGGCTAATCTAGCCAGCTCAACCCAACTTTGCAAGAAAAATATGCGAGAAAATCAGCCCTGGCGCTGTTTGTGCTTAGGCTCGGCGCTGCAAATCACACGTACGACGCCGTCGCGACGAATGATTTTGCAGTTACGACATAATTTCTTGACGGAAGCACGAACTTTCATTTTTACTCTCCGTAACTTCTCAAGCGCCTGATTAGCGGCTATAGCCTTTCAGGTTTGCTTTCTTCAATGCAGACTCGTACTGACTGGACATCATCAGAGTTTGCACTTGAGCCATAAAGTCCATGATGACAACAACGACGATAAGCAGTGAGGTTCCACCGAAGTAGAACGGTACCTTCATCGCATCACGCATGAACTCCGGGATCAGGCAGATGAAAGTAATGTAGAGCGCACCAACTAGCGTCAGACGCGTCATCACTTTATCGATGTACTTCGCCGTTTGCTCTCCCGGACGAATTCCTGGTACAAATGCACCAGACTTCTTCAGGTTATCTGCTGTTTCTCGCGGATTGAAAACCAACGCCGTATAGAAGAAACAGAAGAAGATGATTGCAGTCGCATAGAGTAGCACATAAAGCGGCTGTCCTGGCTGCAAATAGAGCGAAATAGTTGTCAGCCAGTTCCATCCTGTACCGCCACCAAACCATGATGCGATGGTAGCCGGGAACAGGATAATGCTGGAGGCGAAAATTGCCGGGATAACCCCTGCCATGTTCACCTTCAACGGTAAATGTGTACTCTGTGCAGCATAGACACGACGGCCTTGCTGACGTTTCGCATAGTTCACCACAATGCGGCGTTGACCACGCTCAACGAAAACAACGAAGAAGGTCACTGCAAATACGAGAACTGCAACCAACAGCAACAGGAGGAAGTGCAGGTCGCCTTGCCGCGCTTGCTCAATGGTATGGCCAATGGCCGGCGGAAGACCCGCAACAATACCAGCAAAGATTATGATTGAGATACCGTTGCCGATACCTCGTTCAGTAATCTGCTCGCCCAGCCACATCAGGAACATGGTTCCCGTAACCAGACTCACAACAGCAGTGAAGTAGAAAGCAAAGCCTGGGTTCATTACCAGGCCCTGCATTCCAGGCATATTCGGCAGACCGGTAGCAATACCGATCGACTGAAATATAGCCAACACCAGAGTACCGTAACGGGTGTACTGGCTAATCTTACGACGGCCAGCCTCCCCTTCTTTCTTTATTTCTGCCAGGGCGGGATGAACCACCGTTAGCAGCTGGATAATAATTGATGCCGAAATATACGGCATAATACCCAGCGCAAAGATAGAAGCACGGCTTAAAGCACCACCAGAAAACATGTTGAACATTTCAATGATGGTGCCACGCTGTTGCTCAAGCAGTTTGGCAAGTACAGTGGCATCGATACCAGGGATCGGAATAAAAGAGCCAATGCGGAATACAATCAGCGCACCGATGACAAACAAAAGTCTGCGTTTCAGTTCGCCGAAACCGCCCTTGGCACTTTGAAAATCTAATCCTGGTTGCTTAGCCATCTGCTACTTATTCCTCAATTGTACCGCCAGCAGCTTCGATTGCAGCACGAGCGCCTTTAGTGACACGCAGACCGCGAACCGTAACCGGTGCAGAAACTTCGCCAGACAGAATCACTTTCGCGAATTCGATCTGAATACCGATGATGTTTGCTGCTTTCAGCGTATTCAGGTCAACAATACCGCCTTCCACTTTCGCCAGCTCGGACAGACGAATTTCCGCCGTGACCATTGCTTTGCGAGAAGTGAAGCCGAATTTCGGCAGACGACGGTACAGCGGCATCTGACCGCCTTCGAAACCACGACGTACGCCACCGCCAGAACGAGAATTCTGACCTTTGTGACCGCGGCCGCCGGTTTTACCGAGACCAGAACCGATACCACGACCCAGGCGTTTACCCGCCTGTTTTGAGCCTTCGGCCGGAGACAGAGTATTCAAACGCATCTGTTACTCCTCCACTTTAACCATATAGGAAACCGCGTTAACCATACCGCGAACAGCAGGCGTGTCTTCACGCTCAACGGTATGGCCAATGCGACGCAGACCCAGGCCAAGCAGCGTTGCCTTATGCTTAGGCAAACGGCCGATTGCACTACGGGTTTGTGTAATTTTGATCGTCTTTGCCATGGTCAATTACCCCAGAATGTCTTCAACGGATTTACCACGCTTGGCAGCGACCATTTCCGGAGATTTCATATTTTCAAGGCCATCAATAGTTGCACGAACCACGTTAATCGGGTTAGTGGAACCATAGGTTTTAGCCAGAACGTTATGAACTCCAGCGACTTCCAGGACGGCGCGCATTGCACCACCGGCAATAATACCGGTACCTTCAGAAGCCGGTTGCATGAACACACGGGAACCTGTGTGCGCACCTTTAACAGGGTGCTGCAGGGTGCCGTTAGTCAGCGCGACGTTAATCATGTTGCGACGGGCTTTTTCCATCGCTTTCTGGATCGCTGCCGGAACTTCACGCGCTTTACCGTAACCAAAACCTACGCGACCGTTACCATCACCCACTACAGTCAGTGCGGTGAAGGAGAAAATACGGCCACCTTTAACAGTTTTAGATACACGGTTTACCGCGATCAGCTTTTCCTGCAGTTCACCAGCTTGTTTCTCGATGTGTGCCATCTTAGACCTCTACCTTAGAACTGAAGGCCAGCTTCACGGGCAGCTTCTGCCAGTGCCTGGACGCGACCATGATATTGGAAACCGGAACGGTCGAAAGCAACATCTTTGATGCCTTTTTCCAGCGCGCGCTCAGCGATAGCTTTACCTACAGCAGTAGCAGCGTCTTTGTTGCCGGTGTACTTCAGTTGTTCAGAGATAGCTTTTTCTACAGTAGAAGCAGCAACCAGAACTTCAGAGCCGTTCGGGGCGATGACCTGTGCGTAAATATGACGCGGGGTACGATGTACCACCAGGCGAGTAGCACCCAGCTCTTTGATCTTGCGACGTGCGCGGGTCGCACGACGGATACGAGCAGATTTCTTATCCATAGTGTTACCTTACTTCTTCTTAGCCTCTTTGGTACGCACGACTTCGTCGGCGTAACGAACACCCTTGCCTTTGTAAGGCTCAGGACGACGGTAGGCGCGCAAGTCAGCCGCAACCTGGCCGATCAGCTGTTTATCCGCACCTTTCAGTACGATTTCAGTCTGAGACGGACATTCTGCAGTGATTCCCGCTGGCAGATCGTGTTCAACCGGGTGAGAAAAACCCAGTGACAAATTCACGACATTGCCTTTAACGGCTGCACGATAACCTACACCAACCAGCTGCAGCTTCTTAGTGAAGCCTTCGGTAACACCGATAACCATTGCGTTCAGCAGCGCACGGGCAGTACCCGCCTGCGCCCAGCCATCAACGAAACCTTCGCGCGGGGCGAAAGTCAGAGCGTTGTCAGCATGCTTAATTTCAACAGCATTATTGATAGTACGAGTCAGCTCGCCGTTTTTACCTTTGATCGAAACTTCCTGACCGTTGAGTTTTACCTCTACGCCGGCAGGAACAACGACAGGTGCTTTAGCAACACGAGACATTTTTTCCTCCGTTAAGCTACGTAGCAGATAATTTCGCCACCAAGACCAGCCTGGCGCGCTGCACGATCGGTCATAACACCTTTAGAGGTAGAAACAACAGCAATACCCAGTCCAGCCATTACCTTCGGCAGCTCATCTTTTTTCTTATAGATGCGCAGGCCAGGACGGCTAACACGTTGAATGCTTTCTACCACAGCTTTACCCTGGAAATACTTAAGAGTCAGTTCCAGTTCCGGCTTGATGTCGCCTTCGATTTTGAAATCTTCAATATAACCTTCTTCCTTCAGCACGTTGGCGATTGCCACTTTCAGCTTGGAGGAAGGCATGGTGACCGCAACTTTGTTCGCGGCCTGACCGTTACGGATACGGGTCAGCATATCCGCGATCGGATCTTGCATGCTCATCTGTCTTTACTCCCGTGATTCAATTGGTGACAATTACCAGCTAGCCTTTTTCAGACCCGGGATTTCACCGCGCATAGCGGCTTCACGGACCTTGATACGGCTCAACCCGAACTTCCGCAGGAAACCATGCGGACGACCTGTTTGACGGCAGCGGTTACGCTGACGAGACGGGCTGGAATCACGCGGCAGACTCTGCAGCTTGAGAACAGCATTCCAACGATCTTCGTCGGAGGCGTTCACATCAGAAATGATCGCTTTCAGTTCTACGCGTTTTGCGAAGAATTTGTCTGCTAATTTCTCACGCTTGACTTCGCGTGCTTTCATTGATTGCTTAGCCATTAAGTAACCCTACCTTACTTGCGGAACGGGAAGTCAAAAGCAGCCAGCAGAGCACGGCCTTCATCGTCAGATTTCGCAGTAGTGGTAATGGTAATATCCAAACCACGAACGCGATCGACTTTGTCATAGTCGATTTCTGGGAAGATGATCTGCTCACGGACGCCCATGCTATAGTTACCACGACCATCGAAAGACTTCGCAGACAGGCCACGGAAGTCACGAATACGCGGTACAGCAATAGTGACCAGACGCTCAAAGAACTCCCACATGCGTTCGCCACGCAGAGTTACTTTACAGCCGATCGGATAGCCCTGACGGATTTTGAAGCCTGCAACTGATTTGCGTGCTTTGGTGACCAGCGGTTTTTGACCGGAGATTGCTGCCAGGTCAGCTACTGCGTTATCCAGCAGCTTTTTGTCAGCGATCGCTTCACCAACACCCATGTTCAGGGTGATCTTCTCGACCCGAGGGACTTGCATGACAGAATTGTAGCCAAACTCAGTCATGAGTTTTTTAACTACTTCGTCTTTGTAGTAATCATGCAGTTTCGCCATCGTACTACTCCAAATTACTTGATAGTTTCGCTGTTAGACTTGAAGAAACGGACTTTTTTTCCATCTTCGAATCTAAAGCCTACACGGTCAGCCTTGCCGGTAGCCGCATTGAAGATAGCAACGTTAGAAACCTGAATTGCAGCTTCTTTTTCAACGATGCCGCCTGGTTGGTTCAGAGCCGGAACCGGCTTCTGATGTTTCTTCACCAGGTTGATACCTTCAATAATGACCTTGCCAGAAGACAGGACATTTTTTACTTTACCGCGCTTACCTTTATCTTTACCGGTCAGCACGATAACTTCGTCGTTACGACGGATTTTCGCTGCCATTGCTCGCTCCTTAGAGTACTTCTGGTGCCAGGGAGATAATTTTCATGAACTTTTCATTACGAAGTTCACGAGTTACCGGCCCAAAAATACGCGTTCCGATAGGCTGCTCGCTGTTATTGTTCAGAATAACGCATGCATTACCATCGAAGCGAATGACAGAACCGTCAGGGCGACGAACACCCTTCCTGGTGCGCACCACTACCGCCTTAAGCACATCACCTTTTTTCACTTTACCACGCGGAATTGCTTCCTTGATGGTAACTTTGATGATGTCGCCTACGCCTGCGTAGCGACGGTGCGAGCCACCCAGAACCTTGATACACATTACGCGACGTGCACCGGAGTTGTCGGCGACGTTCAGCATAGTCTGTTCTTGGATCATTTTAGTGCTCCGCTAATGTCAACTACTACTTCGGGACCCAAACAGCGGGTCGTTAGAAAGCCCCATAATTGAGGGCGCGGCATTATAACACCGGTCCCCGCAGATGGGTAGAAAAAATAAACGACTCCTGTCGAGTCGATATTTGAACCTGTAAATTAAGGAACGCGACATTCTAAGGAATTGTTCACTCTGTAGCAATCGTAATCTGCACACTTCTTCAGCTTATTGATGGTTATTCTTCTATGCGGAGGCAAATAAGCAGATACAGACAATAGGTTAGCGCTAAATGTTAGCTATAGATTTAACTTCACCACAACAGGCGACGATCGCAACGCCCGTAACATTTAATTGCAGCGCCTGGCAGCAACCGGCGCGTAAGCAAAAAAAAACCCTCTGCCGAAGGCAGAGGGTTTCAATAAGAAAGAGGATTCTATTACAGAACCGCTTTCTCAATAACGCGAACCAGAGTCCAGGACTTAGTCTTGGACAGCGGGCGGCATTCGCGGATTTCAACCACGTCACCGATACCGCATTCGTTGTTCTCGTCATGGATGTGCAGCTTAGTCGTACGCTTAATGAATTTACCGTAGATCGGGTGCTTCACGAAACGCTCGATAGCAACAACTGCAGATTTCTGCATTTTGTCACTAACAACACGACCTTGCAGAGTACGAATTTTATCGGTCATTACGCACCCGCCTTCTCAGTCAGTAAAGTTTTAACGCGTGCAACATCACGGCGCACATTCTTCAGCAGATGAGTCTGCTGCAGCTGGCCAGATGCTGCCTGCATGCGCAGGTTAAACTGCTCACGCAGCAGGTTCAGCAGCTCAGTGTTCAGCTCTTCAACGCTTTTTTCACGCAGCTCTTTTGCTTTCATTACATCACCGTCTTAGTAACAAAGGTGGTTTTGATAGGCAGTTTTGCTGCTGCCAGCTTGAATGCTTCACGGGCCAGCTCCTCCGGTACGCCGTCCATTTCATACAGGACTTTACCCGGCTGGATCAAGGCAACCCAATACTCCACGTTACCTTTACCTTTACCCATACGCACTTCCAGCGGCTTCTCGGTGATCGGTTTGTCCGGGAATACACGGATCCAGATCTTACCTTGACGCTTAACTGCACGGGTCATAGCACGACGTGCTGCTTCGATCTGACGGGCAGTCAGACGACCACGGCCAACAGCTTTCAGACCGAAAGTACCGAAGCTCACATCCGTACCGGCAGCCAGACCACGGTTGCGGCCTTTGTGCACCTTACGGAATTTTGTACGCTTTGGTTGTAACATCAGCGACTCTCCTTACTTACGGCCTTTACGCTGCTGCTTTTTCGGTTGAGCAGCCGGTTTTTCCGGTTGTTCAACAGCAGCCATACCACCCAGGATCTCACCTTTGAAGATCCATACCTTAACGCCGATTACACCATAAGTGGTGTGCGCTTCTGAGGTGTTGTAGTCGATGTCAGCACGCAGGGTGTGCAGCGGTACGCGACCTTCGCGGTACCATTCGGTACGTGCGATTTCTGCGCCGCCCAGACGGCCACTAACTTCAACTTTAATACCTTTAGCGCCCAGACGCATTGCGTTCTGTACAGCACGCTTCATCGCACGACGGAACATCACGCGACGCTCCAGCTGAGAAGTGATGCTGTCAGCAACCAATTTCGCGTCCAGTTCCGGTTTACGGACTTCAGCGATATTGATCTGCGCAGGTACGCCAGCGATATTCGCTACAACGTTGCGCAGTTTCTCTACGTCTTCGCCTTTTTTACCGATAACGATGCCCGGGCGAGCGGTGTGAATGGTTACACGGATGCTTTTAGCCGGACGTTCGATAACGATGCGCGATACAGACGCTTTAGCCAGTTCTTTAGTCAGGAACTGACGCACTTTAAAATCGCTGTCCAGGTTGTCAGCGAATTCTTTGGTATTAGCGAACCAGGTAGAGTTCCAGGGTTTAACAATACCCAGTCGAATACCATTAGGATGTACTTTCTGACCCATTGCTAGTCTCCAGAGTCTCAGCGATCGGACACAACCACAGTAATGTGGCTGGTGCGCTTCAGGATGCGATCTGCACGACCTTTTGCACGCGGCATAATGCGCTTCATGCTTGGGCCTTCGTCGACGAAAATTTTCGCGACTTTCAGATCGTCGATATCAGCGCCATCGTTGTGTTCTGCGTTAGCAATGGCAGATTCCAGAACTTTCTTGACCAGTACAGCCGCTTTTTTATTGGTGTAGGTCAGGATGTCCAGAGCCTGCGACACTTTCTTACCGCGAATCAGGTCAGCCACCAGGCGAACCTTTTGAGCAGAAGAACGAGCGTGGCGATGTTGAGCAATAGTTTCCATCTCTTCCTCCTGCCTTAGCGTTTCTTGGCTTTTTTATCAGCCGCGTGACCGCGATAAGTACGAGTCGGCGCGAATTCACCCAGCTTGTGACCAACCATTTCGTCGGAAACAAAGACAGGTACGTGCTGACGACCATTATGGACAGCGATGGTCAAACCGATCATATTTGGAAAGATCGTTGAACGACGGGACCAAGTGCGCAGGGGCTTCTTGTCACCGCTTTCCACCGCTTTCTCTACCTTCTTCAGCAAGTGCAGGTCAATAAATGGACCTTTCTTGAGAGAACGTGGCATGGCTTATCCTCTAATATTATTTGCTACGGCGACGTACGATAAATTTATCGGTACGCTTGTTGCTACGGGTCTTCTTACCTTTGGTCTGAACGCCCCACGGGGTTACCGGGTGCTTACCAAAGTTACGACCTTCACCACCACCGTGCGGGTGATCTACTGGGTTCATCGCAGTACCACGAACGGTCGGACGAACACCACGCCAGCGGGCAGCACCTGCTTTACCCAGAACGCGCAGCATATGCTCAGCGTTACCGACTTCGCCCAGAGTTGCGCGGCAGTCAGATTCGACTTTACGCATTTCACCTGAACGCAGACGCAGGGTTACGTAGGAACCTTCACGCGCAACGATCTGCACGTAAGCACCAGCAGAACGAGCAATCTGACCGCCCTTGCCTGGTTTCATTTCTACGTTATGAACGGTGGAACCTACTGGGATGTTACGCATCGGCAGGGTGTTACCTGCTTTGATCGCAGCATCAACGCCAGACTGAATCTGGTCGCCAGCTTTCAGGCCTTTAGGGGCCAGGATATAACGGCGTTCGCCATCTTTGTACAGAACCAGCGCGATGTTCGCGGAGCGGTTCGGATCGTACTCAAGACGTTCAACAACTGCCGGGATACCGTCTTTGTTGCGTTTAAAGTCAACGATACGGTAAGCCTGCTTATGACCACCACCAATGTGACGCGTGGTGATGCGGCCATTGTTGTTACGGCCACCGGATTTGCTGTTTTTTTCCAGCAGCGGAGCAAATGGTTTGCCCTTGTGCAGCTCTGGGTTCACCACTTTAACTACGTGGCGACGACCCGGAGATGTCGGTTTACATTTAACAATTGCCATTGTTCTTCTCCTCCGACTTACTCTGCGCCGCCGACGAAGTCCAGATTCTGGCCTTCTTTCAGGGTGACGTAAGCTTTCTTCCAGTCGCTACGACGACCAATACGCTGTCCATGACGCTTAACCTTGCCCTTAACGACCAGGGTGTTCACGTCTTTGACTTCAACTTCAAAGAGTTTCTGCACAGCGGCTTTGATTTCTGCTTTGGACGCGTCTTTCGCAACTTTGAGAACGATGGTGTTGGTTTTTTCCATCGCAGTAGACGCTTTTTCAGAAACGTGCGGCGCGCGCAGCACTTTCAGCAGACGTTCTTCACGGATCATGCCAGCATCTCCTCAACTTGCTTAACTGCGTCAGCAGTCATAACGACTTTGTCGAAGGCGATCAGGCTAACCGGATCGATACCCGCTGCATCACGCACGTCAACCTTGTACAGGTTACGCGCAGCCAGGAACAGATTCTCATCCAGTTCACCGGTGATGATCAGCACGTCTTCCAGCGCCATATCTTTCAGTTTCTGTGCCAGCAGCTTAGTTTTCGGCGCTTCTACAGAGAACGTCTCGACAACGATCAGACGATCCTGACGTACCAGCTCGGACAGAATGCTTTTCAGCGCGCCGCGGTACATCTTTTTGTTAACTTTTTGACTGTGATCCTGCGGCTTCGCAGCGAAAGTCACACCACCTGAACGCCAGATCGGGCTCTTAACAGAACCTGAACGCGCACGGCCGGTGCCTTTCTGGCGCCACGGTTTTTTACCGGAACCAGTTACTTCAGCACGGGTTTTCTGGGCACGGGTACCTTGACGGGCACCAGCTGCATAAGCAACAACAACCTGATGTACCAGCGCTTCGTTGAAATCACGACCGAAGGTAGTTTCGGAAACAGTCAGCGCGCTTTGCGCGTCTTTCAATACTAATTCCATTGCTATCCCCTTACGCCTTCACAGCTGGTTTAACGATCAGGTCGCTACCGGTAGCACCGGGAACTGCACCTTTAACCAGCAGCAGGTTGCGCTCAGCGTCAACACGTACTACGTCCAGGCTCTGAACGGTTACGCGCTCATTACCCAGCTGACCTGCCATTTTTTTGCCTTTGAACACTTTGCCCGGAGTCTGGTTCTGACCGATAGAACCCGGAACGCGGTGAGACAAGGAGTTACCGTGTGTAGCATCCTGGGTACGGAAGTTCCAGCGCTTAACAGTACCGGCGAAACCTTTACCCTTGGAAGTACCAGTTACGTCAACTTTCTTAACTTCAGCGAAAATTTCAACGCTGATGTCCTGGCCAACGGTATATTCTTCACCTTCAGCGGTGCGGAATTCCCACAGACCACGGCCAGCTTCTACGCCAGCTTTAGCAAAATGACCTGCTTCAGGTTTGGTCACACGGTTCGCTTTTTTCGCACCGGTGGTAACCTGGATGGCGCGGTAACCGTCGCTGTCCAGACCTTTAACCTGAGTAACACGGTTTGCTTCAACTTCGATAACGGTTACAGGGATAGAAACGCCTTCTTCAGTGAAGATGCGGGTCATACCCACTTTTTTACCGACTAAACCAATCATTGTTTCAACCTCTCAATCGCTCGATGACCTGATTAACCCAGGCTGATCTGCACGTCTACACCGGCAGCCAGATCCAGACGCATCAGAGCATCAACGGTTTTTTCAGTTGGCTCAACGATGTCAACCAGACGCTTGTGAGTGCGGATTTCATACTGATCGCGCGCGTCTTTGTTAACGTGCGGGGAGATCAGAACGGTAAAGCGCTCTTTGCGGGTCGGCAGCGGGATCGGACCACGAACCTGCGCACCAGTGCGCTTGGCAGTCTCAACGATTTCCGCGGTTGATTGATCGATCAGACGATGATCAAACGCTTTAAGACGGATACGGATTCTTTGGTTCTGCATGAGACCAGAGCTCCAATTATTTTATAAACGAAAAAAATTACTCCTCGCACCCATTACGATTGATAGGGGAGTGTAATCGTTCAGCATATAACTCCCCAATCGGGAGTATTGTCAGGCCAGGCGATATCCGACCAGCCTGCGATTCTGCTCGAATCGCGCTTGCAATATTAGCAGGCCCGCGCATTATACGGGAATTCGCTCAGATAGCAACCCGCCGGACAACATTGCTCTAAAAAATTGGAAGCTAAAGCGCGAGCGCGTTGGACGCTGCGCAACCAGCGATTTTTCTTTGCAGGCCAGCTTCAGTGACGGCTAAAAGGCAAAAGACAGCATCCGCTCTGAACATTACCCTGAGGTTAATATCAGCGATAAAAAGGGGATGCTGTGCTGACGCTTTTTCTGTCTGGACTATCAGGCCTTATCGTCGGGAGCTTTCTGTGCCTGGCCGCCGATCGCTATCAGCCCAGCCTTACCTCCCGGCAATGGCTGGTTTCACTCGCCCTTCCCGCTTCCCACTGCGCCGGCTGCGGACATCGTCTTAAACTTAGCGACCTGGTGCCGATTTACAGCTGGTGCAGGCGGCAAGGAAAGTGCCGTTACTGCCAGATTAAACTCCCGCTGCGTTTGCTTATTACAGAGATCCTAACCTGCCTGCTATTCACCTTGGTGGCGAGCTACCACAGCTCTCCGGCTCCGCTGATATTTTCACTATTTCTTAGCGCAGCGCTGATAGTGCTTAGCCTTATCGACTGGCAACACTTTATGTTGCCTGATGCGATTACGCTTCCGCTGTTATGGCTGGGCCTGCTTTATCACCTGGCTTTGTCTCATGAATACTTACCCTCAGCGGTCACGGGCGCTGTGCTCGGCTGGCTTTTTTTGTGGTTGTTATATTGGGGATTTCAGGCGTGGTATCGTCAGGAAGGCGTCGGATATGGTGATATGAAATTATTCGCAGCGTTAGGCGCCTGGTGTGGCTGGCAGGCGCTGCCTTTGATTGCAGCTATTGCCGCATTGCTCGGCTTATCACTTTTTGTCTATCGTGGTGTAGATGAGAGAGCTGCCGGCTGGCATCGCCGACAGCCTTTTGGACCATGTCTGTCTATAGCAGGCTGGGCAGTATTCATTTGGCAAACGCAGACGGGTAGCGTTACTCCTCCTCTCTGATCTGCGCCTGCAGATAGTTTTGGATCCCCATCTTTTGTATTAAGTCCAGCTCGGTTTCCAGCCAGTCAATATGCTTTTCTTCATCTGCCAGAATTTCAATCATCATGTCCCGGCTGACGTAGTCATAAATTTTATCTGCCCAGGCAATAGCTTCACGTAGATCTTTTGCGCCTTCCATTTCAAGCGACAGATCGGAGCGCAGCATTTCTTCGACATCTTCGCCAATGCGTAAACGGCCTACGTCCTGAAGATTAGGGATACCTTCCAGAAAAAGGATGCGTTCAATGTACTTGTCTGCATGCTTCATCTCATCGATTGATTCGTGGTATTCCACATCATTCAAACGCATCAGCCCCCAGTTTTTGAACATCCGCGCATGGAGAAAGTACTGATTAACCGCAACCAGTTCATTTCCCAATAATTTATTTAAATAGCCTATGATTTTTGCATCGCCTTTCATTACGCTTCCTCCGCTTCCAGTTAATTAGAGCGTAGATGCGGTTAGAAAGAAGTCAAAAAGGCAACGATAAAACTGCGGTTATTCTCAGGCGATCTCTTTATACAGCGGCGGATTTTTCATCTCTTCTTCCATAATTTCACGCGCCGCACGGATGCATTTACCGCACTGCTTACCGACCGGTATCAGCTGACGCAGCTGTTGGATAGATTTTGGCTGATAGCGACGAACGGCTTCGCGCACGGTTTTATCGCTTATTGCATTACACAGGCAGACGTACATTTATATGCTCCAGTACAAATACTGAACGCATTTTAAATGAGAATGATTTTTATTTCAAACCTGCATTTTGTAAGGATTAAAGCGGGGATCAGGCAAAGCGGATAGATAAAAAAAGGGCGCCGAAGCGCCCTTTTTCACAGAATAAACACCAAAGCATTTATTCTAATTAAAGCTTATTAAGCAATAATTTTAGCAACAACGCCCGCGCCAACGGTACGGCCACCTTCGCGGATTGCGAAACGCAGACCGTCGTCCATCGCGATCGGGTGGATCAGGGTAACAACCATTTTGATGTTGTCGCCCGGCATTACCATCTCAACGCCTTCCGGCAGTTCAACGGAACCAGTCACGTCAGTCGTACGGAAGTAGAACTGAGGACGGTAGCCTTTGAAGAACGGAGTGTGACGGCCGCCTTCGTCTTTGGACAGAACGTAAACTTCTGATTCAAAGGTGGTGTGCGGCTTGATGGAGCCCGGCTTAGCCAGAACCTGGCCACGCTCGATCTCTTCACGTTTGATACCACGCAGCAGAACACCAACGTTCTCACCAGCCTGGCCCTGGTCCAGCAGTTTGCGGAACATTTCAACGCCGGTACAGGTAGATTTCGCCGTATCTTTGATACCAACGATTTCCACTTCTTCACCCACTTTGACCACGCCACGCTCAACACGACCGGTAACAACGGTA
>NZ_NWUO01000024.1 GCF_002895925.1 Mixta theicola | reverse complement strand
TACCGTTGTTACCGGTCGTGTTGAGCGTGGCGTGGTCAAAGTGGGTGAAGAAGTGGAAATCGTTGGTATCAAAGATACGGCGAAATCTACCTGTACCGGCGTTGAAATGTTCCGCAAACTGCTGGACGAAGGCCGTGCTGGTGAGAACGTTGGTGTTCTGCTGCGTGGTATCAAGCGTGAAGAGATCGAGCGTGGCCAGGTTCTGGCTAAGCCGGGCTCCATCAAGCCGCACACTCAGTTCGAATCAGAAGTTTATATTCTGTCCAAAGACGAAGGCGGCCGTCACACTCCGTTCTTCAAAGGCTACCGTCCTCAGTTCTACTTCCGTACGACTGACGTGACTGGCACCATCGAACTGCCGGAAGGCGTTGAGATGGTAATGCCGGGCGACAACATCAAAATGGTTGTTACCCTGATCCACCCGATCGCGATGGACGACGGTCTGCGTTTCGCAATCCGCGAAGGCGGCCGTACCGTTGGCGCGGGCGTTGTTGCTAAAGTTCTGGGCTAATCGCCGATAACATTTGACGCAACGTACAAGAAGAGGGCATCATTTGATGCCCTTTTTATACGCTGTAACATAGAACCTGGCTCATCAGTGATTTTCAGCTCATAATCATTGCTGAGACAGGCTCTGTAGCACGGCGTGATCGACCGAGTTACGCCTCAACAGCTGCATTCGGTTTGGCTGCCTCGCATGCGCGGGGCAAAATTGTTTCTGATTTATGTGGCAGGTTGGTTTATGAGTGCTAATACCGAAGCTCAAGGAAGCGGGCGCGGCCTGGAAGCGATAAAGTGGGTAGTCGTCGCCATTTTGCTGATCGTAGCAATCGTAGGCAACTTCTATTATCGCGAAGTGACCTTACCGCTGCGCGCATTGGCTGTTGTTGTTCTTATCGCGGCGGCAGGCGGCATCGCACTGTTGACGACGAAGGGTAAAGCAACGCTGGCTTTCGCACGTGAAGCCAGAACCGAAGTGCGCAAAGTCATTTGGCCTACGCGTCAAGAAACGCTGCATACCACGTTAATCGTTGCCGCGGTTACTGCCGTGATGTCACTGATTTTGTGGGGGCTGGATGGTATTCTGGTCCGTCTGGTATCGTTTATCACTGGCCTGAGGTTCTGAGATGTCTGAAGCTCCAAAAAAGCGCTGGTACGTCGTTCAGGCGTTTTCCGGTTTTGAGGCGCGCGTAGCACAATCGCTGCGTGAGCATATCAAATTGCACAACATGGAAGAATTGTTTGGCGAAGTCATGGTTCCCACTGAAGAAGTGGTAGAAATTCGTGGCGGCCAGCGTCGTAAAAGCGAGCGCAAATTCTTCCCAGGCTACGTCCTGGTGCAAATGGTTATGAATGACGCGAGCTGGCACCTGGTGCGCAGTGTTCCGCGCGTTATGGGATTCATTGGCGGGACTTCCGATCGTCCGGCACCGATTAGCGATAAAGAAGTCGACGCGATCATGAACCGTCTGCAGCAGGTTGGTGATAAACCCCGTCCGAAAACGCTGTTTGAGCCGGGTGAAATGGTTCGCGTTAACGATGGTCCGTTTGCCGACTTTAACGGCGTGGTGGAAGAGGTTGATTATGAGAAGAGCCGCCTGAAGGTTTCTGTCTCTATTTTTGGCCGTGCCACACCGGTTGAGCTTGATTTCGGTCAGGTCGAAAAAGGTTAAATTACCCGGTCGAACTTTTCGAATAAGGGTTGCAGAAGGCGCGAAATTGCCCTACAATTTCGCGCCTTTTGTTTTTATGTGGCTTCAATGCCATGTGAAAGATTAATCACGGGAAGCCTTAAACGGCGTTATACCCAAAAGAGGAAATATCATGGCTAAGAAAGTACAAGCCTACGTCAAGCTGCAGGTTGCAGCCGGTATGGCTAACCCGAGTCCGCCAGTAGGTCCGGCTCTGGGTCAGCAGGGCGTTAACATCATGGAATTCTGTAAAGCGTTTAACGCCAAAACAGAAAGCATGGAAAAAGGTCTGCCGATTCCGGTTGTTATTACCGTTTATTCTGACCGTTCTTTCACCTTCGTTACCAAAACGCCTCCGGCAGCTGTGCTGCTGAAAAAAGCGGCGGGTATCAAGTCTGGTTCCGGCAAGCCGAACAAAGACAAAGTCGGTAAAGTAACCCGTGCTCAGGTACGTGAAATCGCAGAAACCAAAGCTGCGGACATGACTGGTGCTGACGTAGAAGCGATGACTCGCTCTATCGAAGGTACTGCTCGTTCCATGGGCCTGGTAGTGGAGGACTAAGAAATGGCTAAGCTGACCAAGCGCATGCGCGTGATCCGTGACAAAGTTGATTCTACCAAACAGTACGACATCAACGAAGCTGTTGCTCTGCTGAAAGAACTGGCTACCGCTAAATTCGTTGAAAGCGTTGACGTTGCTGTAAACCTCGGCATCGACGCTCGTAAATCTGACCAGAACGTGCGTGGCGCAACTGTACTGCCGCACGGTACCGGTCGCTCTGTACGCGTTGCGGTATTTGCCCAGGGCGCGAACGCTGAAGCTGCTAAAGCAGCTGGCGCAGAGCTGGTAGGTATGGAAGATCTGGCTGAGCAGATCAAAAAAGGCGAAATGAACTTTGACGTTGTTATCGCATCTCCGGATGCTATGCGCGTTGTTGGCCAGTTGGGCCAGGTTCTGGGCCCGCGCGGCCTGATGCCGAACCCGAAAGTGGGTACGGTAACGCCGAACGTCGCTGAAGCAGTTAAAAATGCTAAAGCAGGCCAGGTTCGCTACCGCAATGACAAAAACGGCATCATCCATACCACTATCGGTAAGGTTGATTTCGACGCTGACAAACTGAAAGAAAACCTGGAATCTCTGCTGGTTGCGCTGAAAAAAGCAAAACCATCTCAGGCGAAAGGCGTGTACATCAAGAAAGTTAGCCTGTCTACCACCATGGGCGCTGGCGTTGCCATCGACCAGGCTGGCCTGACTGCAGTGGCGAATTAATAATCGCTTTACGCGGGCGAAAGTTTCTACTAGAATCTTACGCCCGTTGTTCTGTTAAACAGAACGCATGCTTAAGCTTAGTTCTTTAGCGCCGGTAAGGCTGCTGAAGAAAAAAGATAGGCAACAGATTTTCGGTTGGAGCCTGGCCTTATCCAGGCCTCCGTCCAAGACCGCAGGGGTCTTATCGATACCCAATAGATTTCGAGTTGCAGCAAGGCGGCAACTGAACAAATCCTCAGGCGCTTACTTAAATAAGCGACGGTGGTGAGTGAAGGCAGCCAATACAGCAGCGGTTCGAAAGATAAAGGGGATGGGACTTAATATTCCTGCGTAGACGGTGACAGAGCCTGAAGAATATTTTTATTTTCTGGATTCTGCTCACCGTGTTTTAGCGCCTGGCTTCCTTCCGGTTGCCAGGTGAAGTGAGTTTCGGAGGAATTCTTCCTCCGGCTAAAATCCAGGAGCAAAAGCTAATGGCATTAAATCTTCAAGACAAACAAGCGATTGTTGCTGAAGTCAGCGAAGTAGCCAAAGGCGCGCTGTCTGCGGTTGTTGCGGATTCTCGTGGCGTTACCGTAGATAAAATGACTGAACTGCGTAAAGCAGGTCGTGAAGCTGGCGTTTACATGCGTGTTGTTCGTAACACCCTGCTGCGCCGCGTCGTAGAAGGTACTCAGTTTGAGTGCCTGAAAGACACGTTTGTTGGTCCGACCCTGATTGCATACTCTATGGAACACCCGGGCGCTGCTGCTCGTCTGTTCAAAGAGTTCGCGAAAGCGAATGCAAAATTTGAGGTCAAAGCTGCAGCCTTTGAAGGTGAGCTGATCCCGGCGGCACAAATTGACCGTCTGGCAACGCTGCCGACCTACGAAGAAGCACTGGCACGTCTGATGTCGACCATGAAAGAAGCCGCTGCAGGCAAACTGGTCCGCACTCTGGCTGCCGTACGCGATGCAAAAGAAGCCGCTTAAGGCCTTTTTTACTACGCACTTTTACGTACACACTATTTTCTGATTCTTAGGAACAATTGTCATGTCTATCACTAAAGATCAAATTCTGGAAGCAGTAGCCGCTATGTCCGTAATGGAAGTGGTTGAACTGGTTTCCGCTATGGAAGAAAAATTCGGCGTTTCTGCTGCTGCCGCTGTAGCTGTTGCTGCTGGCCCGGCTGAAGCTGTTGAAGAAAAAACTGAGTTCGACGTTATCCTGAAAGCTATTGGCGCTAACAAAGTTGCTGTGATCAAAGCAGTACGTGGCGCAACTGGCCTGGGCCTGAAAGAAGCGAAAGATCTGGTTGAGTCTGCACCGGCTGCGCTGAAAGAAGGCATCAGCAAAGATGACGCTGAAGCTCTGAAAAAATCCCTGGAAGAAGCTGGCGCTGAAGTTGAAGTTAAATAAGCCAACCCTCCAGGTTGCAGCCTGACTTTTTAGGCTGATGGCTGGTGACTTTTTGGTCACCAGCCTTTTTGCGCTACAGGGCCTCAATGGGGTTTCGCACTGTTTGTCCATTGAGCGTCTTCAATATCTTTTTCTATCGACGCCTTAATATACTGCTTCCCTGCAGGGTTCCCTGCCCATGCAACAGCAATGAAATGATTTAAGAGTGATAGAAAGACGTATTGCGGAAGGTGTCTCGCACTTTCCGGAAAACAAAATAGTGTTGCATGAACTGTCCTTCAGGACGGACAGAGTGGGTCGACTTGTCAGCTAGCTGAGGAACCCTATGGTTTACTCCTATACCGAGAAAAAACGCATTCGTAAGGATTTTGGCAAACGTCCGCAGGTTTTGGACATACCCTATCTCCTTTCTATCCAGCTTGACTCGTTCCAGAAGTTTATCGAGCAAGATCCGGAAGGCCAATATGGACTGGAAGCTGCATTCCGTTCCGTATTCCCTATTCAGAGCTATAGCGGCAACTCTGAGCTGCAGTACGTCAGCTACCGCTTAGGCGAACCAGTATTTGATGTTAAAGAGTGTCAGATCCGTGGCGTGACATATTCTGCTCCGCTGCGCGTAAAACTGCGCCTGGTGATCTACGAGCGCGAAGCGCCGGAAGGCACCGTTAAAGACATCAAAGAACAAGAAGTTTACATGGGCGAAATTCCGCTCATGACCGAAAACGGTACCTTTGTGATCAACGGTACTGAAAGGGTTATCGTTTCTCAGCTGCATCGTAGTCCTGGCGTATTCTTTGACAGCGATAAGGGTAAAACCCACTCTTCGGGTAAAGTGCTGTATAACGCACGTATCATCCCTTACCGCGGTTCATGGCTTGACTTTGAGTTTGACCCGAAAGACAACCTGTTCGTCCGTATTGACCGTCGTCGTAAACTGCCGGCCAGTATCATTCTGCGTGCGCTGAGCTTCACGACTGAGCAGATCCTCGATCTGTTCTTCGAAAAAGTCGTGTTTGAAATCCGTGACAACAAGCTGCAGATGGAACTGGTGCCTGAGCGTCTGCGTGGCGAAACCGCCTCTTTCGATATCGAATCGAACGGCACGGTCTACGTTGAGAAAGGCCGTCGTATTACCGCGCGTCACATTCGTCAGCTGGAAAAAGATGGTATTCAGCATATCGAAGTGCCGGTGGAATATATCGCAGGCAAAGTGGTTGCTAAAGACTACGTTGACGAGAGCACCGGTGAGCTGATCGTAGCCGCTAACATGGAGCTGTCGCTGGATCTGCTGGCTAAACTGAGCCAGTCGGGCCATAAGCGTATCGAAACGCTGTTTACCAACGACCTTGACCACGGCGCATACATCTCCGAGACGCTGCGCGTTGACCCAACCAACGATCGCCTGAGCGCGCTGGTTGAGATCTATCGCATGATGCGTCCTGGCGAGCCGCCGACGCGTGAAGCTGCGGAAAACCTGTTCGAGAATCTGTTCTTCTCAGAAGACCGTTACGATCTTTCTGCGGTTGGCCGCATGAAGTTCAACCGTTCTCTGCTGCGTGATGAAATCGAAGGCTCCGGTATCCTGAGCAAAGAAGACATCATCGAAGTGATGAAGAAGCTTATCGGAATCCGTAACGGTAAAGGCGAAGTGGACGATATCGACCACCTTGGCAACCGTCGCATCCGTTCCGTAGGCGAAATGGCAGAAAACCAGTTCCGTGTAGGTCTGGTGCGCGTTGAGCGTGCGGTTAAAGAGCGTCTCTCTCTGGGCGACCTCGATACCCTGATGCCGCAGGATATGATTAACGCCAAGCCGATCTCTGCGGCGGTGAAAGAGTTCTTTGGTTCCAGCCAGCTGTCTCAGTTTATGGACCAGAACAACCCGCTGTCTGAGATTACGCACAAGCGTCGTATCTCTGCTCTGGGCCCAGGCGGTCTGACGCGTGAGCGTGCAGGCTTCGAAGTTCGAGACGTACACCCGACTCACTATGGTCGCGTATGTCCAATCGAAACGCCGGAAGGCCCGAACATCGGTCTGATCAACTCCCTGTCGGTCTATGCGCAGACTAACGAATACGGCTTCCTTGAAACGCCGTATCGTCGCGTTATCGATGGCGTGGTCACCGACGAAATTCATTACCTCTCTGCTATTGAAGAGGGTAACTACGTTATTGCTCAGGCGAACACCAATCTCGACGACGAAGGTCACTTCGTAGACGACCTGGTGACCTGCCGTAGCAAAGGCGAATCGAGCCTGTTCAGCCGCGACCAGGTTGACTACATGGACGTTTCCACTCAGCAGGTGGTTTCTGTCGGTGCGTCCCTGATCCCGTTCCTGGAGCACGATGATGCTAACCGCGCCCTGATGGGTGCGAACATGCAACGTCAGGCGGTTCCGACCCTGCGTGCTGATAAGCCGCTGGTAGGTACCGGTATGGAACGTGCGGTAGCGGTTGACTCCGGTGTAACCGCCGTAGCGAAACGTGGTGGTACCGTACAGTATGTTGATGCTTCTCGTATCGTTATCAAAGTTAACGAAGAAGAGATGTATCCGGGCGAAGCCGGCATCGACATCTACAACCTGACTAAATATACCCGTTCTAACCAGAACACCTGCATCAACCAGATGCCGTGCGTGTCTCTGGGTGAGCCGGTTGAGCGCGGCGACGTGCTGGCTGATGGCCCGTCCACCGATCTGGGTGAACTGGCGCTGGGTCAGAACATGCGCGTAGCGTTCATGCCGTGGAACGGCTACAACTTCGAAGACTCCATTTTGGTCTCCGAGCGCGTAGTACAGGAAGATCGCTTTACAACGATTCATATCCAGGAACTGGCCTGCGTGTCGCGTGACACCAAACTGGGGCCAGAAGAGATCACCGCTGACATCCCTAACGTGGGTGAAGCTGCGCTCTCCAAGCTGGATGAATCCGGTATCGTTTATATCGGTGCGGAAGTGACCGGCGGCGACATTCTGGTTGGTAAGGTAACGCCGAAAGGTGAAACTCAGCTGACGCCAGAAGAGAAACTGCTGCGTGCGATCTTCGGTGAGAAAGCGTCTGACGTTAAAGACTCTTCTCTGCGTGTACCAAACGGCGTTTCAGGTACCGTTATCGACGTGCAGGTCTTTACCCGCGATGGCGTGGAAAAAGACAAACGCGCGCTGGAAATCGAAGAGATGCAGCTGAAGCAGGCGAAAAAAGACCTGACTGAAGAACTGCAGATCCTTGAAGCCGGTCTGTTTGCCCGTATCCACTCAGTGCTGGTTTCCGGCGGCGTGGAAGCGGAAAAACTGGACAAGCTGCCGCGTGAGCGTTGGCTGGAACTGGGCCTGACCGACGAGCAGAAACAGAATCAGCTGGAGCAGCTGGCTGAACAGTACGATGAGCTGAAGCACGAGTTTGAGAAGAAACTTGAAGCTAAGCGCCGCAAAATCACTCAGGGCGATGACCTGGCACCAGGCGTGCTGAAAATCGTTAAAGTGTATCTGGCCGTTAAACGTCAGATTCAGCCTGGTGACAAGATGGCAGGTCGTCACGGGAACAAAGGTGTTATCTCCAAGATCAACCCGATCGAAGATATGCCTTACGATGAGAACGGTACGCCGGTCGATATCGTACTGAACCCGCTGGGCGTACCGTCACGTATGAACATCGGTCAGATTCTGGAAACGCACCTGGGCATGGCGGCCAAAGGCATTGGTGACAAAATCAATGCAATGCTGAAGAAGCAGGAAGAGGTGGCTAAGCTGCGTGAGTTTATCCAGCGTGCTTACGATCTGGGCGCCGACGTTCGTCAGCGTGTTGATCTGAACACCTTCTCTGATGATGAAGTGCTGCGCCTGGCTGAGAACCTGAAGAAAGGTATGCCGATCGCAACGCCGGTGTTTGATGGCGCGAAAGAGAGCGAAATCAAAGAGCTGCTGCAGCTTGGCGATCTGCCGACTTCTGGCCAGATCACCCTGTTTGATGGCCGTACTGGCGAGCAGTTCGAGCGTTCGGTTACCGTTGGCTACATGTACATGCTGAAACTCAACCACCTGGTTGATGACAAGATGCACGCACGTTCTACCGGCTCTTATAGCCTGGTTACTCAGCAGCCGCTGGGTGGTAAGGCACAGTTCGGTGGACAGCGCTTCGGTGAGATGGAAGTGTGGGCGCTGGAAGCTTATGGCGCGGCCTACACGCTGCAGGAAATGCTCACCGTTAAGTCTGATGACGTTAACGGTCGTACCAAGATGTATAAAAACATCGTGGACGGCAACCATCAGATGGAACCGGGCATGCCGGAATCCTTCAACGTACTGTTGAAAGAGATCCGCTCGCTGGGTATCAACATCGAGCTGGAAGACGAGTAATTACCGCAAGGTAGCACTCGCAGTCGTACTGGTTACAAGAGAGTCCGGGCTTGCCCGGGCTTTCTTGAGAAGTCTCACTCCGACGGGAGCTAATCCGTGAAAGACTTACTTAAGTTTCTGAAAGCGCAAACTAAAACCGAAGAGTTTGATGCGATCAAAATTGCTCTGGCCTCGCCAGACATGATCCGTTCCTGGTCTTTCGGTGAAGTGAAAAAGCCGGAAACCATTAACTACCGTACCTTCAAGCCAGAGCGTGATGGTCTGTTCTGCGCCCGTATCTTCGGGCCGGTAAAAGACTATGAGTGCCTGTGCGGTAAGTACAAGCGCCTGAAACACCGCGGTGTTATCTGTGAGAAGTGCGGCGTTGAAGTGACCCAGACTAAAGTGCGCCGTGAGCGTATGGGCCACATCGAGCTGGCTTCCCCGACTGCGCACATTTGGTTCCTGAAGTCGCTGCCGTCCCGTATCGGTCTGCTGCTGGATATGCCGCTGCGTGATATTGAACGCGTGCTGTACTTCGAATCTTATGTCGTGGTTGAAGGCGGCATGACCAATCTTGAGAAGCGTCAGATCCTGACTGAAGAGCAGTATCTGGATGCGCTGGAAGAGTTTGGCGACGAATTCGACGCGAAGATGGGCGCGGAAGCGATCCAGGCGCTGCTGAAAAATATGGATCTGGAGCAGGAATGCGAGCAGCTGCGTGAAGAGCTGAACGAAACCAACTCCGAGACCAAACGTAAAAAGCTGACCAAGCGTATCAAGCTGCTGGAAGCCTTCGTTCAGTCTGGCAACAAGCCGGAGTGGATGATCCTGACGGTGCTGCCGGTACTGCCGCCGGATCTGCGTCCGCTGGTTCCGCTGGACGGCGGTCGTTTTGCGACTTCTGACCTGAACGATCTTTATCGTCGCGTCATTAACCGTAACAACCGTTTGAAACGCCTGCTGGATCTGGCTGCGCCGGACATCATCGTACGTAACGAAAAACGTATGCTGCAGGAAGCGGTAGATGCGCTGCTGGATAACGGCCGTCGTGGTCGCGCCATTACTGGCTCCAACAAGCGTCCGCTGAAGTCGCTGGCTGACATGATCAAAGGTAAGCAGGGTCGTTTCCGTCAGAACCTGCTGGGTAAACGCGTCGACTATTCTGGTCGTTCCGTTATTACCGTAGGTCCTTACCTGCGTCTGCATCAGTGCGGCCTGCCGAAGAAAATGGCGCTGGAACTGTTCAAACCGTTCATCTACGGCAAGCTGGAGCTGCGTGGTCTTGCTACCACCATCAAAGCTGCCAAGAAAATGGTTGAGCGTGAAGAAGCGGTCGTTTGGGATATTCTGGATGAGGTTATCCGTGAGCACCCGGTTCTGCTGAACCGTGCGCCGACGCTGCACCGTCTGGGTATTCAGGCTTTTGAACCGGTTCTGATCGAAGGTAAAGCTATCCAGCTGCACCCGCTGGTTTGTGCGGCCTATAACGCCGACTTCGATGGTGACCAGATGGCCGTTCACGTACCGCTGACGCTGGAAGCCCAGCTGGAAGCGCGTGCGCTGATGATGTCGACCAACAACATTCTGTCTCCGGCGAACGGCGAACCTATTATCGTTCCGTCTCAGGACGTTGTACTGGGTCTGTACTACATGACCCGCGACAAAGTGAACGCCAAAGGCGAAGGCATGGTGCTGACCGGCCCGAAAGAAGCTGAGCGTGTTTATCGCGCTGGCCTGGCCGAGCTGCATGCACGCGTTAAAGTGCGTATCACTGAATACGAAAAAAATGAGCAGGGCGATTTCATCCCGAAAACCAGCCTGATCGATACCACTATCGGTCGTGCGATTCTGTGGATGATCGTACCGCAAGGTCTGCCGTACTCCATCGTCAACCAGGCGCTGGGTAAAAAGGCGATCTCCAAAATGCTGAACACCTGTTACCGCATTCTGGGCCTGAAGCCGACCGTTATCTTTGCTGACCAGACCATGTACACCGGTTTTGCCTACGCAGCCCGTTCAGGCGCTTCCGTTGGTATCGATGATATGGTTATCCCGGCGAAGAAAGTGGAAATCATCACCGAAGCGGAAGCGGAAGTGGCTGAGATTCAGGAACAGTTCCAGTCTGGTCTGGTAACCGCTGGCGAACGCTATAACAAGGTTATCGATATCTGGGCCGCAGCGAACGAACGTGTTGCTAAGGCGATGATGGAAAACCTCTCTACCGAAACGGTCATCAACCGTAACGGCGAAGAGGAAAAACAGGTTTCCTTTAACAGCATCTTTATGATGGCCGACTCTGGTGCGCGTGGTTCCGCCGCTCAGATTCGTCAGCTGGCTGGTATGCGTGGTCTGATGGCGAAGCCGGATGGCTCCATCATTGAAACGCCGATCACCGCGAACTTCCGTGAAGGTCTGAACGTACTCCAGTACTTCATCTCCACGCACGGTGCGCGTAAAGGTCTGGCGGATACCGCACTGAAAACGGCAAACTCCGGTTATCTGACCCGTCGTCTGGTTGACGTGGCGCAGGACCTGGTTGTTACCGAAGATGACTGTGGTACGCATGTAGGCATCATGATGACGCCGGTTATCGAAGGTGGCGATGTTAAAGAGCCGCTGCGTGAGCGCGTTCTCGGCCGTGTAACGGCGGAAGACGTTCTGAAGCCGGGCACCGCTGACATTCTGGTATCTCGTAACACGCTGCTTGATGAGCACTGGTGTGACGTACTGGAGCAGAACTCTGTCGACAGCGTTAAAGTCCGCTCTGTTGTTGCCTGTGAAACCGACTTCGGTGTGTGCGCACACTGCTACGGTCGTGACCTGGCACGTGGCCACATCATCAACAACGGTGAGGCTATCGGCGTTATCGCGGCGCAGTCTATCGGTGAACCGGGTACACAGCTGACGATGCGTACCTTCCACATCGGTGGTGCGGCATCGCGTGCGGCTGCTGAATCCAGCATTCAGGTTAAGAACAAAGGTACTATCAAGCTGACCAACGCCAAGTCGGTAACGAACTCCGCTGGCAAGCTGGTAATTACCTCCCGTAACGTTGAACTGAAAATGATCGACGAATTCGGGCGCACCAAAGAAAGCTATAAAGTGCCTTACGGTGCTACCATGGCGAAAGGTGACGGTGAGCAGGTTAATGCCGGTGAAACGGTAGCGAACTGGGATCCGCACACCATGCCGGTTATCACCGAAGTGAGCGGTTTCATCCGCTTTACCGACATGATCGACGGCCAGACCATCACCCGTCAAACTGACGAGCTGACCGGTCTTTCTTCGCTGGTAGTACTGGATACCGCAGAACGTACCGCTGGTGGTAAAGATCTGCGTCCGGCGCTGAAAATCGTTGACGCTAACGGTAACGACGTACTGATCCCAGGCACCGATATGCCGGCACAGTACTTCCTGCCGGGCAAAGCGATTGTCCAGCTGGAAGACGGTGTGAAAATCAGCTCTGGTGATACTCTGGCGCGTGTGCCGCAAGAATCTGGCGGTACTAAAGATATTACCGGTGGTCTGCCGCGCGTTGCTGACCTGTTTGAAGCGCGTCGTCCGAAAGAACCGGCGATCCTGGCTGAAATCAGCGGTATCGTCTCCTTCGGTAAAGAGACCAAAGGTAAGCGTCGTCTGGTGATTACGCCGATCGACGGTAGCGATCCGTACGAAGAGATGATCCCGAAATGGCGTCAGCTCAACGTATTTGAAGGTGAGCGCGTAGAACGTGGTGACGTAATCTCCGATGGTCCGGAATCACCGCATGATATTCTGCGTCTGCGTGGCGTTCAGGCTGTTACACGTTATATCGTTAACGAAGTGCAGGACGTATACCGTCTGCAGGGCGTTAAGATTAACGATAAACACATCGAAGTTATCGTGCGTCAGATGCTGCGTAAAGCAACCATCGACAACGCGGGCAGCTCCGATTTCCTGGAAGGCGAGCAGGTAGAATACTCACGCGTGAAGATTGCCAACCGCGATCTGGAAACCAACGGCAAAGTGGGCGCAACTTACGCTCGCGACCTGTTGGGTATTACCAAAGCGTCACTGGCGACCGAATCGTTCATCTCTGCAGCATCGTTCCAGGAAACCACACGTGTCCTGACCGAAGCCGCAGTAGCAGGCAAGCGTGATGAACTGCGCGGCCTGAAAGAGAACGTTATCGTGGGTCGTCTGATCCCGGCTGGTACCGGTTACGCTTACCATCAGGATCGTATGCGTCGCCGTCAGTCTGGCGAGCCTACCGTGGCGCCGCAGGTTAGCGCGGAAGAAGCAACGGCCAGCCTGGCTGAGTTGCTGAACGCCGGCCTCGGTGGCAGCGACGACGAGTAATCGTCAGGTGTGATGAAAGACAAAAACCCTGCTTCGGCAGGGTTTTTTTATGGGTTCAGACAGGATAGAAGGATATAAAACAGATTTCCACCAGGGTTAATCACTGATCTTATTTGATAAGATACGATTCGAACGCAGGCTCATCGAGAAAAGCAAGCTCTACTTCATTGTTACGCTTATAAATATATGCGGTAGTGCTTCTGTCTGGCGAAGCCCACATCTTCCCGTGTATTGGATTAATAGCCGGACGATAGCCTAATGCCAGCAGATAGTGCTCCAGCCGCGTGGTCTCCGTTGCCCCTTTAAACTTTATTGCTCCCACATAAGGTGAGGGGCCGTCCCGCAGATGATATTCAATGATGTAATCCTTAGTGATGCGCGGCGCGCACTTTATTTCATCCTGTGTCAGCAGATGATATTGCAGCCAGTCCTGCTCGGTGTATTGGGCTTCGGTAGTCCACCAGATCGGCACGATAAAATAGCCAGCAATCAATACCTGCAGCACCAGCAGACCGGCGATAATGGTCGCTATCCTATGGAGTTCTTTTAACATCAAATGTTCTCGGCTGGGTAAATACGTTTATCTGAGTGCCGTTATCCGTCACTATCTCAGCGATACCTGATGCAAAATTAGTAAAGGGTTCTACCGACATCATAAAGTTAGGAAGCTGTCCATACTGCGGCACGGCATGACGATTTTTTTGCGGATCGGGAAACAGCAGGGGTTTAAACAATTTATTCTTATAGTTTCCCGGCGGGCCATAGTGGTCCCAGCGCGCTAACGCCTCGGCTTTGCTAATCAGCAGGAGGAAGGGAAAATAATTATTAGGTCTTATTGCCCGATAAAAGCCAAAAAGGTCGGATACTAAATCTTCTGCGCTAAAGCCGCTGTCGGTTCTCCAGCTGAAAGGGATGGAAGCCTGTAGCGCTTCAAAGCGCATAGCGGTAGACATCATCATTGCCAGCGCAATGCTATGCCGCTGCGGCAAGCTTCGGCCGCGTTTTATGCGCCATGTACAGTGTTTGCCAATACCTATCCGCCTGGTGGAATCTTTATACATAGTTTGTCCGTACGACACCGTATAATAATCGCTTTGACCGTGCTCACCGATGTCCATTTTGTATAAAAGTTGAAGTATATCCATGCCTCTGGCATGGCCTAAATCTATCCAGCCAAGAATTTCGGAATATACCAGGCCATTATCTGATACAGGTGCGCACTGTCCATCAATGACGCTATTGCGATTAGCCATTTTCTCTCCCTGTCGGCATTTCTCCTTTGCTCACTTTATCCGCATTTTTTCCAGAAAAAATTAGCGAAATTGGTAATAACAGCGGAAAAATAAGTAAAGAGTGAGCGCATCATGGCGAGGCAGGCAGCCTGGACCAACTGATTAAGCAGGTAGCGAAGCAACAGTGCGAATAGTCATAAAGAATACGCATACAATCGGCTATTATCCTGCTGCAAAGCCCAGCCAGGTTAACTGCTAAACTTTGCCGACGCCGGGCGCGGGCATTAAACGCGCTTTTATATTTGTTTACTGCATATAAAGGGACCCAGGCATGAACCTATCTGGCAAGGCTCTGCTGCTATCAGTGCTGTTCGGCTGGCAGACCGTCGCGATGGCCGCCGCTGAGCCGTCGGGAGAGCCGGTACAGCGCTTTTTTAAAGGGTGGCAGGTCACCTGCAACAACCTCAACGACTGCGACATCCGTAACGTGGATGAAAATATGCGCATCGTTATTCGTCACCAGGCGGGGCCCACAGGTACAGCCACGCTGGATATTATGAGCTTTGATGCCTCGAAAGCGGAGGGCGTCTGGCTGGATGAAAAACGCTGGGATCACGCCATAACACTGTCAGATGCCGACGCGAATAATGATTATGCCAGTGCACACAGCGACAGCTTAAGCGATATTCAGGCGCTGGTGGCGACGGCTAAAAATGCCACGACCGTTTCCCTGACGTCCGATAACGAGATTACCGGCTCCTTAAGCGGCCTGAATGCGGCGCTGCTGTTTGTGGATGAGCGTCAGGGGCGTCTTGGTAATCAAACGGCGCTGTTTAAAACCGGCAGTGGGCTGGCCGCCAGCGTACCGCCGCGCGCCACTGTCGCCCCGTCGCTGCCGCCAGTACCGCCCGTTGTGCCGCTGGATAATGCCCAGGCGCTGCTTAAAAAAGTTATCGCCAGCCAGCAGCCGGTGCTAGAGCAGGAAGAGTGCGAACCCGCTGAAGAAGATATTGCACGCAGCGAGGCGCAACCGCTGGATGCGCAGCATGCTTTGGTAATGATTAACTGCGGCATGGGGGCTTATCAGTCCTCCAGCTTGTTGTTTATTACGCCGCGCGCCGCGCCTGAAAAGGCGCAGCAGCTGGTGCTGCCGTTACCGTTGCACAATGATGAAGACAAGCCTGATAGCATAAGCTGGTTCACCGAGGCCAGCTACGATCCGCAAAGCGGACAACTGTTCCAGGCAGCGCGTGGTCGCGGCATTGCCGACTGTGGTGAAAGCGCAACCTGGCGTTATGACGGCAGCATGTTCCATTTGATGAGCTATAACAGTCAGCCTGGCTGCGATGGTGGCGAACCGGGAGACTGGCCTTCAGTATGGGCGACGCCAGGCTATACAGATAATGAAAACAGCAGGTAGCTGCCGCGCCTAATCGCCTGTTGTGGAAGGGCAGGGTCAGCAGAGTGAATAAAAGGCTGACCCTGGTCAGTGCGTTATTGCCTGACGTAACGACTGTAAATCGTACCGCAGATAAGGCAAAGCGCACCTGTTCAGCTGTGGATAACGGCTTTTAAAAAAAATCTGCAACGTTACTTCTGTTACCCTTTATTGCGGCGTACGTCCCAGCCAGCTATCCCAGTCTTTCCATACCGGTTGTAATCCCGCCTGCGTGAGCGCAGCCGCGACTTCCTGCGGCGTGCGGTGATCGTCTGGCGAAAACTGTTCCAGCTGCGGATTATTTTCGGCATAGCCGCCGGGCTGCGTTTTGGAAAAAGCGCTAATGCTGTTAATCGCCAGCGGCACGACGCGATCGCGAAACGCAGGCGATTCACGCGTTGACAGGGATAGCTCTGTTTCCGGCGCAAACAGGCGGAAAGCGCAAATGGTTTGCACCAGCTGGGCTTCACTCATGATTGATGCGGGTTCAATGCCGCCAGCACAGGGGCGCAGGCGCGGGAAGGAGACGGAATAGCGGCTCTGCCAGTAAGTTTGCTGTAACCATAGCAGATGCTCCGCCAGCATAAAACAGTCCGTACGCCAGCTGTCGGAAAGGCCGATCAGCGCACCGAGGCCGATCTTATCGATCCCGGCGCGGCCCAGGCGATCCGGCGTTTCCAGCCGAAAGAAAAAGTCCTGCTTATTTCCTTTCAGATGGTGCTGCTGATAAATTTTCGGCTGGTAGGTTTCCTGATAAACCAGCACGCCGTCCAGTCCGATACGCTTTAATCCCACATATTCCGCTTCCGACAGCGGCTGCACCTCCATCATCAGCGAACTAAAATGCTGCCGGATCTTAGGCAGATGCTGGTGGAAGTACTCAATCCCAACTTTTGTCTGATGTTCGCCGGTGACCAACAGCAGGTGATCAAAGCCCATCGCGCGGATCGCCTGGCATTCGCGCTCGATCTCTTCTGCATCGAGCGTTTTGCGCTTAATGCGGTTGCTCATAGAGAAACCGCAGTAGGTACAGTCGTTAGCGCACAGATTCGAAAGGTAAAGCGGCACGTAAAAACTTACCGTATTGCCGAAGCGCTGACGCGTCAGGCGCTGAGCCTTCTGCGCCATCGGTTCAAGAAAAGCCGCCGCCGCCGGAGAGAGCAATGCCATAAGATCTTCACGATCCGGACGAGATGCGTTAAGCGCCTGCAGCACATCGGCGGCGGTTTTGCTGTGGATACGCAGACGAATGTCATCCCAGTCCAGCTGCCGCCAGCGTTCGATAAAGTCTTTCATCAGGCATCCTCCGACTGGCTGAGAAAAGCGGTGAGCGGGCTGGACGGCGCCGCCTGCAGCTGGCTGGCGCCGAGGCCGCTATGGTGGGCGATGCGGCCCGCTTCAACGGCAAGGCGAAATGCCCGCGCCATTTCTACTGGGCGCCGGGCGACGGCAATCGCCGTATTCACCAATACCGCGTCCGCGCCCATTTCCAGCGCTTCGCTGGCGTGACTGGGCGCGCCGATACCGGCATCAATCACTACCGGCACTTTCGCCTGTTCAATGATAATGGCCAGCAGATCGCGGGTTTTTAACCCCTGATTGCTGCCGATGGGCGCACCCAGCGGCATAACGGCGGCGCATCCCGCCTCTTCCAGCCGTTTGCATAACACCGGATCGGCGCTGCAATAGGGCAGCACGGTAAAGCCTTCTCTGACCAGCTGCTGTGCCGCCTTCAGCGTTTCAACCGCATCCGGCAGCAGATAACGCGCATCGGGATGGATTTCCAGCTTCAGCCAGTGGGTGCCAAGCGCTTCACGCGCCAGACGGGCGGCAAATATTGCTTCCTCTGCCGTTTTTGCCCCGGACGTATTTGGTAACAGCTGTACGCCCAGCGCCTGCAGCGGCGCAAGAATGCCATCATTGCCGCCGCGTAAGTCGAGACGTTTCATCGCCATAGTGACCAGCTGCGAGCCAGAAGCGCGAATCGCCTCAAGCATCAGCGCGGGCGTGGCGAATTTGCCGGTGCCGGTAAACAGGCGCGAAGAAAATTGTTTATCTGCTATCTGTAACATATCAGCCTCCGGCAATTGCCTGAAAAATCACCACCACATCGCCTTCGCATAATGCATGCTGTGACCAGCTGCCGTGCGGTATTATCTGCTGATTAACCGCCAGCGCGGTGCCTGCGGGCTGACAATCCAGCTTATCCAGCAGTCGATCCAGAGTGAGCGGAGCTTCCAGCGTCAGCGTTTCATCATTCACCAGGATATTCATTTACCGCCTCCGCAGACCGGGCAGTGCGGATCGGGAGCCAGAGTCAGCGTGCGCCAGGTTTGCTGACGGCCATCAAACAGACGCAGCTGTCCATCAAGCGCGGAGGGTAGGCCAGCCAGCATTTTTAGCGCCTCAAGCGCCTGTAACGTTCCGATAGTGCCAACAACCGGGCCAAGCACGCCGGCGGTACGGCAGTTACGCTGGGGTTCGCTGTTGTCTGGCCAAAGGCAGCGGTAACAGCCATGTCGCCAGGGCGGTGAGATAACCAATAGTTGCCCGCTGAAGCCAACGGCGCTTCCGCTAATCAGCGGCGTGTCAGCAGCGACGCAGGCACTATTAATCGCGTGGCGGGTTGTCATATTATCGCTACAGTCCAGCACCAGACTCACCTGTGGAACCAGCTGCCTCAGCCGCTCTTCATCCACTCTTTCCTGCAGAGCGATAATTTCTACCTGCGGATTAAGGGATTGCAGTTGATTCTGGGCCAGCTGCGCTTTCGCTTTCCCGCAGTCCGCGCTGCGATATAGAATCTGGCGCTGTAAGTTGCTGATATGCAAGGTATCGTTATCAGCCAGCAGCAGCTTGCCGACGCCAGCGGCCGCCAGCCACAGCGCGGCAGGTGAGCCAAGGCCGCCAAGGCCGACAATTAATACGCTGGCGTGCTGTAGCTTCTGTTGCCCCGTCACACCAAATTCTTCCAACAGCAGCTGGCGGCTGTAACGCAGGAAATCGCGATCGCTAATCATGACCCTCTTCTCCCGTACCGGCCAGCGCCAGCAATGCCTGGGTTGCGCCGCGCCAGTCGGCGGCCTGCGTAATAGCGCTTACCACCGCGATGCTGCCCACGCCACAGGCCAGGACTGCCGGCGCACGTTCAAGGCTAATACCGCCAATGGCCACGGTAGGCATATTTCCCAAACGTGCCAGATGGCGCTTCAGCTGTTCCAGGCCCTGTGGCGAGGAGGGCATTACTTTGGTTTGCGTCGGGAAAATATGGCCCAGCGCGATATAGGAGGGCTTAACGGCCAGCGCCCGATCGATTTCATTATCGTCATGCGTGGAAATACCGAGCCGCAGGCCAGCGCGCTGAATCGCTGCCAAATCGGCCACCGCCAGATCTTCCTGCCCCAAATGAACGCCATAGGCGTGATGTTTAATCGCCAGCTGCCAGTAATCATTAATAAACAGGCGCGCCTGGCAGGCTTTGCTCAGTGCGATAGCTTGTTGAATAATCGGCTCCACTTCGGCGGCAGGCTTGTCTTTGATGCGTAGCTGCAAGGTACGTACGCCCGCATCCAGCAGGCGCGTTATCCATTCCAGGCTATCGACAACGGCATACAGGCCAAGCCTGTGGGCGGTAGCGGGGAAAGGCTGACTCATGCTTTTTCCTCCGAATTTAGCGCATCGGTGGGATGATAGAGCTCGCCCCCACGCTGACGAAACGCCTGCGACATTTCAGCCATGCCAATCTCAACCGGCTGTGCCTCGGCCTGCTGTTTCGCTGCATAGTCGCGCACTTCCTGCGTAATTTTCATTGAGCAGAATTTCGGGCCGCACATTGAACAGAAGTGCGCCACTTTACCCGATTCCTGCGGCAGCGTTTCATCGTGGTAAGCGCGGGCGGTATGCGGATCGAGCGCGAGATTAAACTGATCTTCCCAGCGGAATTCAAAGCGGGCTTTTGACATGGCATTATCGCGGATCTGCGCGCCGGGATGGCCTTTTGCCAGATCGGCGGCGTGTGCGGCGATCTTATAGGTAATCAGGCCTTGCTTAACATCTTCTTTATTAGGCAGGCCCAGATGCTCTTTCGGTGTGACGTAGCAAAGCATCGCACAGCCGAACCAGCCAATCATCGCGGCGCCAATGCCGGAGGTGAAATGGTCATAGCCGGGCGCAATATCGGTAGTCAACGGGCCGAGCGTGTAAAAAGGCGCCTCGTGACAGTGCTCCAGCTGCTCGGTCATATTGCGTCGGATCATCTGCATAGGCACATGTCCCGGCCCTTCAATCATGACCTGAACGTCATATTCCCAGGCAATTTTGGTCAGCTCGCCCAGCGTATGCAGTTCGGCAAACTGCGCTTCATCATTGGCATCCTGAATCGAGCCGGGGCGTAGCCCATCGCCCAGCGACAGGGAAATATCATAGGCGGCGCAGATTTCGCAGATTTCGCGGAAGTGTTGATACAGGAAACTTTCCTGATGATGGGAGAGGCACCACTTGGCCATAATCGAGCCGCCGCGGGAAACGATGCCGGTCAGACGCTTCGCCGTCATCGGCACGTAGCGCAGCAGCACCCCGGCGTGGATGGTAAAATAGTCCACGCCCTGTTCCGCCTGCTCCAGCAGCGTATCGCGGAACAGTTCCCAGGTCAGGTTCTCTGCAATGCCGTTGACTTTTTCCAGCGCCTGGTAAATGGGAACTGTACCAATCGGCACCGGGCTGTTACGCAAGATCCACTCGCGTGTTTCATGGATATAACGTCCGGTAGAGAGATCCATCACGGTATCAGCACCCCAGCGGGTGGCCCAGACCAGCTTTTCTACCTCTTCTTCAATCGAGGAGCTGACGGCAGAGTTGCCGATGTTGGCATTTACCTTCACCAGAAAATTACGGCCAATAATCATCGGCTCAGCTTCGGGATGGTTGATATTGGCAGGAATAATCGCGCGGCCAGCGGCCACTTCCTGACGCACAAATTCGGGGGTAATGTTCTCCGGCAGCTGAGCGCCAAAACCGTGGCCGGGATGCTGCTGGCGCAGAACTTCGCTGCGAATACGCTCGCGGCCCATATTTTCCCGCAGGGCGATAAATTCCATTTCCGGCGTGATCACTCCCTGACGGGCATAGTGCAGCTGAGTGACGCGGCGGCCTGTTTGCGCGCGGCGCGGGCGCGGCAGGTTATCAAAGCGCAAATGATCGAGCCCTTCATCTTTCAGGCGCAGCTGGCTATAGCTGGAGCTAAGCTGCGTCTGCTCGGTATCAGCGCGTTGTTCAATCCAGACGCTGCGCAGGCGCGGCAGCCCCTGATGCACATCGATTGTCGCTTCGGGATCGCCGTACGGGCCCGCCGTATCGTAAACCGGCACCGGCTCGTTGGCTTCATAGACCGGCGAGGTTTTATCGCCGCCGGTTAGCGTCGGGCTAAGCTGGATTTCCCGCATTGGCACGCGAATATCGGGGCGACTGCCGTCGATCCAGATTCGCTTTGAGTTGGGAAACGCGGTTCCCTGTAGAGAAGCAATAAATTGTTGCGCCTGGGCGCGCTGTTCACGACGGTTAGGTTTATCAGACATAGCAATCTCCGGAATAAGGAATGTTGCTTGTCCGGAGTTCGGCAGGAGTAACAGCACGCAGCCAGCAGCCGCTGACGACGTAAAAGATGTGTACTCTTGTTCCCTTCGCAGGTACTAACCTGATCAGGTTCCGCGGATCCCGAATTAACGGTCTCAGCCTAAAAGGCACTCCGACAAGAAGAAAAACGCGCTGCAGACGGGCTGCAAGCGGCACCTTACGCGCGTTATGCTGCGGCAAGGTCATAAAAAAGCCCCTTCAGCATAAAGAGGCGTTGGCAAAACTACAAGGAATTATATACCCGTCATACTTCACGCTGCCGGTACGTTGGCTTTCCTCGCTCACCCCAGTCACTTACTGCTGTAAGCTCCTGGGGATTTACTGCGTCGCCGCCTGCCTGCAACGCGAATCATTTAGGGTAGAAAAAACTGTTAACGATTACGCCGGGCGGGCTATCGCCTGATCGTTAGCCGCAGCCAGCGCAGCTAAATTGTTCTCAAAGGCCAGCTGGATCAGCGTATCTTCCAGCGTAAAGCGCGCTTCCAGCGCTTCGCCCACTTCAGACAGCGCCTGCTGAAATTCCAGACAATTATCCTGATCGATAGCCGCTTCCAGATGGGTATCATAAAGCTGCATGATTTTTTCGGTATTGCCCTGCAGCGCGGGATAGATTTGTGCCGCTATCAGCAACGGGCTGTCGCCGGTCATCTCTTCAATAATACGTTCATAAACGTTGAAATGGCCGGTAGAAAGATAATCCACCAGGTTCTGACAAAAATTGTCGAGCGCCTTGTCATCCAGGGCGGTCAAAGACTCTTTATTCGGTTTGATACCAACAACCTGATAATAAGCAATCAACAGTTGCCTGCGCGCATTGAGCCAAAAGTCTACCAGTTCATTACTGCCACCTACGCGCTCGGTCAGAACGTCTAACTGGTTAAGCATATCTGTCTCCGTGAGTTATAGTCTTACCGCTATATACTTAACATCAGTACGAAGGCTGTGTCCCGTAACCGTTCCACTTTTAAGAATAATTACGGCCCCAGTCACAAAAGCGCTGAAGCAAAGGATAACCCTTTTATGGAATGTGAGATCAAAAGCGTAGATGCGGGCTGGTGGGTTGTCAGCCATGAACAGAAAATTTGGTTGCCGAAGGGTGAATTACCGCACGGTACGGCAGAAAACATTGGCCTGGTTGGATCGCAGGGCGCGATCATCGGCGAATGGCAGGGCGAGCCGGTATGGCTGATCCGCGAGGATCGCAGCGATGGCATGGGATCGGTACGGCAAATCATCGATATTGATAGCGGGCTGTTTCAGCTGGCCGGCCGTGGCGTACAACTGGCTGAATTTATCCGCTCGCATCGCTATTGCGGCTATTGCGGCCATGAAATGTATCTCAGCAACCGTGAAAACGCCTGTCTCTGCGGCCATTGCCGTCAGCGTTACTATCCGCAGATCGCTCCCTGCATTATTGTCGCCATCCGGTGTGACGATAAAATTTTACTGGCGCAGCATGCCCGCCATCGCAACAGCATCTATACCGTGCTGGCGGGATTCGTTGAGGTTGGCGAAACGCTGGAGCAGGCGGTGGCGCGCGAAGTCATGGAAGAGAGCAGCGTACGGGTAAAAAATCTGCGCTACGTAAGTTCTCAGCCATGGCCTTTTCCCCATTCGCTGATGATGGCGTTTATGGCGGAATATGATAGCGGCGAACTGCAAATTGATAATAACGAGCTGATCGATGCCGGCTGGTTTCGTTATGACGCTCTACCACAGCTGCCGCCGGCTGGCACCGTCGCCCGTCGCCTGATTGAGGATACGGTAGCGCTGTGTCGCGCGGCGGATGAGTAGGGCTGGCACTGGATCGTCGCACCGCGGCAAACTTGCTTAACCGGTGATAATAACTGCTACACTAGGCGCCTGTATTTGAGAGAGCCTTATGATGAGCGAATTAAAGAACGATCGTTACCTGCGTGCCCTGTTACGCCAGCCGGTAGATGTGACGCCGGTATGGATGATGCGTCAGGCTGGACGCTATCTGCCGGAATACAAAGCCACGCGCGCGCAGGCTGGCGATTTTATGTCGCTGTGCAAGAATGCCGAGCTGGCCTGTGAAGTGACACTGCAGCCGCTGCGTCGCTATCCTCTGGATGCGGCGATTCTCTTTTCTGACATCTTAACCATTCCGGATGCGATGGGATTAGGGCTGTTTTTTGAAGCTGGCGAAGGCCCGCGCTTTTCATCCCCGATTACCTGTCGTGCCGATGTGGATAAACTGCCGGTGCCCGATCCGGAACAGGAACTGGGCTATGTGATGAATGCGGTACGCACCATCCGCAAAAATTTGCAGGGCGCAGTGCCGCTGATTGGCTTCTCCGGCAGCCCGTGGACGCTGGCAACCTATATGGTGGAAGGCGGCAGCAGCAAAGCCTTTACCAAAATTAAAAAAATGATGTATGCCGAACCGGCAACGCTGCATGCCATGCTGGATAAGCTGGCGGATAGCGTCACGCTCTATCTTAATGCGCAGATTCGTGCTGGCGCGCAGTCGGTGATGATTTTTGATTCCTGGGGCGGCGTGTTGACCGGGGCTGATTATCAGGAATTTTCGCTGCGCTACATGCATAAGATTGTTGACGGCCTGATCCGTGAAAACGAGGGACGTCGCGTGCCGGTGACCCTGTTTACCAAGGGCGGCGGTCAATGGCTGGAAGCGATGGCCGCCACCGGCTGTGATGCGCTGGGACTGGACTGGACCATTGATATTGCCGACGCGCGTCGTCGCGTAGGGAATAAAGTCGCGCTGCAGGGCAATATGGATCCGTCTATGCTTTATGCATCGCCTGCGCGTATTGAGCAGGAAGTGGCGACTATCCTTGCTGGGTTTGGCGAGGGTAACGGGCACGTATTTAATTTAGGACATGGCATCCATCAGGATGTGCCGCCTGAACATGCAGGCGCATTTGTGGAGGCGGTACATCGGCTGTCACGTCCTTATCACAAGGAGTAGATATGGATATACAGGCATTACGAGCCGAACAGCTACAGCGCGCCGCGGAAGTGGTGCGTCATGATGATTTCGATGTGATGCCGCCGCGCCTGATTGGCGGCGCGGACGTTGGGTTCGAACAGGGCGGCGACGTAACGCGCGCTGCCATGATCATACTGGAATATCCTTCGCTAAAGCTTATCGAATATAAGGTGGCGCGCATCGCCACCATCATGCCTTATATCCCAGGCTTCCTTTCTTTCCGTGAATATCCTGCGCTGCTGGCAGCATGGGAGCTGCTGGAGCAGAAACCCGATCTGCTGTTTGTTGATGGTCATGGCATTTCTCATCCACGGCGGCTTGGCGTAGCCAGTCACTTTGGCATGCTGGTGGATGTACCGACTATCGGGGTGGCAAAACGCCGTCTGTGCGGGCGCTTTGAGCCGCTGGATGAGGAGCCGGGCTCGCAGCAGCCGCTGATGGATAAAGGCGAGAAGATCGGCTGGGTTTGGCGCAGTAAAAAACGCTGTAACCCGCTGTTTGTTTCGACCGGCCATCGCGTAAGCATCGATACCGCATTGCAGTGGGTGCAAAACTGTATGGCTGGCTACCGTCTGCCGGAGCCGACGCGCTGGGCTGACGCGGTGGCATCAGAACGTACGGCCTTTCTACGCTGGCAGGAGGGTTAGCCGTGCCGGAAGGTTTCTTTTGCGCTACACTGCCGCCAGAATGATGCTAAAGAGACCTTATCATGTTACGTAACCCCATCCATCTGCGCCTCGAAAAGCTGGAAAGCTGGCAGCACGTCACCTTTATGGCCTGCCTGTGCGAGCGCCTCTATCCTAACTACTGGGCTTTTTGTCAGCAGACGCAGTTTGCTGATGCGCAGCTTTATCGACGTATTCTCGATCTGATTTGGGAATCTCTGACGGTTAAGGATGCCAAAATCAATTTCGACAGCCAGCTGGAAAAGCTGGAAGAGGCGATTCCGCTGGCAGACGATTTCGATGTTTATGGTGTTTATCCTGCGATTGATGCCTGCGTCGCGTTAAGCGAACTGGTGCATTCGCGTCTGAGTGGCGAAACGCTGGAACATGCTATTGAAGTTAGCGAGACCTCTATCACCACGGTTGCGATGCTGGAAATGACCCAGGCCGGCCGCGAAATGACCGATGAAGAACTGGGCGCGCTACCGGCGATTGAAGAAGAATGGGACGAGCAGTGGGAGATTTTTCGCCTGCTGGCAGCCTGCGAAGAGCGGGACCTGGATTTGATAAAAGGGCTGCGTTCTGACCTGCGGGAAGCGGCGATAAGTAACATTGGTATAAAAATAGAGCAATAACGCGATAAAACGTGACTTCACGCCTGAATTGTCGTGCCTAAAGGCTTCACATCCGCCCCCTGTCTGGTCTACATTTGGGGGGCTGAAAAATGTGGCTATCGGTGCGTGCAGGCTGAAGAGTGTCAGAATCTGGCTATTCCCTCGCACTCGATGCTTAGCAAGCGATAAATACACTGTAAGGATAACTTATGAACAAGACTCAACTGATTGATGTAATTGCAGAGAAAGCGGATCTCTCCAAGTCCCAGGCTAAAGCTGCGCTGGAATCCACCCTGGCTGCAATTACCGAGTCTCTGAAAGATGGTGATGCTGTACAACTGGTTGGTTTTGGTACTTTTAAAGTTAACCACCGTGCTGAGCGCACTGGCCGCAACCCGCAGACCGGCAATGAAATCAAAATTGCTGCTGCTAACGTACCGGCATTCGTATCTGGTAAAGCACTGAAAGACGCCGTTAAGTAATCGCGTTGCAGTGAAAGGTTTAACGAGGGCGGCAATTATTGTCGCCCTTTCGTTTTTATGTCGTCTGTTGCGATCACGGAGCATCATGAAGCGGCTATTCGCACTTCTGACGTTACTGCTGGCAGGATGTAGTTCGCCGCCATCGCTGCCCGACTTTACTGCCAGCGGCTATCTGGCCGATCGCGGCGCGGTGCGCATCTGGCGTAAGAATCATCAGCATAGCGTGCATATGCTGGTGGTTTTTAAACCGTTTCAGAACGGCGCCACCGTCTTTACGCGCTATGGCTGGCTGGATGGCAATCTTACCAGCATTGAACGCCATCCTGACGGCGCACAGCCGGATAATGTGACGTTGCGTTTTGATGGCGATGGCGGCCTGAACTTTATGCAACGACAGCTGGCGGGACGACGTGAGGCGGTCAGTGAACAAACCATCGAACTGTATAAGTTTGATGCGCAGCGAATGTTGAAAATCAGCGATGCGCTGCTGGCCGGGCATGTGCTCTTGAAACAGGGACGCTGGCAGGGCAACGACGTGCTGCAAACCTGCCAGGGCGAGCAGATCAAGCCAGCGCTGGATAAAAGTGAATGGCAAAGAATAGAACAGCTTCAGCATCAGACGGGATCCGCAGTCAGCGTCGCCTGGCTGGAGGCGCCTGCGGGCACGCAGCTGCTGGACGTTTCAACGCAAGATGATTGCCAGTGGGAGCCGCAGGAAGCCGACTTCTAGCGTGGCGTGAAGGGCGGCCCCGCCGGAATGGCGGAACCGCAGCGGAGACTATTTACGTTCGATGGCGCGATAGCCAATATCGCGGCGGCAGAAACTGCCATCCCATGAAACAGGCGTTGCCAGCTCATAGGCGCGACGCTGTGCCGCAGCGACATCGGCGCCAAGCGCCGTTACGCAAAGTACGCGTCCGCCGTTGGTCATTACCCGATCATCCTCCAGGCGGGTTCCGGCATGGAATATTTTGCCATCCGTCACTTCCTCCAGCGGCAGGCCATGAATCACATCGCCGGTGCGGTAGTCGCCAGGATAGCCGCCAGCCGCCAACACTACGCCCAACGCCGGACGCTCATCCCATCGCGACTCTTTTTCATCCAGCCTGCCTTCGCAGGCCGCCAGACAAAGCTCAACCAGGTCTGACTGCAGACGCAGCATAATCGGCTGCGTTTCTGGATCGCCAAAGCGGCAGTTAAATTCGATAACTTTCGGCTGACCATCCTGGTCAATCATCAGCCCGGCATACAGGAAACCGGTATAGATGTTGCCTTCTGTAGCCATGCCGCGCACCGTTGGCCAGATAACCTCATCCATTACGCGCTGGTGGATTTCTGCCGTGACGACCGGAGCAGGGGAATAAGCGCCCATACCGCCGGTATTTGGACCGGTATCGCCATCGCCCACGCGTTTATGATCCTGACTGGTCGCCATTGGCAATACATGCTCGCCATCCACCATCACGATAAAGCTGGCCTCTTCGCCATCAAGAAATTCTTCCACTACGATACGGTGCCCGGCATCGCCAAAGGCATTGCCCGCCAGCATATCGCGTACTGCGGCTTCGGCCTCTTCCAGCGTCATGGCGACGATAACGCCTTTACCGGCCGCCAGCCCGTCCGCCTTAATGACGATCGGGGCGCCTTTGGCGTGTACATACTGCAGCGCCAGCTCAACGTCGGTAAAGTTGCGGTATTCCGCCGTGGGAATATGGTGACGGGCCAGGAAATCCTTGGTAAAAGCCTTAGAGCCTTCCAGCTGGGCGGCAGCTTTCGTTGGGCCAAAGATTTTCAGACCCGCTTTACGGAAGGCATCGACCACGCCTTTTACCAGCGGCGCTTCGGGACCGACGATGGTTAAATCAATTTTTTCACTCTGCGCGAAGGCCAGCAAAGCCGGAATATCGGTTGCCGCAATATCCACGTTTTGCAGCGCAGGCTCCAGAGCGGTGCCCGCATTGCCCGGCGCGACAAAGACGCGGTCTGCCAGGGGAGACTGGGCCGTTTTCCATGCCAGCGCATGTTCGCGGCCGCCGTTACCAATGATTAAGATATTCATTTATGTCTCTCCAGGCGATTAATGGCGGAAATGTCGCATATCGGTAAAGATCATCGCAATGCCGTGTTCGTCTGCGGCGGCAATCACTTCATCATCGCGAATGGAGCCGCCCGGCTGGATAACGCAGCTGACGCCAACGGCGGCGGCGGCATCGATGCCATCACGGAACGGGAAGAAAGCATCGGAGGCCATAGCGGAACCTTTCACTGCCAGCCCTTCATCACCGGCTTTAATACCGGCGATTTTAGCGGAATAGACGCGGCTCATCTGACCGGCGCCAATGCCGATGGTCATATTATCGCGCGCATAAACGATGGCGTTGGATTTAACAAACTTAGCGACTTTCCAGCAGAACAGCGCATCACGCAGCTCCTGTTCCGTAGGCTGACGCTTAGACACCACGCGCAGCTGGCTGCGGTCCACCATGCCCAAATCGCGATCCTGTACCAGCAGGCCGCCGTTAACGCGCTTGAAATCCAGACCGCCGACGCGCTGCTGCCAGGCGCCGCAGGTCAGCACGCGAACGTTCTGTTTTGCCGCGGTGATTTGCAGCGCCGCGTCGCTGACGGAAGGCGCAATAATTACTTCAACAAACTGACGGCTAATAATCGCCTGGGCGGTGGCTTCATCCAGTTCGCGGTTAAACGCGATAATGCCGCCGAAGGCAGAGGTAGGATCGGTTTTAAACGCGCGCTCATAGGCTTCCAGCAGAGAGTCGCTGACCGCCACGCCGCAAGGATTGGCATGCTTAACGATAACGCAGGCGGGCTCGTTAAATTCTTTAACGCACTCCAGCGCGGCATCGGTATCGGCAATATTATTGTAAGAAAGCGCTTTGCCCTGCAGCTGCCGGGCAGTAGCGACGGAAGCTTCCTTAATTTCTTCTTCAATATAGAAAGCAGCCTGCTGGTGGCTGTTCTCGCCGTAGCGCATATCCTGCTTTTTGATGAAGTTCAGATTTAATGTGCGTGGGAAACGGCCTGAAGGCGTGCTGGTCTCGCCATGATAGGCTGGCACCAGGCTACCGAAGTAGTTAGCGATCATGCTGTCATAGGCGGCGGTATGTTCAAATGCCTTGATAGCGAGATCGAAGCGGGTCGCAAAGGTTAATGCATTTTCGTTAGCGTCCAGCTCGGCAACAATCGCCTGATAGTCACTGCTTTTGACTACGATCGCCACATCCTTATGGTTCTTCGCCGCCGAGCGCACCATGGTCGGGCCGCCAATATCAATATTTTCTACCGCCTCTTCCAGCGTACAGCCTTCGCGCGCGACGGTCTGAGCAAAGGGGTAAAGATTAACGACAACCATATCAATCGGATCGATCTGATGTTGGCTCATAATCTCATCATCCTGACCGCGACGTCCAAGAATGCCGCCGTGTACTTTCGGATGCAGGGTTTTAACGCGTCCGTCCATCATTTCCGGGAAGCCGGTGTAGTCAGAGACTTCTGTTACCGGCAGGCCAGCATCAGCCAGCAGGCGAGCAGTACCGCCAGTGGAGAGTAGCTCTACGCCTCTTTGAGCAAGAGCCTGAGCGAATTCGACGATACCGGCTTTATCAGACACGCTGAGCAGAGCGCGGCGTACAGGACGACGTTGTTGCATGGTGGTTTTATCCCTTGGCTTTGGTTCGCAAGTAAAGAGCGTTACATCAAGCTTAACAGGCATTCTGTAAAGGTAAGCTTCAGGTAACGCCCCATCAGGGGCATTATTAACGTCGGCTGGCATTGTAGCGAAAACGTTTGCGCGATGCTCGCTTAAATTAAAATCCCCGCGCTGTGTGCATAATTCTGTGGATAACTGCGTATAACCAGCGCTTTTGCTGAGGATTGCAGCAAACAGTCATTTTTTTGCAATTTAGCGGTTGCAGGCTGCCGAGAACTCCCTATAATGCGCCTCCATCGACACGGCACAACGGCTTACGCCACGCGGTGTTGAGCGGTTCAGCAAAGACTGAATCGCCGGAGAAAAACTTCTGAAAAAGAGGTTGACTCTGAAAGAGGAAAGCGTAATATACGCCACCTCGCGACAACGGCACAACACGCCGGTCGCACCGCTCTTTAACAATTTATCAGACAATCTGTGTGGGCACTCACGGACGGGATATCGCAAAACTAATTGCAGTATCAAGTCTCAGAGTGAACACGTAATTCATTACGACGTT
>NZ_NWUO01000023.1 GCF_002895925.1 Mixta theicola | reverse complement strand
ACATCGCGCAGATGATACTGCTGGCGCAGCACCTCAGCGGAAAGATCGCCATACAGCATATCGGGCGCGCAGTAATCATCCATTGTATGCTGCGTGGCGAAAAGCAGGCAGGGCAGTTTTATAGGTGACGATAACAGGCTTTCGGCCATCGCTAAGTTCCTTTTAATCAATATCCTTAGCGGGCAGGGTAAGGCAGCCAGAAACCTGGAAGAAGTTAAAATAAATGAATTTGTGAGATATGCTGCGTTATTTTAACCGGCTGGAATTCAGAGGGGAATATTAATAGCGGAACAATTAACGCGTTATGATTAAATATTTAATTTATAAGTGCTGAGATATTTTATTAAGTGCGCCGGTTTATTAATGCCCCTACCGTACTGCAGAAAGATTATAATTATTAATTATGCGGGCATTAGCTTCGGCAAGGGATTCGTGCGGGCGGGATCGCGAAAAGAAATTGCACCGCTAAAAAAAGCACGCCCAGAGGCGTGCTTAGGGATGATTAACGGATTAATGCGGTTTCAACAGCGTTTCAGCATGGCTGACGATGTTTTCAACGGTAAAGCCGAACTCGGCAAACAGTTTATCTGCCGGGGCGGATTCACCGAAGGTGGTCATGCCAACAATCGCACCGTTCAGGCCGACATATTTATACCAGTAATCAGCGATGCCCGCTTCTACCGCCACGCGCGCGCTCACGGTGGAAGGCAGCACTGATTCACGGTAAGCGGCATCCTGCTTATCAAACAGGTCGGTTGACGGCATGGAAACCACGCGCACTTTATGTCCGGCACGCGTCAGTTTCTCGGCAGCGCCCAGCGTAATTTCCACTTCGGAACCGGTCGCGATCAGGATCACCTCTGGCGTCCCTTCGCTGTCGCGCAGGATATAGCCGCCACGGGAAATATCCGCCAGCTGCTGCGGCGTACGCTCCGGCTGCATCAGGTTCTGACGCGACAGAATCAACGCGGTAGGGCCGTTATGGCGCTCAATCGCATGTTTCCATGCCACGGCGGTTTCTACTTGATCGCAAGGGCGCCAGGTACTCATATTCGGCGTCAGGCGCAGGCTGGCCAGCTGTTCAACCGGCTGATGGGTTGGGCCATCTTCACCCAGGCCGATAGAGTCATGGGTATATACCATAATCTGTCGCGCCTTCATCAGCGCCGCCATGCGTGCTGCGTTACGCGCATATTCCACAAACATCAGGAACGTTGCGGTATAAGGCACAAAGCCGCCATGATGCGCGATGCCGTTAGCGATCGCCGTCATACCAAACTCGCGTACGCCATAGTGAATATAGTTACCGGCCGGATCGTCTTTGATCGATTTCGAACCTGACCAGATAGTCAGGTTACTGGGCGCCAGGTCTGCAGAGCCGCCAAGGAATTCCGGCAACAGTTTACCGTAGGTTTCCAGCGCATTTTGCGACGCTTTGCGGCTGGCGATTTTGTTCGCGTTAGCCTGCAGCTGCTCGATAAATTTCTGCGTTTCCTGCTGCCAGTTTTCCGGCATGCCGCCGGTCATACGGCGCGTATATTCCGCAGCCAGCTCCGGGAAGGCCGCTTTATAGGCCGCAAACTTCTCGTTCCAGGCTTTTTCATGCTGTTCGCCCGCCTGTTTGGCGTCCCACTGCTGATAAATATCCTGCGGGATTTCAAACGGCGCGTGGTTCCAGCCCAGCTGTTTACGCGTCAGCGCGATCTCTTCATCACCCAGCGGTGCGCCGTGCGCATCTTCTTTACCCGCTTTGTTCGGTGAACCGAAGCCGATAATGGTGCGGCAGATAATCAGTGACGGTTTATCGGTAACGCTCTGCGCTTCTTTGATGGCCGCCGCAACCGCATCAGGATCGTGACCGTCAATATCGCCGACGACGTGCCAGTTATAGGCCTCAAAGCGTTTCGCCGTATCATCGGTAAACCAGCCTTCGGTTTCACCATCGATAGAAATACCGTTGTGGTCATAGAAGCCGATCAGCTTGCCAAGGCCCAGCGTGCCCGCCAGTGAACAAACCTCATGGGAGATGCCTTCCATCAGGCAGCCGTCGCCCATAAATACGTAAGTATGGTGATCGACGATGTCATGATTCGGACGGTTAAACTGCGCTGCCAGCGTATGCTCGGCAATCGCCAGACCCACGGCGTTAGCCAGCCCCTGGCCCAGCGGCCCGGTAGTGGTTTCCACGCCCGGCGTATAACCGATTTCCGGGTGGCCTGGGGTTTTAGAATGCAGCTGACGAAAGTTTTTCAATTCCTCAATCGGCAGATCGTAGCCGGTCAAATGCAGCAAGCTATACAGCAGCATAGAACCGTGGCCGTTAGAGAGAATAAAACGGTCGCGGTCAGCCCATGCGGGGTTGGTCGGATTATGTTTCAAAAAATCGCGCCACAGCACTTCGGCAATATCCGCCATGCCCATCGGCGCGCCCGGATGGCCTGATTTCGCTTTTTGTACCGCGTCCATGCTTAGCGCACGAATCGCATTCGCCAGTTCTCTACGTGAGGACATGTTTTTCTCCCTTAAAGGAAATGTAGAGGGGATGAAAACGGGGCGAAAATTCGCCCCTGAAGCAAAAGGTTATGCGGCGGTTACAGCCGCGCGGCCAGCGTCTCTTCCAGCTTAATCTGGTCAGCGGCAAACTGACGGATACCTTCAGACAGTTTTTCCACCGCCATCGGATCCTGGTTATGTTCCCAACGGAACTCTGCTTCAGTGAGCGGCGACGGCTCGTGGAAGCCCTGCGTTGACGGCGTCAGCTTGCGTTCTACCGGCGCATCGCTGGACTGCAGTTCCTGCAGCAGGTTAGGGGAGAGGGTCAGGCGATCGCAGCCCGCCAGCGCCAAAATCTGCTCGGTTTTACGGAAGCTCGCGCCCATGATGATGGTTTTATAGCGGTGCGATTTATAGTACTCATAAATCGCACGTACCGATTTCACGCCCGGATCTTCATCCACATGGTAAGGATCCAGCGGCTTACGGCTGTTGTACCAGTCATAAATACGGCCCACGAACGGTGAAATCAGGAAAACGCCCGCTTCGGCACAGGCGCGCGCCTGGGCAAAAGAGAACAGCAGCGTCAGGTTACAGTTGATGCCGTTTTTCTCCAGCTCTTCCGCCGCGCGGATGCCTTCCCAGGTAGAGGCCAGTTTAATCAGAATGCGCGAGCGGTCGATGCCGTGATCTTCATACATTCTGACCAGTTTTTCCGCTTTGGTTACGCACATGCCACGATCGAAGGAGAGGCGCGCATCCACTTCGGTCGAAACACGGCCCGGCACGCTTTTCAAAATCTCCATGCCGAGGTTCACAGCAACTTTATCGCTGGCGTTAATAATCTGAGTTTCTTTGCTGCCGCCCTGTTTTTTCGCGTAATCAATCGCGTCATCAATCAGATGTTTATAGGATTCGAGGCCGGCGGCTTTCAGGATCAGAGACGGGTTGGTGGTGGCGTCTTCAGGGTGATAATTACGAATGGATTCAATATCGCCGCTGTCCGCCACAACGGTAGTGAATTGTTTCAGTGCATCTAGCTGATTCATCTCTTAGCTCCTTGATAACCGAAGGGTAGTGCAAATTTAAACGTGGCTTTCAGGCGTTGCCTGATAAACCCGGTCCTTTATAACAGACGAACCACATTGCACCAGCCGCTCTCCTGTGGAAATGCGTTTTCTCTGATTGTTGCAATGGGCTCATTCAATAGCGAGAGCCGCGCCAGCCGTGATGCGGCCTGACGGTGCTCTTAAGACCATGTCGATGCCTTAACTCCTCAGGCAGAATGCCACGCGGATAAGACATGAACTTGATAAACCGTGCCTGTTGCGCCCGCTGCGGCACCGCCAGCGAATGCTTTACTGCCCAGGCTGAAACAGCGTGCAGGCCACTAAAAAGCATAGCAGAAGTAAAAAATATCGCGCCTGTGCTCCGGCAACGCCGGCTCGCGGTCAGACGGAGATGGCAATTCTTTGGTCCATCTCAAGTTTTTTCGCCGCGGCGCGCTCCTATACTGCTCAGCTGATGTTTTATTACGCGTTATCAACCGAAGGAACCGATGATGGACGATCAACTCAAGCAGAGCGCGCTCGATTTTCACCAGTATCCGCAGCCAGGAAAAATACAGGTTTCTCCCACCAAGCCGCTGGCAACGCAGCGCGATCTGGCGCTGGCCTATTCACCGGGCGTGGCCGCGCCCTGTCTGGAAATCGCTAACGATCCGCTGGCCGCGCATAAATATACCGCGCGCGGCAATCTGGTAGCGGTGATCTCCAACGGCACCGCGGTGCTGGGGCTGGGCAATATCGGCGCGCTGGCGGGTAAGCCCGTTATGGAAGGCAAAGGCGTACTGTTTAAGAAGTTCGCCGGCATTGACGTTTTTGATATTGAAGTCGATGAGCAGGATCCCGATCGGCTGATTAACGTTATCGCCGCGCTTGAGCCGACTTTCGGCGGTATTAACCTGGAGGATATTAAGGCGCCGGAGTGCTTTTATATTGAGAAAGCGCTGCGCGAGCGCATGAAAATACCGGTGTTTCATGACGATCAGCACGGTACGGCGATTATCTGTACCGCTGCGGTGCTGAACGGGCTGCGCATCGTGAAGAAAAATATCTCTGACGTGCGGCTGGTGGTTTCCGGCGCCGGGGCCTCCGCCATCGCCTGTATGAATTTGCTGGTGGAGCTGGGCCTGCAGCGGCGCAATATCATCGTCTGCGATTCGAAAGGCGTTATCTGGCAGGGGCGCGAAGAGAATATGGCGGAAACCAAAGCGGCCTACGCCATTGCCGATAACGGGATGCGTCGGCTGGCTGAGGCGATTGTGGATGCCGATATATTCCTTGGCTGTTCCGGACCGAAGGTGCTGACGCCAGAGATGGTGCAGGGAATGGCGCCCAGTCCGCTGATTCTGGCGCTGGCCAACCCGGAGCCGGAAATTCTGCCGCCGCTGGCGAAAGCGGTACGCCCGGATGCGATTATCTGTACCGGCCGCTCCGATTATCCTAATCAGGTGAATAATGTCCTGTGCTTCCCGTTTATTTTTCGCGGCGCGCTGGACGTGGGCGCGACGGCGATCAATGAAGCGATGAAGCTGGCGGCGGTCCATGCCATTGCCGAGCTGGCGCTGGCGGAGCAGAGCGAGGTGGTGGCCTCCGCCTATGGCGATGAGGAATTGTCGTTCGGCCCCGACTATCTGATCCCCAAACCTTTTGATCCCCGCCTTATCGTGCAGATTGCGCCTGCGGTGGCGAAAGCGGCGATGGAATCGGGCGTGGCGACCCGGCCCATCAGCGATTTCGATGCCTATCGCGAGAAGCTGACCGAATTTGTTTATAAAACCAATCTGTTTATGAAACCGGTGTTTGCCCAGGCGCGTAAAGATCCGAAGCGGGTGGTGCTGGCGGAAGGCGAAGAGGCGCGCGTGCTGCATGCCACACAGGAATTGGTCTCGCTGGGGCTGGCAAAGCCGATTTTAATCGGCCGGCCCAACGTTATCGAGATGCGCCTGCAAAAGCTCGGTTTGAAAATCGAGGCGGGTAAAGATTTTGAAGTGGTGAACAATGAATCCGATCCGCGCTTTAAGGCGTACTGGAGCGAATACTATCAGATGATGAAGCGGCGCGGCGTGTCGCCTGAGCAGGCGCAGCGCGCGGTGATCGGCAATCCCACGCTGATCGGGGCGATTATGGTGCATCGCGGCGAAGCGGACGCCCTGATCTGCGGCACCATCGGTGATTATCAGGAGCATTATGCGATCGTTGAGCGGGTATTTGGTTTTCGGCCCGGCATTAACGTGGCGGGCGCAATGAATGCGCTGCTGTTGCCCAGCGGCAACACCTTTATTGCCGATACCTACGTTAATGAAGATCCCACGCCGGAGCAGCTGGCGGAGCTAACGATCATGGCGGCGGAAACGGTGCGGCGCTTTGGCATTGAGCCTAAAGTGGCGCTGCTGTCGCATTCCAGCTTTGGCACCTCTGACGCACCGGCGGCGCGTAAAATGCGCGCAACGCTGGCGCTGGTTAACGCCTGGGCGCCGGAGCTGGAAATCGATGGCGAAATGCACGGCGACGCCGCGCTGGTGGAGAGTATACGCCAGGATTTGATGCCCGACAGCCCGTTAAAAGGCTCGGCCAATGTGCTGATTATGCCGAACGTCGAGGCGGCGCGTATCAGCTATAACCTGCTGCGCGTTTCCAGTTCGGAAGGGGTGACCGTCGGGCCGGTGCTGATGGGTATCGCTAAGCCGGCTCATGTGCTGACGCCCATCTCATCGGTGCGGCGCATTGTGAATATGGTGGCGCTGGCGGTGGTGGAGTCGCAGACGCAGCCGCTATAGCAGCAGGCCGCTAACAATATGCCTGTGCGAGTGGTCGCTTTACAGACAACGCCTGAGCCAAAGCGCGGAGAGTCCAGGCAGAGCTGCAAGTGCTCACTTTGCAGGCCGCTAACATATGCCTGTGCGAGTGGTCGCTTTACAGACAACGCCTGAGCTAAAGCGTGGGGAGTCCAGGCAGAAGAGTAAAGCGTCCCGCGCCATGGACGGCGCGGGCCGAGCTGTCAGGGATGACGTTTTTTGTGTCTTTACGATCGGCCTGGACTCCCCGTGCAGGCATGGTGCTATCAGACCTGTTAAACCTGCAGGCACAGTGCTATCAGACCTGTTAATCCCGCAGCCACGCTTTTACCGGCAGGAAATCGCTGTACAGCGCCGCTTCCGGCGAGCCAGGCTGCGGCTGATAATCATATTCCCAGCGTACCAGCGGCGGCATCGACATCAAAATCGATTCGGTGCGACCCCCGGTTTGCAGACCGAACAGCGTGCCGCGATCCCAAACCAGATTAAATTCCACATAGCGCCCGCGGCGATAAAGCTGGAACTGACGCTCACGCTCGCCCCACGGCGTGCCTTTGCGGCGCTGCACAACAGGCAAATAGCCGTCAAGAAAGCCCTGGCCCACGGCACGGGTAAAGGCGAAACTGCGCTCAAAATCGGGAGCGTTCAGATCGTCGAAAAACAGCCCGCCAATGCCGCGCTGCTCATCGCGATGCTTCAGATAGAAATAGTCATCACACCATTTTTTATAACGGGCGTAGACATCCTCACCAAACGGCTGACACAGATCGAAGGCGGTTTGATGCCAGTGAACGGCATCCTCTTCAAAGCCGTAAAACGGCGTTAAATCAAAGCCGCCGCCAAACCACCAGACCGGCTCGGCGTCCGGTTTTTCCGCGATAAAAAAGCGCACGTTGGCGTGGCTGGTCGGGATATAGGGGTTTTCCGGATGGATCACCAGCGAAACACCCAGCGCCTCAAAACTGCGTCCAGCCAGTTCCGGACGATGCGCGGTAGCGGAGGCGGGCATCTTATCGCCATGCACATGGGAGAAATTTACCCCCGCCTGCTCAAACACCGCGCCCTGACGCAGCACGCGACTACGACCGCCGCCGCCGCCGCTGCGCGTCCAGCTATCCTCCTGAAACTGTGCGCCGCCGTCTGCCAGTTCCAGCTGCTGACAGATCTCATCCTGTAACGTCAGCAAAAAAGCTTTTACCTGTTCAATATTGGGAGCATTCATATTCGCTTCACTATGTAATAAAAAAGGCCATCGTCTGGCCTTTTGCTTCAGTGTGAAGATTATACCTAACCCGGCCGCTGATTGCGGCGGTCAAATTCGGCAAAAAAGCTAACGATGCCGTCAGCAATGGCGCTGGCGATCTTTTGTCGAAAAGCGGTGGTGCCCAGCAGACGTTCTTCTGCCGGATTGGTAATAAAAGAGGTCTCTACCAGCACCGAAGGAATCGACGGGGATTTCAGCACGGCAAAAGCGGCCTGCTCAGTATGCTGACTGTGCAGATGATGCACCGGGCGAATCTGCTTAAGAATATGGCTGCCAAGCGTCAGGCTGTTTTTAATGGTATCCGTCTGGACCAGATCAAACAGCACCTGCTGCAGATAAGGATTATCGCTTTGTACCTTAACGCCGCCCACTTTATCCGCCGCATTCTCTTTTTCCGACAGATAGCGCGCCATCGCGCTGCTGGCGCCGCGGTTCGACAGGGCAAACACCGAAGCGCCGTTGGCGGTTGGGCTGGTAAAGCCGTCGGCGTGAATCGACATAAACAGATCGGCCCCATGCTGATGGGCGATCTCTACCCGCTCGGCCAGCGGAATGAAATGGTCGCTGTCGCGCGTCAGACGCACCTCAATATGATGGTGCTGGCTTAGCTGCTGGCGTACGTTGTGCGCAATCTCCAGCACAATATGTTTTTCTTCGCTGCCTTCCTGTCCCACCGCGCCGGAATCAACGCCGCCATGACCGGGATCGAGCATAACGATTTTTTTGCCACCGGCCGGCCGCGATGATTTTTCCGCAGGGCGTGATGCAACCGGCGGCGCGGCCTGTTCGCTTTTCGCCAGCGCCCGCACAGAGGGCAGCAGCGCCACGGCGGCCCCGGAAAGCAGCAGCTGGCGGCGGGTCGTTAACGGGGAAAATTTTTTCATGGCGGCGTCCAACGTTAAAATAACGTTATAACATGACGGGGCAGGGGCTTCGACAGGCAAGCTGTTTCAGCCTTTTACTATTTATTTCAGGCAAATAAGCAGCAGCCGTGAAATTTTTTCCCGCCTGATGCGCCGCGAGGGTTGCGCCAGGGAAAGAATGCGTGATAATCAGCGAATTGTAAGTAACCCTGAGAAAATTTCATGGAAATTCGCGCATTCCGCCAGGAAGACTTTGAAGAAGTCATTACGCTTTGGGAACGTTGCGATCTGCTGCGCCCCTGGAACGATCCGGAAATGGATATTGAGCGTAAGCTAAATCACGATCCCGATCTCTTTTTGGTCGCGGTGGTCGGCGGTGAAATCGTTGGCACCTTAATGGGCGGCTACGATGGCCATCGCGGCTCGGTCTATTACCTTGGCGTCCATCCTGATTATCGCGGGCGCGGCTTTGCCAATGCGCTGCTTAACCGGCTGGAGAAAAAGCTGATTGCGCGCGGCTGCCCGAAAATCAATCTGATCGTGCGCGAAGAAAACGACGCGGTAATTGGCTTTTATGAAAAGCTCGATTATGAAATGCAGGATGCTGTCTGCCTGGGCAAGCGGCTGATTGAAGATCGTGAGTATTAACATTGCCGGGCCGCGTCGTCGCGGCTGTAAACCTTTCGTATGATGCTTTTCACTCCTGATGACTACGACAGCAAAGGCCAGCTGCGTCTGCCGCTGACGTTTTGGCTTATTCTGCTGCTGCAGGCGCGTACCTGGGTGCTGTTTATTATGGCCGGCGCGTCGCGCCAGCAGGGCGCCGAATTGCTGGAACTCTTTTATCCTGACAGAAATATCTTCTGGATGGGAATGGCGCTGGGGATCCCCGCCGCCGCCGGGCTGCTGCTTACCGGTTATCGGCAGCGCTGGCCCGCGCTCTGGCAGGCCTGGCGCTGGGTACTGTGCGCTACGTTACTGCTGAGCCTGCTGCTGATGCTGTGGCAAAGCGAGCAGGAGGGCGATATTTCTTCGTTCGCGCTATGGCTGCCCGCGCTGTTTGATCTGATAGCGCTGCTCTGGCTACTGCTTAGCCGCCGCCTGAAAGCCTGCTTTAATGCGCAGCTCAGTCAGGCGGAATAAAACTTTTTGCGCTTACGCAACTCCAACCACACAGGAAAACGTTGCCTAATCACACAGGAGCTGCAATGAAATCACTACGTCCGGCATTGATCGTCGCTACTTTATTACTGGCGGGCTGCGCCAGCCACGGCTCGAACAGCAGTGAATCAGGCTGGTGGAATCCGCTTGACTGGTCATGGTCCACGCTGTGGCCCGGCAACTGGTTTGGCTCTTCCCTGACGGTTACCGACCAGGGCGTTGGCGCGATTAATGGCGGTACGCCGCTGCAGGAAAGCGCCCTTAACGCCGGGCTGAACGGCGATTATCGGCTGCGGCAGGGCATGCGCAGCGAACAGGGCGGCGTGGTCAGTTTCTGGCAGGCGCTGACCGAAAATGAGGTAAAGCTGACGTTTAGCGGCAAAGAGACCGTGAGCCGCATTGAAGTAACGGATCGGGACATTGCCAGCGCCGACGGTACCCGCATTGGCGATGCGTTCAGCGAACGTTATCAAAAAGCCTTTGGTCATTGTCAGGCCGCCAGCGGTGAAGCCGCTTCCGCAGTGCTGTGCCAGGCGCCCGACAGCGAGCATATCAGCTATCTGTATCAGGGAAAATGGGCCGGTCCGCAGGGCCTGATCCCGCCGGACGATGTGCTGAAAAGCTGGCAGGTCAGCAAAATTATCTGGCAGCGCTGAGTAAAAATATCAACGGCGGATTCAAAGCAATCGGCTGCCCCCGGTCATTAAATGCCGGCAGTTGTTTAGCGCGTTCAATTAAAACAGTCGCATTTCGCACCGGGGGGTTAAATGCCACCGATCCGCCGCGTGGATTGCCGATACCGGTTACGCTATATCCCGTATCGATCACGGTATTATCAATGCTGACCTGTAGATCGCTGGCGTTGATGACATAGAACGCAAATGCAAAAACGGTTGTCTGTCCGTTCGCTGTATGGCTGATATAGGGCGTCTGGTTTGATACTGACATCGTGCAAATCCCGCTTAATAATCAACATCAACTTCATGGTCGCCATCGCTTAGCTGCCAATTCGTGCGCGCTGTTTTGACAGGTTTTCAGTGATAACGGATAAGGTGCCTCTAAAACGCGCGCACGCGCGAGGATAAACGTAGCGAACTTATAAGAAAGCCCGCTTTCGCAGGCTTAAAAAATTTTCCGATGGCCGTAAATTACAGTAACGTCAGTACCCGCTGCAGGAAGCTGCGCCACGTTTCGCCCCAGGCTTTCAGGTTGCATCGATTTTCTGCCAGCAGCGCCATGCGGGATTCAAGCTCGCTGTCATCTTCCGTTTGCAGCATCTCTGTAATTTCATTTTTCAGGCAAAGCGCTTCAGCCTTCCCGTTGTAGTCGCAATAGCTTTCCACTATCTCTTCAATCGTTTCACCGAACGCGTCGCAATCATGATTAGAAAAAAAAACACGGATCATAACGCCCAGTGAGGAAAATTTACGGCGTAGCCGCCAGTTACGGAATCTGTTCATAGGAGTTCAGGATACGCGGTTAAAATAAAATAAGGTTTATCCCGGAATTGCTGCCGTTTTAGTACGATACGAACGTGACTGACAGTCCACCGGCTTTGGCTCCCCTGTCGGAACCCATAGCCTACTTTCGTGCCGGCGTTCCAGGTAAATTCCAGCGCTTTCTCGCCGAGTGCAGTATTCGCCCAGTGAATAATTTTAAGCCGGTTGGCACGCAACCCGGCGCTGATATATCGCTCTGCCTGTTGCACACTGGAGAATGACGTTGCGGCATCGAGACCTGGACTTTGCGCCAGGCGCGCCAGCAGTTCTTCATCGGTTTTTGCAATATGCTTTTTAAGCGTATGCCCGCCGATTTTCCTTATCCCCTCATGCTCCGCCAGCTTCAGCGTGCCCGCCCGGACATATTTTATCCGCGATATGCCCCATGCTACGCCAGCTGCCGAGGGAACGGCTACATCAACGGTCAGCCCGATTTTCCACGCGGTATCTTCACTGGCGCCGAATTGCCTGGCGAGCGCGGCGGCGGTTCGAAACGTCGCCGTACGCGTGTCCTGACCGGTCAGGACTCTGTTGGCAGCAGCGTGAATACTGTCCAGACTGTGTGCGCCGGTGGCGACACAGGCCGCTTTGGTCAGCATGGTGGGTTCGGGTGCCAGGCATAAGGCGGTAGCGCCCATCAGCTCTACCGTCCCCAGGACTAATTCCAGTCCGCCCAGCAGGCGATTGCTGAGCATTTCCGCTTCAGTAATGGTGTGGTGGGATAAAACGGCGGCGAGCTGTACCGGCGAAACGGCAAAGTGTAACCCTGTATCCATAATAACGTTCCTTGTTAACTAAACTTCGGCTTCAAATACAGCCTGGCGTTTATAAAACAATCAACCAATTATCCCCTGCCACGCCCTCTGTAAACAAAACGCCGGGATGTGATATTAATGGGCATCGCGCTGCTGATGTGTGACGTGCTGCCAGAATTCAATCAGCGCCTCGCCTTTGCTATGTCCGGGTTTAGCAAAGGCACGCCCGCCGATGACGGCTGATTTCGATACCTTACAAAATATTTTACAGAATCAGGTGGTTACAGGGACAGAGGCAGGCACGCAAAATGCACTTAAATGGATTTAAAGGAATATTGTTTTTAAAATCAACAAGTGAAAATAGATTCAGCTATGGATCAAAAAACCGCCGTCGCTTTCCGGTATGATAATGGCCCTGTTTCACTCCTGGAGTAACATCGCATGTCTTCGCATCAGAGCGGCATTTTGCCCGAACATAGCCGTTTTGCCATCTGGCTGGAAGCCGTGGTTCAGGGCGACCTGAATACGATTCGCCAGGGCGTTAAAGCCTTTCATCAGCAGTTAACCCAGCTGCAGGCGCATTATCCCGATGCGGCGCTGGGCGCAACCATCGCCTTTGGCCATGCGCTCTGGCGCGATCTGCAACCCGGCGACAGCGCGCCGGAGCTAAAAGATTTTCAGCCGCTGGGCAAAGAGATGGCGCCCGCGACCCAACGCGATCTGCTGATTCATATTCAATCCCTGCGTCACGACGTTAACTTTACTCTGGCCCAGGCGGCGCTGGCGGCTTTTGGCCCGGCGCTGCGTATTGATGAAGAAACGCACGGTTTCCGCTGGACGGAAGATCGCGATCTTTCCGGCTTCGTTGATGGCACAGAAAATCCGCAGGGAGACAAGCGTCAGCAGGTGGCGATTATCGCCAACGGGACTGACGCCGGTGGCAGCTATGTCTTTACCCAACGCTGGGAACATAATTTATCGCAGCTGCAGCGCCTGCCGATTGCGAAGCAGGAGCAGATAATCGGGCGTACTAAGCTGAGTAATGAAGAGCTGGCAGACGATGCGCGTCCCGCAACGTCGCACGTAAGCCGTGTCGATCTGAAAGAAAACGGGCAGGGCTTAAAAATTCTGCGTCAGAGCCTGCCTTACGGCACCGCCAGCGGCACTAACGGCCTCTATTTTATCGCCTATTGCGCCACGCTGTATAATATTGAACAGCAGCTATTAAGTATGTTTGGCGAGCGTGACGGCAAATATGACGCCATGCTGCGCTTTACGAAGCCGGTCAGCGGCGCATGGTGGTTTGCCCCTTCTATTGAAACGCTGCTGGCGCTGTAAGCCATGGGCGGTATCGCCCGGTTTACTGCGCCTTACGGTCGCTTTTCGGCTTTGCCATTTTGTCGCTGAGCTTTGCCGCGCGCTTATGCTTTTTTCTACTTTTAAAGCAGCAAAAGATATATAAAACCGTTACAGCTTTGCCCTGAGTTATAAATACACTGAGCGTACGGTGATGTGAGCCGGATCAATACTCAGGGTGTGAAATGACCTTTCCCGTAGCGAAAAAGTTTCTTGGCGGCGCGGCGCTCTCTTTGCTGTTGGCCGCGAGTGCGCAGGCAACTGAGCTGTTAAACAGCTCCTATGATGTGTCACGTGAACTCTTTACGGCGCTGAACGCTCCTTTTATCCAGCAGTGGGATGAGAAGCACCCGAACGATAAGCTCACCATTCGCCAGTCGCATGCCGGATCGTCAAAACAGGCGCTGGCGATCCTTCAGGGTCTGAAGGCGGATGTGGTCACCTACAACCAGGTCACCGATGTACAAATCCTGCACGACCGCGGTCGTCTGCTGCCTGCCGACTGGCAATCGCGTCTGCCAAACCATAGCTCACCGTTTTATTCCACCATGGCGTTTCTGGTGCGCAAAGGCAATCCCAAGCAAATCCATGACTGGAACGATCTGATCCGCAGCGACGTTAAGCTGGTTTTCCCCAATCCAAAAACCTCCGGCAACGGGCGCTATACCTGGCTGGCGGCCTGGGGCGCGGCGGATAAAGCGAACAACGGCGATCGCGCCAAAACCACGCAGTTTATGACCCAGCTGCTGAAAAATGTCGAAGTAATGGATACCGGCGGACGCGGCGCGACGACCACTTTCGTCGAGCGCGGACTGGGCGACGTGCTGATCAGCTTTGAATCTGAAGTGAACAATATTCGTAACCAGTATGCGAAAGAAGGTTACGAAGTAGTGGTGCCGAAAAGCGATATACTCGCCGAGTTCCCGGTCGCCTGGCTGGATAAAAACGTGGCGCAAAAGCATAACGACGCGGCGGCGAAAGCCTATCTCAATTATCTCTATACGCCAGCGGCGCAGCAGATCATGACAAAATTCTATTATCGGGTGAATAACCCACAGCTGATGCAGCAGGCGAACTTCCCGCAGACCGAACTGTTCCGCGTGGAAGATCGTTTCGGCAGCTGGGAAAACATTATGAAAACCCATTTCGCCAGCGGTGGCGAGCTGGATAAGCTGTTAGCGGCGGGGCATGGTTAATGTTTGTAGCAAGCAGTAAACGCGTACTTCCCGGCTTTGGCATCAGCCTCGGCAGCAGCCTGTTTTTCACCTGTCTGATCCTGCTGTTGCCGATGAGCGCCTTAATGATGCAGCTGGCGCAGATGTCGCTGACGCAGTACTGGGAAGTGATCACTAATCCGCAGGTCGTCGCGGCCTATAAGGTTACTCTGCTGTCGGCGGCGGTGGCCTCGCTGTTTAATGCTCTCTTCGGCATGCTGATGGCCTGGATCCTGACGCGCTATCGCTTTCCCGGCCGCAGCCTGCTGGATGGGCTGATGGATCTGCCTTTTGCGCTGCCGACGGCGGTTGCCGGGCTGACGCTGGCCGGACTGTTTTCCGTTAACGGCTGGTATGGTCAGTGGCTGGCGCAGGTTGATATTAAAGTTTCCTATACCTGGCTGGGGATTGCCGTGGCGATGGCCTTCACCAGTATTCCCTTTGTGGTGCGCACCGTTCAGCCGGTGCTGGAAGAGCTGGGACCGGAATATGAAGAGGCGGCGCAAACCCTGGGCGCGACGCCCTGGCAAAGTTTCCGGCGCGTGGTGCTGCCGGAAGTCGCTCCGGCGCTGCTGGCGGGAACGGCACTCTCTTTTACCCGCAGCCTTGGCGAGTTTGGCGCGATTATTTTTATCGCCGGCAATATCGCCTGGAAGACCGAAGTCACCTCGCTGATGATCTTTATCCGTCTGCAGGAGTTCGATTATCCGGCAGCCAGCGCTATCGCTTCAGTCATTCTGGCCGCCTCGTTGCTGCTGCTGTTCGCGATTAATACCTTACAAAGCCGCTTTGGCCGTCGTCTGGGAGGTCACTAATGGCCGATGTAACCCAACTGAACGGCGTTGAACGCCAGCGTATTAACTGGAGCAAATGGCTGCTGATTGCTGTCGGCGTGCTGGTCTCCTTTCTGCTGCTGGTGGTGCCGTTGATCGCTATTTTTACCGAGGCGCTGGCGCAGGGTCTGGGCGCGGCGCTGAGCAATCTGAGCGACGGCGATATGCTGCATGCTATCTGGCTGACGGTGCTGGTGGCGTTGATTACCGTACCGGTTAACCTGGTTTTCGGTACGTTGCTTGCCTGGCTGGTCACGCGTTTTACCTTCCCTGGCCGGCAGCTGCTGCTGACGCTGTTCGATATTCCTTTTGCGGTATCGCCGGTGGTTGCCGGTCTGATTTATCTGCTGTTCTGGGGGGTAAACGGTCCGGCGGGCGGCTGGCTGGACGCGCACCATATCCAGCTGATGTTTTCCTGGCCGGGCATCGTAATGGCCACGGTTTTTGTGACCTGTCCGTTTGTGGTGCGTGAGCTGGTGCCGGTGATGCTTAGCCAGGGCAGCCAGGAAGATGAGGCCGCGGTGCTGCTGGGCGCTTCGGGCTGGCAGATGTTTCGCCGCGTTACGTTGCCCAATATCCGTTGGGCGCTGCTGTATGGCGTGGTGCTGACGAACGCCCGCGCGATCGGTGAATTTGGTGCGGTCTCGGTGGTTTCGGGATCGATTCGCGGCGAGACCTATACCTTGCCGCTGCAGGTTGAGTTACTGCATCAGGATTACAACAGCGTGGGCGCGTTTACCGCCGCCGCGCTGCTGACTCTGATGGCGATAGTGACGCTGTTTCTGAAAAGCGCGCTGCAATGGCGATTAGAGAACCAGCAGAAGCGTTTACAGCAGGAGGAAAATCATGAGCATTGAGATTAAGCAGATTAATAAATCGTTTGGCCGTACGCGAGTGCTTAACGACATCTCGCTGGATATTCCTTCTGGTCAGATGGTGGCGCTGCTTGGGCCGTCCGGCTCCGGGAAAACCACGCTGCTGAGAATTATCGCCGGACTGGAACATCAAAACAGCGGGCAGATCCGCTTTCATGGTAAAGACGTCAGTCGTGTACATGCGCGCGATCGTCAGGTCGGCTTTGTTTTCCAGCACTATGCGCTGTTCCGTCATATGACCGTATTTGACAACATCGCTTTTGGCCTGACGGTGTTGCCTAAGCGCGAGCGCCCTTCAGCGGCGGCGATCAAGCAAAAAGTGACGCAGCTGCTGGAAATGGTACAGCTGGGGCATCTGGCAAACCGCTATCCGGCCCAGCTTTCCGGCGGTCAGAAACAGCGCGTGGCGCTGGCGCGTGCGCTGGCGGTAGAGCCGCAAATTCTGCTGCTGGATGAGCCTTTCGGCGCGCTGGATGCGCAGGTGCGTAAAGAGCTGCGTCGCTGGCTGCGCCAGCTGCACGAAGAGCTGAAATTTACCAGCGTGTTTGTGACCCACGATCAGGAAGAGGCGATGGAAGTTGCCGATCGGTGGTGGTGATGAGCCAGGGCAATATTGAACAGGTCGGCACGCCGGATGACGTATGGCGCGAACCGGCCAGCCGTTTTGTGCTGGAGTTCCTTGGCGAAGTGAATCGCTTTGATGCTGAAGTTCATGGCTCTCAGTTCCACGTTGGCGCGCATCGCTGGCCGCTGGGCTATACGCCAGCACATCAGGGCGCGGTTGAACTCTTCTTGCGTCCCTGGGAGATTGACGCGGCTCGGCAAAGTAGCCTGGAAACGCCTTTGCCGGTGCAGGTGCTGGAAGTCAGCCCGCGCGGACACTTCTGGCAACTGCTGGTGCAACCCGCAGGCTGGCAGACGGAACCGTTCAGCCTGGTGTTTGATGGCGAGCAGGTCGCCCCGCAGCGCGGCGAGCGCCTCTATGTTGGCCTGCAGCAGGCGCGTCTCTATCAGGGCAATACGCCGCTGCGCGCGGTTGCCTTTGCCGCAAGCGCCTGATATTTTCTAACGTCTTATATTCTGTTTGGGCGGGATTTTCCCGCCCTGTTATTTTGCCTGCCGGGAATAAAACCGTGACGACTCTGGAAACCGCCATCGGCAATACGCCGTTGATTAAACTGCAGCGCCTGACGCCCGCCAACGGCAGCGAGATCTGGCTGAAGCTGGAAGGCAACAATCCTGCCGGTTCTGTTAAGGATCGCGCGGCGCTGTCAATGATCCAGCGCGCCGAACAGCGTGGTGAGATCGCTCCCGGCGATCTGCTGATCGAAGCGACCAGCGGCAATACCGGCATTGCGCTGGCGATGATCGCCGCGATGAAAGGATACCGTCTGAAGCTGCTGATGCCGGATAATATGAGCCAGGAACGGCAGGCGGCTATGCGCGCTTACGGCGCGGAACTGGTTCTGGTTAGCCGTGAGCAGGGCATGGAGGGCGCGCGCGATCTGGCGCAGACGATGGCGGCGCGCGGCGAAGGTAAACTACTGGATCAGTTTAATAATCTTGATAACCCGCTGGGCCATTATGCCACCACCGGCCCGGAAATCTGGCAGCAGAGCGCCGGAAGCATTACTCATTTTGTTTCCAGCATGGGTACCACCGGCACGATCACCGGCGTTGGCCGCTACCTGAAAGAGCAAAACCCGCAGGTGCAGATTATTGGACTACAGCCGCAGGAAGGCAGCAGCATTCCCGGCATCCGTCGCTGGCCGGCAGCCTATATGCCCGGCATCTGGCGTCCTGAGCTGATTGATCGCATTATCGATATGGGGCAGGACGAAGCGGAAGCGACAATGCGCCAGCTGGCGCGGCGTGAAGGAATTTTCTGCGGCGTTAGCTCCGGCGGCGCGGCGGCGGGCGCGATTCGCATCGCCACGGAAAATCCGGGCAGCGTGGTGATTGCCATCGTCTGCGATCGCGGCGATCGCTATCTCTCAACCGGGGTTTACGAGTAATGCGGCTTTTGCCGCCCAACGCAAAACGCGGGCCGAACATGCAGGAATGAGGTTTTTATCTCTTTAAGATGACCTGCACTTCCCGTGCAGGCATCCGTTCAGTTATTCGCGCTCCAGCGCGTGAATCGGATCGAGCCGCGCGGCACGCCTCGCCGGGAAAAAGCCGAATAGCACTCCGATCAGGCTGGAGCAGACAAAGGCCGCCACGATCGAGAACGGCGAATAAATCATGCTGAAGCTGTTAGTAGTCTGCGCCAGGATGATGCCCGGCACCAGCGACAGCAGTACGCCGATAATGCCGCCGGTCAGACAGACCAGCACCGCCTCAATCAAAAACTGCTGCATAATATCGCTGGCGCGCGCGCCTACCGCCATGCGGACGCCGATTTCACGGGTACGCTCGGTCACCGAAACCAGCATGATATTCATCACCCCGATGCCGCCCACCAGCAGTGAAATCAGCGCAATCATCGCCACCAGCAGCGTCATGGTATTGGTGGTGCGCTCGATGGTTTGTCGAATGCTGTCGGTATTCAGAATAAAGAAGTCTTTGCCGTTGTGACGCTGCGTCAGCAGGCGCGTAACGCCCTGTTCCGCCAGCGCCAAATCAACGTTATCACGCACCCGCACGGTAATGCCGCTGAGCCAGGTTTGCCCAACCATACGCTTCATCACCGTGGTGTAGGGCACCCAAAGATTAAGGTTGCTGTCGCTGCCGAAACTGCTCTGCCGGGTGGCGACGCCAATAATGCGCACTGGCATATTGCCCAGAATGACTACCTGGCCCAGCGGCTTCTCGCCGTGAGGGAATAGCCTTTTCAGGGTATTTTCATCGATCACCGCCTCCTGCGTCAGGCTATCCACGCCCTGACGATTGAAGGCCATACCCTGAGTCAGCTGATAGCCGCGGACGGCAAAAAACTGTTCGCCAACGCCGTTAACCATTACCGATAACGCCTGATTGCGATATTTCAGCGTGGTGGTGGTCGAGAGCGAAGGCGTGACGCTATGAACATAAGGCTGGTAAGCCAGCGCATCCGCATCGCTGGCGCGCAGCGTTTGAATGGCGGAGGAATGCATATCGCCAAAATCATTACCGGGAAAAATATCCAGCGTGCTGGTGCCCATTGCGCTGATTTCCTGCAGGATTTTTTGCTGCGATCCTTTGCCCAGCGCCACCACGGCAACCACCGAAGCGATACCGATAATAATGCCGAGCATGGTCAGGAAAGTGCGCAAACGCTGCGACATCATGGAAACCAGCGCCATACGGAAAGCTTCGGTCAGCCGATCGCGCGCGGCGCGCCAGGCTTTGCCTGCTGCGCGCTGGGTCATTTGACGCGGGCTGGCTGCTGAAGCCTGCCGTCGGCTGTCGCTGAGAATTTCCCCGTCGCGAATTTCAATAATGCGCTGCGCGTGCTGCGCAATCTGCATATCGTGCGTCACGATAACAATGGTATGTCCTTGCTGATGCAGATCGTGCAGGATGCGCATCACCTCTTCGCCGCTGTGGCTATCGAGCGCCCCGGTCGGCTCATCGGCAAGGATCACCTCGCCGCCGTTCATCAGCGCGCGCGCAATACTGACGCGCTGCTGCTGACCGCCGGAAAGCTGACCTGGGCGATAATGCAGGCGTTCGCCAAGGCCAAGACGCGTAAGCAGGGCGGCGGCCCGCTCACGACGCGCCTGTACCGCCTGGCCGGCATAGATGGCGGGCATCTCGGCGTTGCCCAACGCCGTCAGCTCGCTTAACAGGTGATACCGCTGAAAAATAAAGCCAAAATGTTCGCGCCGCAGCGCCGCCAGCGCATCGTTATCCAGCGCTGAGACGGCACGATCGGCAATGCGGTATTCACCGGCGCTGGATTTATCCAGGCAGCCGAGAATATTCATTAACGTTGATTTGCCAGAGCCGGACTGCCCAACGATGGCAACGAACTCGCCTGAATCGATCGCCAGATTAATATTGTGCAGTACCTGCACCTGCTGTTCGCCATTCTGAAACGAACGGCAGATATTATTAAGCTGTAGCAGCGCCATTATCGTGGTGGCCCCATGCTGGCGGTGGGCGCATCAACAGCGCTGCGCTGGCCCAGCACCACTTTCTCGCCGGGTTGCAGGCCGGAAATGATTTCCGCTTCGACATTATCATTCAGCCCCACCTCAACCTGACGGCGCGTTACCTGCTGCCTGGCATCCACTACCTGTACCGAGCTTTTCCCGTCGATGGTATCAAGCGCGGTGGCGGGGATGACCACGGCATGTTGCCGTTCACCCAGTACGATATGCACCTCCGCCGACATGGAGATACGCAGACGATGCTGTGGATTCGGCACATCAAACAGACCGTAATAGTAGATGGCGGTTTTGTCGCTGGAGCTACTGGAGGAGCTGGTCAAACTGCTGCTGGTGCTGTCGCTATTAATCGAGTCCGGCGCTGGCTCAATGGCGCGCAGCGTGCCTTCATAGCGCTTTTGCGGCTCGCCGAGAATGGTAAACCAGACCTTCATCCCCGGCTCGACCTTGATAACGTCCGCTTCAGAAATCTGTGCTTTCACCGTCATGGTGTCGAGATTGGCGACTTTGATTAGCGTTGGCGCGCTTTGTACCGCGTTAACCGTTTGTCCTTCCTCGATCGGTACGGAGACAACCGTGCCGTCTATCGGCGAAACAATGCGGGTATAGCTAAGGTTAACCTGCGCGGTGTTGACTTCAATCTGCGCCTGAGCGATTTGCGCATCCAGCGCGCGGATCTCCGCTTCGGTGGCGGTGAGCGTGGCCAGCGCGTCGTCATAGTCAGCTTTCGCGGTCAGTTTTTTGGCCAGCATCGCCTGCTGACGGGCAAAGGCCGCCCGATAGTTGCTTAGCATCGCCTGCTTAGCCGCCCGCTGCGCTTCAATGTTTTTTAAGGCCGCCTGCGCATTTTGCAGGGCGTTTTGCTGCGTCATACTGTCGATTTCCGCCACCAGCTGCCCTTGTTTGACCCGATCGCCTAATTCGACCCATAACCGTTTGATCTGACCGGAAGCCTGCGCGCCGACGCTAACCAGTTTGCTGGCGGTAAGCGTACCGTCTGCCAGCACCGCCTGCTGCAGCGGGCGCTGTTCAACAGTCGCGGTCAAAAACTCGGTAGGTGCCTTGCGCTGATGCAGTAGCGCCCAGACAATAACAACAACGACGATCAACAGCATCAGCAGTAAAAATCCTTTACGGCTGAATAGGGTGCGGCGTAATGCCATGAACAATGTCCCTGGTACGAAGAAAGCTCTGGTATAGCGTAAAAGCCTGCCACAATAAAGTGAAACAGCAGCACAATATGGCGAGAATATCTGTAAGGATTGAGTAAATCCTGCTGCGTACTTTTCCGCTTAAGGTCAAAATAACGCCAACCGTTTGTGAGAGTATACGCATGAAAATTCTGTTAGTTGACGACGACCTGGAGCTGGGCACCATGCTCAGCGAATATTTAATAGGCGAGGGCTTTGACGCCTCGCTGGTGCTGACCGGTCAGGCCGGGATTAACGGCGCGCTGTCCGGCGACTACCATGCCATGATTCTGGATATTATGCTGCCGGATATGAGCGGCATTGACGTGCTGCGTCAGGTGCGGCAAAGCAGCCGCATTCCGGTGATTATGCTGACGGCGAAAGGGGATAATATCGATCGGGTTATCGGGCTTGAAATGGGCGCCGATGATTATGTTCCCAAACCCTGCTATCCCCGTGAGCTGGTGGCGCGTCTGCGTGCGGTGCTGCGTCGCTTTGATGAGCTGCCCGCTCAGCAGGAGAAAAAAGAGGTAGTGTGCTGGCACGATCTCACGCTCAATCCGGCCACGCGCATCAGCGAATGGAAAAACAGGCCGTTCGATCTGACCGCTTCAGAATTTAACCTGCTCGATTTGCTGCTGCGCTCGCCCGATCGGGTGGTTTCAAAAGATGAGCTGTCGGAGAAAGGGCTGGGGCGTCCGCGCGAGGCTTACGATCGCAGCGTGGATGTGCATATCAGCAATATCCGACAAAAACTTTCCAGTTTGACCGGTGACACGATCAATATCGAAACCGTACGCAGCATTGGCTACCGCATTCGATGAATAACCGTTTTCTTGGCCGCCTGTTCTGGAAAATTTTGTTTGGTTTCCTGCTGGTGTTTTTTCTGATTAGCCAGCTGCTGTGGCTGGGGTTCACGCTGTATGGCAAGCATCGCGAGCCGCCAGAACATATCGCTACGCGGCGTATTGTTAATCTTCAGATGGCCTCTGCCGTTTCGGTATTACAGCACGGCGGCCTGCCGGCGCTGGATAATATGATGTCGGAATGGTCGCCCGGCGACCGGCGCTTTTTTTCCGTCACGCCAATGCCGGTGCCGCCGCAGGAGATTTCACGCCACCAGCTTACGCCTTCACTGCCGGGCAGCGGCTTTCCCGATCAGGTTATTGAATGGGTGACCGGCGCGGACGGGCAGCAGTACCAGCTACGTTATGATGTAAAAGGGCTGCGAGAAGACAGCGAAATGGGCGGGCCGCCGCGTAAAATCCTGAATATTCCTGAACCGGTGTTCTGGTTTGCCGGGCTGATGGGGCTGCTGTTCAGCTCTTTGCTGGCATGGAACCTGACGCGTCCGATGCGTCAATTACGTCTGGGCTTTACCCGCGTATCAAACGGCGATCTCTCCGTACGCCTCTATCCGCAGATGCGTCGTCGCCACGATGAGTTTTCCGTGGTCGCGCGTGACTTCGATGCGATGGTTGAACGGCTGGCGGTGCTGGTGAAAGCGCGTGAAGAGCTGCTGCATGATATTTCGCATGAGCTGCGCTCGCCGCTGGCGCGACTGCAGCTGGCGACTGGCCTGGCGCGTCAGACGCCGGAATCGGTTAACGCGTCGCTCGATCGGATCGATGAAGAGGCGCGACGGCTGGATAAAATGATCGGCGAGCTGCTTACGCTGTCGCGTGCCGAGAATGAAAAGATGCCTGACGAGCAATATTTCGATCTTTACGGCCTGCTGGAAACGGTGGTTAACGATGCGCGCTATGAGGCGCAGCTGCCCGGCGTAGAGATTACGCTGGAGGCAGAGGAAAACGCCGATTATACGGTGAAAGGCAACGCCGAGCTGATACGCCGTGCGGTAGAAAATGTGGTGCGCAACGCGTTGCGCTATTCGGTGCAAGGGCAGGTGGTTAGAGTAAGCTTAAAGCCCGATAGCGGCTGGCTGAGTATTTGCGTAAGCGATAGCGGGCCGGGGGTGGATGCCGATAAGCTTTCCAGCATCTTCGATCCCTTTGTGCGTGTTAACTCGCCCATGCAGGGCAAAGGCTACGGTTTAGGGTTATCTATCGTGCGTAAGGTAGTGCTGGCGCATCATGGCGAAGTTCAGGCGCTTAACGGGCGTAACGGCGGACTGGAAATGATTATCCGCCTGCCGCACTGGCAAAGTTAACCTGGCTCAGCGTTATGGCGATAAAAAAACGGCACCCGGAGGTGCCGTTTTAGTCAGCGCGTAAGCCGTTATTTCTTGATGCGAATAACCGGCGTTTCGCCAACGGTAACCTGGCCGGTCAGCTTGGTCAGCTCTTTGATCTCATCCATATTAGAGATCACTACCGGCGTCAGGGTAGATTTCGCTTTCTCTTCCAGCAGCGGCAGATCAAACTCGATCACGACGTCGCCTTTCTTCACTTTCTGGCCTTCTTCCGCGATGCGTTTAAAGCCTTCGCCTTTCAGCTCCACGGTATCGATACCGAAGTGAACGAACAGCTCAATGCCGCTATCTGATTCGATAGAGAATGCATGGTTGGTTTCGAAAATTTTGCCGATGGTACCATCAACCGGAGCTACCATTTTGTTGCCTGCCGGTTTGATAGCAATGCCATCGCCTACGATTTTCTCCGCAAATACTACGTCTGGCACGTCTTCAATATTTACGATCTCACCAGACAGCGGGGCGACGATCTCAATGGTGCCAGATGCGCTTTCTGTTTTATCGCCAAAAAGTTTGGATAAAAAACCCATGATCTTCTCCTAAGCAGTAATGTTGGGCCAGCGTCTCGCGGAATCAGCAGAGTGTTTTTTCTTTAATGAACTTGTTGACCAGGTTCATCAACTCTTCCGCGGTCGGTTGAGCCAGAGCCTGCTCTGCTAATGCCTTCGCATCTTCGAAGTTCGTGTTGCGAATGATCTTCTTGATGCGCGGGATAGAAATGGCACTCATGCTGAATTCATCCAGCCCCATTCCCAATAACAGTAGTGTAGCACGTTCATCACCGGCCAGCTCACCACACATACCGGTCCACTTGCCTTCGGCGTGAGAAGCATCAATAACCTGCTTAATCAGACCGAGAACCGACGGCGTCATTGGGTTATAAAGATGCGAAATCAGCTCGTTACCGCGATCGACCGCCAGAGTATACTGCGTCAGATCGTTTGTCCCAATACTAAAGAAGTCGACCTCTTTCGCCAGGTGACGGGCGATAACGGCTGAGGCGGGCGTTTCCACCATAATGCCGACTTCAATGGTTTCGTCGAAGGCTTTGCCTTCTTCACGCAGCTGAGCTTTTAACATCTCCAGCTCCGCTTTCAGGAAGCGCACTTCTTCAACGGAAATGATCATCGGGAACATGATGCGCAGCTTGCCAAACGCGGAGGCACGCAGGATAGCACGCAGCTGCGCATGCAGAATTTCTTTGCGATCCATAGCAATACGGATAGCACGCCAGCCGAGGAACGGGTTCTCTTCTTTCGGCAGGTTCATATACGGCAGATCTTTATCGCCGCCGATGTCCATGGTACGGACGATCACCGCCTGGGAACCCATCGCTTCTGCGACGGCTTTGTAAGCCTGGAACTGCTCATCTTCGGTCGGCAGCGCATCGCGATCCATAAACAGGAACTCGGTACGGTACAGGCCAACGCATTCAGCGCCGTTACGCTCAGCGCCTGGAATATCACGCACGGTGCCGATATTTGCGCCTACTTCAACCTGATGCCCGTCCAGCGTAATCGCCGGCAAATCCTTCAGTTTAGCGAGTTCATTTTTCTCGCTCAGATATTGATGTTGTACTGCTTTTAGCTCTTCGATGACTTCAGCAGTCGGGTTAACATAAACCTTATTGTTAACGCCATCCAGAATCACATAATCATCGTTCTTAACGCGACTGGTGACGTCACCGGAGCCGACAATGGCAGGCAGCTCAAGCGAACGCGCCATGATGGACGTATGTGAAGTACGACCGCCAAGATCGGTAATGAAGCCCAGCACTTTTTTCAAATTCAGCTGTGCAGTTTCGGATGGCGTCAGATCTTTCGCGACCAGAATGACTTCGTCCTTAATCGCGCTCAGATCGACAATATGCAGGCCAAGAATATTTTGCAGCAGGCGCTTACCGATATCGCGTACGTCGGCGGCACGTTCTTTCAGATACTCATCATCCAGCTCTTCCAGCGCTTTGGCCTGACCTTCGATTACGCTATGGGTGGCGGCATCAGCCGTGGCCATTTCATCTTTAATCAGGCTGATGATTTCCTGTTCCAGCTCTTCGTCTTCCAGCAACATAATGTGGCCTTCGAAGATCGCTTCTTTTTCTTCGCCGAAAGTCTCGCCAGCTTTAATTTTAATGGCTTCCAGCTGTTCAGCCGCTTTACCACGACCTTCGAGAAAGCGAGCGATTTCCTGATCAACCTGATCGGCAGAAATTTTCTTCCGGTTGATAACGATTTCATCTTCCTTCAGCAAAAGTGCTTTGCCGAAAGCGATACCCGGTGATGCTAAAATGCCTGAAATCATAACCCTACCTTTATTATAACGATGCCTACCAGGCGAAACGAGGTGCCAGGATCCTGCGGAACCGTACTTTACGGATGCAACAACGCGGACATAATGTCCGCGATCAATATGTTTGCACTCAGTTGCCTGATGAAACGGTTTTTCGGCGGCTGGACAATTACTCGAGTTCAGCCATCAGTTTAACCAGATGCTCAACGGCCTGCTGCTCATCCTCACCTTCAGCAGACAGCGTCACCACGGTACCCTGAGTCAGGCCCAGAGTCTGCAGCTTGAACAGGCTTTTCGCACTGGCGGATTTTCCATTGGAAGTCACGGTGATTTCTGAGGCAAACGCTTTTGCTTCTTTAACGAACTGAGCTGCCGGACGAGTGTGCAGGCCATTAGGTGCGGTGATGGTAACTTCTTGCTGGAACATTATGTTTCCCCAACTTAATTAGGTTTGGTGTTTTGTCTCTAAAGCCTGGCCTGACGGCGAAACTTTAGCCGGTGAAGGTCGCGCTGGTTCGAGTACGGGACTCACCAAAAAATGCGCAATTAAGGTATGAGAGCGGACGGGGCAAAAAAACAGGGATTTTCGCTTCGCTGCTCTACTCCTCATTATGCCGCGTGTTGCGCTATTCCGCCAAATCAGTAAATCGATTCAGCTTGATCCAGTTCAAACCGCGATTAATTTTGCGGTTCAAAATAATTGTCAGCTTAAATACCAGAGCTACCAGAGTGAATCAATGTCAGGGATGGTAAAAATTTGAAGTGGGCCACAAAAAAGCACCCCGAAAGGCGCTTTTTGCGACAACATACGCACTCTGGCACTACTATTGCAGTTCTTTTTCGGTAAACAGATCGGCAAACAGCGCGGTACTGAGATAGCGTTCGCCGGAAGAGGGCAGGATAACCACAATATTTTTATTGGCGAAAGCTTCATCTGCCTGCAGCTTGAGCGCGGCGGCTACGGCTGCGCCAGAAGAGATGCCGGCCAGAATGCCTTCCTCATCCATCAGACGTCGAGCGGTAGAGATTGCCTCTTCGTTGGTGATAGCCACTACCTGATCTACCAGGCTGAGATCCAGGTTGCCTGGGATAAAGCCTGCGCCGATGCCCTGAATTTTATGCGGGCCGGGTTTCACTTCCTGTCCTGCCAGCGTCTGAGCGATAACCGGTGAATCAGTCGGCTCAACCGCCACGGCGATCAGATCTTTTTTGCCTTTGGTATTTTTAATATAGCGCGCGACGCCGGTCAGCGTGCCGCCGGTGCCGACGCCAGAAATAAATACGTCAACCTGGCCATCGGTATCTTCCCAGATTTCAGGGCCGGTGGTTTTTTCATGGATTTCCGGGTTGGCCGGATTGCTGAACTGCTGCAGCATCAGGAACTTGTCCGGATTACCGGCAACGATCTCTTCCGCTTTAGCGATGGCGCCTTTCATGCCTTTCGCGCCTTCGGTTAATACCAGACTGGCGCCCAGCGCTTTCAGTAGTTTACGGCGCTCAACGGACATAGTTTCCGGCATGGTCAGCGTCAGCTTATAACCACGGGCAGCAGCAACGTAGGCCAGGGCGATCCCGGTGTTGCCGCTGGTAGGTTCAACCAGCTCCACGCCCGGTTTCAAAATTCCGCGCTTTTCAGCGTCCCATATCATATTGGCACCGATACGGCATTTGACGCTAAAACTGGGATTGCGGGACTCAACCTTCGCCAGAATGCGTCCATTGCCGATGCGGTTCAGACGAACCAGCGGCGTATGACCGATTGTCAAAGAATTGTCTTCATAAATCTTACTCATAGCCCGTCCTTAACTGTATGAATTTCAGGGAACCGTGAAAGCATACCTTTTCCAGTTTCGCAAGGAAGGAAGGAAATAGTATATGTATATGTTTAGCTGAAATAAGCCCTGGCGAAAATGCATAAGGTCGACTTAACGCGGCTATCAGCGCTTGCTAACCTGCTTAGCGCCTGACGAACCAGCCTCATGCATGTCCAGCTGGTTGCGATAACGATCAACCCACATCGCAGTCGCGCCACATACCGCGACCGGCATAATCGCCAGATTAAGCAGCGGAATCATGGTAAACAGGCTCACCAGCGCACCGAACTGCATATTATCCGTTTTGTGCTGGCGCAGCGCAGCGCGCATTTTCTGAAAACTGACCTTATGATTATCAAAAGGATAATCGCAGTATTGAATGGCCAGCATCCAGGCGCTGAACAGGAACCACAGCACCGGCGCGACGGTTTGTCCGAAACCGGGAATAAAGTAAAGCAGCAGTAATCCCAACGCGCGCGGCAAATACCAGGCGAGCTTCTGCCATTCACGTTTCATAATGCGCGGAATATCCTTCACCAGCGCCAGCCAGCCGCTGTCGGGCATCGGGCGACCGGTCAGCCGGCCTTCCAGCTGTTCCGCCAACAGCCCGCAGAAGGGCGCGGCAATCCAGTTAGCGATGGTGGAAAAAAAGTAGCTGAAAACCAGCACGATCGAGAGCACGGTGAGCGGCCAGAGCAGATAGCTTAGCCACTGTAACCAGTCAGGCACATGCGACATCAGCCGCGGGATCCATTCGTTGAGACGATAAAACAGCCAGACAAAGGCGCCGCCGAGCAGAATAATATTCACCAGCAGTGGAATAATAACGAAACGGCGAATGCCCGGCAGACGGATTAGTTTCCAGCCCTGAGCGAAGTAGTGAATACCATTATAAGAAGCGGGTTGAACCGTGGCCATCGACAGTTTTTCTCCTCTGTTTGGCAGGCCAGGCTATCATAACCTGGCTTTTTTCTCTTACCAGCCGCCTTTTGGCTGAAAAAACAGCAAAAAAGCGGGGTGGCTCTATCTTATTTGTCAGAAAAGCCGGTGCAGACTTGCACTTGTTTAGCGGGACAAATACAGTTAGAGGATAAAGTTTGCCGTGGTGGCAAGGTATTGGAACAACAGAGAATACAATGATGCAGGATTTGCGTCTGATATTAATCGTTGTTGGTGCGATCGCCATAATAGCGCTGCTGCTTCACGGGCTGTGGACCAGCCGTAAAGAGCGCTCATCTGTGTTTCGCGATCGCCCGCACAAGCGTTTAAAGCAGGATCAAGAAGATAGCCTGACCGAAGAGGACGCTAACGGCGTGGGTGAAGTTCGGGTCCGACGTACGCCGGCAAAATCGTCACATAACGAACCTTCTTTTGACGGATTTACTGCAGAAGACGAAGAGCCAGCGCCACGTCCTGCTGCGCGTAAGCCGCAACCGACGCGTACGGCGGTGCCCGTTGTTCCTGAACCGGAACGCGATCCGCTGTTTGACAGTGCGCCTTCCGCTGCGGTTGATAACGAATCTTCCGAACCGCGCCCGCAGAATGAGCGCCAGCCTGCTGCTCCGCTGGTGCAGCAGCCAGCACCCGCGCGCCAGGCTGAAGCGCCGTTACAGCAGCCCGCCGATCCTTTACTTGATGACGAACCGCAGTGGCTGGATGATGATGAGCCGGTCATGAGCGTTGAAAGCGATGCGCCGGTTGCGCCCGCTGCGGCAGAACCTGCGGCGCAGCCGCGTGAAGAAGCGCGTCGTAAAGAGACCGTGCTGGTGCTGCATGTTGCTGCCCATGCTGGCGGCGAGCTGAACGGAGAAAGCCTGCTGCAGGGGGTTTTGCAGGCGGGCTTCCAGTTTGGCGAAATGAATATTTTCCATCGTCATTTAAGCCCGGCAGGAAGTGGCCCGGTACTGTTTAGTCTGGCCAATATGGTGAAGCCGGGATCGTTCAACCCGGATGCCATGTCTGACTTTACGACGCCCGGCGTTTCTATCTTTATGATGGTGCCATCCTATGGCGATCCGCATCAAAACTTTAAGTTAATGCTGCAGTCGGCGCAGCGCATCGCTGATGACGTTGGCGGCGTGGTGCTGGACGATGAGCGTCGGATGATGACGCCGCAAAAACTGGAAACCTATAAGGCGCGCATTCGCGACGTTGTCGACGCGAACGCCTGATAGCCGATTCCCGCTTTGTTCCCTCAACCCCCGCTTGTCGGGGGTTTTCTTTCTCTGATGGTGCGTTATGGAACCCGTACAAGAAAAAATCACCGAGCTGCGAACCACGCTTCGTCATCATGAATATCTGTATCACGTGCTGGATGCGCCGGAAATTCCCGATGCGGAATACGATCGCCTGATGCGCGAGTTGCGCGCGCTGGAAGAGCAGCACCCCGATTTAATTACGCCTGATTCACCTACCCAGCGCGTGGGCGCAGCGCCATTAACCGCCTTTGAACAGGTGCGTCATGAAGTGCCGATGCTGTCGCTGGATAACGTTTTCGACGAGGCGGGCTACCTGGCGTTTAATAAGCGCGTACAGGATCGGCTGAAAAGCAGCGACGATATTACTTTTTGCTGCGAGCTGAAGCTGGATGGCCTGGCCGTCAGCCTGCTGTATGAAGATGGCCTGCTGGTGCGCGCCGCCACCCGTGGCGACGGAACGACTGGCGAAAACATCACGGCCAACGTTCGCACTATCCGCGCGATTCCGCTGCGTCTTAAAGGCGATAACATCCCGGCACGGCTGGAAGTACGTGGCGAAGTGTTTATGAATCAGGCCGGGTTCGAAAAGCTAAACGCAGAGGCGCGCCGCACCGGCGGCAAGATCTTTGCTAACCCGCGTAATGCGGCGGCGGGGTCGCTGCGTCAGCTTGATCCCCGCATCACCGCTAAGCGTCCGCTGACGTTCTTCTGTTACGGCATCGGTCTGGTTGAAAGTGGGGAACTGCCGCACAGCCACTGGGAACGGTTGCAGCAGTTTAAAGCCTGGGGGATCCCGGTCAGCGATCGTATTGCTCTTCATCACAGCGCTGAAGAAGTATTGGATTTCTATCATCAGGTGGAGCGCGATCGCCCAGAGCTTGGTTTTGATATTGATGGCGTGGTCATCAAAGTCGATTCGCAGGAATTGCAGGAGCGCCTGGGCTTTGTTGCCCGTGCGCCACGCTGGGCGATCGCGTTTAAATTCCCGGCGCAGGAGCAGCTTACCCGCGTACGTGACGTGGAGTTTCAGGTCGGTCGTACCGGCGCGATTACGCCGGTGGCGCGTCTGGATCCGGTACAGGTTGCGGGCGTCATGGTGAGTAACGCGACATTGCATAACGCCGATGAAATCGCCCGTCTTGGCCTGCGGATTGGCGATCGCGTCGTTATCCGTCGCGCGGGCGATGTGATACCACAGGTGGTAAACGTGGTGGAATCAGAGCGCCCTGACGATGCGCGTGAGATTACCTTTCCCAGCCACTGCCCGGTTTGCGGATCGGACGTAGAGCGCGTTGAAGGCGAGGCGGTAACCCGCTGCACCGGTGGCCTGATTTGCGGCGCGCAGCGTAAAGAGGCGCTGAAACATTTTGTCTCACGTCGGGCGATGGATGTTGACGGCATGGGCGATAAAATCATCGATCAGCTGGTGGAAAAAGAGTATGTCAAAACGCCCGCCGACCTGTTCCGCCTCAGCGCCGGCCTGCTGACCGGCCTGGATCGTATGGGACCTAAATCGGCGCAAAACGTTACCGATGCGCTTAATAAAGCTAAATCGACCACGCTGCCGCGTTTTCTCTATGCGCTAGGCATTCGTGAAGTCGGCGAGGCGACGGCGGCTAACCTGGCGAATCATTTCGGCTCGCTGGAGAAGATCATGGATGCCGATCTGGATGCGCTGATTGCCGTGCAGGACGTGGGTAAGATCGTCGCCTCGCACGTGCGCAACTTTATGGAAGAAGAGAGCAACCGCGAAGTCATCCGCCAGCTGGTCGAGGATATGGGTATCCACTGGCCGGCAATCACGCTGGTGAATGTCGAAGAACTGGATAATCCTTTTGCCGGTAAAACCGTGGTGCTAACGGGCTCGCTGAGTATTATGTCACGCGATGAGGCTAAAGAGCGTTTGACAGCGCTGGGGGCTAAAGTCAGCGGCAGCGTATCGAAGAAAACCGATCTGGTGATTGCCGGTGAGGCCGCAGGTTCTAAGCTGGCAAAGGCGCAGGAGCTGGGTATCGAGGTGATTGATGAAGCGGAAATGATTCGCCTGCTGGACAGCCTGAATGGATAAACAGCAGCTAATCGAGATTGCCAATACCGTGATGCCTTTCGGTAAATATCAGGGACGCGTATTGATCGATCTGCCTGAGCCTTATCTGCTGTGGTTCGCCCGCAAGGGCGAATTTCCGGCGGGGCAGCTTGGCGAACTTATGCAGCTGACGCTGGCGATTAAAATCGAAGGGCTGGAAGGCCTGGTGAAACCGCTAAAGCGTGAAGGTTAATATGCGCCGTCAGTGACGGCGCGTCAGGTTTATTTCTGTGATTCCACCACCGCTTTGCCTTTCGGCATGCTGGCCTGCAGCTCGGCGTCATTTTTCTTCTTATAATGCTGGGCGATAAACGAACATACCATCAGCTGCACCTGATGAAACACCATCAGCGGCAGAACGATAATCCCCACGGCGGCGGCAGGAAACAGGATGTTGGCCATAGGAACACCGTTCGCCAGGCTCTTTTTCGAACCGCAGAACAGAATCGTAATTTCATCCGCCCGACTGAAGCCGAACAGGCGCGCCGCCAGCAGATTGATCGCCAGCACTATCGCCAGCAGTAACAGGCTACCCGCCAAAATCCACAGCAGCGTTGTTACGCCCACCCGCTGCCAAATCCCATTAACTACCGCTTCACTAAAGGCGGAATAAACCACCAGCAGGATTGAGCTCTGATCGGTTTGAGCAATCAGGCTGCGGTGGCGTTCAACCCAGCCGCCAATCCAGCGACGCGACAGATGTCCCAGCACAAAAGGCACCAGCAGCTGCAGCATAATGCGGCCGATCTGTTCCAGGCCGTTGCCTGGCATCTCGCTATGAATATTCATTACCAGATTGACCAACAGCGGGGAGATAAACACGCCGAGCAGGCTGGAAGCGGAGGCGCTACAGACGGCAGCCGCAACGTTGCCACCGGCCATTGAAGTAAAGGCGATGGCGGACTGAACCGTTGCCGGCAAAATACACAGATAAACGAGGCCGGTATAAATTTCATCGCTCAGGTTAACCGGATGCCACCACACCAGCAGCATTCCCAGAATCGGGAACAGCACAAAGGTACTGAACATAATCCACAGATGCAGTCGCCAGTGACTGCTGCCAGCAATGATTTTTTCGCGTGAAAGTTTGGCGCCGTGCATAAAGAACAGCAGCGCAATCGCGGCGGTGGTCAGCCATTCAAAAAAAGGAACAAAGCCGCCTTTGGCTGGCAAAAAAGTGGCCAGCAGCACGACGAGCAGCAATTTGACCATCATCGGGTCGAGACGCAAAATTCGCATTGTTAAAACCAGGTTAAAATTCGATGGCCTATTGTGCGCCCGGCGGGTTTAGAAATAAAATTGATTTATTGCATCCATTGATGAATAAAACAGATGAATTATACGCTACGACAGCTGCGGGTGTTTGTTGCCGTGGCGCAGCACGGCAGCTTTAGCCAGGCAGGGCAGGTGATTGGTCTTAGCCAGTCAGCGGTCAGCCATAGCATTAAAGAGCTGGAGGCGGAGATGGGTATCCGTCTGCTGGACCGTACCACGCGCGAAGTTATCTTAACCGGCGCGGGGCAGCAGCTGGCAAATCGCCTTGAACGTCTGCTGGAAGAGTTGAATACTACGTTGCTTGATGCGCGCAGCTTTGGACAGCAGCGCAGCGGCACGGTCCGGGTGGCGGCCAGCCAGACGATCTCCGCCCATCTGATGCCGCAGTGCCTGGCGGCCAGCCAGCTGCATTACCCTGAAATTAAAGTTATGCTGCGCGACCGACCGCAGCAGTGGGTACTGCAAAGCGTGCGCGATGCTGAAGTTGATTTCGGCATCGTGGTTGGCCCGCTAACCGCTGGCGAGTTCGCATCGCAGCCCATTCTTGATGAGCCTTTCTTGCTGCTGTGCCGTCAGGATGATGAACTGGCGCAGGCTAAAGAGCTTCACTGGCAAATGCTGGGCGGACGTACCATGGTATTGCAGGATTATGCTTCCGGTAGTCGGGTGTTAATTGATGAGGCGCTTAAGCAACAGCGGGTGAACGTGGATATTGTCCAGGAAATTGGTCATCCCACTACGCTTTATCCCATGGTTGAGGCGGGGATCGGTATCAGCATTTTGCCTGCGCTGGCGTTGCCATTGCCCGCCGGTCGGCCATTAATGGTACGCAGGCTGTTGCCGGAAATTAACCGCACGCTGGTGCTGATCCGTCGGAAAAACCGCTCCCTGACGCCCGCTGCCGAGGTTATCTGGCAGGAGGTGCGTCAGCAGGCAATGCTGCTGACGCAACAGCGGCAAAAAATGCCCGCTTTTTAAATATATACGTTGATCTGATTTTCTGTAGTGGGACGATTAACCCCATCGGCCACTTTCGTACCGCTGCTGTCGCCGCTCTGCTGTTTCTTTTCCGCATTTTCAGCCTGCTGGCGCTGTAGCTGTGCCAGCTGCGCCTGCAGCATTTTAATCTGATTTTGGATCTGCTCCTGCTGCTTCTGTTTTTCTTCCGCCGTAGAGTCTGAATCGCTCACATCTTTCAGCTGCTGCTGCAGCTTAGTGATCTGGTTAGTCAGACGTGAAATTTGTGATGATACGTCGTTGCTGCTGGAACTGCTGCTGGAGCTGCTGCCCTGGCTAACGCCTGGCGTGGAGGTAGTAATAGTTGTCACGATCTTCTCCTTTTTTAATAGACCAATACGTTTATCGGCTACTAATAAGGCGCGCTTGAATATAAGAAGCGTAAAAGAAGCGTTAAGGAAGTGAAAAGCCCGACGGCTCTATGACGGATTGTCGGCAACGTTGTCTCGCTTACGCTCGGCCCGAACCTGCTCAGGTTCTCACCCTGCCGATTTTGCATAGCAAAAAGGCGCCTTTAGGGCGCCTTTCTACACTGGTGGGTCGTGCAGGATAACTCGGCTTACGCCTCGCCCTGCGGGCCGTTGCCGCTGGCAACGTTGTCTCGCTTACGCTCGGCCCGAACCTGCTCAGGTTCTCACCCTGCCGATTTTGCATAGCAAAAAGGCGCCTTTAGGGCGCCTTTCTACACTGGTGGGTCGTGCAGGATTCGAACCTGCGACCAATTGATTAAAAGTCAACTGCTCTACCAACTGAGCTAACGACCCGATGGTGGGTGATGACGGGCTCGAACCGCCGACCCCCTCCTTGTAAGGGAG
>NZ_NWUO01000022.1 GCF_002895925.1 Mixta theicola | reverse complement strand
TCTACCAATTCCGCCACCTTCGCGCAGTTGCTGTGCGATATGAATTTTCGTGGTCTTTGGTGCGAAGAGAGGGACTTGAACCCTCACGTCCGTTAAGACACTAACACCTGAAGCTAGCGCGTCTACCAATTCCGCCACCTTCGCATTCCGGCAATGCTTTACAGCACTGCAACCACGGAGGCGAATTCTGGAGATTTTTCCTGGGGACGTCAACAGATATTTATCAGCCGCGTTGCGATCGCTGTAAAAAACAGCAGCTCCCCAGGAAATGCGGCGTTACTTGCCGCGGTTAGCCGCCTTAATGGCGCGGGCATCGCGTCCCCAGACGGCACGGTACACTTTGAACCGACCGGTTTGCGCCAGCACTTCATGATGACCAAACGTTTCGTCCAGCACCTGCGGATAGGGCAGGAAGGCGTTAGCCACCAGCCGCAGCTCGCCGCCGCTGTTAAGGTGCTGAGCCGCGCCGCGAATCAGCGTGCGCGCCGCGTCAAGGCTGGTTTGCATCCCTTCATGAAACGGCGGATTGGAGATAATCATGTCGTAGCGGCCGGTTACGTCGGAATAGACGTTGCTGGCAAACACGTCGCCTTCGATCTGGTTTGCAGCCAGCGTCGCCTTGCTGGCGGCCAGCGCGGCGGCATCCACGTCGGTCAGCCACAGGCGCACCTTCGGAGAATGCCTTGCCAGCAATGTCGCCAGGACGCCCGCGCCGCAGCCAATATCCAGCACTTTTCCTTTGGTGTGCGGCGTAAAGGTAGAGAGCAGCAGAGCGCTGCCGCCATCCAGTCCGTCGCGGCTGAACACGCCCGGCAGCGTTTTAATAATGCAATCATCCAGCGTATATTCATCCCAGAAACTTTCCGCATCAAACGCGGGCTGCTGCGACAGGCGACCGTGATACAGGCCGCAACGGCGCGCGCTGTCGAACTTGGCCAGCGTTGCCCAGGAAGCCAGCATGTTTTCGGCGCTGCGAACGCCGCTGCGGTTTTCGCCGATAACAAAAATATCGCTGCCCACCGGCAGCAGCGACAGCAGGTTTTGCAGCTGAAACTGGGCTTCCGGCTTGTTTTTCGGCCAGTAATAGATCAGGGTATCGCACTCTGCTATCGCTTGTGCCGTGGCTACCAGGCCAAACTGCGCACGATCGCCCATGCTGCGGCTTAATGATTGCCAGTGATGATAATATTGCGTATGAACGCGGCTCAGCTGGGTTTCCAGCTGGGCAGGCAGGTCATCCTGCAAATCGCCGGCAAACAGCACGCGGCGGTCTTGCCATTCATCACTGTGGCGCAGGATCACTTCACTCGCCGGGGTAAAAGCAGACATCAGATAGCTCCTCAGAAATCAGAGCGCAGAGTATAGTGGTTTGTTGGCGCATGTTCGATGGGTTTGCTAGCATAGCGGCGCATTATAAGGGCGTAACGGGAATTTCTATGTCATCCAGACGTGACTGGCTACTACAGCAAATGGGCATTACGCAGTATAAGCTGCGGCGTCCGCGCGCGTTACAGGGTGAGATTGCGATAACGCTGCCGGCGGATACTCGCCTGCTGATCGTGGCGGATATTCCTCCCACTACCGAGGACCCGCTGGTTGGCGATGTGCTGCGCGCGCTGGCGATTACGCCACAGCAGGTAGTCAGCGTGACGCCGGATCAGCTTGCTATGCTGCCTGAAAACTGTTCCTGCGCCAGCTGGCGGCTGGGAACTGAAACGCCGGTTGCGCAGCAGGGCCCCCAACTTTCCACGCCGCCGCTTGAGGCGCTTTATTTTGATGCCGGGGCGAAACGCGCGCTCTGGCGGCAGATTTGTGAATATGACGTCGATTTCTTTACTCACTCCACATGACCTTCCGCAGGCGCTCGCTATTGAGCGACGCAGCCACGCTTTTCCCTGGACGGAAGCAACCTTTGCCAGCAATCAGGGTGAACGTTACCTAAACTACCGGCTTGACGTTGACAGCCAGATGGCCGCCTTCGCCATTACCCAATGGGTGCTGGACGAAGCGACGTTATTTAATATTGCCGTCGATCCTGCTTATCAACGGCAGGGACTGGGCAAAGCGCTGCTGCATCATCTGATTGAACAGCTACAGCAGCGCGATATTTTTACCCTGTGGCTGGAGGTGCGCGCCTCCAACCATGCGGCGATCGCGCTTTATGAACAGACCGGCTTTAATGAAGTTTCGGTGCGCCGAAATTATTATCCGGCAACGCACGGTCGGGAAGATGCGCTGATTATGGCGCTCAGCCTGTAAAGGCCGAACGCCGCGCATCCCCTGACGTGCCGTAACAGGAGAAAGCTATGCTACAAAACTGGGACTGGATCCTTTTTGACGCTGACGACACGCTGTTTCACTTTGATGCTTTTGCGGGCCTGCAACGGCTGTTTAAAGATTACAACGTTGATTTCTCAACCGATGATTACCATGAGTATCAGTCGGTTAACAAACCGTTATGGGTGGAATATCAAAACGGCGCCATCACGGCGCTGCAGCTGCAGCACCAGCGCTTTAACGGCTGGGCGGAGAAGCTGAATGTAACGCCGGACACGTTAAACAGCGGTTTTCTTAGCGCGATGGCGGAAGTGTGCGTGCCGTTGGAAGGCGCGGTAAACCTGATTAATGCGCTAAAGGGCAAGGTGAAGATGGGGATCATCACCAATGGCTTTACCGCCCTGCAGCAGGTGCGCCTGCAGCGTACCGGTTTTCGTGATTACTTCGATCTGCTGGTGATTTCCGAACAGGTCGGTCATGCCAAACCGCATCCGGCGATTTTTAACTATGCGCTGGAGAAAATGGGGCATCCCTCGCCTGAGCGGGTGCTGATGGTCGGTGATAATCCGGACTCAGATATTTTGGGCGGCATTAATGCCGGTTTAAAAACCTGCTGGCTGAATGCGGACGGCAGAGAAAAACCTGCGGCTATCACGCCGGACTGGCAGGTTAGCTCTCTGCACGAACTGCAATCCATTTTATTTGCTTAAGTTTTAGTTCCAGTTATTTATAGTTTAAAAAACTATTATGGCGACCTCAGGGTCGCTTTTTTTATTATTGATTTACTTTATAGCGATATTAAACCCTGTTAATCATTTCTGGGGCCGGTCCGACGGAGAATGAGGCCATCAATGCAGGTCCAGTGCGGAAAAAAATAGCTGCGTAAAATTGTACTTTATTTGAGCTAAAAGCGCTTTTATTTGCGAGATAAGTACAACTTTTCTGATGTTTTACCGGAATTTTCCTATAGAAAAGGATAAGAATATTCGCAATTTACTTTAATATTTTTGATTAAACTTTACTAATGTAAAATCCTTTGCTACGCGCTCGTTGAATTATCGCAAAGTCTATGTAAACTTGCGCGAAACAGGACAGCTTAAATATAAAAAAAGACCGGCTTCGGGGTTTGCTTTGCAACCTCGTGCGGTAGCAATGGCTGTATCCATTTTCATCTTTGTGCTGAATTTTAAGCAATTTCCTCCTTTTCTGATGCAGGCCGCAGATCGTGGTCAGCGTTATTACATGCAGACAGCACCATGCGCTTTTGGCGCGGCCATTCAGAGCTTTTCACCAGAGAATACCAGGAATGCAAACAGGGAGTCGTCATAATGGTTGAGGAATATTCATTGAATCCTCACGGCAGGATAGCGTAAACCGCATTTTCGGTAACCCATCTTTATTGTACGTGGCGCAAATTGAGCATTTGCTGCGATGTAACAGACTCTTGTCGTCCAGATAACATGTAAATTATTGTACTGATTCCGCCGGGGCTGGCGCGCTTATTTATTGTGCTTTTGCCTGGTACGGCCAGCAACAGCTATACCTTTTTACTGCTCCAGGATTGGTAATGTTGTCCGTAGCCAGCGGCTTATTCCCGTTTTGTTAATTACTTGAGATAACTTCATGAGGATCATGGTGAAAATTCGAATCGCATTAGGTCTGCTTTTTGTATTAAGCGTTGCGGGTTGTAAATCGACACCGCCTGTCAATGACGACACGATTGTGTCCAGCACCGTTGATGGCGTTACGTTGACCTATCGCCATGCTATTACCCCGCCGAAAACTTTTACGCCGATTAATGAAGAGTACCGCGCGCTGTATAACGCCTCCGTAATGACCCGTCCCGATTTCGGCGGCAAGCTGGTGCGTCAGCTGGAAAATGCGCAGCCTTATACCGTGCTGGGCAGGGTGGAAAACAACTGGTTTGCTATTGCGGAAAAAGATCAGGATCGGTTGATCGGCTACGTGCCGCTGCGCGCCGTGGTTAAAAGCGAGCTGTATGAAGGCACCATCAAGGCTGACCAGCGCCGTAAGCGTACACGCGCCGCGCCCGCGAAGAAAAAAACCTGCGTTGCGGTCGATGGCGATAGCAAAGCCTGCCAGAACAGCAACAGCGGTACCTGGATTATTGATTAATAAGTTCTAATGGGTAACCCATTATGAAACCACTCTTTTTTTTGCGCCTGAGTATGCAGGCGCTTTTTCTGGCGGCGCTTACCTTGCTGGCAGGCTGTACGTTATTTTCACACAGCGATCCCTCCCGTTACAGTCTGTTATTCCAGGCGCACCCGCCCATTAATGAGTCGGCACCGCTGAAGGTCAGAGTGCTGTTACTAAAATCGGATGCCGACTTTATGTCTGCGGATTTTTATTCGCTGCAAAACAGCGCGCAAACCGTGCTGGGTAGCAATCTGCTTAATAGCGAGCAGTTTTTCCTGTTGCCAGGTCAGCTAAATAAAACCCTTAGCGGTCAACGTACGCCGGATATCCGCTATATCGGCGTTATGGCTGAGTACCAGGCGCTCAACGGGAAGAAATGGCGACTCTCTCTGCCGCTGCCCAATGCGGACGAGAGCGCTCCGACCGTCGGCTGGTACAGGGAATCGGATGCGTTGCAGGCCAGGATCGTTGCTGACAATAGCGGTATACACCTTGCGAGCAAAGCAGAGTCAACGCCGGAATAACGGAAAACCATTATGAACAAAGCAGAAAAGGTGGTCTGGAGCGAAGGCATGTTCCTGCGCCCGCATCACTTTCAGCAGTCGGAAAGCTACCTGCAAAGCACCCTGCGCGACTGGGGAACCACACAGCGGCCCTATCTGTGGGGTTTTACCGATCTGGAGTTCGACGAGGCGATGCTGCGACAGGGTAAAATTGCCCTTAGCGTCGCCAGCGGCCTGCTGCCGGATGGAACGCACTTTTCTTTTCTGGATCCGCGCCAGGCCCCCGCGCCGCTGGAGATTGCTGATAACCAAAGCAATGTCAAAGTGGTGCTGGCCTTGCCGGCGCGGCGCAGCGGACGTGACGAGGTAATATTTAGCGAGGCGGCGGATTCGCTGGCGCGCTATCTCAGCTTCGAGCGTGAAGTGGATGACTTTAACGCCATTTCCGTCGGCCCGGCGGCGGTGCAGTTCGGTAAGCTGCGCCTGAAGCTGATGCTGGAAAGCGAGCTAACCGCCGAATGGACCGCTATTGGCGTGGCGCGAGTGATCGAAAAGCGCAGCGACAGGCAGCTACGGCTGGACACCGGCTTTATCCCACCGATGCTTAATGCGATTAACCATCCCCAGCTGTTTGATTATTTGAATGATATACAGGGACTGCTGGCGCAGCGCAGCCAGCAAATCGGCCAGCGTTTAAGGCAGCCGGGGCGGTTTAATACCGCAGAAACGGTTGATTTCATGCTGCTGGCGTTAGTGAATCACCAGCTTGGGCTGGTCTCCCATCTGAAAAACTTACCGCTGCTGCATCCTGAACAGCTGTTCGGCCACTGGCTGGCGTTTGCCTGCGAGCTGGCAAGCTGGACGCCGCAGCGCTCGCCGGATGTCTCGCTGCCCGTCTACGATCATGACGATATTGTCCGTAGCTTTAGCAAACTGATGCTGATGCTGCGTCAGGGGCTGTCGCTGGTGATGGAAGAGAGCGCGATTCAGCTGCCGCTGACCGAGCGATCCCACGGCCTTAACGTGGCAACGGTGCCGGAAGCTTCTATGGTGCGTGAATTTGGCTTCGTTCTCGCGGTGCGCGCCAACGTGCCGGGCGAGGCGCTGCAAACCCACTTCCCAGCGCAAATGAAAGTCGCGCCGGTCACGAAAATTCGCGATCTGGTGCAGCTTCAGCTGCCGGGCATGATGCTTCGCGCCATGCCGACCGCGCCGCCGCAGATCCCCTGGCATGCCGGCTACAGCTATTTTGAGCTGGAGAAGGGCGGCGAACTATGGACAGAGATGGAAAGATCGGGCGCGTTTGCGCTTCATCTGGCCGGCGAGTTTCCCGGTCTGGATATGGAGTTCTGGGCTATTCGCAGCCAGTCCGTCTGAAACGAATAATGAGCGCTCACCATGCAGGAACGACATTTCACCGGCAGCGATGCCGCTTTTTCCGGCGCGGGCAGCAATAACCCGCTGGTCGCCGCCGCGAACCCTTTGCTTAATGCGATTCCCCAGATCCGCCATTCCGTAACCCATGACGATCCGGCCGCGCTGCGTCAGCGGCTAATCGATCAGGTGCGGCATTTTGAAAAAATCAGCCAGCGCGCAGGGCTGCCTTATGAGGTTATCGTCGGCGCGCGTTATTGCCTGTGCACCGCGCTGGACGAGGCGGCGGCGCTTACGCCGTGGGGAAGCCGTGGCGTCTGGCCCGGCAACGGGCTGCTGGTCACCTTTCATAACGAAACCTGGGGCGGCGAGAAATTTTTTCAGCTGCTGGCGAAGCTGTCGCAAAATCCGCGTGAGCATCTCTTTCTGCTGGAACTGATCAATTACTGCCTGCTGTTAGGTTTTGAAGGGCGCTATCGCGTGCTGGACAATGGCCGTTCGCAGCTGGAAACCATCAAACAGCGTCTGCTGCAGATGATCCGCGGCGTACGCGGCGGCTATCCGGCGCCCTTGTCGCCGCATCCGGAAGATCGGCCGGTGTTGCGCAAAATGTGGCGTCCGATGGTGCCGCTGTGGGCCTGCGCGGCGCTTGGCGGCTTTATCGCCTGTTTGCTCTATATCACTCTTAACTGGCGGCTGGGCGACTATACCAGCCCGGTGCTGGCCTCGGTGTATCAAACGCCGCTGCCGGAAGTCACGATTCATAATCCCGCGCCGCGTGCGCCTGCGATGCTTAACCTGCGCGCCTTCCTGCGTGCGGAAATCGAACAGAGGCTGGTGGCCGTACGCGACGAGGCGGATCAAAGCGTGGTGACGCTGAAAGGGGATGGCCTGTTTGCCTCCGGCTCTACTGCCGTACGCGGTCGCTATGAAAAGGTAATTAACCGCGTTGCGCAGGCGATGAATAACGTGAGCGGTAAAATTCTGGTCATCGGCTACAGCGATAACGTACCGATCCGCAGCGCGCGCTTCGCCTCTAATTATGAGCTGTCGCTGGCGCGTGCGCAGTCGGTGCGGGAGATGCTGCAAAAGCATCTGTCGCAGCCTGAGCGGGCGAAGGCAGAAGGTCGCGGTGAAACCAATCCGCTGGTGCCGAATAGCACCGCTGAGAACCGCGCCCGTAATCGCCGGGTGGAAATCATTCTGTTAGTTGCGCCAGACAATACGCGGGCGGAGCTGAATGGACTGCAGCAGGGGAACTAACAGATGCTGAATATCGTGTTTTCCATTATAACCAGCCGGTTAATGTGGGGTTTTATTGGCATTACCGCGCTCTCTTTTATTATCTGGGTAATTGGCCCGGTCTTTTCTATTGTTGATTCACGTCCGCTGGAGCCGGAGCAGAACCGCCTGATCGCTATTGGCCTGCTGTATCTGGTGTGGGGGATTAGCAACCTGGCGCCACGGCTGTACAACGCCTGGATTAACCGCAAACTGATGGGCAGCCTGAGCAGTAGCGAACAGCCTGACGGCAGCGATCGCAAACGGCTGACCAATGAAGAGCAGGTGCTGGCCGAGCGCTTTAATGAAGCTTCTCAGCTATTAAAGAAGGCGCATTTCAATCGCACAGGCCGGCGCAATCCGTTCTGGGCGCAGCGCTTCAGCCATCAGTATCTTTATCAGCTTCCCTGGTATGTGATTATCGGCGCGCCGGGCGCCGGTAAAACCACGGCGCTGGTTAATTCCGGGCTGCAGTTTCCGCTGGCGGATCGCTTTGGCAAAACCGCGCTGCGCGGTATCGGCGGCACCCGCAACTGCGACTGGTGGTTTACTAATGAGGCGGTGCTGCTGGATACCGCAGGCCGTTACACCACGCAGGAGAGCCAGCAGGCGCAGGATGCCAGCGAATGGCAGCAGTTTGTCGATCTGCTGCGTAAATACCGTGGTCGTCAGCCGATTAACGGCGTGATCGTTACCATCAGCGTTTCCGATCTGTTAACCCTGTCGGCGGAGGCTTCACAGCAGCAGGCGATCAATCTGCGTCAGCGCCTGATGGAACTGCATGAGCAGCTCGGCATTCGCTTTCCGGTATATGTGCTGGTGACCAAAGCGGACCTGTTGAAAGGCTTCCGCGCCTGGTTTTCTCCGCTGGATAAAGCGCAGCGTGAGCAAATCTGGGGCTTTACCTTCCCGTGGGAGCGCGCAAAGCAGGCCGACTTTGATTTAGCCAGCGCCTTTACGCAGGAATATGCGCTGCTGCAACAGCGCCTTGACGCTGGACTGGCGGATACGTTGATGATGGAAAGCGATGCCCAGGCTCGGGCGGAAAGCTATCTGTTTCCGCAGGAGTTTGCCGCGCTGCGTCCGCTGTTGGCGGATTATCTCAACGCCGTTTTCGCCCGTTCCAATTTTGAAAGCCAGTTTTCGCCGCGCGGCATCTATTTTGCCAGCGGCACGCAGGAAGGCCTGCCTTTCGATCGCGTAATGGGCGAGCTGAGCCGCGCGCTGCATCTGCCGCAGAGGGATGAGCAGGGCGGTAACAGTGGCGCCTGGAACAGCGTGCAAAAAGAAGCGCCGATACCCGCAGCCAAAGGGCAGAGCTTCTTCCTGAAGGATTTGCTGACCGACGTTATATTTCAGGAGGCGGGGCTGGCCGGCAGCAACCGCTGGTGGGAGCTGCGCAACCGCGCCGTGTTGTGGTCAGGCTATGCCGCCCTGCTGGCGCTGCTGCTGGTGGTTTCGCTGCTGTGGATCACCAGCTACGGCAACAATAAAAGCTATCTGCAAGAAGTGCAGGCGAAGGTGCCGACCGTTGAGACGCAGAGTAAAAACCTGCAGGCCAGCGGTGAAAGCGATCTCTTCGCGCTGCTGCCGTTCCTTGACGGCGTGCTGGCGCTGCCGGAAAGCAAAAATTTCGATCTTAACGATCCGCCGGTTACGCGCCGTATGGGGCTTTATCGCGGCGTTGAGGTCAGCGATGCCAGCCAGACGCTTTATCAAAAATCCCTGAAGCAACTGCTGTTGCCGCAGGTGGCCCGGTTGATTACCGGCTGGCTGCGTAACGATAACGGCAGCGATGCGGACTATAGCTATGAAGCATTAAAAGCGTACCAGATGCTCTATCAGCCGCGACACTACGACGGCAAATTCCTGCATGCGTGGGTGATGCTAAACGTGCGACGCAACCTGCCGCAAAATATTCCCCAGACGCAGATTAGCCAGCTGGAGCGACATCTGGCGCAGCTGCTGGAAACGCAGATTCAGGCTTCGCCTTATGCTCTGGATGATGCGCTGGTAAAGCGCGAGCAGGCGTTGATTAATCAGATGCCGCTCTCTGGCCGCGTCTATGGCCGACTCAGACGTCTGCTGGAGCAGGATGAGAATCTGTCGTCGGTTTCACTTGCCGAACTGGGTGGGCCGCAAAGCGAGTTGGTGTTTACGCGCAAAAGCGGTAAAGCGATTAGCGCAGGCATTCCCGGCCTTTATACGCCAGAAGGCTACTGGAACGACTTCGACAAAAATATCGCTGCGGTAACGACGGCGCTGCATCAGGATGACGTCTGGGTGTTAGGCGGCGCGGCGGCGGATGAGGATAAAGCGCAAACCGATAACGCGGTGCGCCAGCTCTATATGAGCGACTTTATGCGCCACTGGGATAGCCTGCTGAGCGATATTCAGCTGAACAACAGCGCCGATCTGTCGCAGCGCATTAACAGTGCGCGGCTGCTATCCAGCAACAACTCGCCTTTACGTAAGCTGGTCATCAACCTCAGCCACTATCTGATGCTGGAGCGCCTGTCAGCGGAAAAAGATCCGCAGCAGACGGAAAAAGGCAACAGCGCGACCCGCACGCTGGAAGCGCTGTTCCGTTCACGCCAGTCCGTTCAGGGGGCTGCGGCCCAGCAGCAGACGCCGGAGCAGCGCGTTACCGAACATTATGCGCCGATTATCGAACTGGCTCAGCCGCTGGAACAGGGCGGAAAAATCATCGTATTTGATAATTTTCTCCGGCAGATCGATGAGCTGTATCGCTATCTGACGGCGGTGCAGGATGCGGCCAACAGCGGGATGCCGCCGCCGCCGGGCGAAGCGATTAGTCGTCTGCAGGCGAGCGCCGGCAGACTGCCGGGATCGCTGCAAAATATGTTTACTAACATGGCGGTGGGTGCCAGCAGCGATGCGCAGCGGCGCGATATGGAAAACGTACGTAAGCGTATTAACGTTGAGGTTGGCAGCTTCTGCCGTCAGGCGATTGCCGGTCGTTATCCTCTGGTGCGTTCGGGAAAGAGTGAGGTCACGCCGGACGATCTGGCGCGGATGTTTGCGCCAGGCACCGGACTAATGGACAGCTTCTTTCGCGATAATCTGGCCGCCAAAGTTGATACCACTCGCTCAGGCTGGCGCTTTATGCCGGGCATTGATGGTAAAAGCCTGCCAGGCGGCGAAAAGCTGCTGCGTCCTTTCCAGCAGGCGCAAAGCATTCGTGACGCTTTCTTTGCCAATGGCGCCACGACGCCTTCGTTCCGCGTCACCATCCGCACGGTGCGCATGGATAACAACATTCTTAACCTGACGCTGGATGTGGACGGACAGCTGTTGCGTTACAGCCACGGCCCTCAGGCGGTGCAGTTAATGAGCTGGCCCGGCAGCGGCGGCACACGTCAGGTGCGTATGCAGCTGGGACTGGTGGATGGCACCACCTCTACGCTGGTCACCAACGGCGCCTGGGCGCTTAATCGCTTTTTCGATCGCGCGCAGCTGACGACGGGCAGCAACAGCCTTAGCCGTCAGGCAACCTTCAATGTCGGTGGCCATCGCGTTACCCTGGAATTTACGCCGAACAGTATTCGGAACCCGTTCCAGCTTCCCGGCTTCGCATGTCCATAACCGCAAGGAAATGATAATGAGCCACTCTCCTGCGATCGGCTGGTACGGAAAATTGCCCAGCGCCGGCGACTTTTTACAGCGCCGTTTTCCCGAGGCGTTAACCCGCCAGTGGACCCACTGGTTTCAGGTGGGGCTGCTGAACTGGCAAAAAAAAGAGGAGCTGCGTCCCGGTGAAGCGCACCGATTCGCGAAAGCGCCGGTATGGAACTTTGTGGTGCCGCCGATGCTGGGCAGCCAGCTGGTGCAGATGGGATGCCTGCTGCCCGCGCGCGACAGCGTAGGCCGTCAGTATCCCATTTGCGCCCAGTTCAGCTTTACGCCTGCCGAATGGTCAACGGGGCGGCTGGCAATGGCGGGCGAATGGTATCAGCAGCTGGGGCGCACCCTGCTGCACGCGGTGCATAACGGCTATTCCGCCGAACAGCTCGATCGGGCGCTGCTGACGATTCCCGCACCGCAGGAGCCCACCGATATTTTGACGACCATTGGCTACGGCGATAGCGCCACCAATCTCAGCTGGAAACAGGTGGCCGACTGTTTCGATCCGCAGCGCTATACCAGCTTCTGGTGGACCAATCAGGCCGACAACTATCCGCTTTACACCCACCTGCACAGCGGCAATTTTACCGGTCAGCTGTTTTCGCTGCTGTTTGATCCGGCAGGCGGAGCCAGACCAGGCCGACACGGGCTTTATCCGCCCATGTTTGAATAATCTTGCGACGTGAGAATAACGATGAATATCGATGCGTTACTCGCTCCGGTAAGCAGTGAAAAACCGTGCGGCGAAAATCTGGAATACGACGCTGATTATATGGCGATGAACCAGGCCAGCGAAGGGAAGGCGGAGCAGCAATTTGGCGACACCATCATTCCTGCAGAGCCAGCCGACTGGAATAAAGTGGAGCGGCTGGCGACTGGACTACTGGCGCGAACCAAAGATCTGCGTGTGATGTTAGCACTTACTCACGCATGGACGCATATGAAGGGATTGTCGGGCTACGCCAGCGGTCTGAAACTGATTCAACAGGCGCTGCTGCTTTATCGGGAGCCGCTTTATCCCCTGCTGGAAGAATATGGCGAGCGCGATCCTTTTTATCGCATTAACGCGCTGGCGGCGCTGGGCGATAAATCTGCGCTGACTTCCGCACTGCGGCAGGCGCCGCTCTTGCGTACCGCCGCCGATCAGATCTCTTTGCGTGACGCCTGTTCGCTGCTGGACGGCAGCAAAACCGAAGTAGCCGATTATCCCGGCGGACGTCCGCGGCTGAATGATGAGCTGGCACGTGGCGATCAGCCCGGCATAGAAGCGATTCAACAGATAAGTGAGCGTTTGCAAACTATCCGGGAAACGCTGGCAGAGCAGCTGGGAGAAAGCGGCGTACCGGAAATGGTACAGCTGCAAAAAATGGTGAATCTGGTTGCGCAATCCTGTCAGGCCATCGATTTAACCGCGCTGATGCCGGGCAACCCGAACGCCGCCGCGCAGCCTGCCGCCGCCAGCGCAGCCCCTGCCGCACCGGCGCGTGCGCACGCCGACTGGCGCAGCAGCGAAATTACTTCACGCGCCGAGGCGCAGCTGATGCTGGAAAAGGTGAAGCAATACTTTTCCCATTACGAACCCAGCCATCCGGCTCCGCTGATGATCGATCGCGTTCAGCGGGTCATCGAACTCGATTTTATGGCAATCATCCGCGATCTGGCGCCCGACGGCGTTCAACAACTCGAAAACATTTTTGGTCGCCGCGATTAAGCCGCGTCCCTTTATATGGCAGCGTGCCCGCTGCTGACTTTACCGCGCATTTCCGATGGAGAACCTCATGGCATCGACTAAATCCAGTGGGCAGAAGTTTATCGCCCGTAATCGCGCGCCGCGCGTACAAATTGAATATGACGTAGAAATCTATGGCGCAGAGCGCAAAATCCAGCTGCCGTTTGTCATGGGCGTAATGGCCGACCTGACAGGCAAACCGGTAGAACCGCTGCCGGGCGTCGATGAGCGTAAATTCCTGGAAATCGATATTGATAACTTTGACGAGCGCATGAAAGCGCTGAAGCCGCGTGTCGCTTTTCAGGTGGATAACACGCTGACCGATGAAGGCCGGCTGAATGTCGAGCTGACGTTTGAAAGCATGGAAGATTTCATGCCGGATGCGGTGGCGCGTAAGGTTGAGCCGCTAAATAAGCTGCTGGAGGCGCGCACTCAGCTTTCTAACCTGCTGACCTATATGGATGGCAAAAGCGGTGCGGAAGAGCTGATCGCCAAGATTCTGCAGGATCCCACGCTGCTGAAGTCGCTGGGCCAGCTGCCGAAATCTGAAGAAACCGTTAACGGTGATGAGGAATAACGATGAGCAATCCATCACAACAACCGCTACAGCAGGGACAGCAATCCTGGGATCAGGATGAGTTCAGCGCGCTGCTGAATAAAGAGTTTCGCCCGAAAAGCGATCGGGCGCGCGCCGCGGTAGAAAGCGCGGTAAAAACCCTGGCGCAGCAGGCGCTGGAAAACAGCGTAACCGTTTCTAACGACGCTTACCGCACCATCCAAGCGCTGATTGCGGAAATTGATGAAAAGCTGTCGCATCAGGTTAACCAGATTATTCACCACGAAGAGTTTCAGAAGCTGGAAGGCGCATGGCGCGGCCTGAGCTACCTGGTCAATAACACTGAAACCGATGAGATGCTGAAAATTCGCTTTATGAGCATCTCGAAACAGGAACTGGGCCGCACGCTGAAGCGTTATAAAGGCGTGGGCTGGGATCAGAGCCCCCTCTTCAAGAAAATCTATGAAGAAGAGTACGGCCAGTTCGGCGGCGAGCCGTTTGGCTGCCTGGTGGGCGATTACTACTTTGATCACAGCCCGCAGGATGTGGAACTGCTGAGCGAGATGGCGCGTATCAGCGCGGCGGCGCACTGTCCGTTTATCGCCGGCACCGCGCCGAGCGTGATGCAGATGGAATCCTGGCAGGAGCTGGCCAATCCGCGCGATCTGACCAAAATCTTCCAGAACAGCGAATATGCCGCCTGGCGCAGCCTGCGTGAATCGGAAGATGCACGCTATCTGGGGCTGGTCATGCCGCGTTTCCTGGCGCGTCTGCCGTATGGCATCCGTACCAATCCGGTCGACAGCTTTGATTTCGAAGAAGAGACCGATGGCGCCAGCCACGCCAACTACACCTGGACTAACGCCGCTTATGCGATGGCGGCCAATATCAACCGCTCGTTTAAAGAGTTTGGCTGGTGTACCTCCATTCGCGGCGTAGAGTCAGGCGGCGCGGTGGAAAATCTACCGTGTCATACTTTCCCCAGCGACGACGGCGGCGTGGATATGAAATGCCCGACCGAAATCGCCATCAGCGATCGTCGCGAAGCCGAGCTGGCGAAAAACGGTTTTATGCCGCTGGTGCATCGTAAAAACTCTGACTTCGCGGCCTTTATCGGCGCGCAATCTTTGCAGAAACCGGCGGAATACCATGACGCGGACGCGACGGCTAACGCTCGTCTTGCTGCCCGCCTGCCTTACCTGTTCGCCTGCTGCCGCTTCGCGCATTATCTGAAGTGCATCGTGCGCGACAAGATCGGCTCTTTCCGCGAACGCGAAGAGATGGAACGCTGGCTGAACGACTGGGTCATGAACTATGTGGATGGCGACCCGGCCAACTCCTCGCAGGAAACCAAATCGCGCAAGCCGCTGGCTTCAGCCGAGGTGCTGGTGGAAGAGATTGAAGATAATCCGGGCTACTACGCCGCCAAATTCTTCCTGCGTCCGCACTATCAGTTGGAAGGCTTGACCGTATCGCTGCGTCTGGTTTCCAAACTGCCGTCGCTGAAAACGAATGATGCGTAAATAAAAGCGTCGGCTCCGCGGAGCCGACGAATTTATGATTTATTAATTGAAAAAGACTTTTGTAACTTACAATTTTTATTAATCAGGATAAATCAATAATAACAGAGTAAATAATGGCAACGCGTTCCCCAAAAGAGATTGTGTAAAGCCTTTGATTGAGGCGATAAATCATCAGTCAGTCCATAGTGCTATAGATAAAGAGATATTTGACGGTTTTTTAGCTGGAGTTACATATGATTAAAATCGCCATTAAATATATTTTCATCTATAGTCTGATGATTATTTCATTTATGTTGTTTTTTTGCGTTGTAGGGTGTTATATCTTCGTGTTTGACTGGGGTGGTAATGTGATTTGTTCAGCGGTAAATGGAGTTATATTAATTTCATTAGTGGGTGCATCTATCGCTATATATTGTCTGGCAGAAAAGATCAGGCTGGTTTTTTGATTTTCTGAAAATATTTAGCGAAAAGAAAAGCTGTAGAAATTATTACGAAGAATAAACGTTTGCCAAATATTATCCCAGATGCGTTGTTGGTAACAGACTCATAAGCTAGCACATACTAAACAGAGCGGATATATCAATTAAAGTATAAAAGCCGATAATTAGAGAAATGGTTGTAAAAATCAACGCGATAGATTTTTTCATTGATTATCCTTATATTGCTATTAGGTCAAAAGAGAAACTTATTTTAAAGTAATAAGTTGTTCAGTGTCTGGTGCTCTGTAGACGATGTATAAATACTGAAAGCCACAAATTAATGTGGGTGTTTATAAAAAGCAATACTGATGTGCCTTGTTAGCTATCAGGGGAAAAACCGATAATTACTGGTAACTATGCCAGGCGAAAGCTCGTAACTATTATAAAAACAACAGGTAAGCCAGAAATGAAGGAAAATATTTTATCAATGGCTGGTATAATAAAATAAGTCCTCACGTCATAATTATTGTTTGTAATATTTTAGCTAAAGCGCAATATCCCATCGCTGATTGATACAATGGATTTAACTCAAACAGGATGAAAGCTATGAACTCAAGACCCCGCTTTATTTCTGCATGGACAGCAGCTAAAAGGATTTACGATCCGGCTGACCCTTTAAAGAAAGTAAAGGAAACTATTGGTGGGAAGGTCAGGCAGAATTTTGAGATTCCGGCCAATATAGGTGGCTGGGAAAATAGTTGTGCGGTAAGAATGAGCTATGTTTTAAATTATACCGGGCACCCTGTCCCTCGATATGGTAATAAGACGGTTTCTGGCGCTGATAAAAAATGGTATTTTTACCGGGTAAAGGATCTAATTGAATACCTAAAGAGAGAGTGGGGGAAGCCAGATCTCATTATAAACTATCCCAGAATACCTGTAGATAAACTAAAAAATAAAAATGGTTTGATCCTTTTTGAAATATCTGGATGGGATGATGCGGGCGGTCACGCCACTTTTTGGGACGGAAGAATATGCGTAGATCATTGCTATTTTAATGAGCCGGGTGCTAATTATTCCACAATTGCCGCTAATTTTTGGATGTTGCCATGAAAAAAAATATTTTATTTATATTTTGCCTGGTGTTTGCAATTTTTCCTTCATGGGGAAAAGATATGGAAGATGGTGCAGCCTTTATGAAGCGATTACCCTATACGCAGTTAATCAAAGATATGGCATTAGCCAGATGCTTTGCAATGATTAACGCTAACAATAAAATGATGGCTCTGGATGCTGGACAGTCTTCAAATGCCATGCGGTCATGGGCACCCTATGATATTGCCGAGGGTGATGAAAAAATCAATGCGGTGATTGATAAATATAAAGACCGACAAAACCACTTTCATGTTGAATCTCTAGTTAAAAGCAAAGGCTACACGCTCAACTGTTTCAGACTCTATCACAGCAAAGATCTTGATGACGTAGTAAAGGAAGTCATTACGGAAAACCCTGAACATAACTGGTATCAGGATAACTAACTATTTTTTCCAGATTTATAAAGCCTTTGAAAATTACGACGACATTTATAGAAAAGGATAAGGAAACATGCAGGCTACTCTGTATCATTTTCCTTAATTAGCAGCGCTTTAACAAAAGCGATTATCCACAACAAGGAGTAATAATTATGGCTATTGATATGTTCCTGAAGGTTGACGGAGTAACCGGTGAGTCGCAGGATTCCAACCACAAAGGCTGGACTGACATCACATCTTTCTCCTGGGGCGCATCCCAGCCGGGCAACATGGCTGTTGGCGGCGGCGGCGGCGCGGGCAAAGTAAACTTCAGCGATCTGCACGTTAAGGCGGTGATTGACAAGTCTACTACTGCCATTCTGAAGCACTGTTCCAGCGGTAAACATCTGACTAAAGTTGAGCTTTCTGTATGTAAAGCGGGCGGCCAGCAGGTTGAATACACCAAAATTATTCTGGAAGATGTGCTGGTTACTTCCGTACAGTATACCGGTTCTGATGACGGTGATCTGGTGGGGATTGATTATGCTTTCCAGGCCTCACGCGTGAAGCAGCAGTACTGGGAGCAGACCTCTTCAGGCGGTAAGGGTGCTGAAAGCAGCGCTGGCTGGAATATTAAAGAAAATAAAGAAATGTAATCGCTTTCACCCGCTCGTTTACGGGCGGGTGTATTTATGGAAGATTATTTTCAAAAAGGAGTTTTGAACAGGGAAACTTTATTTTGTTTTATTTTTCTCAATATGTTGGTTTTTAGCTTAAGCCAATGAAAAAGCAGCATCTACTATCGCATAATAAAAATAACAATCTAAATGAAGGCCTTGCTATCGGAAAAGTTTGTTTTGTTAGTATCATCAGTAAAAACAGAAAAAGAAAGGTATCATAGTTCTGATGACTGTTATTAATTCGGCGGATAGCTATATTTTATCAATAAATAGATAAAATTTATAAATGCTTTATCTTATTTATAAATAAAAGTGTTTCCCAGACGAAATTTTGCATGTTTATCCTATGAATATGCAGAAACGAGGCAGAGGTAAAATATGGACTGTTTTATTCAGCCCCATGCTTTCCTGTTTGCCATATCACTGCTTTATCGAAAGCAACTTTGACCAATAAAGAGTAGATAATTATGGCTATTGATATGTTCCTGAAGGTTGACGGTGTAACCGGTGAGTCCCTGGATTCCAACCACAAAGGCTGGACCGACATCACATCTTTCTCCTGGGGGGCAACCCAGCCGGGCAACATGTCCGTTGGCGGCGGCGGCGGCGCAGGTAAAGTAAACTTCAGCGATCTGCACGTTAACGCGCTGATCGACAAGTCTACTACCGCTATCCTGAAGCATTGCGCCAGCGGTAAGCACCTGACCAAAGTTGAACTGTCCGTATGCAAAGCGGGCGGCCAGCAGATCGAATACACCAAAATCACGCTGGAAGATGTGCTGGTGACCTCCGTGCAGTACAACGGTATCGATAACGGCGACACCGTAGGCGTTAACTATACATTCCAGGCTGCGAAAGTTAAACAGCAGTACTGGGAGCAGACTTCTGCCGGTGGTAAAGGCGCAGAAAGCAGCGCTGGCTGGAATATCAAAGAAAATAAAGAAATGTAATCGCTTTCACCCGCTCGTTTACGGGCGGGTGTATTTATGGATAGTGATGATTAGAAGGAGTGTTATGAATAGGCCACTTTTTTACAAGCCTGGAATCGTTATAGCGAAATCAATGTTAACGTTTCAAAAGTAGGCGAGAAAACAGGAGGGAATGTTGGTTTAAACATTTAACCTGGGGAAAAGGAACCTACCCAGTATTTTACTGACATGTATGAAATTTATGGTAAACCTGAAAAAACAGTTGTAAACCCAACGGTCCATGATTTTAATGGATTAAATGGAATGCTGGTTTTTACCGTCAATGGATGGAATGATGCAAGCAGGCATGCAACTTTCTGGAATGGTAGTACTTGTTCCGATCATTGCTACTTCCCTTTAGCTAATGAAGCATCAATATGGATTTTAAACTAGTTGGCTTTACTGTCGTTGTGATAGCTTTATTTTTTTTCATCTCCGCTCAATGCAAAGAAAGAATATACTGGCGAACAATATATAAAAAACTATGCTTTAAGTGTCTGTGTTGCTAAAGGGTATAATAGTAAGCAAGTTAAAAAAGACGCTTCTGCTACCGCGCGTGGTTACCTGGAGTTTGGCAATTATTCTTTAGCTGCTCATAGCGCAGTAATAAAACTGGCGAATGAATTTATTGCAAATAAATATTCCAGCCAGTCCCGCGAGCCAATGACATTAGCTAAGTGTATCGATCTTTATCATAGCGCTGAACTGGAAAGCATCGTTAAGCAATATAAAGGAAAAGAAGATAGCTAATGTGGCGTAGGCTATTACACCAATAAAAAAGATGTAAATTTTATCTCTGCTTTTTTATGGCTACTGCGGATAATATAAAAGTAAAGGTGCTAATATCTTTGAAAGCAATTCTAATAAAATCAGCCTATAATTAGGAATGGGCATTCTTCTCGTTTAACTTTCATAAAGGAAATGAACATGCCAGTAATGAAAGAAGGAAATTCAAGAAGATTAACTGCTGGTGAGATCTTACGATTTTTCAGCAGAGCCCGGCAGAATACAACACTGGTTCATACATGAAATGGTTCATGTCTTACAGCACCAAATTGGTATGAATGTAAGAATGCGAGGGGCTTTTAGTTGGATAGCTTCTTATAATTACTCTTTGCCACCCGATAAAAACTTTCCGATTTCAATATGGAACAGCAGGCATCGATTATTTCCGATTATTTTTGTTTGGTTTACTTGGGGTTAAGCGAGTTTAAAGCTATATCCACATTTACTGGAATTATAGGGCCAGACATAAAAGAAAAGTATAATAATGCTCTTGAAATTTTCTTAATAAAACCTGACGATAAAAAGGCTTTTATATGAATATCAAAGTATCGTGCCTGGGACTCGTAATCTTTCTTTCAGGTTGTCATCTGGAACGACCATTTTATCACCCTCTGTTGGTAAAGCTTGAGCAAGAGAAATTATGTTTTATTGTTCCTGAAAAAAATAGATTCAACACTATTATTAAAGTCGGCGCCCCCTACATTTCATTGCGCAACAGTGATTCATGGGAAACAGTAACACTACCCGAAGAAGCTGATCGCGGACAAGAAATAATGGCTGGGGAGTGTATTTTCTGGAATAAAGTAAAATGGCAGCCTGGCGAATATGATGTAGCGGTCAAGATTAAAAATGATGACACTCAGGAAGAACGTTACTCAACTCATTTTATCTTGGGCGAAAATGAACAAGGACGCCTTTTTTTGAAAAAATAGTTTGATATGAATCTTATTTTAGTGGCTGGTTGCAATGAAGTTAATCATTTTCGATTAACGCTGTTGCCCGGCTGAAGCTGGCTTACCCGTTTACCTCATATTAATGATCTGACTTTTCCTTCTTTATATACAAACCCCGCCGGTTTCACCGAGACCCGCGCGGTTTGTACGCCGAATATCTCAAACGCAGGAAACCGTTATGCGCTTTACGATTATAACGAATAAACCAGGGCATCAGCCGCCGCAGAGCAGCTGTGACTTTTTACCGCCCGGCGGCACGATCGGCCGCGGCGTCGATAACAATCTGGTGCTGCCCGATAATGATCGCACCATCTCCCGCCTGCAGGCGATTGTGCATATTACCGCTGACGGCGAATGCCGGATCACCAATCGTGGCAACGTGACGCGCGTCGAGCTGAATGATATTCCGCTGGAGCGCGGCCGCCAGGTTGAGCTGCAGGATGGCGATATTCTCGGCATTGATGAGTATCGTCTGCTGGTTAACGAACTCTCCGCCGCCGCGCAGCCTGTCGCACAGGCCGCCGCGCCAGCTTTCCGCCCAGCGCCGCAGGCTCCGGCAGCGCAGCCTGCCCAGCCAGCAAAAGCAGCAGAGGGCACCGCAGCCATTCCCAGTGAAATCTGGGATAGCCTGGCGAAAGAGTTTTCGATTTCCGATAGCATCTCCGCTAACCGCGTGAAGTCTGCGGCACCCGCAGGCGACGCGCATCCGCTGACGACGCCGACCACGGAAAACCGCAACCCGGAAGATCCGCTGGCGCAGTTCAAAACCAGCGAGCCGCTTAGCTTCGATCGCCGCAGCCAGGCGCCCGACGCGCTGTTTGAAAAGGATGAACTGTTTAAATCGAACAGCATCTTTAATGACAGCACGCCGACGACGCTGGTGCAGCCTGTCGCGGGAAAGGCGGCGCAGCCGAAAGCGAAAGATGAGCTTGATCCGCTGGCGCTGTTTGGCGGCGGCAATGCTACGCCCGCGCAGCTTAACAGCGACGATCCGCTCGGCCTGATGATGGGAAGCGCGGTGCCGCTGGCGCATCCGGATGATGAAGCATCCAGCGCGCAGCAGGCCGTGCCCGCGCAGGCTGTGGCGCATCCGGCAGAAACCGGCAAACAGGAACTGTTCGGCAGCGACGACGATATTGCGCGCTCACCGCTGTTTGCCGACGAGCTGCCGCAGGCTGCCGATCTTAACTCTGGCGCAAAGCCTGTGGAGGATACATTCAGCGCCTCGCCGCTGCTTGCCGATGAGCCGCCCGCCACCCAGGATGCTGACTTTAACGACGCGGTAAAAGCCGACGATAATGCTCTCAGCGCCTCGCCGTTGTTTGCCGATCTGCCTGCCGATAAGCCGAACAGCATTGAGTCCTCGCCGCTATTTAATCAGCCGCCGCGCCAGCCGGAAACGCCTGACTACGGCGGGATTACGCTGCCGACGCCGCAGGCGGTGCAGCGCAACGTAACGCCGCCGCCGAAAGGGCGTTTACGTATCGATCCGGTCGCCTCCACCAGCAGCCAGCCGTATAACCTCTCCTCCGGCGGGGAAACGCTGCAGGGCGAGCTGCTGCAGGCGCTGCTGGACGGCATGGGACTGAATGATATGCAGCCAACGCCGCATTTCGATCGGGAAAATATGCAGCAGCTGGGACAAATGCTTGGCATGTTCTCGCAGGGAACGGTTGCGCTGCTGTCGTCGCGTTCCATTCTGAAGCGCGGCGTAAAAGCGGATATGACCGTCATCCTGGATGATGCCAATAACCCGTTCAAGCTGTTGCCATCCGGTAAAACCGTGCTGATGCAGATGTTCGGCAGCCGCATGCCGGGCTTTATGCCGCCGAAACAGGCGGTGCGCGATGCGCTGGTCGATTTGCAGGCGCATCAGCTGGGGATGATTGCCGGTATTCGCGCGATTATCGCTGCGATGCTGCAATCCTTTAATCCGCAGCAGCTGGAGGAAGAAGCGCGTCAGGAAGGCGTAACCTCACGGCTTTCGCTGCCCGGCAGCCGTAAGGCGGCGCTATGGGAGCACTTTAACCGTCGCTATAACGAAACGGCCGGTGAAATTGAAGACGACTTCCATACGCTGTTCGGCGAAGCCTTCCTGCACGCTTACGATATGGAAGTTAACCAGTATAAAGACTCACAAACCGCCTCGGACGAATGATGAATATCACCATTGCCTCAATGTCGAATCAGGGCGCCCGCGAGAGCAATCAGGATCAGACGGGCGACATCGTAGGAACGCGCTCCGCCTGCTTTGTAGTTTGTGACGGCGTCGCGGGATTTCCCGGCGGCGATCTGGCCGCCAGACTGGCGCGCAACACCATTATTGACCAGTTCGACGGCGCTGCGCATCTGGATGCGCAGCAAATTCGCCAGTACGTCAATAATGCTAACCGGGCGATCCGCCAGCAGCAAAAAAGCGAGCGCGACTACAGCCGAATGGGCACTACGCTGGTCAGTTTGTTTATCGATCGTGATTATCAGCTGGCCTATTGGGCGCACGCGGGCGACAGCCGCCTTTATCTGTTCCGGCGCGGCTATCTGTACCAGGTTACCACCGATCACAGCCTGATCCAGCAGATGAAAGATGCCGGTCACCAGACGGAAGGCATCAACAGCAACCTGCTCTATTTTGCGCTGGGAATGGATGATGAGGGGCGCGATGCCAGCTACAGCGACGTAGTGCCGATTGAAGATGGCGATGCGTTTCTGCTGTGCACCGATGGTTTCTGGCACGGCGTTTCGCAGCAGCAGATGCAGCAGGCGTTGCATATGGTCAACACGCCGGAAGAGTGGCTGACGCTGATGCACCAGGCGCTGAAAAACAGCGAAGAACAGTCGGACACCGAACAGGATAACTACAGCGCTATGGCGGTCTGGGTCGGTTCGCCGCAGGATACTACGCTGCTGCATTCTCTCTCGGAAGCGGCGCAGTTCATTCCGCTGCGCGATTAAATAATTCTCAAGGGAACGTTATGAAATACTGGTTAACCGGCGCGTTAACGCTGCTGATGGCCTCCAGCGCCTGGGCGGAAAATTACAATATTGTTTCTTCGCGATCCAAAAAACTGGACGTGTGGATCGATAACGTTAAAAGCCAGAATGCCGCCGACTGGTGCGCGCGCCAGCTGCCGCTGCGTATCGTCGCGAAAGGCGATAAAACGCCGGCGGTGCTGGAAGAATTTCTGCCGCAGGTTGGCGCGCTAATGCAAAGCCAGTGCGGCAAGCTGACAACGCTCAGCTGGCAGATGGAAGATGCAAACGGAAAAGCGCTGGCAAAAGGCGGCGCGGAAAAGGCCAACGACTGGCAGGTTAACGTAACGCCGCCGGAGCCGACTGCGGCGACGGCAATAAGCCTGGAAGATCTTTCTCCTCCGGCGGATACCACGCCGTGGCTGCAGTTCAGTCTGCTTGACGGCTGTCATTTCCGTACCTGGTGGAACGATGACAATCGCACCGGCGCGCTGTTTGTCCCGGCGAAACAAGGCGTGAAATGTGCTGAAGATGGCTGGCTGAACGGGCAGGCGCAAATAACGCGCGTGGATCATGACGCCGCGAAAAATATTGCCGTCACCTTTCTGCAGGGCTTCCCGATTATTGGTCTGGCAGCAAAAAGCGACAAGCGCGGCCTGCAAATGACCACCGTCAATAACGAGCGCATGGTGCTGGCTGACGAGCGCTCACCGCAGAGCTGGCTAATTTTGCCCTGGTCAAACGATCTTAACGGCTGGCAGGCGACCGGCACCGTGGCGGTACAGATGAGCCAGGCGGAGGCCAGTGACGAAGGCGCGTTAAAGGCGCGGCTGAGCGAGGTAGATAAAGTGTGGGCGCCTTATCTCAGCGATGCGCCGTTAACGATCTTGCTGGTGGCAGAGCTGTATCCGCAGCTGAAAGATCCGGCGGCAGGCGCCTGGCGCGCCATTAAATAACTCGCAAAAAGGAAGCGCTATGCACTCTTTACAACAACTGCTGGCGGGCGGATCGCTGGATGATGCTCTGGCGCGCGTTGAAGCGCAAATCAAAGCGGCCCCGGCTAATGCCGATCTGCGCGCTGCTTTTGTCCAGCTGCTTTGCCTGGCGGGTAACTGGACGCGGGCGCAAACCCAGCTGAAATCCTGGGCGGCGCTAAAACCACAGGCGCAGCCGACCGTCACGCTGCTGGAACAGGCGAGTCGGGGAGAACTGCAGCGGGCGGCAGTATTTGCCGGCCAGGATAAACCGCGCCTGCCGGGCGAAGCCTGGCGCTGGGCCGGGCAGCTGTTCGCCGCGTTACAAGCGGATATTCAGGGCGAGCGGGCGCGGGCGGATGATTTGCGTAGCGCCGCGCTTGAAGCCGCCGCGCTTAATCCCGGCAGCGTGCTGCTGCAGGGAAGCGAGCAGGCGCAGCCTTTCGCCTGGCTGATCGATGGTGATGGCCGTCTTGGCCCGGTGTGTGAGCTGCTGGTTAACGGCAACTATTTTTGGGTGCCGTTTAGCGCCATTGCTGAGATGCGCTTTCAGGCACCCGTCAGCGTCACGGATCTGGTTTGGCGACATACGCTGGTGCGGCTGGTGGATGGCTCTGAGCAGGTGTGTCAGGTGCCGGTTCGTTATCCCTTCGCAGCGCAGGCGCAGGATGAACTGCGGCTGGCGCGCCTGACCGAATGGCAGCCGCTGGATGAGGCGCAGCAGCATTATATCGGCCAGGGCCAGAAAGTCTGGCTAAACGATAGCGCAGAGTTTTCTCTGCTGAGCCTGGAGACGCTGACCTTCGTTGCCAGCGATCTGGCCGATGAGTAACTCGCGCTCCGCCGACGGCGCTGAGTTGCTGCACAGCGGCTATCGCTTCCGTAAAGATCAATCGACCCTGAACGCGCGCGATAAGCTCCAGCCTTCGCTGCTGGATCGCCTGATGGACGATGAGCCGGGCAAAAGCCGCGAGACAGCTAACCAGCGGCTTATCTCACACAGTACGTTAAGGCGGCACGTGCTGCGCGATCTGCAGTGGCTGTTTAACACCATTAATAACGAAGCCCAGCATGACCTGACCTCCTGTAGTCAGGTTCGCCGTTCGGTGCTGAATTTTGGCGTCGCGCCGCTGGCCGGACAGCGTATGTCTGATATTGAATGGCACGATATTCAGCGCAAGCTGACCGAAGCGATTATTAACTTTGAGCCGCGTATTTTGCCGCAGGGCCTGCAGGTGCGCTGTATCTCCGATACCCACTCGCTCAACTTGCATAACGTGCTGTCGATTGAAATCAAAGGACGCCTGTGGTGCGTGCCTTATCCGCTGGAGTTTCTGTTCCGCACCGACGTGGATCTGGAAAACGGCTATTTTGAGCTAAAAGATGTAGGTTAAGCATGGACAGTAAACTGCTCGAATATTACAACCGTGAGCTGGCGTACCTGCGTGAAATGGGCGCGGAGTTTGCGGAGCGCTATCCGAAAGTGGCCAGGCGTCTGGGCATGAGCGGCATCGACGTCGCCGATCCTTACGTTGAGCGCATGATGGAAGGCTTCGCCTTTCTGACCTCGCGCGTTCAGCTAAAAATGGATGCGGAGTTTCCGCGCTTTTCGCAGCGTTTACTGGAAATGATTGCGCCGGGTTATCTGGCGCCCACGCCGTCGATGGCGATTGCCGAGCTGCATCCTGACAGCAAAAAGGGCGATATTAATCGCGGGTTTCTGGTGCGCGCGGCACCATGATGGACAGCCAGCTGCTGAAGAAAAACGGCGTTATCTGTAGCTACGCCACGGCGCATGACGTTACGCTGCTGCCGCTGAATATTAAGCAGGTGGAGCTGGGCGGCGTGCCGGCGGATATTCCGCTGGGCCAAATGGGGCTGGGCCAGCGCGGAGCGGTCAGCGCGCTGCGTATTCGCCTGAGCTGTGAAAGCACCACCACGCTCGATCATATGGATTTCGATCGGCTGGACTTTTTTCTCAGCGGTCCTGATATTGAGGCGTTAAAGCTGCTGGAGCTGCTGATGCAGCATACGGTCAGCATTTTCTGCCAGACCGCAGGCAAAGCGCCACGTCGTCATGTATTAAGCGATGATGCCTTAACCCAGCAGGGCTTCGCGCCGGATCAGGCGCTGCTGCCGGATGACCTGCGCAATTTTGACGGCTACCGCCTGTTGCAGGAATATTTTGCCTTCCCGGCGCGCTTCCAGTTTATCAGCATCAGCCAGCTACGCCCGCTGCTGGCGCAGGCTAACGGCGAGCGCGAATTTGATATTGTGCTGCTGCTGGATAAAGCGGACGCCGCGCTGGAGCGCGTGGTGGACAGCAGCCATCTGGCGCTGCACTGCACGCCGGTTATCAACCTGTTCCCGCGCGTGGCCGAGCGGCAGCAGCTCAGCGAAAGCCGCCATGAATATCACCTGGTGGTCGATAATATTCGTCCGCTGGATTATGAAGTCTACTCGGTGCGAAAACTGTACGGCACGCTGGAAGGCCAGCGTGAAGAGCAAATTTTTCGGCCTTTCTGGAGCACCTACAGTCACGACAGCGGCAACTACGGCGCCTATTTTTCACTGCGGCGCGAACAGCGCACGTTGTCGGAGCATGCGCAGCGCTACGGCGCGCGTACCGGCTATGTTGGCTCAGAGGTATTCCTGTCGCTGGTGGATGAGCAGCACGCTCCCTGGCGCGACAATCTGCGTTACATCGCCGCCGAGGTGCTGTGTACCAGCCGTGATTTGCCGCTGATGCTGCTGCAACAGGATCAGCAGGGCTTTAAGCTGCCTGATTCAGTGCCTGCCGCCGGGTTAACCATGCGTAAAGGGCCGACGCCGCCGCGAGAGCCGCTGGCGGAAGGGCTGGCGGCCTGGCGCTTAATCAGCCATTTGCAGATGAACTATCTCAGCCTGATGGACAGCGATGACGGCGAAGGGGCCGCCGCGCTGCGCCAGATGCTGGCTCTGTATGCCAATCTGGCGGAAGCGCCCGTCGCGCGCCAGATCGAAGGCATTCGCCATTGTCAGCTGCGGCCGGTGCATCGTCGGGTGCCGGAGCCGGGGCCGATTGTTTTTGCGCGCGGCATCGGCATTGAACTGACGGTTGATGAGCAGGCGTTTTCCGGCAGCAGCCCGTGGCTGTTCGGCAGCGTGCTGGAGCGCCTTTTTTCGCGGCTGGTCGCCAGTAACAGTTTTACCGAGATGACCTTAGTCAGCCAGCAGCGCGGCGAGGTCGGTTACTGGCCGCCGCGCATGGGCAAAAGGGCATTAATATGAAGACGGATGCTCAGCCGGTGCGTATTTTACAACGTCTGCCGGAGGGCTTCTGGAACGGGTTGATGCAGGCGCCGTGGCGCTACGATCTGTTTCAGATGCTGCGACGGATCGATGCGCAGGGCGGCGAGAAATATCCGTTGGGACGCGCGCCGCTGCCGCGCCATGAGCCGCTGCGTATCGGTCAGACGCCTTCTCTGGCCTTTGCGCCATCAACGCTTTCTGCCATCGGCACGCGTAAAGATAGCGAACTGTACGACGTATCGATCCTGAGCTTTGGCCTGTTTGGTCCCAACGGACCGCTGCCAGTCCATATGACGGAGCATGCGCGCGAGCGTCTTTATCATCATCAGGATCCCAGCCTGACGGCCTTTGCCGATCTGTTTCATCACCGGCTGACGCTGCTGTTTTATCGCGCCTGGGCCGATGCGCAGCCTACGGTATCGCTCGATCGCCCGGACGGACAGCGTTTCGACAGTTATCTTGCCAGCCTGATCGGCATGGGCCAGCCCGCGCAGCGGAAAAAAGGCCGCCTGAGCGAGCATGCCCGCCTGATGCTGGCGGGCCATCTCAGCCGCCACGGGCGGGATGCGGAGGGGCTGGAAAAAATTCTGCGCCACTACTTTGGCGTGCCGGTGCGCATCGAACAAAACCTGCCGCAGTGGCTGGCGCTGGATAAGCGCGAGCGCGCCCGACTTGGCACAGGGCGTCAGATGCCGCGACTCGGCGAGTCCACCTTTTTGGGCGTGGCGGTGCGCGATGTGCAGCATAAGCTGCGCATCGAAATTGGTCCGCTGTCGCTGGCGTGTTACCAGCAGTTTTTACCTGGTGAACGTTATGCGGAAGAGCTGCGCGCCTGGGTACGTCAGTATCTGGGTATTGAATATGTCTGGGAAGTTCGCCTGCTGCTGGCCAGCGATGAGGTGCCGGGCACCGTGCCCGGCGGCGAAGGACGCCTCGGCTACAGCGCCTGGCTTGGTCAGCAGCCAATGCCTCAGCCTCGCGGCGATTTAATATTTACCCCGGAGGATAGGGAAGGCAGATAACAGGGGAATCAACTGAAAGGGAATTTGAACGATGACAAACCATATAATACCGATAGAAAAAGCGTGTTCCGATCTAAAAGAATATGCTTACAAATTAAGTTTGGTATATTTTTCTATGGACACTGCAAGGAAAATGCTTCTCGATGAAATAAGTCATCTCACTGATTATTTATTGCATGAGGTACGTTCAGGATGTCTTACAGCTGCTGGAGCATTAGCTGTCATTAAAAAAGAACAGACTTTCCTTGAAGAACAGCAGTTCCGCCTGACAAATGAAAGAACCATTTATTATGCCGCGATAGAAATAGAGAAAAAGCGCGCCATAACTAACTTGATATTGAAGCAGGCCGGTTTTATCGGCGGAGGTTTGCAGGTTTTTGCCGGATTCGGCGTTTGTAAAGCTACGCTGGGAATGGCATGTTCAGCTTACGGTGCGCCGTTAATAGCGCATGGCGCAAACAATGCTTATGAAAACGGCTATTATTTACTTTTTCATCAAAGCAGGGTGGGTTATGTGAAAGGGTTATACCATGCCATAGCCCGCCAGGCGGGAGTAACTGCTGGAAGCTCTGATTATATCTATAACATTGCCGATCTTGCTCTTTCTGGTTATGGGCTTGGACGAAACGTGCTACGGGCAGACACGTTCCGTCTGTATCGCCACATTAATCATGATTTTATTCGAGGTTGGAAAAGTATGGGTAAAACTGCGTTGTTTGTTGAAGCCTATGTTGATGGCGCAACATTAACCGGCATCTATATTCAGCATCAGCAAGGCGGTAATGAATAATGTATGATGATATATCGCTTACGCAACCAGGTATATGGCTTAATTGGCTGCATATACTTCTGTCTACTCTGCTGGCTGTGCTTTTCTTTGTTTTGAAAAAAAAACAAGCCCAACTGAGCCAGGTGAAGCTTGTCCTGGTTTTTATCGGCGTATTATTCGCTGGTGTTTTACAGTTTATTATTTTTCGTTACGGAATGGATGTTGTTTTCGTTTTTCTTGGTTTAATGCCGCAGAGCCCATTATGGTGGGATCTGAGTGCACTTTTTTTTGCGATTTTTTATGGGTTTATGTTGCCCGTAAGGGAACATGGAGATAAAAAAAAGAAGGCTTAAACGATTAAGTTACTTTGAAAGGCGTGAGATTTATTCTCTAACAAGTGCCTTTAAAACGATAACCGTAGCATTTCGCACAAAAAATGTATTTATTAATACATCCTGAGTTATTTCGATAGATAGTTATTAAAGCGCAGACTTTTCAATCCTTTTACATACTTAACTTATCCGTCAGGGATCATCATGTCAGAAATCAGCCGCGCCGTACTGTTCGGCAAACTGGACACGCTATTATTTACCTCGCTGGAGAGCGCGACGGCCTTTTGTAAGCTGCGCGGCAACCCATATGTTGAACTGGTTCACTGGCTGCATCAGCTGATGCAGCATCAGGATGGCGATCTGCAGCAGCTGATCCGCCATTTTTCCCTTGATGAAGAGGCGTTGACGCGCGATATCGTCGCGGCGTTGGATCGCCTGCCGCGCGGGGCCAGTGCGGTTTCCGATCTGTCGGAGCATATCGACAGCGCCGTTGAGCGTGCCTGGGTTTATGGATCGCTGAAATTTGGCGTGACCCGGATTCGCGGCGGCCACTTGCTGATCGGCATGCTAAAAACCTTTAACCTCGCCAACGTGCTGAAAAGCATTTCGCCGCAGTTCAGCCGCCTCAGCGCCGATCTGCTGATGGAGCAGTTCGAGGCGATTTTCGCCAACAGCAAAGAGGCGCAGCCGGAAAGCGCGCAGCCGGAAAGCGTGCTGGCGGCGCCGCAGCGGCAAGGAACGCTGGCGCAGTATGCGCAGGACCTGACGGCGCGGGCGCGCGAAGGCAAAATCGATCCGGTCGCCGGTCGCGATGAAGAAATCCGTCAGATGGTGGATATTCTGATGCGTCGTCGGCAAAACAATCCGTTGCTGACCGGCGAAGCGGGCGTGGGCAAAACCTCCGTGGTGGAAGGGCTGGCGCTGCGTATTGCCGCTGGCGACGTGCCGCCGCCGCTGCGTGATGTACAGCTGTGGCTGTTGGATATGGGCATGCTGCAGGCAGGCGCCGGCATGAAAGGCGAATTTGAAGCGCGTCTGCAGGCGCTGATCAATGAGGTACACGCCAGCCCAACGCCAATTGTGCTGTTTATCGACGAAATTCATACGCTGGTGGGCGCTGGCGGCCAGCAGGGCACCGGCGATGCCGCCAACCTGTTAAAGCCGGCGCTGGCGCGTGGTCAGCTGCGCACTATCGGCGCGACCACCTGGGCGGAATACAAAAAATATATTGAGAAAGATCCGGCGCTGACCCGCCGCTTCCAGACGGTGCAGGTTCACGAGCCGGACGAAGAGAAAGCGCTGCTAATGCTGCGCAGCATCGTCAGCACGCTGGAGAAACATCATCAGGTGCTGCTGCTGGATGAGGCGGTCAGCGCGGCGGTGAAACTTTCTCATCGCTATATTCCGGCGCGTCAGCTGCCGGACAAGGCGGTGGCGCTGCTGGATACCGCCTGCGCCCGCGTTGCCGTCAGCCAGGGCGCGCAGCCGCCGCAGCTGGAAGATTGTCTGCATCGTATCGCCGCGCTGGAAACCGAGCGCGAAATCGCCGAGCGCGAAGCAAAACTTGCGAGCGGCGGCAGTGAGCGGATCGTTCAGCTTGACGCCCGGCTGGCAACGCTGGCGCAGGAGCGCGATGCGCTGACGGAACGCTGGCAGCAGGAACGCGAGCGGGTGGCGGCGATTATTTCGCTACGCGCCCGGCTGTACGGCGAGCCGGCTGACAACCTTGCGGCGCTGCAGCAGCAGCTGGCGGAAAAACAGCAGGCGCTCAGCGTGCTGCAGGGCGAAGCGCCTTTGCTGTTTGCGGCAGTAGACGCCAGCGTGGTCGCGGCGGTGGTTTCCGACTGGACCGGCATTCCGCTGGGACGGATGGTCAAAAATGAGATCGAGGCGGTGTTAAATCTGGCCGATACGCTCAGCGAGCGCGTTATCGGACAGCATCATGGCCTGGAGCTGATCGCTAAACGCGTGCGCACCGCGCGCGCGCGGCTGGACGATCCTGATAAGCCGGTCGGCGTCTTTATGCTGTGCGGCCCTTCCGGTGTGGGAAAAACTGAAACCGCGCTGGCGCTGGCTGAATCGCTGTACGGCGGCGAGCAGAACATTATTACTATCAATATGAGCGAGTTCCAGGAAGCGCACACCGTTTCCACCCTGAAAGGCGCGCCTCCGGGCTATGTCGGTTACGGCGAAGGCGGCGTGCTGACGGAAGCGGTGAGACGTCGGCCTTACAGCGTGGTGCTGCTGGATGAGATTGAAAAAGCGCATCCGGACGTGCATGAGATCTTTTTCCAGGTATTTGATAAGGGCTGGATGGAGGATGGCGAAGGTCGCCATATCGATTTCCGCAATACCATTATTATTCTGACCTCTAACGTCGGCAGCCAGCTTATCAGCGCCATGTGCGCCGATCCTGAACTGATGCCGGAGCCTGAAGCGCTCTCCACCGCGCTGCGCGGGCCGCTGCTGGAACACTTTCCACCGGCTCTGCTTGGTCGTTTGCTGGTTGTGCCTTACTATCCGTTAAGCGATACAATGCTGGCCGCGATTGTTCGCCTGCAGCTAAAACGCATCCAGCGTCGTCTTGAAGATAATCACGCTATCATCTCGCAAATCGATGATGGCGTGATTAGTCAAATTGTCCAGCGTTGCACCGAAGTGGAGTCGGGCGGGCGCATGGTCAATGCCATTCTGACCAATACGCTGTTGCCGCAAATGAGCCAGCTGCTGCTCACGGCCAGCGCACACGATCAGCGCTACCGTTACCTGCGCGTCAGTTTTGATCAGGGTGAGTTTCAGTGTCAGTTTGAGGCGTAAGCTTTAGCTATCAGAGAGTTGTCCATCATGGCAGAACACGATAACAACCGAACGGTGCCAAACGCATTGCCGACTGGATACCGTTTTAATGAGTTTGAAATTAAGGAAGTAATTGGCGGCGGCGGTTTCGGCATCGTTTATCGTGCCTGGGATCATCAGCTTGAGCGCACCATCGCTATCAAAGAGTTTATGCCTTCTTCGCTGGCGGTACGCAGCGATGACCTTAATCTGGTGTTGCGCAGCGAACGCTTTAGCAAAACGTTTCATGCCGGACTGAACAGTTTTATTCAGGAGGCCCGGCTGCTGGCGCGTTTTAACCATCCGAACCTGCTACACGTATTGCGCTTTTGGGTGCAAAACGATACCGCTTATATGGGCACGATATTTTACAGCGGCACTACTCTGTCGCGTCTGGCGGCCCAGCGCCCTGAGCTGGTGAATGAAACCTGGATCCGTCGCCTGCTGCCGCCGCTGTTCGGCGCTATTAACACCATTCATCAGAAAGGCTATCTGCACCGCGATATTTCACTGGATAACATCCAAATCCAGGAAAATATGATGCCGGTACTGCTTGATTTCGGCTCGGCACGCCAGACTATCGGCAATCTCTCGGATGAGACCGAAACCATGCTGCGGCCCGGCTTTGCGCCGATTGAGCAGTACAGCGATAATAATGAAAGCGAGCAGGGCCCCTGGACGGATATTTACGCGCTGGGCGCGGTGCTGCATACGCTAATTGTCGGCGCGCCGCCGCCGGTTAGCGTGGTGCGCAGCATTGAAGATAACTACCAGCCGCTGGCCGAACAGCGCCCGACCGGTTTCTCGCTGCCGCTGCTGCACGCCATTGATAAAGCGCTGTCGCTGAAGCCGGAAGATCGTCCGCAGTCGATTGATGCTTTTGCCGCGCTAATGGAGCTGTCGGTTTCCGATCTGAACGATATTCTGAACGTGAATATCGAGGGGCCGGGCACTATGCTGATGCCGGTGGAGCCGGAAGCGCCAGCGCCTGTGGCAGCATCGCCGCTGAAGCGTTATATGTGGCCGGGGCTGGCGGCGGCGGGCGTGCTGGTGGGCATTGCCGTTGGCGCGATGATTGCCGGTAACGGTAACAGTGAAGGCAACAGTGACGCTGCGGCAATCACGGCGACCGCGCCGCCGCACAGCGTAGAGGCGCCAGCCGTCGTCAGCGCGTCTGGGCAAACTGCGGCCAACAGCGCGCCGCAGCCAGCCGTACAGCCGGAAGCGCCGCCGCCGGAGCCGATTGCTCAGGTTTATATCAAACTGCGGCTGGGCGATGACGTGGCGTTAAACGGCAATCAGCAGGCATTGGTGCCGTCGCCCAACGGTTTTGCCTCGCTGCAGCTGCCGCCGGGAGAATATACTTTCACCGTGACCAATCAGGGCTCATCGCGAGAACAGAAAATTACGATCGATCGCGCCGGGGTCTGGTTGATTAATCCACAAAGCTAAGGTAAAAAAATAGGGTCATCTTTTTTAAGATGGCCACTTCTTCTCAGGAAAAATAATTACAGGAAAGGAAATGGCAAATAATCCATGGCGCCTGTTAATCACCGCGACGCTGGCGCTTTTTATTACCGCATGCGATCAACCCGTTAATAACGTTAAAAACACAGCCGCAACCTCAGCACAAACCCAAATCAACGACAAATACGCCGCTTTTATTAAGGCGGCCAACAGTGAATCCAGCGTTAATTTTTATTCTTTGCCCGAAGCTTTTTACCACTATCAACGCGAGACAGAACCACAGCTAACGGCGAATGTAGCGCTGACATCCTATGTTGTGATGAATCCGGTAATATTTCGCACTATCAATGAATGGCTGGCAAAAGGCTTAAGCCTGCCGGGCGCATTACCGCAGCTTGACAGTGCGGCGCAAGCGTATCAAGCCAGTATCGATAAGCTGCTTCCTCTCAGCGATAAGCTGTACGCTTACCGGCAGAGTAAAGGCTGGCTAAAGGATAAGGGCGAGCTGGCGCGTCGTAGCAATGCCGAATACGTTGCCGCTTTTACCACGCTGCTGGCGAAGCGGGACAGCTTTTTAAAGGCGATTTACGCTGCCAATAGCGAGCGGATAAAAATCGCCTATGAGAACTCGCCGGCAGACAGCGCTGAACATTATCGCAACGGCCTGGTTTATCTTTCACGCCAGACGCTGCATGAATTAAGCGAAGATCGCACGCCCGCTGAAGATATGACTTTAAAACATAATGTAGCGACGCTAAAAGAACTTTCCCTTGGCTGGCGTAAATTAATTCAACAGCAGAATAATCAAGACTGCGAAATTATTATCAATGCGGCTAACGATTATATTTCCGTACTGCATGAGGCAATTAATCAGCAGACGCAGGGCGAAGAGGTAGATAAGGAGGATATTATCCTGCCCTTTAATGCGCTGGTGCAGGCATTAAATAGTTACCGTAGCTGTTAAATATCAGATTTCTTGCCGCCTCTTTCTAAGGCTGCATTCCTGAAACAACCCATTCTTTTTATATCGATCGCCCGGCGCTATGCCGGGCTCCGCTGATTCTGGAACACAACCCATGTCTGAACGTATCACCGCACGGCTCCCGCTGGAGGGGCTGCTTTTCTGGAAGCTGAAGGGCCGTGAGGCGCTGTCGCACGCCTTCGCGCTGACCGTCACGCTGCTGGGCACCGACGCCCGCATCCGGCGGCACGCGCTGCTGGGCCAGCCGATGACGCTGGACATCCCCACCGGAAGCTTGCCGGGCGGCATGCGCCACCTCAACGGTAAAATCACCCGGGCGGCAGTACACAGCGAGGAGCTGGGCGGCACGCGCTACGCGGTGTACGAGCTGACCGTGGAGCCGGACCTGTGGCCGATGAAGCGCGACAAAAACTCGCGCATTTTTCAGGGACAGACGGCGGTGCAGATAATCCACCGGCTGCTGGCGGAGTACGGGGTGCAGGTGGAGGACCGGCTGAGCGGCAGCTACCGGGCGTGGGAGTACTGCGTGCAGTACCAGGAGAGCAGCTTCGCCTTCA
>NZ_NWUO01000021.1 GCF_002895925.1 Mixta theicola | reverse complement strand
ATACCAGGCACCGGCGCAGCCCACGTGTGGCGTCCGGCGGCCCGCAAAGTAGGGCTGTTTCCCATACCAGGCACCGGCGCACCGCTGCAGCGCCCGGCGGCCATTAAAGTAGGGCTGTTTCCCATACCGGGCACCGGCGCGTCCGTTGCAGCGCCCGGCGGCCATTAAAGTAGGGGTGTTTCCCATACTAGGCACCGGCGCACCCGCTGCAGCGCCCGACGGCCACTAAAGTAGGGCTGTTTCCCACACCGGGCAGCGGCGCGCCCGCTGTGCCGCAGGTCGGTCAGTAAAGTAGGGCTGTTTCCCACATTGGTCGCTGTGGAGTTCGTTGCCCTACCGGTTAGACTGAGACGTAGGGCTGCTTCCCATATAAGCCGCTCATTTACTTGTCGAAAATTGAATCATCAGGTATTTTAACTTCTTAATATTTTTCTGTCGTACTTTGCTTTTCTCAAGCTGATAATTCTCAATTGTGAGTAATTAATTTTTTCACACTTGGGTATTTTAAATCATTTAATATTACAAGGATTTTATATGGGCGATAAGTTCTCTCCTAGTACTGTTGGAGCTTTGGCTAAGCGTGCAGCTTATATTTGTAGTAATCCAAAATGTCGCAGAATGACAATTGGCCCTGCCAAGGATGACGGTAATTCAATTATGGCTGGCGTTGCTTCTCATATACGCGCAGGTAGTGAGGGAGGGCCGAGGTATGATAAAAATCAATCAGTTTCTGAAAGGAAAAGCATTAAAAATGGCATTTGGCTATGTGGTACTTGTTCCTATATGATTGATAAAAATAATGGCAATGATTATACGGTTCAAGAATTGGAGGATTGGAAAAAGCTCCATGAAGGAATGATTAAGGCTGCGCTTGAAGGTGAGAAAAGAATAGTCTTTAGCATGCTCATTAAGTATGAGGAAGACTTGGATTACATAAGGGATGTGATTGACGTTCTTGGCTATAAAGGCGCATTATTTGAAAACTACGACATTGAAAATCCTTATTATGTTCTATCATCGATAGAGTCTCTGAGGAGAGATCTTTTTATTATTCAAAGATCGGTTAAAGGTGACTCAAAGTTGAAGGTGATTATAGAATCAATGGTTAAGGCTTGTCGTTACTACATGAATCATACGTCAGTCGAGAATGATCATATTAGAATGAATACAGGATTGGGCGCCTTCAGGAAAATGATTGGCCTTAACTTAAAAGAATTAATCAATGAGTATGAGTTTGAGATTATTAATGACGGTTTGTTAAGTATTATTCCATCTGTTGTGGTAATGGATAAAGATGATTGATATCTAATAGAGCCCTCCGAGGTTTATTTTCTTTTAATTGACAATTAATTATTTGTCTTGCTAAGGTAATAAGGCATTAAGTCGTCAACAGACGACCACCAATGGTCTAGCAGCTTGAGAGGATCGCCTTCGGGTAGCTGCAAAAACACTCCTGTAGCCTGAAAGGGAGAACACATCAGTGTGGTACATCTGCCCGCCCCTGGAAGCAGATATCGTCAGAACATGCGCACCTACGACGCGACGATGAGGGTACATTAATCACATCAAAGTCTGGGCTTTCACATACGCTTGGCGTCATCAGATAAGGCATCCTCAACGATGCTTTCTTCACTTACGTTATGAGATTTGTCAGGGATATGCCCTGAGCTACATACGACTTTTGCAATGACGCATAAGCCCATTTGGAACATTTGGGCGCTTGCGGAAGACGCATTAGGAGCATGAAGCTGTGCGGCGTCACTTTGGTTCGAGTGAAACGAGAACAAAGTGACGCGCGCAGCGCATAACGACCAAACCCACGTACAGTGCGGTTTTCAGCATGCTGGCGAAATCTGACGTGCACGTATTACGTGTTTTTAGATGCTCGACTGGCTATTTATCAACCATGACGCGACGTTAACGAACAACCCGTTAAGGGCGTTTTATCAGAAGGAGAATGATCGACTCGGTATCGATGGCGACATCAGGAAACTGGTGTACGGAGGCAGACTGACTGACGTCAGCACGGCGCAAGCCGCAAACAGGTCAGAGACCTGGGGAGCCTCGCAAGAACTCAACATTTCGCCGCCCCGATGCACAGATACCAGTCGAGACGCAGGAAGCGCAAAAGCAACCGTGTCGTCGGGGAAGAGATGTACAGATTCAGAGTCACACTGCTGTGGGGTTGTATGCCTACAGCAGTGGATTCTGAAAGGAGATATGCAGTGTCTGGAAAATTAGGTAAACAGCTCGTCACGCTCGCACGTCAGGGCGGAGGAAGTTTTAAAACGGTTTCTGATCGTTCAAAGATTGCCAGTCGCTTTTCGGAGCGACTGGCAACCCTTAATATTCAGATTCGGGACGTAAGCCATATTAAAACCAAACATGTCGAAAATTATATTCGTAGTCGTCAGGATGAAAATATTTCTTCACGCACCCTGCAAAATGAAATGGCCGCTATACGTTCAATCCTGTCACAAGGCGGCCGTCACGTTCTGGCTAATCCCGCGCATGATAAATTGAGTAATCAGGCGCTGAATATTTCCGGAGCCAGTCGGGAAGGCACTAAAGTTGCCATTTCGGACGAGCGTCTGAGAGAAATTGTTTTAACGGTATCAGAAAAAGACAGGGGGGTTGCGCTAGGGGTTCAGCTCGCCAGATATATCGGGTTACGTGCAGAGGAAACCGTTCAGTCGGCAAAGTCACTAAATACCTGGCGAAAAAGTTTAGAAGACGGAAATAATAATGTGCGCGTTGTGTTTGGTACTAAAGGTGGGCGTCCACGTGATGCAACCATTTTTGAGAAGCAGAAGGTTGTTAACCTGTTAAATGAAGCTATCCGGCACATTGAAAGAAATAACGGAAAGCTAATCGATAAACCAACACTTCATCAGGCACTTGGCCGCTACCATAGAATATTATTTGAAAGTGGAATGACTGGAATTCATGCCCCGCACAGTCTCAGGTATGCTTATTCACAGGATGCCGTAAATCATCATTAGAAAATGGCATGAGTCGCAAAGAGGCTGAGGCTTTAGTTTCAATGGATCTTGGACACGGTGATGGACGTGGTGCTTACGTTGCCCGGGTTTACAACCGGATAGATGAGTCAGATGAATAAAGGGCTCTTGTAATTTGCCTTAAGCAAACGCTATTATTAAAACGCTTCTTACGTTGTCCTCGGACAACCACCAATGGTCTGTAGCTTGAGATGACCGCCTTCGGGTAGCTGCAAACAACACTCCTGTAGCCTGAAAGGGAGAACACATCAGTGTGGTAAATCTGCTCGCCTTTGGAAGCAGATATCGTCAATCACGGCTCCTACTGCCTGGCGATGAAGGTACATTCAACCATCCGGCTCCGGCCTTCGTCCTTCGGGGAAACATTCCCGACAGGGCAAATGTTTCTCTTTTTTTCTGGAGAAACTATGTCCATAACCCGCTCGTTTCTGAATGAGTTGCGTACGCCATTCGATCTGGTCCTTTCCGTTGCAACCCGCGTTGCATCCGAATGTCCAGACCTTAAGGCTGCACTCAGGGGAACATCGTGGCTTGCTTCACCTTCCGGTCATTATGAGTTTCGTTCCCGCGTCTGGTTTGACGATCAACGTTATCACGCCATTGTTATGGCAAGAACGTTGATTGCAGGCCAGCCAGGCGATGAGTTCATTTTCAGCCGGCACGGTGAGCATTTTACACATAAAGCTGCAGCGAAAGCCGCTCAGCATGCCGCGTCTGATGCTGCGACTTTCAGGGTGTTCACCGCTCAGAAGTAACAGCACGGTCGTCTTAACCATACATTCGCTATGCGAATGCCCATCGGGAAACATCTTCCCGACAGGGCAGGTGTTTCCCGCTCGACAGGAGAAACACCATGCATACCCTTTTATTACCAACCTCCCTTTCCATAAAAGGCATCTTTTCAGCAGTCTCTGCTGCAGCGTCATCCCTGCGGGATCGCGTCGCGGCCGGCAAAAAAAAAGAAGAGTGGATAATGAACCGGGCTGGCTCACTCAGCTTTAAGGTTCAGGTTCATCAGTTATCGTCAGGAAAATGGACGGCCGGCATACTTACACGTTCCGGCACGTTTTACGGTAATCACCGGTTTGGATCTTTGAAAAAGCCGGATGAGGTATTCCGCTCTTACCGTCAGGCTCGCCGTTTCGCACTGAAGCTGGCGAATCAGATGGCAAACCTGCGTTATGCATATCAGTAAGGGAAAATGGAATATGACTATTTCAACAAACCTGACAGATATGCTGCAGTTAGCTAACTACGAGGGCGACATGCTGACGGCACTAGCCTATCAGCGATTTGGTCTGGACGACCTTGACGAGCAGGTGCACCTCTGTGGTGAGCTGCCAGTCACTATGTCCGTTCAGATTAACGTTATTTACAACCTTGAATTCGGTATGGTTCAGGACCGTTTTCTCAGTCCTGGCTGTGCTGATTTGGTTGAATCCATCCGTGCCATGAGCATCAGGCTCGACCGCGCTTTACATGAACGGATTTCCTTAAATGGACGTTCTGAAGGCCTGGGCGATCTGGCAATTGGCCGATTAGAATCTTTCTAATCTGACTTAACCCTGTGGGGATTTATTCCCCATCAGGGGGATAAATCCCCTTTTTTTGAGGATTTATCATGACACCAATCTCCGTACCGCCCCAACACGTTACCTATACCGTGAAGCAGAGCGGATGGATATCACCGAGCCAGTGGCACAGTTTTACCCTGGCAGTCACTGAAGCATTCTGGCTGTTACCGGTACATCTCCGTCCTTGCTCGCCAGGTGACGGTACTCGTCTGGAACGCGCGTCCATGATGTTTACTCACCCCGAGGCTTTTGAATTCGTTGGAAAAGACGAAGGGAATTACATTGCCAGAAGCGTGATGTTTACCCTGGATATGAGCCCTGATTTGCGTATTGAAACGGAAGGTCAGCCCATCGACTTCTTCACGCGGATTGCGCTGATGATGCTATATCACCATTGCTCAGGCTGCTTTGAGATAACGTCATCAGCCGGCGGCGTCAGCTGGGCGCTTCCGGTTCGCTGGGCAATACGGCACCAACTGATTGCGGACAGTGATACTCCTCAGCCTTTCAGCACGGAAGGTTTCATTACCGGCGCAGCTGATGAACTGCTAATCAGAAGCGTTTCCGGGGGGGAACGTCCGTTTACGACGGCTGACTGGGGGCTGATTTCAGAACTTGAGTTCGCGCTCGAAGAACTGAAAGCCGGCAAACGCTGATCCGGCAATCGATCTAACTTAACCCAACGGGGATTTACCTCCCTGTGGGCGGTAGATCCCCTTTTTAATGGAGATTTACCATGGCACATACACCAACCGAGCCTCTGGTCCTTCCGGGTGTTTACCAGTTTGAGCAGGGAGCGTCCATAAATGATGAACAGTGGTTCAGATTTACCGACGCAGTTAAAGAAGCCTTCTGGCTTCTTCCCGCTCAGCTCCGGCCTTATAAGCAGCTGGGTTTTGACATGAACCGCGCTTCAGAGCTTTTTGACGAAGAGGGTTCGGTCACGTTCAACCATAAGGACGGCGAAGGCTACTGCCTCAATCCGTTCTATCTCAGGCAGACGCTTTCGGATAATTTTCGGCCATACCGTAAAGTGGAAAGCCAGCGATGCAAACAGGATTTATTCGTGCGCATCGTGCTGGTTCTTCTGCATAACCTATGCCCCGAAAGCTATTACATAACCAGTTCCTGTCCGCAAAGCTGGCGTTTCGCGCAGCGATGGTTGGCATGGAATATGGATATGTTTACCAAAGCACCTGAAAACATACCGGCATCGTTTGTTATACCCGGTGCAATTGAACACCTGCTGCTGGTAAAAACCTCCGGTCCCGGCAAGCAGGTCACCACTGAAGAGTGGGAAGCCATATCAGGCATTGAGTTCTGGCTTGCTCAGCAGCACAACAGCTGACCTGTTTACCCATCCTTCCGGGATTTGCTCTCCGGAAGGAGACAGATCCCGCTATTACAGCAGGTGATCCTATGTTTACTTTCAACAGTGACGCGCTCGCGCAGCTGTTTCATGAAACTTACCATCAGGCTATGTCAGTCAGGCTTGTTATTTGTTCGCAGGAAGGTTTGTTCCTGGAGTTCAGGAACGGATTACCCGGTCAGCTTTTCTACCGCAAAGAGCGCATTTATGCCCTTGAATACAGCGGTGGGAGTACCGATCCGGGCGTGCAGGTAGAACTGAATTTTGGTCAGATCTCTGAGACGTTCGATCTGACTGTAGATGACCCGGCCTTTTTCAGTCCCATAACGCCGGCAGACAGGGTGGTTGTTCTGTCTGTCCGTTCACCCTATCAGCTGAAGCGCAAAACCATCAGCTGGCTCAGTCAGCGTAAACTCGCGCTGTTCTGTGAACGGATCGACCTGATGAGGACTTCGGATTTTTGTGACTGCAGCTGCGATGAAGAGCGGGCCCGGTGGTTCGGTTCGGCAGCTTCAATGCTTGAAGAAGCAATGTTTACTGACAGTAAGCGGCATGACCGCCACGCGTTCTATCATTCAAGGCGGCAACTCCGGTTGCGGCTGAACAGCATAACCGCCGACGGAAAGATTATTTCACCGGTGCGTTAACCACTTTCCCTGACGGGCGTATTTCTCGCCCGTAAGGGGAGGGATGCGCCCTTTTTTCATTTAAGGAACATCCCATGACCAAACCAACCAAAACCCGTCGCACGAAGAAAACTGAGAGCGTCGATCTGTACCAGAAGGTCACTGACCGTATCGTTGAGGCACTGGAGAACGGCGTCGCGCCATGGAAAAAACCGTGGCGCACTGCTTGCCGCTACGCTGCAGCGGGTCCGTTACCGGTTAATGCCTTAACCGGTAAGCCTTACAGCGGCGTGAACGTGCTGCTGTTATGGCTGGCCGCAGAGGAAAAAGGATACAGCACCGATCGCTGGGTAACGTATCGTCAGGCGCAGGAGCTGGGCGGTCAGGTTCGCAAAGGTGAAACGTCATCAGAGGCCATTATCTTCAGACCTTTTGAAAAGCAGGCTGAGGATGCCAGCGGAAACAAGCTGTTTGATTCCGACGGTAAGCCGCTGATGGAATCGCGGGCCATGATAAAGCCTAACTTCCTGTTTAACGTCGGGCAGTGTGACGGTTTACCGGACAGTGTTGCGGCTGTACCGCATGAATCTCCCGTAGCTGAATACCCCGGCACGATCGACTGGCCGACGGAAAAACGGATATGTGAGATTGTGCATATGGCGGGCGTTAAGGTTGAGTTCAGATTACAGAACCGGGCCTGTTACGCCAGACACACTGATTCCATACTGATGCCGAAGGCTGAACAGTTTTTTACCCACGCCGACTACTTCAGCACGCTGCTGCATGAAGTTGTACACGCCACCGGCCATGAGTCACGACTGAACCGCGAAGGCATAACCAAACCGTCGAAAACGTTCGGTGATCCGGTGTATGCGTTTGAGGAGCTGATAGCGGAGATGGGCAGCGCGTTTCTCTGCGCCCGGCTCGGTGTGTTTGGCGATGTTCAGCACGACAGCTACATAAAATCGTGGCTTGAGGTACTGAAGTCGGACAAAAAAGCACTCTTTCGTGCCTGCCGGCACGCGAGAGAAGCGTCAGAGTTTTTACTGCAGTTAGATCAACGTGCGGCTGAAGCTGCATAACACACCAACCCGGCATCGTTAAGTAAACACGTTGCCGTCCCGTGAGGGCATTGTTCCTCACGGGACAGTGCCCTCTTTTTTTTGAAAGAAGAGGAATTAACCATGTCAGACTGGTGCCATAACCGTTTAGAAATCACCGGAAAATCCGCGCTCATCAGCATCATGGAGGAGTGGATCAGCGGTGAAGCCGTACCGCTTTACCGTCACGCCGTCATGCGCAGCATAAAGCTGTTTCTGGCGGGGTGTGGCGGCCTGCTACGCCCGGTTAAAACGGAGTCATTTCCTCCGTTTCCCGGGTTAATGCAGAGCGGAACGGGACAGGGCACGCCAGCCAACCTGGCGTTTGAGCAGTGGCTCGGTTTACTGCGCAGTGACGTACCGCTTGACGGGGAGCATCTGCGTAAAATTGAGCGGCTTTACCATCAGTCGGGTATCGACGCGATCCGCTGGGACAGTATTCCGGACGTTTCACGCAGACACATCGCGCGACTCATTGAGGAACGCTATGCAGACTGGTTTGGTATTGCCACGCTTTCACGGGAAATCGATCCGGGTCAGTGCTGGGAGCGACTGAGTCAGCTGCCTGACAGGGCGCAACCCTGCGATATGCTGCAGATAATCCCGAGCCGGCTGGCTGCCGAACTGAACGGAAGTGGCGGACTCCTGTCCGGGGCGTCTACGTCCTGCAGCTTCTATTGCCGGCAGTACGGTATGGAGTGGCCGGCAGGTCACAATGTCAGCTGGGAACGTGATGGCGTCAGCAGCATAAAACTTGCGTTTGATTCCGCCTGGTTCCCGCCTGCAGCAGAGGTCATCGCGGCACTGTCATCGACCTTTGACTGTGAAATTCGGCACTGGTACAGCGAGCCTGTTCACGATCTTGACGGTTATGACTGTTACGATCGGGGCGAGCACGTCTGCAGTGCTGAGGCGATTATTGACGAGCTGGACGACGGCAGGCCCGGGCTTCATCTGGTGCCGGTCACTGAACCTTATGAACCAGAAGGTGCAACATCCGTTCACCAGGCGGCACAGGGATGAGCGGCAACAGTGAGTACCTTCGCTGCCGCGTTATTTCGACGGCTCACCTCAGCGCAGAAGACAATGCGCTGCTGGATGAAATCACGACCCGTGAAGTTGGTAACGGTGAGTGGGTCCACTATATCGGCGGGGGCTATCTTCTGCGGCTAACCGCGTGTACCGCGCCGGTTCTGCGGCTGAAAGAAGCCGGGTTATCGAAAGAAGCCCGCCGCGTGATCGCTTCACTGATGCGTTCGGATGCCGTGGAAATCCTGATTTTTGAATCAGGGGCTCCGGAGGCGGAAGGATTCACCACGTACAGCTGGTAACCAGAAAAGGCAGGCCGTAGGGCTTGCCTCACACCCTGAGGGGAACACCTCCTCAGGGGCGTGTTCCCCTTTTTTTTATGGAGAACACGCATGACTTTTATCAACCATCGCAGCGCATTCCTGAGGATTTTTAACACCACGGCCCGTTATCATCACCGGCACAAAGTGTTTGAGGACTTCGTCAGCTGCGCGGCCATTGCGCTGCACAACGGCGTTGCGCACGATGCAGAGCTGGAAAAGCAGTATCTGAGCATAATTGCCGGCTACGAGAAGGAAGACGTCACCCGGATGGCTGAGTTACTGGGTCACGTCGTGATGGCGCTCGATCAGGAACGTTGTGATTTTCTCGGCAGCGTTTTTATGGAGCTTGAGCTGGGAGATAAGTATCGCGGCCAGTTTTTCACGCCGTGGGACGTATCGCGAATGATGGCATCAGTGCAGCTTTCCGGCATCGATGCGCTGATGCAGGGAAAAGATTTCATTACCCTGCAGGAACCGGCGAGCGGTGCAGGTTGTATGGTCATCGCCTTCGCTGAAGAGTTTGCTCAGCGCGGTTACACGGTCTCAGAACAGCTGTGGGTGTCGGTGACGGACGTTGATCCGCTGGCCGCCAGTATGTCCTATATACAGCTCTCGCTCTGCGGCATTGCGGCAGAGGTTGTGACCGGAAACGCGCTGACGCTTGAACGGCGTCGCACGCTTTACACCCCGCTGCACTACACCGCCAGGTGGGCAGCAAAACTCGGCAGTGCAGAGCAACGCGCAGCCTGACCATAACGCCTCTCCGGAGGCGTTTTTTTTTTGCGGGTCAGTATAGAGTTTGCGGTGGATACCACCTCCCCGGCAGGGCATGGTTCATGGCATGACGCTGACGGAGGTACTGAATACATGCAACCCACGCAGGAGCAGGCACAGATCATCGCCTGGAAAGGCACAAAACTTGTCGTTACGGCGTTTGCCGGCACGGGCAAAACGTCAACGCTTGAAGCCTACGCGCTGGCAAACCCCACGGAGCGGATGCTTTATCTCGCTTACAATCGCGCGATCAGGGAGGAGTCCGAGCGTCGTTTTCCTTTTAACGTCGAGTGCAGAACGTTTCATCAACTGGCATGGCCGACGTTCGGGCGGCACTTTCAGGCGCGGCTAACCACGTCTCTGCGCGTAACGGATATTGCGCGGCTGCTCAACACCCGTCACTGGCTGCTGGCACGCACTGCGCTGAACACGCTTAACACCTTTCTGTACAGCGCCGACGGGGAAATTTCATTTCTGCATCTGCCCGATGAGAGCGATCGGGGCGGGCTGGACACGGGCAAAATACTCGGCGCTGCACAGGTCATATGGCACGAAATGACCCGGATGGATTCACATTTTCCGGTAACGCATGACACCTATCTTAAGCTTTATCAGCTGTCCGTTCCGGAGCTGAACAAGAAATGGGACGTGATCCTTTTCGATGAAGCGCAGGATGCGAATCCGGTGACCAGTCAGTTTGTTCTCAGCCAGCCCTGTCGCATTATCCTTGTCGGCGATCGTTATCAGCAGATATATCGCTTCAGGGGAGCGGAAAACGCTCTCGTTTCTCAGCAGCTGGAGACTGCAGACAGGCTGTGGCTGACGAACAGCTTCCGGTTTGGTCCGGCGGTCGCAGACGTTGCGAATACCCTGCTTGCCGGGGCGGGGGAAACCCGCCGGATCTGCGGCCTCGGCGGTGAGGACCAGGTTGTAGCCGAACTGCCCGCCGGAACCGCGCACTGTTGCGTTATCAGCCGGACGGTAGCGGGCGTGATTGGCTCAGCTCTTGTAGAGAGCCTGACGGGTAAAAAGGTGTACTGGGTGGGCGGCATGGAGGGATACCGCATTGGTGAACTGGAAGATTTATACTGGCTTTCGGTCGATATGCCCGATCGCATTCAGTCGCCGCAGCTGACGCGCGATTATCGTGACTTTGAAGAATACCGAACCATTGCCAAAGCAACAAAAGATCCGGAAATGGGGCAGGGTGTACGATTGCTGGACATGTACTTTCCACTGCCAATGCTGCTGGCTGTGTTAAAAAAGCAGGCGGTGACGCGCGAAAGCGATGCTGATGTGACGGTCGTGACGGCGCACCGCAGTAAAGGGCTTGAGTGGAACGCGGTCAAAATCAGCGACGATTTTGTTGATATTACCGATCCCCTTTTAAACCCGCGCGAAAAAGAAGATGAGCTGAATCTTCTGTACGTATCGGTGACGCGTGCGCGCAAAATTCTGGTGCCGAATGAGCTGGTCTGCATCGTGACCGGCTGCCTCGATGCACTGAGCGAAGACTCTGAAACGCCGGTCGGAAAGGACTCAGAGAGCGCAGAGGCTGCGCTTACTATCAGCAATGAAGCTGAAATACCAGGGAGCCAGAATGTTCAGTAAGCTCATAACCATGATATCCGGGGGGCAAACTGCGGCTAAGTCAGCGCAGGCTGGCGGTAAGGTTCCGCCGGGATATTTCGCGCCACAGTCAGCCGCAGAGCTGCTTTCTTCCCCGCATCGTAAGCTCCTTCTCAGGCAAATCTGGGATAACACGTCATTGCCTGAGGAGATTTATAACCGGCTTTACCTGGCACCGCTGAAAAGACTCGCTGAGTGCGTACAAAACGTGCCGGCCAGCGCTGAAGGTGAATGGAGTAAAGAGGGCGGATACATAGATCTCACCCTGAAGTTTACCGCCTGCAGCGTCAGGCTGGCGAAAGGGCATATGTTTCCTCCGGGCGCGGCACCTGAGGAACAGGCCGCTAAAAACACGCTCTGGAATGCGGTTGTTTTCTGGTCAGCGCTTACCGCGCATCTGCCGCAACTGACGAGGATTGAAGGTGAATTACTGGACGGACAATGCTGGATCCCCGGTATGTCAGCGCCGGGTGCATCCTATCGATTCCGGATAAGCAATGCAGCTGATTCCGGTACGGCGGCAATGATGGCCGCAAGGCTGTTGCCTGATGACGGGGTCACCTGGCTCTGCGGCGATCGTCAGGCCATGCGGGTGATGGCTTCTCTGGCCGGCGGGGATGCGGCGGCCATGCCGCTTATCAAAGAAATTCTCGACAAAGCGCGAGGAATGAGCGGTTCGCCCGCCGGTTCTGCGCAGACGAGCTTGCCTGCAATGGCCGCTGCGGAGCTGATGCCGGATCCGGGGATGCCGGCAACGGCTTTCCCTTGCGATATTATCAGCGCTGCCCCTGCACTCGCCGGTATCGGGTCGGAAAGTGCAGAGGATCTGGCCTCCGGTCTCGCACCAGTGAACGCAGAATCTCCGTTAACTGCAGATGATGAAACCGGGTCTTTGCCCTCAGCACTTTCAGAAAACTGCGGCGCAGTAACTGAGCAGCCAGTGGATGAAAAAACGGCTGATGATGATACCGCCGTCCTTCTCAGCATGTTTGCTGCAGCTGAACCGGCGGACACCGATGAGGATGAACAGGCGGAGAGAGTAGATACGGCTACTGCAGATGACTGTCTGCCTGTTCAGGATATGAATGAACAGGTAATTGCGGTTCCGGATGAAAGCCCGGAACTTATTCCCGATGCTATGCCGCAGGAAATATTGCCTGTTATCGATTCAGTGCTGGATCAAGCCGACAACGAAAAAGTGGCGTGTGAAAACCCCGTTATTCTCGCTGCACCTGAAAGCAGTGATACAGGTAATCCTGGCGAACAGTTTTTATTGTGGCTTCGAGAGTCAGTTAATAATAAATCCCTCAGCGTGAATGAGAATGACAGTCTGCTTCATGCAGTGAGTGGGTTTATGTTTATTTCCCTGCCGGGCGCGGCTTTTAAATTCATTGAAGAAACAGGCATTGATAATGATCGCCGGGCTGTTCAGGCGTCATTTGAAAAGAATGGCGTATTGCATATGCGTAACGATAAACGTTTCTTCAGGGTGCGAATATATGAATCTGAAGGGCTGGAAGGTAAATATCAAAAACGGAGTGGATATTTAGTCCGTCTCTCTTTATTTTATCAGGCAGGAAAGGATAAGGTTAAAGATAGCCGATATATTTTGATTGAAAATTGACCGGGGAACCCGGCAGGGTTCCCTTAGAAAATTCAGGCAGGAATAGCATTTTTCACTGCATCAGGAACACAGGGTCTGCCGTTAGCGATACACGTAGCTATGAATACGGCTTCTGCATACACAACATCATTAACCAGTATTTGCTGAACAAAATTGACGCGGCTGCGCTTCTCATTCGCCTGTAGGGCGCATGTAACCTGCATTTCATCCCCTTGCTGCAGACTCTTTTTAAAGCGCATCGTGTATTCCAGGATCATGTGAAGGCGTCCTTCAGCGAACTCCTGTTCCAGATCCAGCCCCAGTTCCTCTTTCATAAAGGCGTGGCGCGTCCACTCCATGTAGAAGGGATAATACAGTCCATCCACAACACCCTGAAAATCAACGTGCTTTTCGTCTACAGAATAGGTTTTGGTAAACATTATAAGTCCTTAAAGTAGTTCAGTAGTGCAAACCGCATTGGCAGTATCAGATTTTCAAATTCCTTTTGCGAGGTGTCAGCCCCGGTGCAGATATTAAGCGCCATACTCATATCATTCTCTATACCATATATAAAGCTAATACCATGATATATATTATGTTCTTTCCTTTGCGCATCAATAATATTGTTTTTTTCATTGCGCAAGGCGTCATCCCAGATAACGGTGCTAACATCACCTTTGCTTATTTTTGTAAGCTCAATCCCCATCCTTATTAATAAACTGTCTTTATACTTGCCTTCGTAATAAAATTTATTATCCCAATCGGCGTAGCCGTTGCTTTGATGGGCTGAAATGTTGTTATTAACAACAAGTAATGTAGATATGTATGTAGTGTGCTCAAATTTATCGAGAAAATTTATTACCTCATTGCTGCACTGGTGAAATTTTAGTTTCACTTCTTTTGAATCCATTTGACTCTCCGGCACTCATAAATATCGCTTTTTAGTAGTGTTATGCTTTGGTTGCCTTCCAAAATAATTGATTTTTCATCCATTACTTTCAGAACACCAATATGTAATCCATTTACACTTTTCACATAACACAATTTGTTGTTATTAGGGTCGATATTTGTGACCGTTGATACAATACAGAACTCTCCGAAACTTACGTATGGTTCACCATACATGCCGCCAATTTGAACCAGCTCAACGTCTGGTAGTTGGCGGCTTGCAAGGATGAAAAGCGTGTCTTCGTCTAGTTTCGCATATTCAGTGAACTGCGGAGGGAATCCTTCCCCCGTCATGATCCATTGACCATGTACTTGCAGACCATTCTTGGTGAAAAACTCAGCAATTATATGTATTACATCCATTCTACGGGCAGGAACTGAACCGTCAGATTCCCAGCGTGTGTAGGTGGTGTAAGACAGGTCCATGTTTTTTTGCTGTATGTAACTCACAACTTCCTGTGGTGTAGTACCCGTCGCAGCCCTGCAACACTTAAGTCTCTTCTCAATCGTGTCTAACATTCGCATTCCTTAACGGAAATTATTGCAATGATTTTAAAGGAAAAAATTGCTTAGGTTTCGGGAATAATTCCTTATGAATGGTAAAAAATTGCATAAAAGCCATTAGAAGTGGTAATATGTAAACAGTTAATAAAATTAGTGTTAAACATTATCATAAAATGACCTTTTCTTGGCGCTTTTTAAGTGAGAAGTGAGGGCATAACCCACTCAGGAGCTATCTGAAAGGGTTTTTGAGCAATCAGGGTTCCGATCCGTTTTAGCAATTTGATGTTCCTTTCCCGGCATTTGGGTTAAGGAAAATCCTAAGTAAAACTTATCTTGGAGATGATATGCCCCCACAACATCAATCACGCGCACCGGCCCCCATCATTTATATAGGTCCAGTAAGACGTAACAATCTGGAAGGGTGTGCAGTAAAACTTACTCATTCATCAGGTCGCGTCATAAGCGCTTCGAAAATTGTTCAAGGTCTTATCGACGCTTATTTAGATGTATACGTACGTGAACTAACTGCAAAGCCTGCAATTACGTAACACGCTCATTATCCATAGCTCAGCAAATCCACATGTTTTGTGGAGGGATAGACTCATGCCTAATCAGCCCGGCACACAGTTAGCTGTACCTTATTCAACGCAAGCCGAACAATGTGTTCTGGGTGCGTTGATGCTGGATAATGACCGTTGGGATGAAATAAACATCCTACTGACAGCTCAAGATTTCTTTATCGCTGCCCATCGTCACGTATTTAAGGCGATGAGCAGCTTGTCTTTATTATCCCAGCCCATTGACCTGATAACCCTTAGCGAAAAGTTGGAGCATGACGGTGCGCTTGAGCAAAGTGGTGGCTTTGCTTACTTAGCGGAATTGAGCAAGAACACTCCTTCAGCTGCAAACATTCTTGGTTATGCAGGTGTAATCATTGAAAAGAGCCGGTTACGTACTCTGCAGGTTATCGGCAATAGCCTTGTAGCTGATATCCAGGTTAATCGGCTCAGTTCACAAAAAGTCGCAGAACAAGCTGAAAATGCGCTCTTCCGGCTTCATGAGCAGGGCACAAACGCAAACGAGTGCGAATCAGAGATTATGGTTGCCCTTGATCAAGTGCTCAGCAAACTCGAAGTAGCTACTGCAACAGAAAACGGTATCACTGGAACGTCAACAGGCATGGCTGAATTGGACTTCATGACATGTGGCTTGCAACCAGGTGATCTGATTATCCTCGCTGCACGCCCCTCAATGGGTAAAACCGCTCTGGCTGTTAGTTGGTGCATCAGTGCAATAGAAAATAAGCCTCAAGACGCTGTCTTTATTTTTAGTATTGAAATGCCAACTGATCAGCTAACTATGCGCATGCTATCGATGCGCAGCCGTGTTGACCTGACCAAACTTCGTAGTGGCAACCTGAGCGATGAAGATTGGGGGCGCATCAGCCAGGGTGCAACTGAATTGGCAGCGTGGCGCGATCGACTTATCATTGATGACAACAGCTTCCAGACTCCGGCGACGCTACGTACCCGTGCGCGTCGCTATGTTCGTAAGTACGGCAAGCCTGCCTTAATCATGGTCGATTATTTACAGCTTATGCGATGCCCGGATATGGAAAACCGCACGCAGGAAATCGCCGAGATTTCCCGTTCGCTCAAGGCGCTTGGCAAAGAGCTCGACTGTCCCATTCTTGCTCTGTCACAGCTCAACCGTCAGGTAGAACAGCGTGCTGACAAACGTCCGAACAATGGTGATCTTCGCGATTCAGGGGCACTTGAGCAGGATGCTGATCTGATTGCATTTATTTATCGCGATGAAGTCTACCACGCTAACACTGCGCATCCCGGCCAGGCTGAAATCATTATCAGCAAACAGCGTCAAGGCCCTACCGGCACCATCAAAACCCAGTTTGACAGCAGGTTTACTCTCTTCAGTGAATATCCTGAAGGTGGGTATGACTTTGGTTACGATTTCAGGAGTGCTGGTCAATGAATAAACTTCAACTGGTAGAAAACTCGTCTGATAGTAATAACAATCTAGCCAGGGCTTTCACTCTTGATGAGCTTTGTGTGAATCCAGATAATCCGCGCAAAAGCCGTAATCCTTTGTTTGATGATCTCAAAGCATCTATTCGCGCGCGCGGTCTTAATTCTGTGCCGTTGGTGACGCGCGATCCCCGTCTTCCCGAAGGTAAGTGGACTTTTAGTGATGGCGGGAACACGCGTTACACCATCATGCGTGAACTTTGGGATGAGACAGGTGACCCACGTTTTTTCAGAATGACCTGCATTGAAAAACCGTGGCCTGGGCGCTTCCAATGCCTTGCGGGGCATCTCGCTGAAAATGAAACTCATGGGCAGTTAACTTTCATCGATAAAGCTATCTCTGTTAGTGAAGCGCGGTTATTGCTCGAGGAAGAACGTGGGGGAAAAATCTCTTTGCGTGATCTTGCCGTTGAACTAACTAACAGCGGCCTGCCCGTACATTTTTCCAGTGTTAGCCGAATGGAAGATGTGGTGACAAATATCTATCCCTGGATGCCTGTATTGCTTGCATCCGGCTTTGGTGGACGTGAGCTTAGAAAATTGCTCAAACTTCGTCACGGAGCTGAAAAAGTTTGGGATAAGTATCAGTTTGAAAAGAATGCTTGTACAGAAGCCGATTTCACAAATGTATTTGGTGAGTGCTGCCGTAAATTTGATGATCCTGAACTTTGGTCAATTGAAATGTTCACTGATGAACTTATTGGCGACCTCACAGATGCGTTTCCATGCGATGACCTTGACTATGATGGCTGGCTGCTTGAGCTACGTGGTGCTGACAAAGTAAAAGTAGAACCTGCTGAAGACATTACTTTTGCTGTTTCTTCTGTTTTATCGGCCAATTCTTCAACGGTTGCAAATGACGATGTAGCTGAACTCAGTCAGCTGTCTGATGAATTGACTCCAGGCGTTTCAACCCTGTTTGAGGATGATAGCCCAGGCGCAGAGCAATCTACGACAAAGGATCTATCTAAGGATTTATCTGCTGTAGTAAAAGAAGATGAATCGCATGCTATACAAGGTCCGGATGATTCTTTACCGGCTGTTGCTCAACCTGAAATCCATTCGCTCTGGCACGTCAGTGCCCTTCAGGATGACATTGAGCATTTGCAAAGCATGGCCTGGCGTCTGAGCTGGGATATTGCCAGTGCACATGACTGTGGTAATTCGTTAACACCTGCCAGCGAAAACGCATCACAGTCGGGTTACCGGCTTTCTGTGCCTGTTGATGCTGCTCCTCTTGTAGCCTTATTTCTTGCTTCGCTGACAGATGATACGGGTTATCAGGATGCTGCGAATCTCACTTCTGAATTGCTGATCGGGTCATCTGAATCAGCCAAACCTGTTTTTGATGACGAGCAAACCCTGACTGTGTTTCGGCTAATCAGGATCCTTCGTCGTCTCCGCGAACTGCAGCGCAAAAGTGCTGCTTCCATTGTTCCTGCAAATGAAGGGTAACTGATGAACACGAACCTCTCCCGGGCTGCTAACGGCTTCCTGCTTGACTTAGTTATGGAACTCAAAAATGGGTTTATACGGCGCTGTGACAAAATGGGGCTTACGTCTGAAGAGATTGCCACGCTGAAAGATATGACCATTGAAGATATTCATTACATCATCAATAGCGAGGTTTCTGTCCTTTCGTTTCAGATAAACCAGGACAATCTGGCCCGGCTGATGACGCAAGCCAGGGAAGAACAAACGCGCAAGCAACGTATTGATCGCGCACTTGCTCTGGGTGGTTCCATTAAGCTCATGGAGCATTTTTTCGGGCTGATGAGTAATGACGTTGCAGCACGTCGCAGGATAGCCGGCATAAAAGTTCGTGCAGGTCGTGGAACCGTTCTTAGCGATGAACAGAGTACGGAGCTGTGGGAAATTTGGGCGGCAAATGACAATAAAACACTTCGTAGCGAAACGGATGAGGGGCTGGATCTGATGCTGCTTGCCGCTGAACAAATGGGTATATCTCTTACTGCAGTCTGGAACACTGTTCTCAAGTGGGAGAGTGAAAATCTGACCGCGGCCACGCGGAGAAGAGCATGAGTTTTAACCGGCGGAGTGCGTTCACTGTAATCAGATGGGGGCAGGATGCGATTTAAAGAGATCATACCGGGCCTGAAAGCCCCGGCGACTGTTCCGGCGTCACTGTCTAAAAAAGCGGTCAGCGCGGTTCAACGATTCTGGCACGGAGAGCGTAACTATAAGCGCCTGAATGAAAACCGGACGGGCTATTACAAGATTGATCTCGGTCCGTTCTGGCGACTGCTCAGCCGTGATGAAGGGCGCACCTGGGAGATAATGAATCATGAGCGCTATAACACGGCTATGCGTAACTGAAGCATAGTCAGAATGCTGAGCGATGAGCCTTTAGCGGCACATTGCTCAGCATTTTTTTTATTCAGAAGGTGAAGAATGACATTACCGGATGACAGCCTTATCCATCAGGCAGTCACAAAATTAACTGATCGGCTGACCGCGCGTTTGCCGGAAGAACAGAATAGCTATGTCCGTGGTGGTCTGTTGTTCACGGGTAACATACACGATGCTATGCCCCGCCGGTTGCTTCTGGATCAGCGTCTCTCCCCGCTTGATAAAATGGGATGGATAATTATCCGCCTGCACGCTTTGAGCAATGACGGTGCCGTTTTTCCCTCTTATGAAGAATTGCAGCTGCAGCTGGCAACGCCGGGTAAAGGCAGGGCATCAAAAGAGACCATCAGCCGGATACTTCTGATGTTACGCATCACGGGCTGGCTCAGCCTCTGCAAACGCGTCAGGGATGAAAAGGGAAGGGTAAGAGGAAATATTTATGCGCAGCATGATGAGCCATTGTCATTTGCTGATGCGGAAATGTTCGACCCGCACTGGCTTAAAACAGTGGCTGAAGCCTGCCTGAGCAGTAACCGGACCATCAGCGCCACGGCAAAAACAATCATCAGTGAAATCCGGCTTGATCCCACAATGCTCCATCATCGCAGTCATCTCCAGATGATTGAGGCCCGTCTGGGATCAGCCCAAAGTCCTGAAGAATTGACCTGCCGTGCCGCGCCCGGACAGACAGGGCTCTCACCGGGTTCGGATTCCGAACTCAGCTTAAAAATGCATGCTCAGCAACCCGGTTCGGATTCCGAACACAGTGAGAGTGCCGGGAATAACAGCCGGGTTCGGAATCCGAACAGTTACGTACGTAGTCTTACTAATAATACAGATAAAACATACGTAACCGGTTCGGTTTGCCTGCCAGATGACTTCGCCTCACTGCTGAAACCAGCAGACCGGGACATGGTTAATCGCCAACTGCAGGCGCTGTCGCCTGAGCGGTCTGCCCTGGTGCTGTCGAATGTTATTCGTGCACAGCGTGAAGGCAGCCTGCAAAACCCGCTTGGCTGGTTGCTGACGGTGCTTAAAAAGGCCCGGCAGGGGGAGCTTTATCCTGCAGAAAACGTACGAATAGTATCTGATCACATGAGCCCGTCATCGCGCCCTGAACTGCGCCCTTTTAAGCCTTCCCGACCTGATAGCCGGCAGACGTGCAGTGAAGAGCGCGTGAAAGAAATCGTTCAGAGTCTTCGAATGTTTGTTGGAGCTCAGAGAAATGATTAGGCAGCCAGCGGAGTCACAAAAACGAGCAGTGTTGCACGGTGCAGGGTAGGTTAAAAAGTGAGCAATGTTGCACGGTGCAACAGCGGTTAAAAAACGATCAGCGATGTACCGTGCAACAGAGGTCATTAATTAAGCGTCACAGGCAGCGAACAAATTTTACTTTTCGAATATCTGATTTCGAATTGTCTACGGTCCTCTCAGGAATGAGGATCGCCATTTAACTTACGAAAGCCTTTGCCAATCAGGAGACAGCTATGGCCGAACAGACAACCCCTCAAACAACGCCCCGGCGATCTGGCGGATTAGTATCCACGCTGACTGTCGAGCTGCATTCGCATTATGCAATCAGGCTCTGGGAAGGGCGCAATCGATCTGATGAGAAATCTAAGGCCGAAAAACGTCCCAAAATTCTGGGGATGCCGGAAGCGATTTCGCGGGCAGGGTTCGCCGGGCGTGATGCAGCGGCCGGCAACCCCTATGGTGATGCGTTGCTGGTCAATCTTGAAGAGGCCATTAAGCTGGCGACTGAGAAGGTGGAAGAGCAAGTCAAAAAGATAGAAACCATTACAGCCGCCATTCCGGCAGGTATCACCATATCTGAAGTGACATCTTCCGAGCCGCTGAACCTTGATGTATTCAGCCGTTCCCCCCTTGGTTATCGCTGTGTCTGGCTGTTAGTGCATTACGACCAGCTGGCGCTGAAAGCCTTCCGGGCATTCCATTACGGCCTGATCTCCCGTTCACAGCGCGATGATTTCCTTGAAAAAGGGAGTAAAGCGATACGTGTTGTCTACGGGTTGATTCAGAACTACCGGACCGTGCCGGTGACATACGAGGATATCCGCCATAAAACGGCGCGGGGTCTGGCTGCCATAGAGCGTCTGGGTGAACCCGATCCTGCCGTTATGTCAGGTAAAAAACGTTCTTCATTCTCTCCACTTTCTGCCGTTACCTCAGAGGACGATTAATTTGAACCGGATGATTACTGCGGGCGTTATCTGCGCCCTTCTCAGTGGCTGTGCAGGCTCTGACTTTGCCAGCATCAACAAAAATATCAGCGATACCGCTTTCAGTATCAGTAAAACCCTGCGTGGCAGTGATTCGGATTCTATGGATTCCGGCAACGGTATGCCGGTACTGACAAAAGCATCAGGATCTGGCGGGGAAAGTGCCAGCAAACAGTTCAGCGTGCCGGTAGATATCGATACGGCCGCCGCGCGATTAAAGCGCCACTACGGCTATGTGAGTGCGGATGAAATTGAACGTATTCGTTCAAGGGATCGTAACAGCCGCTGGAGTGCCGCTGCCATTGAGGACGCTCATCCAGTGTGGGAATCCGTTCCGGGGAGCTCCTATCGTATGGGCAGCGATGTGGGTGACAACGACCATATGGATATCGAGCTTGAAAAGAACGGTTCCGGTACGCGGGTATATGTGACATACAAATCACCCGTGGCATCGCACCTTACCGGCAGCGCGTTCAACAACGTTGTGTCTCAGGTCCGCCAGGTTGCTTCTGGTCAGGCACGCTAAAACCGGAGGCCGGCATGCAGCTTTATCTATGTGAAAAACCCTCTCAGGCCAAAGATATTGCCCGCGTGCTGGGCGTCAGCCAGCGCGGCCAGGGGTGTATTACCGGCGGTAACATTACGGTCACGTGGGCAGTTGGCCATCTGCTGGAAACGGCCACGCCCGAAACCTATGGCGAGCAGTTTGGTCGCCCGTGGCGCACAGAGGTGCTGCCGATCATCCCGGACCGCTGGCAGATGACCGTCAAGAAAGACACTTCCGATCAGTTTGGCGTTATCAAAAAACTGCTGAAACAGGCCAGTGAGGTAGTCATCGCAACCGATGCCGATCGCGAAGGTGAGGTGATCGCGCGTGAGCTGATGGATTACTGCAATTACACCGGTGCCGTGCGCCGGCTGTGGCTCTCCGCGCTGGATGAGGCCAGCATCAAAAAAGCCCTCAGTGAAATGCTGTCGGGCGACAAGACCGAAAAACTGTATCAGGCAGGTATTGGCCGCTCGCGGGCGGACTGGCTTATCGGGATGAACCTGACGCGGCTTTATACCCTTAAGGCCGGTGAAGCCGGGTTATCGGAGGTGTTTTCCGTGGGCAGGGTGCAGACGCCCACGCTCGCTATAGTGGTTAACCGGGATCTTGAAATTGCCGGCTTCACGCCAAAGCCCTGGTGGAAAGTCAGAGCGCAGCTTGAAAAAGACGGTATCCGTTTTGAGGCTGAATGGGTTGCTGCGGAGCAATACTGTGATGATGAAAAACGGTGCGTAAATCAGCAGATTGCACAGGCCGTTCAGCAGCTCTGCCTGAAAACCGGGAACGGCAGGGTGATTTCCGTTGAGAAAAAGCGGGCTAAAACGCCGGCACCACTCTGTTTTTCCCTCGGCGATCTTCAGGAAGCCTGCAACAGGAAATGGGGTTTCGGCGCTAATGAGGTCTTGTCTATAGCCCAGTCGCTGTATGAAACGCACAAAGCGACGACCTATCCGCGAACAGACTGTGGTTATCTGCCAGTATCGATGCGGGAAGAGGTCAGTGACGTTCTCCAGGCTGTACAGCATTCAGATCCGGCTATCGGCAGCGAGCTTTCCCGACTTGATACCGCATTTACCTCGCGCGTCTGGAACGACAGGAAAATTACCGCGCACCACGCCATTATTCCGACGCGACAGCCCTTCGACATAGCAAAGCTGAACGCTAAAGAGCTCAAAGTCTACACTCTTATCCGCCTGCACTATCTGGCTCAGTTTATGCCGCTGCAGGAATCCGACGTGACGGATGCCACCTTCAATATCGGTAATCAGCTTTTTCGCACGCGCGGCCGCGTGATGGTTCATGCCGGGTGGAAATCACTGTTCAGGGGGGAGCTGGCAGAAGAGGAAGAGGGTGATAAGGAGTCCGCCGCGCAGCTGCCCGTGCTGGAACAGGGCAATGTCTGCAGCGTCACCGGTGCAGACGTCAAAGATAATGTGACAAAAGCGCCGCCGCACCACACGGAAGGAACGCTTATTGCCGCCATGAAAAACGCCGCCAGCCTGGTCACGGATCCCCAGCTCAGGAAGATACTGCGTGATAACGCAGGGCTCGGTACGGAAGCAACGCGCAGCGGCGTACTGGAAACGCTGTTTAAACGGGGCTTCCTGGAGAAAAAAGGAAAATTCATCATTGCCACGCAGATGGCGCGGGAACTGATCGCTGCCTTGCCAGAGACGCTGACCAGTCCGGGCATGACGGCCCTCTGGGAGCAGGCGCTGGATGATATTGCCCAGGGAAAAAGCGGGCTCAGCGAGTTTATGCAAAAGCAAAGCCAGTGGACCCGGCATCTGGTCGAAAAAGGGCGGGACACTGCCTTTAAGGTCACGGTTCCGGTCGGCCCTGTCTGCCCGCTGTGTGGCGGAGAAACCCATCAGCGTAAGAGTAAGGAAGGTAAATTCTGGGGCTGTGTGAAGTACCCGGACTGTAAGGGAATTGTTGGTGAGACAAACCGTAAAACCCGACGGCAGGCTGCGGGAAAAAGCCGGGGCACTGGTAAAGGCCGCAAAAGCCCGGCTTCTGCGCCGGCTACTCTCAATCTGCAGAGCCAGAAAGGTTGACAGTAGTGACATTTGGCTTAAAAATAAACGTGCTTGTCCGTCGTCTCTGACGACCACCAATGATTCACCGGCCTGAGAGAATCGCCTTCGGGTGGCTGAACATAACACTCCTGTAGCCTGCAAGGGAGAACACATCAGTGTGGTAAATCTGCCCGCCTTTGGAAGCAGATATCGTCAATCACGGCTCCTACTGCCTGGCGATGAAGGTACATTCAACTATCAAGACAGTCAGAATTTAGCTGATTCTGACCCCCGACGGGAATACTTCTCCCGTCCGGGCAGAAGTTTTCTCCGTCGAACCAAATTTGACCTCCATGGAGAAAATATCATGTCTGTAAACAACACCTCTAATGCCAGTAACACCGGTAAATCTAAAGACTACTTCAACCTGACCATCAATGGACTGGGCTATCTCAGCAACGTTCGCCAGGTTAATGCTCAGTCAGGCACCTTTATCAGCTGCGTTATTAACGCACTGTCAGGTCCGAGCGACAGCCCTTCTTATGTGCGTTTTGACGTCACCGTTGCCGGCAAAGAAGCCAGCAGCCTCATAAACCGCTGCCAGAAAGCGGTGGATGAGGATAAGAAAGTGCTGATTGGCTTTGTTCTGAGCAACCCATCAACGGACATTTTTCAGCTGAAAATGGGTGAGCACGCAGGTGAAAGTCGCGTCAGTCTGAAAGCCCGCTTGATTAAGGTGGACTGGCTCAAAATAGGCCAGGACATGGTTTATAAAACTGAACGCGCCGAACCTCATCAGGCACAGAATACTGCTTCACAGCAGCAATCTTACGCTGATAACTCATTCTAAATCCGCTCACCTCAGACCTGCTATAAACAGAGCAGATCTCCTTTCACAGGTAAACCTATGAATATTCAAACAGGCTTTTTAGCCCAGAAATATCTCAACGTGGCGCTTCCGCTGGAAGTTATGCAGTCTGGCCGAGGCTATTATATTGGTACAGCAGATCTGGAAAGCGGTGCACCGGCAACCCGAGAATCTAACGAATATTTTCGTATGAAAATTGACGCTGAAAATGCGCTTAAAGCTAACTTATGGACGCAGAAAGAGCATCCGTAATGGAGGGGGCGGCATAGCACAATATGCCGCTGTTTTATGTTTTCCCTCACTGCCTTTTGATCATTGCAGTAAATTTCACCATAATCCTTTAAAGGTTACTGACGATGCCTGCCATACTACGGCTGAACGGTTTTCGGTTCTTTTTCTACTCCAACGAAGGCAATCCGCGCGAACCTGCTCACATTCATGTGATAAAGGCCGGTACAGAAGCAAAATTTTGGCTGGAGCCGGTTGTAAAACTGGCAAGTAACGATGGATTTGACTCCCGGACGGTAAAAGAGCTGATGACAGTGATAAGGCAACACCAACCCATGTTTCTGGAGGCCTGGAATGATTATTTCAGCTAAGAACGTTCGGTTCGATCATCACACTATGTGGGTCGAACTCTCCGACGAGCGGATAATCGGCGTACCACTTTCATGGTTTCCCCGGCTTCGCAACGCGTCTGCCGAACAGCTGAAAGATTACGAACTGTCTCCCCGTGGTATCCACTGGGACGCACTGGACGAAGATATCTCAATCGATGGCCTGTTACAGGGGCGCGGTGATGTAACGCACCCGCCTCATCAGGTCGCCTGAAGGTGCTGATTAAAAAACGCTGACTCCGGTCGGCGTTTTTTTTTGAAAACGCAAAAAGAGTTGTTGATAGAAGCATGCCGAAGAGTTGCGCACAGTGAAGCCTGTTCTCACTGTACAGGAACTTTTCAGATGAAATTTAACGCCGTCTTTGCCGCTTTACCGCTTGCGCTGCTGGCGGGGTGCGTTCAGCAGCCCCAGAAGCTGCAGGAGCGGGCACCTGCTGAACCGGTTGCCCCGGTCAGCGTATCCCGCAATATCCAGGCATCCGCTGATGATGTTTATGCACGGACGCCGGAAGTGGTTCGCTACGATCGCTACCTGCTGGTCAGCACGGATCCGCAGGCCGTGCAGCGCGACCCCCTCTCACAGATTATTGACGTCCGCATCCCCTCGTCAGTGCAGCCAACCGTGGCTGACGCCATGCGCTATGCCCTGAAGCAGTCCGGCTACTCGCTTTGTCAGACCGGTCCGGCTAACGGCGTGTTGTACCGTCAGCCGCTGCCGGCCGTCCAGTTCCAGCTCGGCCCGATGCGCCTTCGCACCGCGCTGCAGGTACTGGCGGGCCCGGCATGGGAGCTTGAAGTTGATGACGTACAGCGTGTGGTCTGTCACAGCCTGCGTGCCGGTTATCAGTTGCCCGTGACACAGCTGCCGCCGCGTCCTGCCAGCGCCTACGCACCGGCTGCTGGCACTCCATCTTCTGCCAGTTCCTCTCAGGTGATCGCCCCTCGTCCCATTCAGGCCCAGCCTGCTCACGGAGGATGGCTGACAAAATGACCACAGAAACGTCCTTCCCTCACGAAAACGCTGATGACGTTGTTCCGTCATCAGGCGGCAGGTTCAGCGCCGTAAAACGCCGGCTGCCGGCTATAGGACTGACCACGCTTTCCATTGCCGCACTGGGTCTCGCATTCATTTCGCTTCGCGCCGTTGAGTCGCAGGAAAACCGTCTCAGCTACGTCGAGAAACAGCAAAACGTGGTTTACACCCAGGCAGTGGCTAAAACCGATCTTGAACCTCTACAGGCAAACATCAATACGCAGGCCGGGGCGATAAAAAGGCAGCAGGTTCAGCTTGATGCGGTCCGTAAATCGCTCGAAGCCTGGTCTGCCAGAGGATTATCTGAAGCAGTCGGTCAGTTTCGCCAGTCGATCGGTGAGCTGAGCGATTCGCAGACTGCACTGCAGAGCCGTCAGGCTGCACTGGAACAGTCAGTTACTGCGCTGCAGCACCCGCCTCAGAAAGCGCAGCAGGCCACAGCTGAACCCAAAGCGGCAACGCCTGTAAAAAAGCCGGCACCCGCTAAGCCGCACCGGGCAGTCAAAACCGTGGCCCGCAAAGCGCCATTTGTACTGACCGGCGTTGAAAAGCGGGGCACGGAGTCGTTTGCGGCCATCGCGCCGTCGGGATTCAGCTCGCTGGCTGAAGTCCGCCTGATCGGCGAAGGCCAGACCGTTAATGGCTGGACACTTGTTCACGCCGGATACGGGCAGGCTCAATTTCGCGTAAACGGTCGCTTAACGACTATCAACGTTCGCTAACGGAGACGATATGAAGCTAAAAATAATCAATCTTGCAGCGATTATGCTTTGCTGCTCTGCGCAGGCCAGCGTTCAGGTTCAGAATTCCAGGGGCGAACCAGTGGGTGCGCCGGCGCAGAGCGTGCAGCAAAGCAGCGTGCAGGATCTGAAACAGCAAGCCGGTCAGTGGGGGCTAAGTCAGGACGATTATGAGCGCTATCAGTCGCTGATGAACGGTCCGCGCGGCATTCAGTCACCGGGTCTGGATCCGTTGTCAACGCTGGGTATCGAGGCGCGGAGCCAGGCGGAGCGTCGTCAGTATGCTGAGAAATGGGTAAAGGAAGAGTTTGCGCGTACGCAAAAAGAGCTGGATTTCCAGCGCGAAGTTACCGCCGCATGGAAGCGGCTCTATCCGGAAACGCTTGCGGTAAATATGGGCAACGCAGCCGGCATTGCGCACGACACCGGCGGGCGGCTGGCGCTGTTCGTTAAGTCAGCGGGCTGCGGGCAGTGTGACGCCCGGCTGGCAGCGGTATTAGCCGATAACAGGCCGGTTGATATCTACCTTGTGGACAGCCAGGGCGATGACGGGAAACTTCGCGGCTGGGCAAAAGACCATCACATTCCGCTGGACAGGGTGCGCAGCCGTCAGATCACACTGAATCACGACGGCGGTCGCTGGATGCGGTTCGGTAACGGCATCATGCCGGTCGTTCTGCAGCAGGGGGAAGACGGATGGCAACTCGCCGCATTCTGACCGGCGCGGCGCTGCTGCTGCTTTCATTTTCCACGTTCGCCGGTGGCAAACAGACCGTTCCGGATGGGTACGTGCGCGTGGCGCAGGCTCACAGCGTGCCGCCTGAATCGCTCTACTCCGTCAGCCTGCAGGAATCATCGCGCAGGCTGCCGCAGGGCGAACGCCCGTGGCCGTGGACGCTCAACGTCGCGGGTAAGGGCTATCGCTATAAAACCCGTCTTGAAGCCTGGCAGGCGCTGCAGGTGTTCATGAAAACGAACTCACTGAAGCGCATCGATGTCGGTATTGCCCAGGTTAATCTCGGCTGGAACGGCCAGCATTTTACGTCAACCTGGGAGGCGCTGGATCCCTACGTGAATCTCAACGCGGCTGCCGCCATCCTGCGCGAGTGCTGGGACCGGAAACCCGGAAGCTGGCTCGATGCCGCCGGTTGTTATCACCATCCCGCAGGCGGCGCACCCGCTGCCCGCTATCGCGCTTTCGTTAAAAGCAAGCTCGCCATGCTCCAGTCCTCGCCGCATCTGCCGGCGGCTACCGCAGTTGAACAGACAGCGTCCGCATCGGTGCCGGATAACGGCCTCGTCTGGATAAATCCACGGAGTCAGTGATCATGAATCTGAAAAACCTCATCGTTACCGCATTTATCGCCTTTTCGCCTGCCGCGCTGGCGGAGCTCAACGTCATTGCAGACCTGGGCGGACAGAGCACGCAGGCTGTTTTCGAGGCCGTAAACCGCCAGGATACGCCTCCTGCGCCTGCTGCAGCTCCTGAACAGGGGGAAGCGGCCATGCTGCCCGTTATTACGCCAGAACTTTCCCCCGGAAAGGTGCCCCCCCGGGCGCTGCAGCTGCCGGGCATCGGCGCGCTGTTTATCATGGGTGATGACAGCTATTCACGGCAGTGGCTGCAGCAGAACGCACAACAGCTTTCGGCCAGAAATGCAGCCGGCCTCGTTGTGAACGTTGAAAGCATGGCATCGCTGGAATCCCTGCGCGGTCTCGCGCCCGGTCTTCAGCTGGCTCCCTCATCGGGATCTGAATTTGCCCGCCGCCTGCAGCTGACGCATTACCCCGTACTTATCACAGACAGCGGCCTGTCTCAGGAGGTAGGGCAGTGATATCAGCTCCTTACATCGCTGTACTGTTGATGGCAAATCCGGTCCTCCTGGCCGTCCTGCTGGCCGTGATTATCTTTCTGCTCTGGCATTTTCGCCGGCAGTCGGTCAGCGAGCGGCGGCACCGCCGGTATCGCGCAACGGCAGAGCGCGTCTTTACCCGCCTTCGCCAGCTCAGCGGAGACGGGCAGCGCATGAGCTATCTGCGCAAGATTAATCCCTACGTATTTGAGGAATTACTGCTGCTGGCATTTGAGCGTCAGGGCTATGCCGTACAGCGCAATGCGTCGTACAGCGGGGACGGCGGACTGGACGGACGCGTACACATAAACGGCGAGTGCTGGCTGATTCAGGCCAAGCGCTACAGCCGGGCGATCGCGCCGGCGCACGTCCAGGATTTTGACGCGCTGCTGACGCGCATGGGGCAGCGCGGTCTGTTTATTCATACCGGCAGGACCGGCCAGAAAAGCAGGGCTTTCGGGAGCGGTTCACAGCAACTGATGATTATCAGCGGACAACGCCTTCTGGCTCTGCTGGCAGGTAAACCCTTTAAGGAGTTCTTTCTGTGAGTGATAAATACGTAATTGAAGCCCTTCTGCGCCCGGCTGTTGAACTGAATACAGCGGTCGCAGCGGGCACTGCCGCCATCGTCTGCGTGACAGCGCCCTGGGCAGTCGCCCTGGCACCCTCCGTCAGCTACGTCACCGCCGGCGGATTCGCCGTGCTTTCTGCCATACGCGCGCGTCAGGGAATACAGGTCATTCGCTACCGCCGTAATCTTCGCCGTTTACCGCGCTACGTAATGACGTCAAAACAGATCCCCGTGAGTAAACGCCGGCTTTTTCTGGGCCGTGGGTTTCGCTGGACCCAGAAACACACTCAGCGCCTGCGCGATACGCTGCGCCCGGAAGTGGCCCACTATCTTAAGCCGTCGAAGCTGTATCAGCTTGCCCGCCAGTTAGAGGAAGCGACAGAAAGCAGTTTGCCGGCGATCGGCAAGCTGCTCAGTGCAGATTCGCCAGTCAATCCGGTTCGCCCGCTTCCCCCGGTTGGCGGTAATCCGGCCGTACACGGCATTGAGCCGGATGAAACTGACGTCACGCTCGATTTACGTGAGCGGGTCGGCCACACGGTTGTCTACGGGACAACCCGCGTGGGCAAAACGCGCCTCGCTGAGCTGTTAATCACTCAGGATATACGTCGTGGAGACGTCACCATCGTATTTGATCCGAAAGGCGATGCGGACCTGCTGAAAAGGGTCTGGGCGGAAGCGAACCGGGCGGGGCGGGGCGATGAGCTGACCGTTTTCCACCTGGGCTGGCCTGATATTTCCGCGCGGTATAACGCCGTAGGACGCTTCGGGCGCGTATCAGAAGTCGCTACGCGCGTTGCCGGCCAGCTCAGCGGCGAAGGTAACAGCGCAGCGTTTCGCGAGTTTGCCTGGCGGTTCGTGAATATCGTTGCCCGGGCGTTGGTTGCTTTAGGTGAACGCCCGGATTACACCCTTATTACCCGCTACGTGAACAACATCGCCAACCTGTATCTGCGTTACGCCGAAAAAATCATTACTGAGAAACTGCCCGAACTGAACAGCCAGATCGAGAACAACGCCAACGCGTTCAGTGATGATGACGTGCCGCGCAACATGCAGGGGCAGCCTGAAGCTATCCGGATTTGGGCAGTTGAAGTGGCGCTGAGTTCGGACGCAGGAAACGCGCTGTATGACCCGATACTTGACGGATTGCGCTCTGCCGTACGCTATGACCGTACCTACTTTGACAAGATTGTGGCGTCACTGCTGCCGCTGCTGGAAAAACTGACTACCGGTAAAACAGCGGAGCTGCTGTCTCCCGATTATCTGAACATGGAAGATCCGCGCCCTATTTTTGACTGGGAGCAGGTTATCCGTAAAAAAGGCATCGTTTACGTGGGGCTTGATGCACTCAGCGACAGCGAGGTTGCCAGTGCCGTAGGTAACAGCATGTTTGCCGATCTGGTGAGCGTGGCCGGGCACATCTACAAGCACGGTATTAACGGCGGCCTGCCGGGTTCAAAAGAGGGAAAAGACCCCATTAACCTGCACTGCGATGAATTCAACGAACTGATGGGCAACGAGTTTATCCCGCTCATCAATAAAGGCGGCGGTGCGGGCATGCAGGTGACGGCCTATACGCAGACCTCATCTGATATTGAAGCCCGCATCGGGAGTGCGGCCAAAACCTCTCAGGTTCAGGGTAACTTCAACAACCTGATCATGCTGCGCGTGAGAGAGAACCGGACGGCAGAGCTGCTGACCTCACAGCTGCCGCAGGTTGAGATCTACAGTAAAACGCTGGTCTCAGGTCATCAGGACTCAGCTGACGTCACCGTCAATCACGACTTTACCTCCAGCACCCAGGATCGCGTGGGCACCATTAAGGTGCCACTGCTTGAGCCTGCCGACATTGTCACGCTGCCTAAAGGTCAGGCTTTTGCGCTGCTTGAGGGCGGCCAGCTCTGGAAAATTCGTATGCCGCTACCGGCGGGCGATGCAGGTGACGTGCATATGCCTGAGAACATCGCGCGTCTTGCAGAAGAGATGCGCCGGAATTACCACAGCAGTGAAGGGTGGTGGGACAGCCGCAGTTCAGCAGCTGCGCCAGTGAAGGGAGATAATAATGGCTGAGGCACGTCGTACCGCACCGCAGCAATATCCGCAGCAGCACCCCGCGCAACCGCGTGAGCACGGCCTGCTCTATAACCTGGTCTGGGGCTGGCCGTGGAAACTCGTTGGCGTGATCCTGGCTTCACTGATGGTGAGCCTTGTCATTGAATATGTCGGTATTGCGTTCTTCTGGCCTGAAATGGGTGCCGCGCACAGCCAGGCGGTGATGAATACCGAGTTTGGCTATCTGTCTTCTGATTTTACCCGCAGCCTGCTGCTTTCCGAGCCGGCTGCAACGGTGACGCGCTGGATAACGGATGCCTATCAGTGGGCGTTTGTGGACAGTGGGATCATCGGCTGGATACAGGAAAAATATCAGGCCGAGATGAACAGCGGCAATGAGGTATCGCGCAATCTTAAGGGTGCCAGCCGCTGGATGGGGAATTATCTGCAGCAGTACATGCTGGCAACGGTATATGTCTCTATCGTGACGCTGATCCGCGTCACCATCATTGCCCTTTCTGTACCGCTGTTCGTACTGGTTATATGCGTTGCCGTGGTTGAAGGGCTTGGCCGACGTGATTTGCGCCGGTTTGGTGCCGGTTATGAGTCATCTTTTCTGTACCACCGCGCGAAAAGATTGATCAAGCCAGCTGTTTATCTGCCGGTGATGGCCTACCTCTCATGGCCTTCTGCGGTCTATCCAAACCTGCTACTGCTACCCGCAGCATTAATGCTGGGGCTTACCATTACGGTTACAACTGCATCGTTCAAAAAGTATCTTTAATGGCCATATACCAAAGCCTGTAAAATGCAGGCTTTGCTAAATTTCCTTACTAAATAAGATAAAGGTAAGATCACAGTAAACTTGTGCGATAAGTAAGATACGGACATCGGTTTAATGCCAAAAATGTTATTTAGTGATCGAATTTCACTATTAACAGCCGGTGAAATGCTCAATTAGCCGAAAAAACAAATGCAATTTTAACCAATACAACCGTCAATCCTTGCGATCTACCTTCCTGCCAGGAACCTGAGAGCACCCGGAAACCTGCGTTTATAAAGACAAGTCTCTTTTCAGGTTTCGCTGAGTACGAAAGTGATAACTTTGCGTAACATATCCCTGTCGAGAGCCTCTCCGAATGCGGGATTACGTACCGAACGCACAGCCATCCCTTCCAGTAAGGAGGTGATGATTTCACATTTTGAAATGACGTCTTCAGAGGCACCGCCCAGAATATTATAGAAATCCTGAAAGACGTCTTTATCGTATTCCTGGATCAAGTGCGCTATAGACGCATTGCGTGAAACCTCTGCTGAAATTTCCATTTTCAGCGCCGCGGTTCCTCTGTCTAAAAAGCGCTGCTCATCCGCAAGCGTGGCATCAACGAGCGCCTCAACAGCGTTTTTGGTTTTCATCGAGGATTTCACGTTAGAAATATAGGTTTCAATCTGACTCCTATCTCTGGCGACGATTGCCTCAACGATCCCCTCTTTGCTGCCGAAGTAATGATAGATATGACCGGAGCTCATTCCTGCTGCGGCTGAGATCTGAGACATGCTCGTTTTGTGGAATCCCTGAAGCTTAAAACACTCAACAGCAGCCTCCAGAACCTGCTCTTTGCGTCTTTTTGCTATATCAGAATCACCGCCATTTTTTTTAACAGACATACCTGAACCTTATTGTCCTGAAAATTATCTTCGCGAAAGGTGGACGTAAACATCACTGACCAGAAAATCAACCATTTAACAACGCAAGCGATTGATAAATATACATTTAAATCATATGGCACGCCGTAAAGACTAACATCATTTTCTGAATGTGTGGCGTGATTTTTGCAAAACTGTCAAGAGCTCCACAATTAATAAAAACTTGAATCACAACTTTACATTTTTAGGTCGGTCGTTCAACCTACAACGCGCTATGCCGCAGGTTCGTGCGCTTAATCATACGCTAATAAAAGATTGGTCAACCAACCTAGATCACAATTCGGGATAAAAAATGTATTATTTTCATGATATTAAAAAAAGAAAACAGCTGGGCAACTTCATTAACCTGGCGTTAATGATCGGCGCTACGAGCCTCCTCAGCGCGTGTGATGACGCACCGGCTTCCACGCCTGCTGCAGAACCACCCGTGGTAGGCGTGTATAAAGTCGAGCCCAGCAATGTCCGCATGCTGACGGAATTACCCGGACGCACCAGCGCCTATCTGATAGCGGAAGTCAGACCGCAGGTAGGGGGCATCTTATTAAAGAGGGATTTCACCGAGGGTACGGACGTAAAAGAAGGCCAGACCTTATACCATATTGACCCAGCGCCTTATAAAGCGACGCTTGCCAGTGCTGATGCAAGTCTGGAATCGGCTAAGTTACTGTTCTCACGGTACAGCAAACTCGCGTCCTTAAATGTCGTCAGCCAGCAGAATCTGGATGACGCGAAGTCCCAGTATCTGCAGGCAAAGGCCAACGCCGACAATGCCAGAATTAATCTTAACTACACCGAAATTAAATCCCCGATTTCGGGAAGAATTGGGCGTTCCAATGTCACCCAGGGAGCGCTCGTCACCGCCGGGCAGACAAATGAATTAGCCACGGTGCAGCAGCTGGATCCGATCTACGTGGATATTTCACAGCCGGCATCGGCCCTGGTTCAGATACGTGAGGATCTGGAAAGCGGTCGCCTCAAAAGTGATGACGAAGGCCGGGCAAAAATCAGCCTGGAATTTGACAACGGCACAAAGTACAAACAGACCGGCACTCTTCAGTTCTCCGAAGTCAGCGTCAATGAAAGCACCGGTTCGGTAACCCTGCGGGCAGTTTTCCCTAATCCTGACGGCGTTTTGCTGCCCGGTATGTTTGTGCGCGCGCAGCTGCAGCAGGGGATCCGTGAAAACGCCATTCTTGTGCCACAGAGAGGGGTGACGCGGGACACTCAGGGTAAAGCGGTCGCGTTAGTGGTGGATGCTGACAACGTTGTGGAACAGAAGAACCTTACAACGGATCAGAGCATTGACGGGAACTGGTTAATCAGTGCCGGACTTAAGCCCGGCGAGCAGGTCATTGTCGATGGTTTACAGAATGTGACTCCTGGAATGATTGTTAAGCCTGTTCAGGCTGCAAAAAATTCATCCGAAGGCAGTTTATCTAAGACGTCAGATCACAAAGATAATACGGATATTTAAGGGAGCAGCATGTCCAGATTTTTTATAGATCGGCCTATATTTGCATGGGTCATTGCCATCATCGTCATGATCGCAGGTGCGCTTGCAATTTTAAAGCTGCCCGTTAATCAGTATCCCGATGTTGCACCTCCGGCAATAGGCATTACGGCTTCCTATCCGGGCGCCTCGGCGCAGACCGTTCAGGATACGGTGACTCAGGTCGTTGAACAGCAACTGAACGGCCTTGATGGCCTGCGATACATTCGCTCTGAGAGCAATTCAGACGGCAGCGTAAATATTGTTGTGACCTTTGAGCAGGGGGTTGACCCGAATACCGCACAGGTTCAGGTTCAGAACAAACTGCAGCTTGCCACACCAATGCTTCCTCAGACCGTCCAGCAGCTGGGCATTCGCGTCTATAAGTACCAGATCAACTTTATGTTGGTGGCCACGCTGATTTCAGAAGATGGCCGACTGGATAACAACGCACTGGGCGATTTGATTGTATCGCAGCTGCAGGATCCCCTCAGCCGTACGTCAGGCGTTGGCGATTTTTATGTCCTGGGCGCTCAGAACGCGATGCGTGTCTGGCTGGACCCGATTAAGTTAAACAATTACAAGTTAATGCCCAGTGACGTGATGGCCGCCATACAGGCACAAAACGTTCAGGTCTCCTCCGGTCAGTTAGGCGGACGGCCGTCAGCAGATACCTCAAGATTAAACGCAACGGTAATCGGCAAAACACTCTTCACCAGAGCCTCTCAGTTCCAGGACATACTGCTCAAGGTAAATCCGGATGGCTCACGCGTCTTATTAAAAGACGTCGGAAACGTCATGCTGGGGTCGGATAACTATGACTTCAATGCCAAGCTGAACGGTCACCCCAGTGCAGGTATTGCTCTGCGTTTAGCCACCGGCGCGAACACCATCGACGCCGTCAGCGCCGTGCGTTCAACCCTGGATCAGTTAGCTAAAACGCTGCCGCCGGGCGTTAAAGTGGTGTATCCGTACGATACCGCTCCGGTGGTAAAAGAGTCTATTAAAGGCGTCGTGCATACATTAGTTGAAGCGATCGTCCTGGTTTTCCTGATCATGTTCCTGTTCCTGCAGAACTGGCGCGCCACGCTTATCCCAACGCTGGCCGTGCCCGTCGTTCTGCTGGGCACCTTCGGCATCATGTCAGCCTTCGGCTTCACTATTAACATACTGACCATGTTTGGTCTGGTGCTGGCAATTGGTCTGCTGGTTGATGACGCCATCGTGGTCGTGGAAAACGTCGAGCGAATTTTATCTGAAGAGGACATCTCGGCGGTTGAAGCGACCCGTAAATCTATGGATCAGATCTCCGGTGCGTTAGTAGGCATCGGGTTGGTGCTGTCCGCCGTATTTATACCGATGGCGTTTTTCGGCGGTTCCACGGGCGTAATTTATCGTCAGTTCTCGTTAACTATCGTTTCTGCAATGGCGCTATCCGTACTCACCGCGCTGATCTTCACGCCTGCACTCTGTGCAACGCTGCTGAAGCCGGTCGGTAAGGATCATCATGATAAAAACGGATTTTTTGGCTGGTTCAACCGCGTGTTCGAAAAAAATGCGCGCCGGTACGAAAATGGCGTGTCCCGGGTAATTACAGGCAAACGCCGGTATTTAATGCTGTTTTTATTCATTGTGGTGGCTTTAGCAGTGCTGTTCCCCAGACTGCCGACCTCGTTTTTACCCGATGAGGACCAGGGAACGATGGTTGTTCAGGCAGAGTTACCTGCCAACGCCACTATGGATCAGACCGATGCCGTGCTGGATAAGGTGCAGAAATATTTCGCCGAACAGGAGAAAGACAACGTTCAGGCGGTATTCGCCGTCAGTGGGTTCAGCTTTGCGGGGCGCGGCCAGAACTCAGCGCTTGCCTTTGTGCAGCTCAAGCCCTGGGATGAGCGCAAGGATACCGTATTTGATCTTCAGCGCCGGGCTATGGACTACTTCGGCACAATAAAGGAAGCCAGGGTCCTGGCGTTTGCACCGCCGGCGATCATGGAGCTTGGCAACGCCACGGGGTTCGATGTTTTCCTGCAGGACTTCAGCGGACACAGCCATGCCGAGCTGATGAAGGCTAAGGAAAAAATCCTCTCAGAAGCCGCTAAAAATCCGGCACTCAGTATGGTGCGTGCTAACGGTAAAAACGATGAGCCGCAGTACAAAATCGAAATTGATGATGAAAAAGCGAGCACGCTCGGTGTCAACCTGGATGACATCAATACAACCATGTCGGCCGCGTGGGGCTCTTCTTTTGTCAATAACTTCCTGGATCGCGGACGTATCAAGCGCGTCTACATTCAGGGTCAGCCTCAGTCCAGGATCACGGAGAAGGATTTCAGCCAGTGGTACGTGAGAAATTCATCCGGTGAAATGGTTTCATTTGCCTCCTTCGCTTCAGGAAAGTGGGAAATAGGTTCGCCTAAACTGGAGCGTTACAACGGTGTGCCTGCTGTTGAGCTTCTGGGCCAGCCTTCACCGGGTTACAGCTCAGGCGATGCCATGGCTGCAATGGAAGACATTGCGAAAGATTTGCCATCCGGCATGAAGCTCTCCTGGACGGGCCTCTCCTATGAGGAGAGATCCTCGGGTTCACAGGCTCCGGCCCTGTATGCGCTGTCAATCATCGCCGTTTTCCTGTGCCTTGCAGCGCTCTATGAAAGCTGGTCCGTACCATTCTCGGTAATACTGGTCATTCCGCTGGGGGTTATTGGTACCGTGGTTGCCACGATGATGCGCGGCCTGGAAAACGATGTTTTCTTCCAGATTGGCCTGTTGACGACGGTGGGACTTTCCGCCAAAAACGCAATTCTGATCGTTGAATTTGCCAAGGAGCTGTACGAGAAAGAGGGGAGAACCTTATCTCAGGCGGCCATTGAGGCAGCACGTCTCCGACTGCGTCCGATTATTATGACGTCTCTGGCATTTACAATGGGGGTCATACCGCTGTTAATTTCCAGCGGCGCAAGCTCAGGAAGTAAACATGCCATTGGTACGGGCGTCGTAGGCGGCATGGTGACGGCGACGTTCCTGGCCATATTCTTCATCCCTCTTTTTTACGTTTTAGTGAATAGCCTTAAAAAGCGTAAAAATAATACTGACACATAAAGACCATCTGAGCCGGCTGGCAGGAAATCCACATCTTGCCGGCCGGACAGTTCCTGTAAAAGTAAATAGCAACGAAAGATCATGAGGTATTTATGCTGTCAGACTATTCAAACATTACCGTATTTTTTGATGCTTCCCCTGAAGGATTGAGCGTACTCGCCAGATCAGGAGAATTAGCATGTGTACAGAATTCTCATCTGATAGGCGTGACGTCTATGCGCCATGAATCTGGCGTCCCGGAAGAGTCCTTTTCAAGAGGGGATGCCATCATTGAGGTAATAAAAAAACATCAGCTCGCAACAGCCAGTAAATTACTGGAGCTGCATCATGGCATACAGGATATTTCCGATAAGCTAGGCGTGCAGGCTGAACTTCGCGTTATACCGTCGACGGAAGATAATAAAAATGCAATTCAGCATGCTTTATACAGCGATCTGGTCATTTTTAATTATCCGAGCATGAGTGGATTACCGGAGGGAATGACGATCAACTCGTTCATTTCCTACTCCGGCCTGCCGATAATTGTCGTTCCTGATAGCTGGCTGGGAGAGGGGATCGGAAAAAGAGTCACCATTGCGTGGAACGGCAGCCGGCAGGCGTGGCGGGCCGTATCTGACTCTCTTGGCCTTTTAATCAGTGCGGAAGAGGTTCAGCTACTGATTGTGGATGCACACCACAGTCAGGGCCTTCACGGTGAAGACCCCGGCGCTGACATGGCGGCTTACCTTGCACGCCATGGCGTCAGAGTCGACCTCGTCAACGTCGAGTCCGACAGAAGAGAGGTTGCTGACGTCATTATAGAGCACACGACCGCTCACGCATCCGACCTGTTGGTAATCGGTGCCTGGAGCCGGCCACGCCTGTCCGAACTGATCCTGGGCGGTACCACTAACAGCCTCCTTAAAGATGTGCGGCTGCCCCTGTTTATATCCCGCTGACTGGAGGTTAACTTGGTCAGAAAAACCAAGGAAGAAGCTTCCATCACAAAAGAACGCATAATAAAAGCGGCGGAGGAATGCTTTTGCGAACACGGCGTTTATCTGAGTTCTTTCGATATGGTGGCGAAAAAAGCAAAGTGCACCCGGGGAGCTATTTACTGGCATTTCCGGGATAAAAACGAGCTGCTTTACCACGTCACTCAGAGCTTCAGATGGCCTTTAATGGCCGAACTGAAAGGGCTGTCGTCAGGCGATGAGCATATATTTAACGCGCTTGTTTCCATGTTCAGGCGCTGCATTAATGATTTATCTACGGAAAGTCAGGTGCAGCACTACCTGAAATTAATGATTTATCGCTGTGACGAGGCCGAAACTTACAAGCCATTGCAGCTAAGCCTCTCAAAATTCATGTGTGATTTTGAGAAGTTAGTAAAAGATGCGATGTGCTTATCCATAAGTAAAGGCGAAATAGATGGGGAAGACAAGTCCGTAATCATAACAAATATCCTTCTTTACTCTTTTTATGGTGCCGTCAGAAAATTTTTTATCACGGGGAAATCCCAGAAGCCATTAACAGAGTTTATTGAAATCCTTGACCACATTCTGGGGGAGTTCGTCATTAACAATAAGAATTATGTTTTAGATGAGAGCTCTGACTAATCCTGCACCTTGCTATTCTGAGAGGAAAATCGTGAGAAAATTCACGCTAGAATTATTACACTGGATTGAACAAAATCTGGGAAGCTCCCTGACGATACAGAAGATCTATCGTAAGTCCGGATACAGCAAATGGCACATCCAGAGGCTGTTCCGGGAAGAGACTGGCATGCCATTAGCCACCTATATTCGCAACAGAAGACTCGCCAGGGCGGCTCAGGTACTGAAGTTAACGAACATGCCTATTATTGAGATTGCAGAAGCGCTGGGATTTGGCACACAGCAGGCATTTACACGGGTCTTCTCAAGGCATTTCAGAACGCCACCCAGAGTCTACCGGGATAGCCGTATGTGGAACTTTACCGGGATCATCCCCAGTTCGACAATGGTAAGGCATCCCCTGCCTCCACCTGATTATGTGAGTCTGGATATCAGCCTCAGCCATCACCACAGTTTCACTAATGATGTTGATTTTCATAGCATAGAATGTATGAGCGATAAGATTACCCGCTTGTCTAATCTTGAAATGACAATGCTCGAACAGGCTGAAACCATTTACTCGGTTGTCCATTGCGAACCTGTAGGCAGATTCGGGGATGCCAGGCTTAATATGTTACTGTGCGACACGACTCATTCCGACGAATTAGAAAGTATCAGGATGGCAGGCAGTTACCTGAAATTTAACCTGCTTGGGAGTTACGATGAATTCAGGCACATGATTTCAACAATCTATCATTTTGAACTGCCGTTAAGAGAAGAAGTCCGGAGTGAAGGCCCGGACCTGCTGGAAATTAAAAGCATAAAAACTTCTAATGGTTATAGTTATTTTTCAGGGTGCTACTACATTCCGGTCGCATCAAAGAATAGCTCTCCGGACTCTGCTGTTCATTAAGAGAATCAGGTTCAGTGATTTATCGGGTTCGCTTATATCAGCGGATGAAAACCGGCCCGAAAAAACAAAGGCAATCACCGACTGGTTGCATTGTAAATGACGTATTGCAAGAAGGCTTAATAAGTAGGGTGTTAATTTTTCATATGAACTTTTATACGCTATGCGTACTGGCATTTGATATCCGCATGATTTCAATGAACAAATTACTGATCACATATTGATGATGCAAAAAATGAAAGACAACAGAAAAAAGAAACTGAATAAGAAGACCAATTTTACGGAGTTCGACATGATTCGCTTTGTTTCGCTTCTCACCCGGGAGTGTTTATTCCTGCTATTCGGGTAATGGTCCCAACTTATTGATAGTGTTTTATGTTCAGATAATGCCCGATGACTTTATCATGCAGCTCCACCGATTTTGAGAACGACAGCGACTTCCGTCCCAGCCTTGCCAGATGCTGCCTCAGATTCAGGTTATGCCGCTCAATTCGCTGCGTATATCGCTTGCTGATTACGTGCAGCTTTCCCTTCAGGCGGGATTCATACAGCGGCCAGCCATCCGTCATCCATATCACCACGTCAA
>NZ_NWUO01000020.1 GCF_002895925.1 Mixta theicola | reverse complement strand
GTTCCCCATGTCGTGCCTTCGGTCAGCAATCATCCAGCTAACTTCTATGGCAGTCAGTGATACGGAGCGAAGGTGGCGGAATTGGTAGACGCGCTAGCTTCAGGTGTTAGTGTCTTAACGGACGTGAGGGTTCAAGTCCCTCTCTTCGCACCAAATGCGGTGATATGAAGACAATGTTATGCGAAGGTGGCGGAATTGGTAGACGCGCTAGCTTCAGGTGTTAGTGTCTTAACGGACGTGAGGGTTCAAGTCCCTCTCTTCGCACCAATATTGTCACTCTTCTGTTATATCTTCTTGATTTCCCTAAGTTTTATTCCATCGCCGTCTGGCGCGTTCCCTATTCATCATCTGAAAGCCTGCCGTTCGTTTCCCCATTATCCAGCTCACGCTCCATAATCCGCAGATCGCCATCAGCATATCCGCCGCCATGAAATGATAATAATTCTCAGTAACATATGGTAATTTTTATCATTTGATACGTTTCCTGTGTAGAAACTTTATACACGAAGATGACAGACCAGTTAGAAAGTGCTAGATTGCCAGGATTAATCTAATATCAGAAACCAATAATAACTGCTCAACACCATTTCCATAGTAAATCATTTTCCTATGGCAATAGCGCTTTGATATTTCAGGGCCGTCCCGAGTGTATAAAAATGAAATTACAAACTTATGAAGAATTGCTACACAGCAAATATCGCCTGTCGTTGATGCTTTTTCTTTTTTTAAACATGGCAACATCGCTTTTTTCTATGTTACCGGTAAATAAAGGTGAAAATCTTACATTTTCCTTACCGGCGACGCTGATCGTAATTATAAGTTTATTGCAGTTAGTCTTCTGGATCCTGAAGCCCAAAACAAAATGGCCGGTATTATCTTTTACAGCTTTTATTATGGGTGCTCTGTGGTCATGGCTGATTGTGCATAAAAGCGAGCTGGTTTTTTATTTTGACGGCAGTTACCTGTTGATCAGCCTGATGGCGGTTTTCTTTATCAGCACCATCTCCCTGCATGAACATCTGCTGGCGTTTTGCCTGCATATCGCGCCGCCCTCGCTGACCGTCCTGTTGCTCGATCGCGGCCAGCATCCGCTGACGCTGCTGTTTACCATCGCGCTGCCGCTGCTTGGCTTTACTTTTCAGAGCCTGATGCAGCACCGCAGCGATCATTTTACGCGGCGCTTACTGTTTCAGCTATATGAAGAGAAGCAGACCTGGAGCGACCTGAGCATGCTTGATCCGCTTACCGGGCTCTATAACCGGCGCGGCCTGAAGAACCGGCTGGAGAACCTTCTGGAGAACCATGCCGGCAGCCATTTTGTTATGCTGCTCGATATTGATAATTTTAAATCCTACAACGATAACTACGGTCACGCGATGGGCGATCAGGCGCTGACGCGCGTATCGGCGGCGATTCGTGATGCGGTGCGCTCACGGGATGTGGTGACCCGCTACGGCGGCGAAGAGTTTCTGGTGCTGATGACGAACGTAAATGCCTCTATTGCCATGAAGCTGGCTGAGCGTATTCGTCAATATGTGCTGGACCTGGAAATCCCCCATCGTTTTAACCATCGTGTATCAACGCATGTCACCATTAGCGCCGGTATTGCACCGATAATTGAAGAAGATTTTGAACAGGCGATGGCAAATGCCGATCGGGCTTTATATGTGGCAAAGAACCGCGGAAGGAATACCATTCTTTCCTGGGAAGAGCTTTGCGAAACAAATCTGCGCTCAGCCCTGACGGATATAATTTAATGATAGCGTCATCATTTATTTAAGCGGATTATGCAGTATTGATAAATTGTTTAACTTAATACAAATTAAATTAATTCAACTGCTTTCTCTTTTGCTGAAGAGGCTTAAATAAAAAATTAATAAGTAACCGGCGAGAATGGCTACGTTTATTTTAACGTTGGCATTTTTGCTCGCCGGTTGCCTGGTGGGCAGGATTATTTTCTGTCTTTAACAGAAACCTGATGCTTTATCTGGTTATTTGCTTTTACGTGCCGCCACACCCTAACCTCTTCGCCCCCTCTTGCTACCTTATTCCTTCCTGGATACAATCAAGAACGATTATCATTTGTTTTCTTATCTCTATTTCGGTCGTCGATTACACAGGAAGCCCTATGGCTATTGTTACGCGTCAGGCTTATGAGTACGGTTCGTCTCCAGTCATCTTTATGCAGAACGATAGTTCGCTTAGCACTGCGCTGCATAGCCTGTTTCGCGAACACCGCTCCTGGTTTCTTGAATTTATCACGCTTGGCGACGCCGCCCCTGATGACACGCTTATCCAGCCTGAATGGTCACAGAGCGCGCATTTTAATCGACTGCTGGCGCGCTATAGCGATGAGATCTATCGCGAGCATACCGCTATGCCGCGCGAGGCAAAGCCGCTGCAATCTTTGTGGGCGCAGTGGTATTTTGGCCTTATCGTGCCGCCGATGATGCTGGCGCTGGTGATGGAGGAGCGCGCGCTCGACTGCTCGCTGCAGCATTTTCATCTGCAGTTCCATGAAAGCGGCCGCCCGGCTAAATTCTGGATCGATGTACATGAAGATGAAGACGCGCGCTACCTGAACGCACATCAGCGTATCGATCGTCTTATCCAGACGCATTTAATCCCTGCGGTACAGGGCATTGAACAGCATGGCGATATTAACGCCAGGCTTATCTGGAATAATACCGGCTATCTGATGCACTGGTTTTTAGGCGAGATGAAAAGCTGGGTTGATGAAGCCACGCTGCTGACGCTGGAACATGCGCTGTTTTTCTCGCGTCATTTGCTGGACGGCAGCGATAATCCGCTTTACCGCACCGTTATTCCACGTGACGGCGCGATGCAGCGTCGCAGCTGCTGTCAACGCTACCGTCTGCCAGCGGTTGAACGCTGCGGCGACTGTACGCTGAAATCAGTCTGACCTCCTTTCCAGGCGGCGCCTGGGATGACTCTTTTCTTTTACGGCGGCGCTTTAGCGCCGCATAACGTTTACAGATCCCCTCGGTTATGGCAGCTTTATCACCCCGTTTTATTGTGAAGAGCAAAGCAACATGAGCCTGGAGTCTGTACGGCAGTATTTTGCCGAGCGTGCCCCTGAAATCTCCATCATTGAATTAAATCAGAGTACGGCAACCGTGGCTCTCGCAGCTAAAGCGCACGGCGTCGCGCCTGGGCAGATAGCCAAAACCCTGTCGTTAAAGGTGAAGGATCGGGTGATCCTGATCGTGACCGGCGGCGATCTTCGCCTGGATAACCGGAAGCTAAAAGAAACCCTGGGCGCCAAAGCGCGCATGTTGACCACCGATGAGGTGTTGACCTGGACCGGCCATCCGCCCGGCGGCGTTTGCCCTTTTGGCCTTGAACAACCGCTGCCGGTCTACTGTGATATTTCTCTCCGGCGCTTTGCCGAAGTGCTGCCGGCGGCAGGGGCGATCCATAGCGCAGTGCGTATCTCGCCGGAAAGAATGGCGGAGCTTACCGATGCCGAATGGGTCGATGTGTGTCAGAGCCTCCCTGCTTTAACATAAAATCGTCATCCTGCGCTGGCGGTTCGCGTACAATTACGCCGTTATTTTTTTCAGGATTTTCTGTGTCGCTGATCTATTTTGCCATCGCCCGCAGCCGCTTTCCGGCATGGCTGGCGCTGCTGGCTATGCTGCTGCTGTTTATTGCCCCGGTGATTTCTAAATCGCTGATGGCTCAGCACGGCCATGCCTCGCCGCTGATGACGGCACATATGTCAGCGATGACGATGGCTCAGCCTGCGAAGGCAGAACGGCATCATCCTGTATCGATGATGGATGACAGCGCCTGTGGTTACTGCGTACTGCTAATCCATCTGCCGCTGGACTCCGTTCGCCTTCCGCAACTCTGGACGCTGCTACAGGCGGCCATTCCAGCCGTTCCCCTCCAGCTACAGCCTTTTGTCGCCAGCTGGATCCCCATTTGGTTCCGACCGCGCGGGCCGCCGGTTAACGGGTTTTCACTCGTTTAACTCAACGCTTTCTCTACCGCCCGCAAACGGGCAAAGGAACCCTTATGTCGGAAAAAATTGTGCCGACGGCCTCGGCACAGATTGAAAAAACGCAAAATGCGCAGGCGTTTCTGCAGCTTATGCGTCGTTTACACTTCACGATCGGTCTGTTTATCGGCCCGTTTATTTTTGTCGCTGCGCTCACCGGCACGCTCTATGTGTTAACGCCGCAGCTTGAAAATTACCTGTATGCGCAACAGCTGACTACCGATGCGCCCGGCCCCGCACAGCCGCTGTCAAAGCAGGTCGAGGCGGCGCTGCGCTACGCGGGCAGTAACGCGAAAATCGCCGCCGTGCGCCGGCGCCGGGCGATACGGAGACCACGCGCGTGATGTTCCGCTTCGCTGACAGCGCGCCATCGGAAACGCGTGCCCTATTTATCGATCCGAAAACGCTGGCGGTACGAGGCGATCTGACCGTCTACGGCACCAGCGGGATTTTGCCGCTGCGCACCACCCTGGACTATCTCCACCGCAGCCTGCTGCTGGGCGATATTGGGCGTAACTACAGCGAGCTGGCCGCCAGCTGGCTGTGGGTTGCCGCGCTTGGCGGCGTGCTGCTGTGGGCGGTGCAGCGTACGCCGCGTCGCGCTAAAGCAGCAAGCGCCTCGCGTACGCAGCGCATACTGCGGCTGCGTAGCTGGCATAGCTTACTGGGCGTTGCGCTGCTGATCGGGCTGCTGTTTCTCTCCGCCACCGGCCTGACCTGGTCGCGCTGGGCTGGCGATAATATCAATGCGCTGCGCGCCCATTACGGCTGGCTGACTCCGGCGGTGAATACACAGCTTGATAACGGCATGCCGCCGATGATGCTGGATGAACACGCTGAGCATCATGCTCATATGATGCGTCACGCGCCGGATACGCCGTTAAGCGCCGCACAGTTTGATGGCGTGCTGGCCGCCGCACGCGCCAGCGGTATTGACGCGGCAAAGCTGGAAATCCGTCCCTCTTATCAGGCGAACAGGGCGTGGATCGTCGGTGAAATCGATCGCCGCTGGCCAACGCAGGTGGATAGCGTGGCGGTGAACCCTCATACCTGGCGCGTTACGGACAAAGTTGAATTCGCTAATTTCGGCCTGCTGGCGAAGCTGACGCGCTGGGGAGTGGATGCGCATATGGGCATTCTGTTCGGCGTCGCGAATCAGCTGGTGCTGGCGCTGTTTGGCCTGGCGCTGTGCGTGCTGATTGTGCTGGGCTATCGTCTGTGGTGGCAGCGTCGTCCCGCTCAGCCGCGTCACTCTCCGGCGGAGACGCTGATTCAGGCATGGCAGCGCATGAGCCTCAGCCTACGCTTTTTGCTGTCGGTGGTGCTGATAGCGCTGGCCTTTAGCCTGCCGGTGATGGGCATCAGCCTGGTGCTGTTTTTATTGCTGGACGCCTGGCGCTGGTATCGGGCGCAGCGGGCGTAACGCCGTTACAGGCTGGCGCCCGGCCAGCCTGTTTTACCCGCCACGCCTGAGCAAACAGGGCGCCGTGCTGCTGGCCGGGCACGGGATAAATAAGCTGATTGTCCGCGAGCTATATCGTCAGGGCTGACTGACGAAAAAGCGCGCCAGCCGCCGCTTAGCGAAACACATCAACCGCTTCCACCAGCCGATGCGCCTGATTTTTCATGCGCGCTGAGGCCTGCGCGCCCTCTTCTACCAGCGAAGCGTTATGATGGGTAATACGGTCCAGCTCCTCTACCGCCTTGCCGACTTCGCTCAGGCCGGTGCCCTGTTCACGCGTGGCGGTGCTAATTTGCTGCAGCAGCTCCGTCACGTTCTGCACCTTTTCCACAATATCGGCAATGGTCTGGCCCGCCTGATGTACCTGACCGGTGCCGGACTGTACTTTTAGCGCGCTGGCGGCAATTAAATGACGGATCTCGCTGGCGGCGCTGGCGCTACGCTTGGCCAGATTGCGCACTTCTCCGGCCACCACCGCAAAGCCTTTGCCCTGCTCCCCGGCACGCGCCGCCTCAACCGCCGCGTTCAGCGCCAGAATATTGGTCTGAAAAGCAATGCTGTCAATCAGGCCGGTAATAGAGGCGATCTGCTGCGAACTTTGGGCAATTTCATCCATCGTGCCGACTACCTGCTTCATCACTTCTCCGCCCTGTACCGCTGCTTTACTGGCGGTCATCGAATGATTATTCGCCTGGCCGGTACTTTCCGCATTGCTGTTAACCGTGGTGGCCATCTGATTCATGGTAGCGGCAGTCTGCTGCACGCTGGCCGCCGTCTGTTCGGTATGGCTGGCGATTTTTTCATTGCCCTGCGCCAGTTCATCGCTGGCCTGATGCACGCTCATTACCTGATCGCGCACATCTTTGACCAGCCAGCGGAACATCAGGCCAAGCTGCCCTATCGCCCGCAACGTCATGCCGACTTCATCAATTCGATCGAGATGATCAACCTGCTGAGATGCGCCCGTCGCCACGTCCAGCGCCTGTCGGCATACTTTCTCCAGCGGCCTTGCGATCTGCCATTCCAGCCAGCCGCAGGTGATCAAAGCCATCAGCAGCGAAAGCCCGCCAAAGGCGGCCAGCGCGCCGCCCTGCAGCCCTACGGCCATCACGCTAAGCGCCGTGCTCAGCCAGCAAAACAGTACGCCGCTGCGAATACGCCAGCGCAGCGGCAGCGTTTTCAGCCATGAGAGCGGGCTTAATACTCCGCTACGCACCAGCAGTCCCTGGCGCAGCCGCCAGCCGCGCAGTTTACCGGCGCGCATCTGCTGATAAAGTTTTTCTGCCGCCGCGACTTCCTGCTCGCTCGGCTTGATACGGACTGACATATGCCCGGTAATATTACCGTTACGGATCACCGGCACCACATTCGCCCGCACCCAGTAATGGTCGCCATTTTTACGGCGGTTTTTCACCATTCCGGTCCAGGGCAGCCCCTGTTTCAGCGTCGCCCACATATCAGCGAAGGCAGCCTTCGGCATATCGGGATGACGTACCAGATTATGCGGCTGCCCGTGAATTTCATCGCGTTCATAGCCGCTGACGTCGACAAATTCCTGATTAGCATAGGTAATATAACTTTGCGCATCGGTGGTGGTCATCAGCGTGGTGTCGTCGTCAAGCTGACAGGCCTGTTGCGTAACGTGGGGTTGGGTAGTCATATGCCAAGCCTTTACCTGAATGTTGAAGGTCTAATAATTTTTCGCAGGGAAATCACCTGCCTTCATCGGCAAAGCCCGGCAAAAACTTTAGAATTAATCCACATTCAGCGCCGGTCAGCGCGGGTTTTACCTCGCCGTTCCCGTTTGAAAATACTGACGCAGCCACTGGCTCAGTTCGGTGACCGCCCGCGGTACTCGCGCCGCCCACGGACGCACAATCCAGACGTGGCGGGCAAACGCGCCCTGGATGCGCCACTGCGGCAATATCTGACGCAGGCGACCTTCCCCCAGCGCCTGACGCGCGCTGAAGTCCGGCAGCATCGCTATTCCCAGGCCATCAAGCGCCGCATCACGGATCGATTCGCTGTTATTAGTAGCAAACGGGCCGCTGACGTTCACTACCGTTTCCTGCTGCGGCTGCGCCGGATCGCTAAAGCGCCAGCGCGGCAGTTCGGTACCGCGCGGATAGTAAAGGCAGTCGTACCGACTAAGTTCCTGCGGATGCTGCGGCTCGCCGTGCGCCGCCAGCCAGGCGGGAGAGGCCACCAGCAGCGTTTGCGTTTCACATAACAGCTGGGCGACATGGGTTTCCGGCAATGCGTTGCTGTGGCGGATCGCCAGATCGAACCCTTCGCTGGCCAGCGACACCAGCCGGTCGGTCACCTCAAGCTGGATGCGCAGCTGCGGATGCAGGCGCAAGAAATCACGAACAGGCGGCTGAAGCTGCTGACGGGCGAAGGCCACCGGCGCGGTGATCCGCACCAGCCCGCGCAGCGGCCCGCTGCTGTCGCGCACGGCATAAAAGCTCTGCTCGATTTCAGCAAAGGGCGCACGCAGCTCCTGCACCAGCTTTTCGCCAGCCTCGGTCAGCCGCACGCTGCGCGTGGTGCGCTGTACCAGCGGAACGCCCGCCAGCAGCTCCAGCTGTTTAATTTTCTGACTCATCGCCGCTTTGCTCACTTCAAGCCGCTCCGCCGCGCGCGTAAAACTGCCCTGCTCCGCCAGCACCGTCAGCCAGTGCAAATGTAGCCAGAGCGCATCCGTTTTTATATTCATCAGGATTGTTCAAAATAGTAAACAATGCGTTCAACTATAGCGCTTTTTCATTAGGGAAAGGGAGTGCAGGATAGAGATCAGCCCACGATTTAACGGAGCAAACCATGCCACTACTGCAATTCGATCTGATTGAAGGACGCTCTGAGCGTGAACTGAAAACGTTGCTGGATGCGGCGCATCGGGCGGTATTGACCGCCTTTGGCGTACCGCAGCGCGACCGCTATCAGATTGTTCACGAAAACAAAAGATACCAGATGGTGTTTGAAGATACCGGCCTGGGCCTGACGCGCAGCGACAATCTGGTCATGGTGCGTGTTTATACCAGTCCGCGCAGCAGCGAACAAAAACAGGAATTTATGGCCGAGCTGGCGCGCGAGCTGGAGAGCAGCAGCGGCGTGCGCGGCAGCGATCTGATGATCAGCTTTATTACCAATGACAAAGGCGACTGGAGCTTTGCTAACGGCGTAGCGCAGTATCTGACCGGCGAACTGTAACGGCAGCGCGCTTTTACAGCATATTCTCGATCCGGTTCACAGTTACGCATTTTAAGCCGCCGTTTTTTTGCCCTCTTCCTCCGCCGCGAAAATAATTGCAGGAGCAAGCAGTTAACGCTGAGCCTGTTCAAATCGTGGCGGGCAGAGGAGAAAAGAATGCGGAAACAGGAAGTGGTGGCGAAGCGCAACCGACAGGAAAAGCTCGCGGCGCTGCGCCAGCGCAATCGCGCGCCGGTGCTGATTGTCGGCGGCGGCATTAACGGTATCAGTACTTTTCGTGAGCTGGCGCTGCAGGGCGTTCCGGTGGTGCTGATTGAAAAAGATGACTGGTGCCAGGCGGCCAGCGGCGCGCTGTCACGCATGATCCACGGCGGCCTGCGCTATCTGGAAACCGGCGAATTTGATCTGGTGAAAGAGTCGGTACAGGAGCGCGACCGGCTGCTGAAAAACGCCCCGCACTACGTCTCCCCGCTGCGCACTACGGTGCCGATCGATAGCTGGGGCGGCGGCCTGATTAACGCCAGCAAGCGCTTTCTGCGCCTTGGCGAAAAGCCCACCCGACGCGGCGCGCTGCTGATAAAAACCGGCCTCGCGCTTTACGATCTCTATACGCGCCAGCAGGGCGACATGCCGCGCCATCGCCTGAATAACACGGCCGAAACCCGCGCCCGCTGGCCCGGCTTTGCCGTCTGGGTTAAATACAGCGCCACTTACTATGACGCGTGGATTAAAGCGCCGGAGCGGCTGGGCGTCGAGCTGGTATTGGATACGGAACAGAGCAACGCCGAGGCGCTGGCGCTTAACTATGTCAGCCTGGTGGCAAGCGACGGCGAGCGGGTAACGCTGCGCGATAACCTGACCAACACGCTTTTTACCCTTGAACCGCATGTCATCGTCAACGCCAGCGGAGCCTGGATCGATCGTCTTAACCAGCAGCTGTCGCCTGCCGATCCGCGCAGGCTGATCGGCGGCACCAAAGGATCGCACCTGATCGTTGACAGTCCGGCGCTGCTGGCCGAGCTGCGTGATGAAATGGTCTATTACGAAAATCAGGACGGGCGCGTCTGCATTATGTTTCCCTGGTACGGCAAAGTGCTGGTGGGATCCACCGATATTCGCGTTGACGATCCGGAGAATATCGCCTGCACGCCGGAAGAACAGCGCTATATCCTGGAGTCGCTGCACTTCATTTTTCCGCATATCAACGTGTGCGCTGAGGATGTGCTGTATACCTTTGCTGGCGTGCGCCCGCTGCCCGCCAGCGATACGGAAGTCAACGGCCGCATAACCCGCAACCACTCGCTGATCTACTTGCCGCCGGATGCCAGCCGTGATTTTTCCGTCCTGAACCTGGTCGGCGGCAAATGGACCACCTTCCGCCGCTTCGGGGAACAGGCGGCGGACAGAGTATTGAAGCTGCTGGGCGAAAAGCGCCGACGCAGCACCGTCGATATGGCGATCGGCGGCGGCCGTAATTTCCCCGGCCGCGAGCGCCTTCCGGTTTGGATCCGCGAGCTTAGCGCTAAATATCAGCTGGCGGAAGCGCGCGTGGCTCAGCTGGTGGATCGCTACGGCACGCGTGCCGAGCTGCTGCTGCGCCTGATTGCCGCCGGGGACGAACAGCCGTTGCAGCATCATGCCGACTACAGCGATACCGAGCTATGCTGGCTGATCGCTGAAGAACAGGTGGTAATGCTGGAAGATCTGCTGCTGCGCCGTACCGCGCTGGGGATTTCCGGTCAGCTGACGCCGCCGCTGATGGCGGAAATCGCCCATCTGATGGCGCAGGAAATGCAGTGGAGCGACGCCCATCGCCAGCAGCAGCTGGAGCTGACGCTCTCCCGTCTGGCGCGCCTGCACGGCGTCTCCGGGCTACGTTTAGCCTCTCAATCCCAACCCGCAGGAGAACTGCATGTCGGTCAGCGATAAAGTACGGCTGAAACGCCTGTTTAAACAGGGAAAATGTCTGGATGTCGCTATCGATCACGGCATCGCCAACGAGCCCGATTTCCTTGTCGGGCTGGAGGATATTTCCGGCGTGATGCGCAGCCTCATTGCCGCGCAGCCGGACGCCATTCAGGTTAACTACGGCCAGGCCGATCTGCTCCAGCAGGCTGCCGCGCCAAAACCGGCGCTGGTGCTGCGTACCGACGTCGGCAACGCCTACAACGCCGCGCGCCATCGGGAGATGTGGGCGGTCTTGCACAATCCGGAAGAGCCGATTCTGGCGGCGCTGCAGATGGATGCGGCGGCGGTAGTGGTTAACCTGTATCAAATCCCGGATGAGCCGGGCATTTTTCGGCAGTGCGTGGAAAATATCGGTCGCCTGCGTCACGCCTGCGATAAATACGCCATGCCGCTCATGATTGAACCGCTGGTGATGGCACCGCAGGGCCAGGGGCCCGCCTACGGCTCGCTGGGCGACGTACGGCAGATCGTACCGCTGGTGCGCCTGGCGCGTGAGCTGGGCGCCGATATTATCAAGGCCGATCCCAGCGATAACGTTGAGGAGTTTCACCGCGTGGTGGAGGCCGCGCGCTGCCCAACGCTGGTACGCGGCGGCGGCAAAGGCGAGCTGGGCGCAGTGCTGGAAAAAAGCGCGGCGCTGATGGCCCAGGGTGCCGCCGGCATGGTTTATGGCCGCAACGTTTATCAGCACGATAACCCGACGCGCGTGGTTAAGGCGCTGATGGCAATTATCCATCAGGGCGTCAGCGGCGCGGAAGCACTGGAAATCTACCGCCAGGCCTGATATTTCTCCGGCGCTTAAGCCGTGCGCCATCGCATCGCCAGACGACAGTGAAACGGATTGCCTGCCGCCGGTAAACGCGAGGTATTTTGATGAGCCATTGCTTACTCGGCATTGATGCCGGCAATACCATGATCAAAGCCGTGCTGTTTGACAGCAGCGGTCAGGTGCTGGCGGTAGCGGGCTGCGCCGGAGAAACCCACCAGCCGCAGCCCGGCTATGCGGAACGTCCGATCACCGATGTCTGGCACGGCGTGCAGCAGGCGGTACGCGATTGCCTGGCGCAGGCGGGCGATGCGGCCCGGCGGGTCATTGCCGTTGGCGCGGCCGGACACGGCAACGGCCTGTACGCGCTGGATAAACATCAGCAGCCGCTGCTGGGCATTCAATCGATCGATATGCGCGCCGCGGGTCTGGTCAGCGAACTGGAGCAGCAGGGCAACGCCGCGCTTATCTGGCAGCGCACCTTGCAAAAGCCCTGGCCTGCGGCCACGCCGGTGCTGCTGCGCTGGCTGAAACAGCACGACGCAGCGCGTTACGCCCGCATCGGCCACGTTCTGTGCGCCAAAGATGTGATTAATTATTTTCTGTGCGGATCGCTTAGCGCCGACTATTCGGATGCCGCCGGCGCCGGGCTGATCGACTACGCGCAGCGCGGCTACAGCGCGTCGCTGATGGCGCTGTATGGCCTGGAAGAGGCGCTGCCGCTGTTGCCGCCGCTGCACGAATCCTGTGCGGTAACCGGCCGGGTGACGCCGCAGGCCGCCAGCTTAACCGGGCTGCCGGTCGGCATTCCGGTGGTGGCGGGCATTTTTGACGTGGTGGCGAGCGCGGTAGGTTCAGGCGTGGTCAGCTGCGGCGAGGCCTCGATTGTCGCCGGCACCTGGAGCATTAATCAGGTGGTGGTCGATAAGCCGGAATATCCGCGCCCGGTATTTATGAATTCGATTATTGAGCGCGATCGCTTTATGGCGATTGAAGCCAGCGCCACCTCCGCCGCCAATCTCGACTGGTTTGTACGCGAGTTTGATGACGGGCGCGGCGGCCAGGGCGCGGTGCGCAGCAGCGATCTGGTGGCGCAGGTGAAGCCGGATATGCAGTTGCCGCTTTATCATCCTTACCTCTATTCCGGCCGCAAAGCGGGCCCGGCCAGAGCGGGCTTTTATGGGCTCGGCGGCTGGCATACCCGCGCCGATATGCTGTTTGCGCTGTTTGAAGGCGTCACCTTTGCGCATCGCGCCCATATCGATCGCCTGCACGCCGCCGGTATCCCGTTCAGCCAGGCCACCCTTTCCGGCGGCGCAGCGCGCAGCGCCGTCTGGCCGCAGATGTTTGCCGACGTGCTGGGCATTCCCATTCGCGTAGCGACCTGTATGGAAACCGGCGCGCTGGGCGCGGCCATTTGCGCGGGCGTCGGCGTCGGGCTATGGCCAGGCCTGGCCGCAGGCGTGAGCCAGGCGGTGCAGCTTAATCCCGGCGTTCTGCTGCCGGATGAGGCGCGTCACGCCTTCCACTCAAAGCGCTATCAAATGTTTAAAAAGCTGGAGTTAGCCATGGACGATCTCTGGCATGAGGTTGCGCCCGATGTCTGAATTTGCGCGCTGCGCTCCACAGTTGTGACTTCGTGTATTGCAGGGATATGACAGTCAGGATAGATTGAAAAAATTCTGCTGCATCCCTGTTAAATTAACGTGAGTCTGGCGCCATCAATGACGCCCGTTTCCGCATGAGGAAATCCCGTTGTCTGAACTCTCTTCAGTCATTTTATTTATGGCATCGATTGCCATTTATGCTTACAAAGCCGGGCGAAACACCTTTTGGTATCTTTCTCTGCTGCTGATCCTTGGTCTGTTTATCATCCTCAACGCGACGCTTTACGCCAGTAACTATTTTACCGGCGAAGGGATTAACGATGCGGTGATCTATACGTTGACCAACAGCCTGACCGGCGCGGGCGTCAGTAAATATGTGCTGCCCGGCATCGGGCTGGTGCTGGCGCTGTTTCTGGTATTCTGCCTGCTCTCCTGGCTACTGCGGCGGCGCGGCGATCGTCCGCACCACTTCGGCTACAGCCTGCTGGCGTTGCTGCTGGCGCTCGCCTCGATTAAAACCACCCCGGCGTTTCAGCAGGTTACTGATTTAATTGTCTCCCAGACGGGCAGCGGCAGCGCCGACTTTGCGCGCTGGTATCACGAACCGCAAAAGCGGATCGCCAAACCCACGCTTAACCTGGTTTATATCTACGGCGAAAGTCTGGAGCGTACTTATTTTGACGAGCAGGCGTTTCCTCATCTGGCGCCGGAGCTAAGCCGCCTTAAGCGGCAGCAGGCGCTCGATTTTACGCAAACCGAGCAGCTGCCCGGCACCGAATATACCATTGCCGGCATGGTCGCCTCGCAGTGCGGCATTCCCCTGTTCGCGCCCTTTGAAGGCAACGCGTCGGCCGCGCTTTCCAGCTTTTTTCCGCAGAATGTCTGTCTCGGCGATATTCTGAAAAATTCCGGCTATCAAACCTGGTTTATGCAGGGCGCGGATCTGCGCTTTGCCGGGAAAGATACGTTCCTGAAATCGCACGGCATCGATCATCTGTACGGCCTGCAGGAGCTAAAAGATCGGGTGGCGGACCCCTCTTATCGCAATAACTGGGGCTTTTATGACGATACGGTGATGGATGAGGTATGGCAAAAGTTTGAACAGCTGTCGCAGCAGAAGCAGCCGTTTGCGCTGTTTACCCTGACGGTGGATACCCATCATCCTGACGGTTTTATCTCGCGCAGCTGCCAGCATAAAAGCTACAGCTATGAAGGTAAACCGAACCAGTCGCTTAGCGCCGTCGCCTGTAGTCAGGAGCATGTCGCCCGGCTGATTGAACGCATTCTGGCTTCGCCCTGGGCGAAAAATACCCTGATTGTGGTCTCGTCCGATCATCTGGCGATGAACAACACCGCATGGGAATATCTTAACGCTCATCAGCGCGATAATCTGTTTATGATTATTCGCGGCGACCGCGCACAGCCGCAGCTGCTGACCATGAAGCGCAGCTCGCTGGATAACGGCGCAACGGTGCTGGATCTGCTGGGCGGCGATAAAGCCATTGGCCTGGGCCGCAGTTCGCTGTCGGATCGCTCGCTGTCGGAGCAGTTCGAGATGAAGAAAAAGGTGCTGGAATGGAAGCCGGACGTCATCCAGCTGTGGGGTTTTCCAAAGCATATCGATCGCTTTAGCGTAGACCAACAGAAAAACAGCATCAGCTTTTCCGGCGCGCATTTTAGCCTGCCGCTGCTGCTAAAAATCGGCAAGGATAAAGTCGAACCGCTGCCGGAAGGCGAATATGCCGCGCCGCTGCGCTATCAGCTGGCCGACTTCGCCGCCGGGGATAAATTTGTCTGGGTGGATCGCTGCTTTAAGATGGCGCGCCTGTGGCAGCCCGCGCTGGCGATCTCTGCCGATCTCTGCGTGGCGCAGGGGCAGCTGGGCGCGCAGCCGCAGGTTCAGCATATCGATAAGGCGAGTCAGGAAATCGCGGTCACGATCCCGCAGCAGCCGCTGGATCAGCAGCGCTGGCAGCAAAACGTCGCCGCGCTGAAAATCGCCGATCATGATCTGCGCTATCGGGCCGACAGCTTTAAGTTTGACGTGCCGGGCGCACCGCTGGCGGTGAAAGAGTTTAGCGGTATCTCCCGTCCTGAAGGATGGGGCCGCTGGTCTAACGCTAATCTCGCGCCGGAAGTGACGATTGATTATGCCCAGCCGCTGCCGCCGCGCTTTGAATTAATTATCCGGGCGAAAGCGTTTGGCCCGAATGCTCAACGTCCGATCCCGGTACGCGTGGGCGGACAACAGCAGATGCTAACCCTGAGCCACGAAGTCAGCACGGTGACGCTGCGCTTCACCAACCCTGAAGGCAGCCACCGGCTGGTAATTACGCCGCCGGAGCCGCAGCTCTCCAACGAAGGGAATATTATCGGCCAGGATCCGCGCAAACTGGGGATCGGTTTAGTCGAGATAAAAATAGTGCCGGTAGAGAATTAACGGCAGATAATGATGAAAAGCCCGCTCGAAGCGGGCTTTTTTACAATTTTTAAAGGTTGTTTGATGCATTCTGCCGTAGTAATCCTGCCGCTCATCATCCCAGGCCCAGGAAATCAGGTAGGCATCAGAGGAACCGGTAACGGTGCGGATACGCCTGGTCAGCCCGGACCAGACTCCTGTCAGATCGGTTACTTCGATTCCCAGTTCAGAGGCTAGCTCTTCACACCAGAAGCCGTTTGAACTATCGCTGTTTTCAAGAATGGCTTTCAGTACAGAACGGGATTTTCCGCTTAAGCCACGTACCAGCTTTTCCGCCTGCAGTGAAGAAAGATCGGTCGGCCCTTCGCCATTTTCGCCAAAAATATCATCTTCTAAACCGTCTGTTATCAGGCTCAGCACTTCGCTACGCGCAACTGCCGACAACTTCTGTAAATCCGCTAATGATAAAAAAATCCCGCTTACCTCATGCTCCATTGGTTAAGCTGGCCAAAGGATAGCGCAGACTAAGCGTTAGACAATTCTTAAGAAGACTAGTCACTGCATTTAACCTCATCTAATGTCAGCTTAGGTTAGGTTCATACGGACTCCCGATAATTTGACATTAGACATTACAAAATCTGGCGCGGGCAGGAGTGGAGAGCCTGGGCGCGAAACGCCTGCAACGACCGCCGCTGCTGCCCCTGCACATCGAAATTTTCTGCGGCCAGCCACTGACGCAGCGCGGCGCTGACCGTCGGCCATTCGCCGTCGATAATGGAAAACCAGGCGGTATCGCGATTGCGGCCTTTGTATACCGCCGCCTGCCGAAACAGGCCTTCATACTGAAAGCCCAGCCGCAGCGCCGCCTGGCGCGACGCCGCGTTCAGGCTGTCGCACTTCCACTCATAGCGGCGATAGCCCAGTTCATCGAAGGCCAGCGCCATCAGTAAAAAGTGCGCTTCCGTCGCCATCGTCGTCCGTTTCAGCCGTGGCGAAAAAGCCACATGTCCCACTTCCATCGATCCGTGCTGCGGATCGATACGCATTAACGCCAGCGTCCCCACCGGCTGTAGGCTTTGACGATCGATAACGGCAAAATGCAGCGCATCCTGGCTGGCGCTCTGCGCGGAAATATGGGTACAGAAAGCGGGATAGTTGGGAAACGGGCCGGAAAACATCCATGTCCAGTCGCGCTCGTCCGCAGCCTGCGACCAGGCGGCCCATAGACCTTCAGCGTGCTGCTGAGCGCTAAGCGGCTCCAGCCGACAGGTACGCCCTTCCAGAGGCTGTTGGGGAGGATATAATCGCGGCGTCCATTCCGGCAGCGGAAAACCAATCGGCTGTTGATACTGATTAACAGATGATGACATGCTGAGTTCCCTCATATGGTAGCGAAAGACCAGATTACCTCGTTCCCGTTCAGCTCAACAGTTGCCTTCCGCATCGTATCGAAAATTAATATTATCGCTCACGATATTAGCCTGCGCCGTTCGGCAGGCGTCAGTTAACCTGTCACCTTCAGCGGGGCCGGCCCGGTCGATTCCCGACGAATATAGCGCGTTTCAAACACCGGCATCGGGCCGGGATCTTCACCACGGATCTGGGCGATAATGCGGCGAGCCGCCTCGCAGCCCATCTCATAAACGGGCTGTGCGATCACCGACAGCGGTGGCGAAACGATCTCCGTCCACGGGAAGTTATCGTACATCACAAACGAAAGATCCTGCGGAATGTGCAGGCCGCGCAGATGAAACTCACGCAGCAGCGCCTGCGCAATCAGGCTATCGGAGGCGATGACCGCCGTCGGCGGCGCAGCGTCATCAAAAAGCTCGCCAACGATACGCGCTACCGCCGCATCATCCAGCGCATTGGGCTTAATCAGCGCCGGTACAAAAGGCACGCCCGCCACGCTGAAGGCGCGTTCCATCCCGGCGATACGCTGGGCAACCGGGGTCAGGCCCATATCATCCGTGCGGCGATAAGGTTCGCTGGCATTCATGCTGGTTACGTAGGCGATGCGCCGATGCCCGGCCGCCAGCAGCAGCTGCGTCGCCTGCTGCGCCGAGCGGGTAAAATCGACGCCGATGACCTCGACGTCCAGGTGATAAACCGCGCGATCGAACAGCGTGAGCGCCCGCCCTTCCGTCAGCACCTGGGTTAAATGCGCGTTATTGCTGGCGGCAGAGCTGCTGGGCGCGACGATAATCCCATCCACCCGCTTTTCCAGCATCACGCGCACCGCCTCCTGCTCAATGCTTAGCTGCTCATCGCTGTTGCTGAGAATAACGTGATAGCCCGCCTGACGCGCTACATCCGAGATCCCGCGCAGCGCCAGCCCGAAATGCGGGTTCTCAATATCGCCCACGATCACGCCCAGCGTATTAGAACGCCCGGTATTCATGCTGCGCGCCAGCTCATTCGGGCGATAGCCCAGCCGCTCCGCCGCCGTCAACACCCGCGTCATCACCTCGTCGCTGACGGAGCCGTAACCGCCCAGCGCCCTGGCCGCCTGCGCTTTTGATACCTTTGCCTCACGCGCTACGTCAGCAGCGGTAGGCGCTTTCATTCGCATATTTGTGCTTGTCATAATTAATTCGAATCACAGGTTAAAGGTTCGATCATTGACGACGTTGAAATGCTGTGCTTAATATCACTGTAACTGATTTGAGACCGGTCTCACAAGCGTGACTTATCCCTAATCAGCACCTGCATTGAGACCGGACTCATACTAATTAAACGTCCCCGGTTTCAATAGTCGTTGATGTTTAGACAACAAAAACGGACTACTTATGAAATCGCACAACATCCTGTTCAGAACGGCCGTTGCGCTCATCGCCTCGGCTTCAATCGTCACCCTCTCCATCCCGGCCAGCGCGGCGGACAACAATCCGTATGGCCTGATCGAACCGGGTCATATGCGCGTTGCCAGCCTGGGCGATGCCAAACCCTATACCTTTACCGACGCCACAGGCAATTTTACCGGCTTTGATATTGAGTTTTTTACCAATGTCGCCCATCGACTGGGCGTGAAACAGGTCGATTTTATCGGTCAGGATTTCTCCGGCATTCTGCCGGCGGTGGCTAACGGTCAGTATGACGCGGGCGTGGCGGCGATCGGCATTACCCCGGAACGTGCCAAAACCGTGGATTTCACCGATGGCTACCTTGCCGGCTATCTGTCGGTGCTGACCCGCAGCGATACCGGGATAAAAAATGTCGATACGCTGGCAAAACGGCGGTTGGGCGTGGTCCAGGGCACGCTGCAGGAAAGCTATGCGGTTAAGAATTTCCCGCAGACCGATCTGGTGCGCTTCCCTGATAACAATGCCGCCATCTCCTCGCTTAATAACGGCACGCTGGATGCGGTCTTCCTCGATTATGAGGCGGCCAAAAGCTATGCCGACCGCTTTAAACTGGTTCATGCGGCAGATATTCCCTCCTTCGATGCACCTGCTGGCGTGGCGATTGCTAAACAGAAACCGCAGCTAAAAGCCGCGCTGAATAAAGCCATCAAAGACGCCATGCAGGACGGCACCTGGAAACGCCTCTATGAGAAATGGTTCCCAGGTTCGCCGATGCCGAAACAATACCTGCCTGCCGCGCAGTAATACCGCCTGCTCAGAGAATAGCCCGATCCACCGGGCGGGACTTTTGCGTCCCGCCCCCTGAAAAAAGCGAGTGCTTACTATGGACCTGTTCGAGATTCTGTCGCGTACCTTCTTCGATTTCCCGTCGATGCTGAGCGTTTTCCCCCAGCTGCTGGGAACGGGCTTAATCAATACGTTGATTATTTCCCTCGCCGCCACGGTGCTGGGCACCACCTTTGGTCTGATTCTGGCGCTGATGGCGATTTCTCCTTCGCGCTGGCTGCGCCTGCCGTCGCGCATCTATACCGATCTGTTTCGCGGTCTGCCGTCGATTTTAACCATTCTGCTGATCGGCCAGGGCCTGGCGCGCTTCAGCTATCAGCTGTTTGGCCCGACGCCTTATCCGCTCGGTATTTTCGCCCTCAGCCTGATCGCCAGCGCCTATATGGGTGAGATTTTCCGCTCCGGCATTCAGAGCGTGGAAAAAGGCCAGCTGGAGGCGTGCCGCGCCCTGGGCATGAGCTATGCACGGGCGATGGCGCTGATCGTTATTCCGCAGGGCATTCGCCGCGTGCTGCCAGCGGTGGTGAACCAGTTTATCTCCATCATTAAAGACTCATCGCTGGTCTATCTGCTTGGCCTGATGGTTGGCCAGCGCGAGCTGTTCCGCGTGGGTCAGGATGCCGCCGTACTGACCGGCAACCTGTCGCCGCTGATGCTGGCGGGCATGTTCTATCTGGTGATCACCGTGCCGATGACGCATTTGGTCAATGTGATCGATGAGCGCTATCGCAACGGCCGCCGCCGCGCCAGCGCCCCGCAAAGCGGCCTGAAGGAACTTGACGAAGTGCAGCAGCGCAGCGGAAAGCCGCTGGCGACTGAACAGGCCGCCCCTCTCACCAGCCATCGGGAGCAACAGTATGCTGAATAATGCCTTAGCCGCAGACCTCCACCAGGAAGCCGCGTTTCATGGCGCCAGCCTTGAGCTGCGCGATCTGACGCTGGCCTATGGCGACATCGAAGTGCTGCGTAACGTCTCGCTACAGATCCCGGCAGGCTCCACTACCTGCATTATCGGCCCGTCCGGCTCCGGGAAATCAACGCTGCTGCGCGGCATCAACCGGCTGCACGAGCCGAAAGCGGGCGATGTGCTGCTCTCCGGCCGCTCGGTGCTGAAGGATAAGCCGGACGCGCTGCGCCTGCGCATCGGCATGGTGTTCCAGCATTTCAACCTGTTCCCCGATCACACCGCGCTGCAAAACGTGGCGCTGGCACCGTGGAAGATCAAAAGGCTGCCGAAACAGCAGGCGATGGAGATCGCCCGCCTGCGGCTGGATGAGGTGGGATTAACGCAGCGCGCCGATCATCGTCCGCGCGATCTTTCAGGCGGCCAGCAGCAGCGCGTCGCCATTGCCCGCGCGCTGGCGATGGACCCGGAAGTGATGCTGTTCGACGAGGCGACCTCGGCGCTCGATCCTGAACTGGTCAAGGGCGTCCTCAATCTGATGGCGAACCTGTGCCAGCGCGGCATGACCATGGTCGTGGTCACCCATGAAATGGGCTTCGCCCGTAAAGTCGCCGATCAGGTGGTGTTTATGGATGAAGGTGAAATCGTGGAAACCGGTACGCCGGAAGCGATCTTTGAAAATCCACAGTCGGCGCGCCTGCGCCGCTTTTTATCGGAGGTATTGTAATGACGCTGCTACAGGGAAAAATTCGCACGGCGGTGGTGGGATTCGGGGTTTCCGGCCAGGTCTTTCACGCGCCGTTGATCGCCGCCGATGCACACTTTGCGCTGAGCGTTATCGTTACCGGCGACGCTGAACGCCGGACGCTGGCCCGGCAGCGCTATCCGCAGGCGCGGCTGGTGGAGAGCTGGGAACAGCTGTTACAGCTGATTGATGCTGGCGACGTTGAGCTGGATCTGGTGGTGCTGGGCACGCCGCCGCAGGGACACCGCGCGCAGGCGGAGGCCGCCATCGCACGCGGGCTGCATCTGGTGATTGATAAGCCTTTTGTCCCGCACAGCCGTGACGGCGAAGCGCTGATCGCCGCCGCCCAGGCAGCCGGTACGCTGCTGACGGTGTTTCAGAACCGCCGCTGGGACGGCGATTTTCTGACGGTTAAAAAACTGCTGAGCCAGAACGCGCTGGGCGATATTCGCAGCTTTGAATCGCGTTTTGAATGGTGGCGGCCGCAGGGCTTCGGCAACTGGCGCGACCGCGCGGCTATCGCTGAAGGCGGCGGCCTGCTGCTCGATCTGGGCAGCCATCTGATCGATCAGGCGCTGCAGCTTTTTGGCCCGGTCGCCGACGGCTACGCCGAGCTGACGCGCCATACGCAGCCCGCGCTTTCCGATGCCGACGAAGACAGTTTTGTTTCGCTGCTGCACGTTAGCGGCGTGCGCACTCGTCTGTGGATGAACGGACTCGCGGCGCGTCAGGGACCGCGTTTTCATCTGCTGGGCAGCCAGGCGGGCTTTAGCAAATGGGGGCTGGATAATCAGGAACCGGCGCTGGCCGCTGGCATGACGCCGCTTGACGCGGGCTGGGGAGCAGAAGAGGCCAGCCGCTGGGGCACGCTGACCCGCAATAACCAGGACCAAATTATCGAGACCGAGCGCGGCGACTATCCCGCCTTCTACCGTCTGCTGGCGAACGCGTTGCTGGAAGGCACTCCGCTGCCGGTCGAGGCCGCCGACTCGCTGGCGACGCTGCGCCTGATTGAAGATTTACATACCCGTTACGCCGTCCGCAGCGCCTGAGACGGACAGCCTGTTTTCTTATCTGAACAAGGAATAAAGCTATGTCACTGGAAAATAACCAGAAAAGTGTTGTGGTGATCGGCGGCGGTGCGATTGGTGTCTCCAGCGCGGTGCATCTGCTGCGTCAGGGCGCGCAGGTGGCGCTGGTTACCGAAGCGGCGCTGGGGTCTGGCGCATCGGGACGCTCGCTTTCCTGGCTCAATTCCGCCGGTGAACGCGCACGCGAATATCATGCGCTGCGTATGACGGGCATCGATCGCTACCGTACGCTGTTTGCCCGCCATCCCGACCTGACCTGGCTGCGCTTTGACGGCGGCCTTTACTGGGCGGCGGATGACGATCGCGGCACGCAGGCGCGTCACGCTTATGAAAAAGCGCACGGCTACGATTCTGCGCTGGTCAGCCCGGAAAATATTGCGGCGTTTACCCAGAACATTGCGCCGCAGGCGATGGCCAACAGCGCGATTTACAACGCCGGTGAAGGCTGGGTTAGCCTGCCGCATCTGATCGGCTGGCTGATGGAGGAATTTCATCAGCTGGGCGGCCAACTGATTGAGCATGCCGGTAAAGCCACGGTGAAAACCGATGCCAGCGGACGCGCCTGCGGCGTTACCACCGCGCGCGCTGGCGAGCTGGCGGCGGATACGGTGCTGGTCGCCTGCGGGCCGCAAACGCCGGAGCTGGTTGCGCCGCTTGGCGTCACGATCCCTAACGGTTCGCCGGTCTCAATGCTGGTGACCACCGATCCTGTTGATACGCCGATTGAGGTGGTGATGAACACGCCGCGCGCCGCCGTGCGCCCCAACCCAGGCAACACGCTGGCGGTCGATCACGACTGGTATGAAGAGCATATTACCAGCGTTGGCGACGGCGAGTACCGTATCCCGGAGCCGGTCGTGCAGGAATTGCTGAATGAGGCCAGCAAACTGATCGCCGGACAGCCTGCGCTACGGGCCAGCGGCTGGAAAATAGGTCTGAAGCCGATCCCTGGCGATGGCAACCCGGTTTTTGGCGAGCTGCAAAAGGTGCCGGGCTGCTTTGTCGCCTTTACCCATTCCGGCGCGACGCTGGCGCTAATTGCCGGTGAGCTGCTGGCGGAAGAGATCGTTAGCGGCGAGCCGCACCCGATGTTCGCGACTTTCCGTGCCGAACGCTTCAGCCAGGCGTAAATGTTCGACGGCTGAGGTTACCCGTCCGGGAAGCGCTTAACGTAATAACAGGGGCAAACCGCTTATGCGCCGTTTGCCCCTGCTGTTTCTGTATGTTGACCCTTCACGCGCGGAAAAAACGGCTCAGCCTTAATCCGGGCCAGGCTACGGCCCGCAACGTTGCTGGCCGTCAATAAATTAATGGAAGAAAATATCGCCCGATTTGGCTTTAATAATTTTGCCGTCCACATTGGAAATCAACACATAGTTGCCGCCCATATAGGTCCAGTGGCTGTCGGCATCCGGCGCGGGCAGGTGACGTTTTTGCCATTCGGTAATTTCATAGGTCTTTGTCCGATACTTTTCCGGCACCGCAGACCCAATAGTATAACGCTGCGCATCGCTAAAGAATTCGGTAACTTCGTACGGCTCTTTCGGCTGCTGAGCTGACGGTTGCGGCACGGTTTCAGCCGGAGCGGCCTGCTGCTCCCCTTCCGCCTGGGCAACAGAAGTGAATGCCAGCGCGCCGATCAATGCGCCCGAAAATAAAATTTTAGTAGTGTTACGCATAGTTTCTCCTGATTACCCTGCCCTGCTGTTGCGGGCACTTATTTTAGTGACAACAAATTAACCCTGGTTACGCCAGCAGGCACAACTTTTATTGTGAACTTTGTTGTCAAAGGGCGACCGCGGTCCGGCTGCGGGCTGCGTAGCGACTTCTGGAGCAGAATTTTCAGGCAGAGAATATCGCCGGTTCTGAACGGCTGTTTGCTCAGCTACTGGAACGGGCAGGCTATAGCGGGGCATCAGATCAAAAAGGCGTGATGCACAGGCTGCGCTTTGGCACGGCGCTAATCATACAACCAGCGGCCCGCTTTGGCTGATTCAATGAACATACGTATAGTGAGAACTGATTTACCCAGATTTTGATTTTCGCGCTTAAAAAACGAGGTTTCCCAGGGATAATAGTTTCGCAGTGAAAATTTATCAGCATTCACATTAAAATATTGAAAATAAGCTTCTGCCATATCCCCAACATCGTCCCATTCATGCAGCTCCTGCAATGGTTCATCCTCACCAATTACAACCTTTTTCAAAAAGAACGTCGTTACCACCGGCAGCTCTTTTTCAATAAATTGTCGAACGTCATTTTCTAAAACGCTGCTCACCATACTTTATCCTCTGGCCTTACTAACAGGCTGTAACGATGAATGGTGTTGTGAGCGATCATTATAATATCAGTGACTAAAATTACCCAACCAAGTACAGGAACAGAACGTCCAACAAATGCGCCCAGATTATTGGTCCATTTAATTTTTAAACCTTGCATAGTAAATGATTTCTTTGTTAAAGACGGCAAAACATTCTTTTTGAATTTATAATTTAGATGTTTGCGAAAGAATAATGAGGTGATTCTGAGATAGTCAGGTTCGGCAATTCATTGTAAAAGTACATTCCGTTGAGTTCTTCTGTCGTATCTATTTCTCTGTTCGTCCCGTGATTAATTTTGCTGGCTGTTCGCAATAATCACAATTTAAGCATGGAATGCTGGCAGCGGCGCGGGCGAGCGCATCGCCCGCCGCGTTTCAGGCCTTGCGTGAACAGCAGACGATATAATTCATATCGTGCCGCCGGGCATGGAAATAGCGGAACATGCTGAGAAAGCGCTGGCGGTTTTCAGGGGTTTTCAGCCCGTTAAAAATAATCTTCCCGGTTCTTAGCAGGCCTTCATCTTTAATCATGCCGCGTGGCGACATCAACGACATTTTACCGTTATGGGTTTGTACCTGGCTAAAACCGCTCTGGTAGAACATCTGCTGCCAGTTCTCTTTGCTCATTGGACTAACGTTGGACTTTACTACCTGCTGTAGTCGGGAATCCGCGCTGGCCGGCAGCTGACCACGGGTTAACATAATATCGTGCGTTAACAAACAGCCGCCGGGCTTTAATACGCGATAATATTCCTGCACCAGACGCTGTTTCGCCTTGTCAGCATACATGGTGAGCATGGCTTCATTAATTACCACGTCAAAGCTGTTATCGGGGAAAGGAAGATGGTGCGCATTGGCTTCGCTAAGCTGGATACGATCGCCAAGCCCGGCGGCAGCGACGTTTTCACCAGCCTTGCGCAGCGCCTGCTTATCCATATCAACGGCGTGAACATGGCAGCCGAAGCGGGAGACCAGTTCGATAGCCGTGGTGCCCATATTGCAGGCGATTTCCAGTACCCGGCTCTGTGTATTCAGCCCGGCCTGGGCGAGCAGCCATTCGGTAGCCTCAGCGCCGCCGGGACGCAGCCGGGTTTTCCCCAGGCTGGCCAGAAAAGTATGCCCTGCTTTATTACTGTCAGACATGGTAACCCCCGCCCATAAAAAAGATGCATATATTATGCATCTTTTAGCGGGCGAAGTTAAGCCAGAAGCCGCCCTCTCCTGCGACAGAAAGGGCAGCGGGCATTAATAATCAAACTGGCGGTAATAACGGCGGATATTCAGATCGTGTCCGGTATATTTTTCGAAGTGCGCCGCCAGGCGATCCACCAGCAGCGTGGAGGCCAGGCAGGGCGCGACAATCCACCGGAAGGCATCATCAATACCGTTCAGGTGGTAATCACGCGGATCGATCACCACCACACGATCGCTGATTTTACGGGCAAACGCTTCAACCCTGTCGTCCAGCTTCCGGCACTGGCCTTCTCCTTTCACCAGGAACAGCGGCACCTCTTTTTCCAGCAGCTCCAGCGTGCCGTGGAAAAACTCCGCCGAGCTCACCGATTTGGTGCGCTTCCACTGCATCTCTTCGAGGATACACATCGAGAAAAGATAGACCTCGCCCCACATCTCCGCGCCGCCGATCCACATCATATAATCGCTGGCGTGATACTGACGGGCAATTTCATCGGCCCGCGGATCGAAATCCCGCTTGGCCTGCAGCAGGTTCTCCGGCAGCAGCTCCAGCTGGCTGGCGAAGCGGTCATAGTCGGCAAACTCGCCGTTCAGCGCCACCAGCCGGAAGAACAGCCAGTAAAGCAGCATATATTCATATTCCACGCCGTTTTTATGGCGCATCGGAATATGCCAGCTGGCGTTGCTGGCCAGCGGCGAATCTTCATTTTTCGTAATCGCCACCACGCGAATGCCCTGCGCTTTACACCACTCGGCAATCGCCACCGACTCTTTGGTATCACCCGATTTAGACAGCGTAATCACCACCGAATCTTTAGTTAATTTTTTATTGCCCTTATTAATTAATTCCGCCGCCTGCTCGGTATAAACCGGCAGCGCAGTACATTCTTTAGCGAATTCATTTATTGCCATCATCGGCGCCAGCGAACCGCCTACCGAGGCGAAAAACAGATTGCTGTAACCATCCTGATGAATATTTTCCGCTACCTGTTCGGCGATTTTACGCGCAGCGATGATCTCACGAGCACTGGTCAGGTACTCGTCCTGATTAAAACCCAACATATTTTTTCTCCTGAGGAATTAAATTTTGCTTTGCAGCACTTTGTCGAAATCGTCAAATATCCGCACGCTTAAATTAATGCCTTTTAGCGTGGCAACCCGATAAGCCATTATTTGTACCGGCACGATTAATAACAGCGGCGCCAGTAAAGGATCGAGCGGGAAATTCAGTCCCAGCTGGTTTTCGCTGCTTTCACCCTGCGCGCTGAGGGTAAAGGCCGCTTTAACGTGCGGACGCATATAGTCGCGCAGGGCGGCGAGGCGCGGATGCGGCGCATCTTCAATAAACAGCATCAGATGCTCACTGTTCGCCTCCAGATAAGGGCCGTGCATATAGGCTTCCAGCTCAAAGCCGCTCGACGGACGGCGCACCGTCTCGGTGAACTTGGTTTCAAACTCTTTTGCCACGCCCACCAGCCCGCCGTAGCCAATGGCGACATAGCGCGGCGCGGCGGCCAGCACCGCCTGATGGCGCGTAATAAAATCATCGGTGCGGCGCATCACCTCCGGCAGCCGCAGCGCCACGTCGCGCAGCGCGCTCAGCGTTTTATCGCGGGCGCCGGCATCAAGCATTCCCTGCGCTTCACCCGCCAGCATGGCTATCAGCAGCAGATTCATCACCGTGGCGCTAAAGCCCAGGGTGACAAAACCGACCGGCTCGATGCCGCAGTTAATATCCAGCACCGCATCGGCCTCGCGCGCCAGCGGGCTGCTGCTGTCAGAGGTCAGGCAGTAAACTTTGCGGCCCGCCGCCTGCGCCTTGCGCTGCGCCGCTAACGTCGAATGGCTTTTGCCGCTCTGCGAAAGCGCGATTACCCAGTCGGTAGCCTCATCAAACCGTTCGTAGTGGGTAAAAGGGTACGGCTCTTTAATCTCGACCTGAATATTCGCCCACTGGCTGAAGGCGAAAGCGGCGCACTGCGCGGCATTCAGTGACGAGCCGGTCGCCAGAATCAGCAGACGTCGCACCGTTCCCTGCGCCAGCAACGCCGAGACCGGAGCCAGCTTCTGCGGATATTCCTCCAGGATGCGCGTCAGCGTCTCCGGTTCGCGTTCGATACAGTTCATCATCGTGACCGACATCGTTATCTCCTCAGAACAGACCAATCCATGAACCCAGGATGCCGACTACCGCCATCCCGCCAATAATCATCAGCGGCTGTACCTTTTTACCCAGCAGCCAGTAAACAATGCCGAAGCTCAACAGCGGCAGCAGACTGGGCATAATGTCGTTAATAATTCCCTGCACCTGCGTTTTCGCTTCGCCCGCGCCGAACGTGATGGGAGTGGAAATATCAATCATTGACGCGGTCATCGCGCCCACCACCATCAGGCCGATAATCGAGGCGCCGTAGGTGACGCTTTCCATCATGCCGCTTTTCTGGATGCGCTGAAGCACGCCGGTTCCCAGCACATAGCCCCAGCGGGTAAACAGCCAGCGCACCAGAATATGCGGAACGTTAAAAATCAGCACAAACAGAATCGGCCCAAGGATATTGCCCTTCAGCGCCAGGCTGGTGCCGATGCCGGTAGCGATCAGCCGCAGCGTCCCCCAGAAAAAGGAGTCGCCCAGCCCGGCCAGCGGCCCCATCAGCGAAGCCTTAACGTTATCGATCGACGCGCTGTCCATGCCGCCACCGCTGCGGTTTTTCTCTTCCATCGCGGCGGTAATGCCGAGAATAAGCGTGACGATATGCGGCGTGGTGTTAAAGAAAACCAGATGGCGTTTCAGCGCGCTCACCAGATCCTCATGGCGCGTGTAGAGCTTTTTCAGTACCGGCATCATCGCGTAGACAAAGGCCAGGTTCATCTGCCGCTCATAGTTCCATGAGAACTCCATCTGGAAAGAGCGCCAGAAGACGCGGCGCAGATCGCGCGGCGTAATCTGCGGCTCCGCCTGCTGCTCATTATCAGAAATCATCTTCGTCATCGTTCACTCCTTCTGCCGTTGAGGCGCGCTGGACCGGCTGCTGCGTCATATTGACCATCACCACCGCGACAATCGCGCCGAGGATGGCAATACCGGTCACCGGGATCTTGAGATAGGCCATCAGCACAAAGCCGAGGAAAAAGTAAGGCGCGACCTTTTTGTTAATCAGCAGCCGCGCCAGCATGGCGAAGCCGAGCGCCGGAATGATGCCGGTAGCCACGCTCAGTCCATGCTTAATAAACTCAGGAATGGCGTCGAGCAGGCTTTTTACCGCGCCGCTGCCCACCAGGAAGGAGACGGTAACAATGGTCGCCAGCATTAGCGACAGGCCAAAGCCCGCCAGCAGGTGCATACGCTCGATGCCGCCGGTGTTGCCCTGCTCCGCATACACATCCGCCTTATGGCTGAGCGTGGGAATAAACAGCCCCAGGTAGATATTTTTCAGCACCAGCGTCAGCGTGGCGATGGGCAGGCCGAGCAATAGCGCCGTTTCGGTGCCCGCGCCGGAGGTAATGGCGAAAGCGACGCCGAGAATGCCGCCGGTCACCACATCGGGCGGAATCGAGGCACCAACCGAGAAAGAGCCGATAAACGCCAGCTCCAGCGTCGCGCCCATAATCACGCCGGTTTGTACATCGCCCAGCACCAGGCCGGTCAGCAGGCCGGTAACGATCGGCCTGGAGAGCAGCGAGGTGCCTAAGGCATATTCAGACTGGGCGATAAACGCCACCAGCCCCAGCAATAACGCTTCTGTCATCATCACTCCCCGCGCTACAGCGCTTCGCTAAACAGCTGTTTGCGATCGCCCGGCACCTGACGGATCTCAATCTCTTTGCCAGCCTGAGCCAGCGACTGCAACAGCGAGATTTCATCCGGCAGCACGTTGATCGCTTTGGATATATTACGGCTGCCCTCTTTGGCTTTAATGCCGCCGAGGTTAATGCTGGTGATTTCCGGCACCGCCGTTGCCAGCCGCCAGGCGTCGGCGACCGACTCCACCACGATAAACAGCTTGTATTTGTCGGTGACGCCGCTTTTGATCGCCTCAATGGCGTCATCGATATTTTTGATCACCAGCTTTACCGCCGGCGGCTTCGCGAGCTTAATCGTGGTTTTGCGCAACTCATCGTTGGGTACGTTGTCATTGGCGATCAAAATGCAGTCGGCGCCAATATACTGGGTCCAGGAAAAGGCGACCTGGCCATGCAGCAGCCGATGATCGACCCGTAAGAGCTTTATCATTGTTATCCTCCTCGCTCAGAAATCTTTGTCCGCGCAGCTGGCGCTGCTGATGGTCTGGTTGCAGTACTGTATTCCCTCGCGGGCGTTGGTCAGCGCCTCGTTTATCAGCCGTATCGCGGGCTCGTCGGGCGGCGCGATCAGCATCTCAATCACCAGCGGCAGGTTTAATCCGGCCAGCAGATGAAAATTGGGTCGATGCAGATAGCGAATAAATTCGTTATTCACGCTGCCGGCGAAAATATCGGTGATGACGATCAGCTCATCCTGTGGCGTAAACGCGGCCAACAGGCTATCGACCTGGCGAGTTAAATCGTCGTTTTCATCCATGTAGGCGCACAGCGCATGCAGATGCGGCTGTTCTCCGAGAATTAACTCAACGGATTGACGGATGCCGGCGGCAAAAGATCCGTGGCTGGCAAAAATGTAGTGACGTTTCATCCTGACCTCATCAAGCGGTTCCACGCGTTAATAAGAGCAAGCGGCGTGCCAGAAATAGTGGCGCACCGCACGGAGAACGGTTAAGAAAGGCTAAAACTCTTGATCTGCCGGGATAAATTCGGTTTCGCGATGCAGAATATCGTGGATGTAACAGAGCTCGGCGTCGGGGATTTTGACACTATAGCTGGCCTCAATGACACTAAACGCCTCGCGCAGCGCGTTAAGCTGCCGGGACGGACGCTGCGGCCCGCTGTAGCGTTGAATCGCCGCCTGACGGATCAGCCGCTCAATCAGACAGCTGATATGAATATAGAGCGCCACCTTGCGATCGTTGGTCAGCGCCAGCCCGGCAAGGTGCTCATAGTGCAGTAAAAACTGCTCGACCTGGTTGATCACTTTGCCGGTATCAAGAATGGTCACCGACTCAATCACCCGGCGCAGCGAGAAGTTTTTCACCAGCTGATTGTTGATCTCTTCTACCTGTTCAGCGCTGGTCAGCGTCCCGAACAACGCCTTCAGCGTGGCGCTGCCCGCGCCGGAAATTAGCGATTCCAGCGAAATCCACGGCACCGGCAGATGCGGATCGATAGTGCCGACCACCGCCAGCACCTCGTAGCGCGCCAGCAGCGGTTCACGCTTCACACGATCGGTCAGGCTGTCGTAATCGCAGGCCACCATTTCTATCGCCAGCGCCTCCGGGATGCTGGCCTTCAGCAGCGCGCTCAGGTTGTTGGCCGCGCCCAGCCCGGTCGCGCAGGTGGTGATAATCGCCCGCGGCTTATTCTGTACCGGCCAGATCAGCTGATGCTCAACCGGCAGATCGTCCGCCACCTCGCTAACAATCGTTTCGGGCAGATCGCCACGCAGGATGCGCTCGCCCACGTACAGCGCCATGCGCGTTGATACGTTATTGATAATCGCTACCGGCGTGGTGATATGGCGGTTAAAGTGTTGATAAATTGCGTTCAGCGATCCCATATCCACCAGAATCACCAGCCCGGAAGCCAGCGCGTTGCGCTCGATATAGTGCATCACCTCGCTGGCGATCGCTTCCGGCGTGACGTCCAGCGGCATATCGAAAGATTCAAACAGATTACTTTTCAACAGCCGGTTCGCCACGTTAGCGATACTGCTGGCGGTGGCGTAGCCGTGCGCCAGAATCACCGCCCGCGTCATCTGTTTCTGGCTCAGCACGCCGGTTTTCTGTAGCCAGAGGATCAGCAGCAGCGCATCGATACGCTGCGGATGCAGATCGAGCTTATGGGTCACCGCCGCCAGCACCTCGTGACAAAAGCGACAGAGCAGCGGATAGCGCTGTTCCAGGCTGTGGGAGAGCTGCCGGATCAATTCTGCGTTAAGGCGCGCGGGCGTTTCGCTGGCGCGATGCAGCAGATAGTGGCTCAGGGCATAGATACAGTTGCCGTTAAATTGCAGGCTGAAGCGCTTTTCCAGCCGATAAAATTCTTCACGCACCTGGCTGCTGGTCAGCAGCAGCATCGAGGATTCCTGCTGGTTGCGGTGCGTAAAAATAAGCCGATCAAACAGGCTTTCAATTTCATTGCCCATGCACCTTTCCATCTCTTCCCACGCCAGCTCTCCGCTGCGCCAGTTTTCAAACAGCGACAGCACGCTGAGCTGCGCATCCTGAATCAACAGCCGCGCGCTATCCTGCTGACGCAGCAGCCAGGGCAGCGAAACCGCCTGGTCGATCACCAGCGGCTCCGCCTGCGCATCGTCAATGGTCGGCAGCTGGGCCATTACCGTTTCCGGCAGATCGTGCAGGGTGACGTCAATCATCGGCTGGCTCATCTGCCGCGCCCAGGCGGAGGCGACGCTGTATTTCACCGCGTTTTTCATTTCCCCCACGTTGCCGCGCCAGATATGATCGCCCAGCGCGCTAATCAGCCGTGGGCTAAGGCGTAAACGTCCACCAACCTTCCGCGCCTCGCGCCAGAAAAACTGCATCATCAGCGCCTGTTTTTCCTGCGGGCTGCGGCTCGCCAGATCGGGCAGCGTAATCTGAATAGGAATACGCCGGATAAAGGTGGTCAGAAAAGTGCTATGAACCTCTTCGGTGGTGGCGAAGATCAGCCGCGTCCGCACCCGTTGCCCCTGCGCGGTTTCGCCCAGCCGGTAAATTTCGCCGCGATCGAGCCAGGTAAACAGCTTTTCCTGCCCTTCCGGGTGCAGGCGATGAACCTCATCGAGAAACAGAATGCCGCCGTGTGCCGCCTCAAACGCGCCCGGCCTGTCGTTAACCGCGCCGGTAAACGCGCCTTTTACATAGCCGAACAGGTTGGCGCTCAGTAGCTCCGGGTTGTTGGCGTACTGGGCACAGTTGAAGTTGATAAAGGGCGCATCGGGCGCGATAACCTGCTGGGCAATGGCATATTCATGCAGCAGCTGCGCCATATAGCTTTTGCCGGTGCCGCTGTCGCCGGTGATCAGCAGCGGCAGCCCACCGTCGGGATAAAACAGCGCGGTTTTTAACTGTTCGATGGGTTTCTTCAGGCTGCCGTCATAGCCAATCAGCAAGGCGAAATGGTCAGCCTCTGGCGCGGGATCTCCCTCTTCCGCCAGCAGCTCGGCGATGCTGGCGTATTCGCTGCGTGTCAGCGGAAAGAACTGTTGCTCAAAGCTGGCCTTGTGCAGGAAACAGACCGGGCGGCCGTTGATTTTTATCAGCTCACCCTGCGCCACCAGCTGGTTGAGATAGTGGCTGGCGGTATTGCGCTGCATAGCGAAACGCTGCGCCAGCCAGGCGGCGGTAAATACTTCACTGACATGCTGCGGATCAAAAAAATCGGTCTGATTAATCAGAAAGTTCAGTAATTTATTTTACGCATCATCGGTTTCCCTGGTTTACAACTCAGGGCTATGATGCCGCGAACTCAGCCGATGCAGCCGCAGCCGCACCGGGGAATTGTTATTTTGTGGGCTGCCGCACAGATTGCTTGTCGTCAGGCCGCCACCTGCGGCACTAATCATCATTTGGTTAGCAGCAATAAATATCTGTCCGAATCCAACAGCGTTTATTTAATTCCTTTTTTCAGACATGATTTTTTATTACGGAATATTAGCGTTATTTTATATAGCTATAATCAATATTGTATAACGCTCTGGTTTAGCCATTTTGGCTCTGCTAATTGCTGGAACTGCCGGAACGCTTTTCCACTGTCTGCTGCACGGATGCGCACGGGTGGAATATAAAATTCCTGCTGTAAAAGGTGGTGAATGATTTCACCTGCGTCTGACTCTTCTAACGATTGTGGCACCACGACATCTTGATTAATCAGGAAAATAAATAATTTATTCATACGATCTCCAGGAGTTCAGGCTCCGGCCAGGTGGTTTCTGCTGGTTGCTTGCCGTCATTGAAAAGTGACGATGCGTTATTAAAGGCAAAACAGTGAAAAAAATATAATCATATTTTTTTTGCGTGTGATAACTTACTGGAATGGATACGCAACTATTACGCGCTTTTTTAATTCTGGCTGAGACCGGTAATTACCATGAAGCGGCGAAAAAACTATTTATTACCCAACCCGCCCTGACGAAAAAGATTCAGGCGCTGGAGTATCAGCTGGATCTTCCCCTTTTTATGCGAGGCCGTCACGGCAGCCAGCTTACACCTGCGGGAAAGCAACTGATGCCGCACGCGCAGGCGGTGATGAAACAGGTCGAAGAGCTTCGTCAGCACGCGCGTAATGTAAGCAGCGGCAAGGCGGGGAGCTTAGCGATCGGGTTTGGCATCTCCAGCATTCGCATTGCGCCTGAGCTGGTGGCGCATTTTCGCCGCCGCTATCCACAGATTAATGTCAGTCTGGAGGATATTTCTTCGACGCAGCAGGCCGATGGGCTGTACGCAGGCAGCTTACAGCTGGCTTTTATGCGCCTGCCTGTCGCGCCGCCGCTGTCCAGCCTGAGGCTCATTACGGAAAAGCTGGCGATTGCGGTAGCAACCAAAGAAAAGGCTGATTTAGTCAGTAAATTACACCACGAGGGCGATTATCGCCTGCTGGTCGATTTCCCGATGATCCAGCTGACGCCAGAACGCGGGCCCGGACTTAAGCAGCAAATATCGCGCTTCCTGGCGTTTAATCATGTGGATGCCAATATTATCCAGCGCTCGCGCGATATACAAACGCTGCTGGCCTTGGTCGCCACTGGCATCGGCATTGCTCTGATAACTGAAAGCGCCGTCAATATTGCGCCGCGTGGAATAGAGTTTATTCCCCTGTCAGGCCCTTACGCATCATGGGAGGTGGGGCTGGTATGGAACCCTGCCTGGGCAGATCCCATCCGGGATCGATTTATTGAAGTGGTAAAACGTTACAAACCCAGCGAGCGCTGAGCGTCTGCTTTACCGTTATCCGGCGCTGCGCCCGTTGCAGTGAGAGAGCGCCTTGTCAGCGACGGGCTAAAACTTTAGCGTTATGATAAGCGAAACTGATTAAAGACCTGCCAGGGTCAGAAAAGCATAAGGCAAGGATGAAAGCATGAGTGCAGCAAAAGCCGGGCAATGGCTCCGCTACTGGCGCAATTCACTGGCGGATGCCGAAAGCGGCAGTGGCGCAATGACCCGTAAGGCGCTGAGCGAATATCAAAAAGTACCGGCAGGAATAATTGGGCAAGGTTGTCTGGACAAAGAAAGCGACGCCCTGAAAGGGCTGTTTAAAGATGCTCCTGATGAGACAAAATTTATCAAGATCGCTTTGCGCCCTGCGGCCTATCTGGTTAAACAAGAACATGAGCACAGCAAAAGTAGTTATTCCGGTTTTCCTGAGGCGATAACGCCGGTTATCTGCCCGGTCTGGCTTAGCCGCGAGGGAAGTTTTCTGCCTGCCGGCAAGCCGCAGATCCCGCGCGATCTGCTTTCTCCCCAGTATGACGATAAGTTTACCCTGGCCTCCGTCCAGGAATTTGACCGTTTTCTGGATGAGCAAACGATACAGATTTATAGCGAGCAGGAAGCCAGCGCGCTCTTCAGCAAACAGCCAGACATTGCTGAAGAACATTCCCCCTGGGGCCTTTATATTGCTTCAGCCCGTGAGCTGTTCAAACTGTGCGACAGGGAGCTGCTTAAAGCGCGCTACACCAGCCAGAACGGCGGTTATCTCAAAAAGATTGAGGATGCCGTTAGCGGAAGCTACCAGATTTTAAAACTTTACGACTGGCTGGCGGAGTGCAAAGAATCGTTACCGCTGGCGGAAAGTTACGCGCTTGAAAACAATACGCAGCATCTCCCCTGCGTCAATGCGCTGGCGCAGCTGGTGGCCCGTGCAGGCCATTCCAATTCGCGCTTTCCCCTCGCTGCCGCCCAGCGCGATGCGCTGGCACAGGTGATGGCCATGCAGCCCGGCGAGATCCTCGCCGTTAACGGCCCGCCCGGCACAGGTAAAACGACCTTTGTGCTCTCCGTTATTGCCTCACTCTGGGTGGAGGCCGCCTGGAAAGAAACCCAGCCGCCGTTGATCATCGCCGCCTCCACCAATAATCAGGCCGTGACCAATATTATTGAGGCTTTTGGCAAAGACTTCGAAGAGAATAATGATCCGTTAAGCGGCCGCTGGCTGCCGGAGATGAAAAGCTACGGCGGATATTTCCCGGCGCCCAGCCTGGAAGGCGAAGCAGCAAAGCATTATCACACCCCCTCCTTTTATAAACTGCTGGAAAATGAAGACTACACAGACCGCGCGGCAAGCGCTTTTTTGACCCGTGCGCAAACGGCATTGCAAGACGCGAGCCTGGCGACGGTAAAGCAAGTCAAACAGCGGATCTGGAAAGAAATTAATGCCTGCTATCAGTTGATAGCGGAGCTGGAAGTGAGCTGGCAAAATTTTGACGCGGTGCGACTTAAGCGTCAGCAGATTGAGCCAGAAAAGACGCGGGCCGCTTTGCAGGCTGAGCTGCGGCGTCTTAAGCAAGATATTGCCGGGGTTGAGGATAGTCTCAAGGGTTGGCTGAAATTCTGCGCAGATGAATCGCTGCTGCTGAGCTTACTGGATGTAGTACCTGCCGTAGCTAACAAACGCAGGGCTAAGCGTAAGCAATTTATTAAAGATAAATTCTCTCCTCTTGCCTGTACGCTGGCTGAAGGCTGTTCCACCGAACGGCTTGAATCGATGCTGGAGGAGTGGCTTAAAAAGCAGCGGAAGAGTATCGAACCTCTGGAGCAACAGCTGGGTCAGATAGCGACTTTGCAGCAGCAGTATCAGCTGGCGGAAGATGAGTGGCTACAGCTAAGCGCGCCTTTCAGCAGTAAGGAAGCAGTAACCGCTTCTCTGGATGAAACTGACCGTGCTCTGGATGTCTCTTTACGCTTTCGCCTGTTTCAGCTGGCGGTGCATTACTGGGAAGCGCGCTGGCTCCTTGACTATCAAGAGCACGATCGCGATATGCTGATTAAAAACCGTAACGGCAACGATCCGCAAGGGCTGAAGGCGGTACGTGCCCGCTGGGCGCGTCGTATGTGCCTGACGCCCTGTATTGTTTCGACACTCTATTCTCTGCCTGGCTATATGACATATAAAGTCTTTGAGAGCGAAGGCATTTTTAATAATGAATATCTGATCAATGAAATTGATCTGTTGATCGTTGATGAAGCGGGACAGGTAGCGCCGGACGTTGCCGCCGCTTCTTTTGCACTGGCCAGGCGCGCGCTGATTATCGGCGATGTGCATCAGATTCAGCCCGTCAGCAACCAGTCGCCGGTCATTGATATCGGCAATCTGATGCAGCATCAGCTGTTAGCTAACGCCGCTGGCTACAATGAGCTTTGCCAACAGGGACGCTCCGTTGTTGAGGGTTCAGTAATGCGGATTGCCCAGCAGGCCAGCCGTTATCACTATCTGCCGGAAGCGGAAGCGGGTATGTTCCTTAGGGAACACAGACGCTGTTATGACGAGCTCATCTCCTTCTGCAACGACCTGTGCTATCACGGATTGCTGGAGCCTAAACGCGGAAGCGTTGACGCCGCAGAAAAGCAGCCGCCCCTTCCGGCGTTAGGCTATCTGCATATAGACGGTCTGGCCGAGTCTCCGCCCGCCGGCAGCCGCATTAACCGACTTGAGGCGAATACCATTGCTGACTGGCTGGCAGACAAGCGCACCGAGCTGGAAGCGTTTTACAACGCTAAGCTGGAGGATATTGTCGGAGTCGTCACGCCATTCAAAGCGCAGGAGCGGCTCATCGCTGAAGCATGTAAAAACCGCGGCATTGATGTCGGACGCACTGAAGGCAAAATGACGGTTGGAACGGTTCATGCGCTTCAGGGCGCTGAACGCAAGATCGTTCTTTTCTCGGCAGTTTATTCGCGCCATAGTAACGGCAGATTTATCGATAAAGACAGTTCAATGTTAAATGTCGCCGTTTCGCGCGCCAAAGACAGCTTTCTTGTTTTTGGCGATATGGAAGCCATTGACGCCTCCCCGCGCGGACGCCCCGGCATTTACTTGGTGAGTATCTTGCCAGACGCACCGACAGCGAACTGATTTTTTCCGTCGGCGCACGTCCTGATTTGCTGGTGAGCTGCCGCGAGCCACGGGTTATTAATAACGCGGAAGCGCATGATGCCTGTCTGACCGATATTCTGCAGTTGGCGCAGCAACGGGTAGTGATTGTTTCACCCTGGGTCTCGCTTTTCAGGCTCAGGGAAAGCGGAATACTGAGCACCATGCAGCAGGCCGTTGAGCGCGATATTAGCGTCGAACTCTATACGGACTATCGTTTTAATAGTTTTACAAACCATCGATTTGATGAAGAGAAGAATGCCCAGTTTAAAGCTTGCTGTACGGAGCTAACAGCGCATGGCATTGCCGTGCGCGTGGTCAACAAAGTTCACAGTAAACTGCTGATGGCTGATAATAATTTTATCTGTATCGGCTCTTATAACTGGGCTAGCGCACAGCGTCAGGGAGAGTATAAAAACTTTGAAACGTCGCTGCTTTACAGCGGAGAGCTGAAAGATGAGATCCATATTCAACTGACCTCTTTACAGGAACGTATTCGCCGCGATTTTTCTCCTGACGTAGCTTAAGCGAATAAGCGCAGGCATTATCGGTTTAATAATAAGAGAGTCTGTAACGCCTTCCTTAGCGGAAGGCGTTACAGAGAAGGATGAAGCGAAGCGGTTACTTTATCTCTACCGTTAATTCAGGCGCGCCGAAGCTAATCAGCTCCGCATGCGACGCCTCGAAATAGCGCTGCCAGAACGTTTCAAGCTGCTGCATCACTTTGCCGGAGCGGTAATTATTTTTAGCTGCGGTGTCGATAAGCCCTGCGCCCGCCACGTAGACTTTCGCCCCGTTAAAATCGGCAATCAGGTTTTGTTCCGTCACTTTAGCCATCTCCTTTTCAGCAACGATCGAGCGGATGCGGTTATTACGGTAAAAACTGACGAAGTCGCTGTTCTCCAACATATCCGATACCAGCAAAACAGATTTTTCTCTGGCCGGATCGCTTTTCAAATCTTCAGCAATCCGCTTCAGGCTGCCAAAGATTTCGCTTTTGGCCACGCTATCGCTGTCGGCGGCAAAACTGGCGGCCATTAATTTACCGATGCCCTGGCTGAAATACTGTTTCTGCTGAAGCAAACAGGCATCCAGTTTTTTCAGGCTCTCCATGCCCATATTGTTACGCGCCTTCCGATCGGTAAACAGCGCTTCCAGCTTGCCGTCATAAACCCGCTTCAGATAGTTATCCTGTAGCAACGCAGAGAATTGATACAGCACGACGCGATCGCCCGGCTGCACGTAGCGGAGTACGTGTTGCCAGACCGACTCTTTCAGGGACAAAGGTACTTTAACGGTTTGATCAATGATAATAACCAGCTCGCGCCCGCTGTCATCCGGGCGTACGGCATCCTGCTTCAGGAAGTGATAACAGCTGGGAATATCATTACGATCCGCCGCCTGCGTTACGCATGCCATACCCAGCAAAATTAGCGCAAGCCATCCTCTCATGCCTCCCCCCTGGTCCTTGCCTTGTTAAGCAGCTGTTGAACGCGCTGGCGTTTCATTAGCGCTTCCAGAGTAAGTCCCTGATCTTCGGCAATCAGCGCCAGCTCTTCTTCATCCAACCCGGTTAACTCTCCCAGCGCATCAAGACGCTCTTTTTCATTCTGCTGCGCCTGCGGCTGTGCGCTGTGCCTGCTCAACGGCTCAGGAGCCTGCGCCGGTGCGGCAGGCGCCTGCTGAACAACCGGCTCAGGGGCCGCGCTGGGCTGCGCCCGATAGCTATCCCGGTTGCTGTTTTCGTTTAACTCGCGCTCTGCGCGGGCCTTACCGCGGATTTTCCCGCTGACGTAGTCATCGAACGTCAGCAGTTCGTTAAGCTGTTGGCTCTGGCTACTTGTGCGCTTCATCAGCATACGGTTTTGTAATGCGCTCAGCTTCTCCTGAGCATCACGCTCGACACGCTCGCGGCGCGCGCTGTGCCAGGCGGTAAACTCTTCCGATCCGCTGAAGTTACCGACATATTTCGCCGCCATTTTCGATTCAATACCGGCAAAAGAGCGATAGATGCCGATAAGAATACCGATCAACTGTACGCCGACGAAGATGACAGAAAGGATGATAAACGTCAGCTTAGAGGCGAACACACGGTTATGGTTGATCTCTTCTGTTGCCTGGCTGTCAGCTTTAGCATTATCCGCCACGGCCTCATCAGGCAGCTCAAACGGCGAACTTTGCGTATCGCTCATCTGGCTAAAGGGCGAGCCGTTTACCGTCTGCGTGTCAATCGCATCAATGGTGGCAGCGCGAACAAAATAGGCGCCGACCGCAAAGAAAATAATCAGAGCCAGCGCAATAGCCGTCGCCCAGTATTGCGGTTTGGCCTCAACGTTAGTGTTAACGCGGTTGCGCATCTGGATGTAATTAGGCTGATCGTCATCAACGTCGCTGGTTTCGAGCGAGACATTGTTCGCTTTGGCTAACCCTTTAGCATTGCCATCATGACGCGCATCGTTATACCAGTAGCGGATCTTTTTGAGCAGCGTATTTTTATGCAGTTCCGCGCCCATTAAATGCGTTGCCGGCACCAGCACCACGCCGATTAAGACAGAGATAACAATGGCGGAAAACTCAGCCTGATTAGCGGAGATGTTATTCGCGATAAAGGGCGAAAGCACCAGCGCAAAAATAAAAGCTTCAAGCAAGACTAACGCCACACTACAGAACCACAGCAGCGGTCCGGTCGGCTTGCGTCCCCGCTCATCCACCTTGTTCAGATAATTGACGCATTGATGATAGAAATTAGCGCTGTGATTAAAGGATTCATAATAGCGCCAGTACTTAGCGCACAGCATTTTCTCGGCGGGATACCAGGCCTTGCCGTCCGCTTCCGTGCGGCGAGGCTCATTGCTGCGTGAAAGGCGGGCAATAAGACCGATAACGGGAAAACTACTGAAGAAATTAACAAAGAAATAGCTGACCTGATTCCACCAGCGAATAAAAACCACAATTAAAATCGCCAGGGCCAGCAGTGGCCAAAAAATATAACGGTAGAGGGAGATCGCCTCGGCGATGCTTTGGAAAAGTTCCATTCTCTGTTTCCTTAATTAGCTACGGGTCGGGCTGTAATTCGCCACCCAGGCATTGCTGTGACTGGTATAAAAAAGCTGGCCCTGCTGCGCTTTAGTGGCATTTTTAGGCACCAGCAGATCGATACAGGAGAGAGGCTGCTGTTTCTCTGACGGCAGATAAACCCGATAAAGGATGCTGTCTTCACCTTCCCAGGCATTAGCGACGGCGCTTATGGGCGCATCAGCCTTACGGTTACCGCTGTTTTGGTAGTTGCGGGTAATATAAACATTTGGGTTGGCCACCACGGCGGCATTCTCTTTAAGCACTTTTACCGGCGAAAGCGTGACCAGATGGTTATTGACCAGGCCTGCCCATGCACGGCCATTCATACCGTTGAAATATTCCCGTGTCTGATGGGCTTCAATCGCTTTTCCGCTGGCCAGATTCTTCGCCACGCCCGCTACGCGCGCGCTATCAGTCAGGCAGCTTCCCGTTACGCCGCTGGCATTTGCCTGCGAAATTAAGGAAAACCCGCTGCTGCGAGGCTTGAGATTCGCCGCCAAAGGAAGCGTTGAAGTGCTGACCGCCTCGCCGCCGAAATTTACCCAGTTTTTGTTATTTTCCGTCCCGGTTGAAGCAGCGGCGGTCTGTCTGGTCTCCGCCGTCGGCGGAACTGAAGGCGCTTTTTTAGCGCTGCGGGAATCGACAGGGCGTCGTTTTGCGGAGGCTGGCGCTGGCGCGCTTTTAGCCTGCTGCGCAGTGGCGGGCTGGGTGCCATAGCGTAAATAGGCCAGGTTATTGCCTTCCTGCTCTACGCGCTGACGGAGCAACGCTTCATCTGCCAGGCCAACGATCTCAACCCTGCGGTTCGCCGCCCGTCCGTCGGGCGTCGTGTTATCCGCCAGCGGACGAGACGAACCCGCGCCCTGGAAATAAAGTTTCTGCGGATTGAGGCCAGCCAGCTGCAGAACGCGACCTACGCTTTGCGCACGCTGTTCCGACAGCTTTTGGTTCCAGCTGGCGCTCCCCGTAGCATCGGTGTGGCCGACAATTAACACCACACCGTTTTGGTCGCCCTCTTTCATCACGGCAGCGATCTTCCTGACCTGACGCAGCCCGCTGGCAGAAAGCTGGGCGCTGTTAGTATCAAACATGCCGCTGTCTTCAACCTGGGCCACCAGCCCAACGGTTTCTGTACCGCTTTTCTGCTGCGCCTGAAGCGGCTGGCTTGTAATAGCGATATGTTCCTCAGCCGCGATTTGAGCAAGCGCTTTCTCGCGATTTTGCCAGACGTTGCCAGCCATACAACCGGCAAGGCCACCTACCAGTCCGCCGGCTACGGCTTTGGTGGCATCTTTCGTGACGAGATAAGTTATCCCCCCGCCTAATGCCGCTCCGCCAATACAGCCGATGGCCGTGCCATAATTTTGTCCAGCCTGATGCAGACTGGCGCAGCTTGAAGTCAGCATAACGACAGCAGTCAGCGACCCCACTTTCCTGAGATGACGGCGTTTCACGTTCTCTCCTTAGTCCTTGTCCATGCCCAAAAATAAACCTGTTATTTAATTAAGAGCTGTGCCAATGTTTTTATATAACGCATAATTTTTTTGGTGAATATCGATTCATTCCCCAGGCAGGGTTGCGCAGGGCTATAACCTAACCCACCGGCTAAATAAAACAGCTCACGCTACGATTAGCGAAATTAAGCCAAATTATTAGCGGTTTATTATTATTTTCTGGCTTACATAACAGAAAACTCGGCGAAATGAAAAAAGGATTTATTAAAAACAATCCTGTACATTCAGCCGGTTAACTGTAGAAAACCTTATGGATTTTAAAGCGCGCCTATTATTATCGGCCACTTAAACATTGTCCAGAATTTATGCCTGTTAGTTAAAAACATGTTGCTACGCAGATATTGTCGGACGCATTTATATGGCACAGGGATTTACCCGCCGCCTTATCACACCATCGGCCATAAAAAAGGCCGCTATTGCGGCCTCGTTAACATTATCATTTCAGCGTCAATTCCAGCTAAAGCCTGTGCTGCCGCTGTTGGCCCGATCGTTATTCAACAGCCGGTGGCCTGAATTCGCGGGCAACAGCAGCGAAAGCACATCTGCATCCGGCGCTACAGGCCGCGCCCGATTTCGCAGTGGCTTAGCATTCGCCAGTTCGACGGTAGCTCGCGCAGCGCGCCGGTGACCTTCACCGTGCCGCGCTGACGAATATCCGCGCTGGAGGCGCCCACCTGAATCTCGAACTCGCCCGGCTCCACCACACGCTGCCCTTCCCGGCTGGTAAAGTTGAGCATATCCACCGGCAGGAAAAAGGTCAGGCGCGCCGTTTCGCCCGCCGCCAGCCTGACGCGCTGAAACGCTTTAAGCTCCTGTACCGGCCTGACCATCGAGGCGATTTTATCCCGTACATAAAGCTGCACCACTTCGCTGCCCGCCTGCTGGCCGCTGTTGGTAATATCGAGCGCTACCTCAATCTCACCGCCGTCGATTGTCACCTCGTCGTGCCTGAAGCTGAGCGGGCCGTAGGTAAATTCCGTCCAGCTTTTACCGTAGCCAAAGGGATAGCGCGCGCCAAAGTGGAAGGCGAACGGCGTGCCGCCGCTTTTCAGCTTGTGGTTGTAGTAATAGGGCATCGCCCCGGCGCTTTTCGGCACCGACAGCACCAGCCGCCCTTCTGGCTCGGCGTGCCCGGTCAGCACATCGGCCACTGCCGGACCGCCCTCCTGGCCCGGCGCCCAGGCCATCAGCAACGCCGCGACTTTATCTTCCAGTCCGCCGAGGTTGTAAGGACGGCCGCCGGTAATCACCACCACCACCGGCTTACCGGTTGCGACCAGCGCGTCCAATAGCTGCTGCTGGACGCCCGGCAGAGAGAGGCTTTCCGCATCCGAACCTTCACCTACCGTGCCGCTCTGGAATAATCCGGCCAGATCGCCCACGCAGGCGATAACCACATCGCTCTGTTCGGCAACCGCCACCGCCTGTGGGATCAGCGAGCGATCCTGCGATACCGGCGACTGCTGCATCGGTTTTCCGGCGCTGTCGCCGGGGAAAACCGGCGCGCCCGCCATGCGCTGTTCAATAATATGGCAGCCGCGCGCATAGCTGACCTGCTCTTCACCCAGCGCAGCGCGTAGCGCCTGCAGCGGCGTAACCACCTGCGACGCCTGATCGAGCATATCGCTGATAATCAGATGCACCGGAAAACTGTAGCCGCTAAGCAGCGCCAGCGGATCGTCCGCCGTCGGCCCGATCACCGCCACGCGCTGCGCAGGCTTCAGCGGCAGTACGCCGTTGTTTTCCAGCAGGGTAATCGAACGCGTCGCTACTTCGCGGGCAAGCCGCCGCGCCTCTTCGCTTTGCAGGTTGATGCGGCTTTCATCGACATAGGGTTGCTCAAACAGCCCCAGACGAAACTTCTCGGTCAGCAGACGACCGACAATTTCATCCACCTTCGCCATAGTAATCAGGCCGCGCTCCACGGCTGTTGCCAGATGCTGCGCGCAGTCATCCTTCGGCAGTTCGATGTCCAGCCCGGCATTGAAGGCCAGCGCGGCGGATTCTGCCGCATCCCGCGTTACGCCGTGGTGCTGATGCAGCAGGCTGACGCCGCCGTAATCGGCAACGATAATGCCATCGAAGCCCCAGCGTTCACGCAGCAGCGTCGTCAGCAAAAAGGCATCGCTGTGCGCAGGCTGATTATCAATGTCATGGTAAGCGGGCATCACGGAACCGGCGTTAGCCAGCTTGACCGCCATCTCAAACGGCAGCAAAAAGGTGTCATTCAGCTCGCAAAAGCCCAGATGCACCGGCGCATGATTACGCCCGCCTTCGCTAAAGGAGTGGCCGACATAGTGCTTGAGCGTCGCCAGCAGATCGCGCCGTTTCCCCTGTAGCCCCTTAACAAAATGGGTAGCCATGACGCCGACCAGCCACGGATCTTCGCCAAAGGTTTCCTCGGTGCGCCCCCAGCGCACGTCGCGCGAGACATCCAGCACCGGGGCCAGCCCCTGGCGGCAGCCGGTGGATCGCGCCTCTTCGCCGATCGCCGCAGCAACCTGCTCAACCAGCGCCGGATCCCAGGCTGAGGCGTAATTCAGCGGAGAAGGAAACAGCGTCGCCCCTTTGCACAGCAGGCCAACCAGACATTCTTCATGGAACAGCGCCGGAATGCCCAGCCGCGTCTCTTCCACCAGCGTTTTTTGCAGACGGTTTGCCGCCCTGACGCCCTCTTTCGCCTCAACAACATGCGTACCCAGCGGTCGGGTAATTTGGCCGATGCCGCGCTGCAGTCGCGCATTAAGATCGGTTTGCTGGCCCGCGCCGGAGAAGCTATCGCTAAGATCGCTGCGCTCACGATGCGCGCCGTCGGGCGAAAGGATCAGCCAGAAGGCGTGCATCTGCGCAAATTTCTCTTCTGGCGTCATGCGCGCCAGCAGGTCGGCAACGCGCTCGGCAACGGGGCGCTGTGGATCCTGATAAATAGCCGTCATAAATTACTCCTGAATTGCGGAAACCAGAGGGGAAAGCTCTTCACGCTGCTGACGCTTGCGCGCCAGCTGGCTGGCGATCTCGGACACTTTGCGACTGTTAAGCTTGTAGAGGCACAGCAGCAGCGCCATCGCCAGGAACAGCGCCGAAGGGATAAGGGTGAACAGCGCGTTGATGGTGGTCAGCACGCCCGTTGACTGCTGCGCCTGGTTGGGCAGATAGTCCACCAGCGCGAGGATCCAGCCAACCAGCGCCCCGCCCAGCGCCAGGCCAAATTTGATGGCAAACAGCGCGGTGGAAAATACCAGCCCGTCCAGCCGTCGCCCGCTGCGCTGCTCTTCGTAGTCCACCACGTCGGAAAACATGGTCCACTGCAGCGGCGTGGTCAGGTTCTGTATAAAGCTGAAAAGGATATTAATGCCGAATATCCACCAGATAGCGGTTGGCGGTAAAAAGAAAACCAGCGATCCGAGAATAGCAAAGCTGATAATTGTCCACTGATAGGCGCGCACCCGATCGAATTTACCCAGCAGCCGCTCGGATAATATGGCGCCCAGCAGCGAGGCGACCATGCCGGAAACAATAAAGGCGAACACCAACTCCGGGCGTAACAGCAGATATTTAACGTAGTACATCGTGGCGGAGCCGCGCGTTACCACCGCCGTCAGCAGCAAAATATTGAAGAAGAAGATAATGCGCCACTGGCTGTTGCGCGCCAGGATTTTTAAATCGCTGAGCATTGAACCGCTATTTTCGGCGGCGGAATAATAGCGCTCGCGGGTCATGCCGAAACAGCAGAGAAACAGCACGACGCCCAGTAATCCCATCAGGCTCATGGCATAAAAATAGCCTTTTTGCGCGTTGCCATCGCCCAGCAGTTTAACCAGCGGCAGCGCGATCACCGTAACGATTAGCCCGCCGATAAATGAGAGGCCAAAACGCCAGGACTGCAGAGAATGGCGCTCGCGCGGATCGAGCGTCAGCGCGCCCGGCATTGCGCAGTAAGGCACGTTAATCGCGGAATAAACCAGGCTCAGCAAAGTATAGGTGAAGCAGGCATAGATAATTTTCGCCGTCGGCCCGGCGTCAGGCACGTAGAAAGTGATCAGGCAGCAGACGCCGAACGGCACCGCAAACCACAGCAGCCAGGGACGAAAGCGTCCGTGGCGGGTGCGGGTGCGATCCACCAGCGCGCCGATGCACGGATCGACAAAGGCATCCAGCGCTCGCACCAGCAAAAACATGGTGCCCATAATTGCCGCAGGCAGGCCATACACATCGGTATAGAACCAGGCGAGAAACAGCGTTGCCGTTTGCCAGACCAGCGCACTGGCCATATCGCCAAGCCCATAGCCAATTTTCTCTTTTTTACCCAGCACGGAACAGGTCGTCATTATTGCTCCCCTTATACCCGCAGGTATTTATTTAACGAAAAGCGACATTCTTCGGTGCCTGTTAATGTTGTAAAAGGGAAGCGGAATAACAATTGCAAAAATTAACGGCGAATTTATGTTTTTACGTTTTTTTGAATAAGTGTGATGGATAGCAAATTAACGCGATTTGGCATTTATCAGGCAAAAGCCGCCAATAAACGCGTGCTGCATCAAGCCCCGTTAGTGGTAAGGGGACAAACGCAGAATTCGGAAGGAAACAAACCGATATGATTAACTGACGGTGGTAGCTAATCGTGGGGCAGGTCAGTTGAGCGCAGCGATACCACTATTCTCCTGTTTACGCAGCCACAAGGCCGCACATCGGGCTTAAATGCGTGTGATCAGTCTGGTGAGGTATGAGGTTTAGAGACGGCGGCACGTCTTCCAGCTTCAAAGGGCATACTGTACGAGGTTGAGCCTGGGAACTACTCGCCATTATGAGCTAACATACCAAAGCCCTTAACAATCTACAGTGGCTTTTGTACTTGATAGAAAACTGACATTTCTTACTATCCAATGAGACGGGCATTTCACACTATTAAGGAATATAACTTTTTAATTTCTCGTGCCTGATACTCCATTTCAGGGAAAAGAGTTGCCTCCTTTATACCTGCATAAGTCAGTTCTTTCAGGAGTTTAATCTTATTTCCGTTTGTAACTTTAAGTTTTATTAACGAATTACCTGTGTACATTTCATGTTCCATTTCTCCCACAGGAATAAATTCATCATCCTCAATAAACATTCCGCCATGAAATGTGAAATGTCCATGTTGCTGTCTGATTCTGGGGTTAAGGTGCGGGGCTTTAAATGGAACAATATTGGAAAAGGCTCGTTTAATATCAGAGAAAATGAAAGGAATAGCATTTCCGTTAACGTCTTTGGTATTTGGCAGTTCTACCTTAATCTGTAAGCTAACAAAAGATGCTGAACTACCGGTTGAAAGACCGCAAAATTATGACCGCTTGAACAAGTCATTTCGAAGACCTGGATAGATATACCATTTAATTTACAGCTTCCATCCAGGACATCATCAAGCTGATAAATTATCCTATGAAAAAAGTCATCTCGTGACTTCTCTTGCACCTGCATCTCAAGTAACTCATTGAATTTATAATTTTCATCCAAGTAAGTTGGATCAAAAATAAAAATTACACCATCTTTATCTGAGTCGTTTATACAACAAAAATACAGACCAACAAGTAGATTACCAGACCAATCCAATAAACGTGTAGGGAGCCCATAGTGTTGCATTAACGTGACCCATTCATATGTGTTTTTATGATTATTAGACTGTTCTGGATAATGTCTTTTGAATTCTTCAAACATTTTTTGTTCATGATATACTACGCCAAACGAAGAACCTTGCCTGAAAATGCCGGGGAGCAATTTATGCGCATAAATAGACTGACCACGAAATCATGTAGATTGAAAATCTGCTGCTACTTCGTTCAAACAATTAGTAATAGAACTTAACGTCCCTTCAGCTTCAATTTCCCTCACTTATGACACCTTGTGTTTTAAAATCGTAGCGCTTACCAAAAAGTACCAAGCCCGCAAATCGGACATTTTTTGCCTCCTTTGCTGATGTCACCTAATATTTTAATTGTAGCGTATATATCTAAAGCATGAATCCTTTCTTTACAATAGCAGCTTCCGATTTTGACATTAAGCGGTCAATAAAATTAACCAGAAACTTATTTCCCAATAATGACTAGCCCGAAGATAAGCCAGTACAACTAAATCAAACCAACACCTTCAACCCATGCTTCTGCACTACAGTAAGCAATTTCAGCGCCAATCCACCAGGACGTTTTACGCCACTTTCCCATTTCTGCACCGTTGACACACTGGTGTTCAGGTAGCTGGCAAAAACTGGCTGGCTGACGTTCAGCTTCTCGCGCAACGCCTTAATCTCAACGGGTTGAAGCTCATTCACGTTATTAAGGCACGCTTTGTCAAAGTTGCGCATCGTTTCCTGCGGGATAGCATCAACGCTGAATAATCCAGCAGCCGCACTGTGGATGGCCTCAAATGCAGGACTCTTAAATTTACTTTTTGCAGTCATGGCAAATCTCCACCAGTTCTTTACTCTTAATCAGTACCGTAATCTTTTCGTCAACAAGGGCAGCGTAGTGCTTTGCTAACTCTCGGAATCCGGCCAGTTCGCGTTGATCGATGTTTGCCATATCCTGCTTGGCATACAGGAACGTGTAAAACCAGTGCTCTCCACCTTTCGCCAGGATAATGGCGCGATCGCGATTCTGGTTCAGCCGTTACTTGTAAACTCCCCCACCGAGATTGTCAGCCTTCCCTTGCATCACCGCCTCTATAGCCCGACATAACTCACTATTTTTAATGGCGTGAGATTTAGCCGCCTTGCTGAACCATTTAGTTTTGAATACGCGCATCAGGCTGACATCCTGTTACCTTAACTATAGCACCTGGTGCTAGGCTACTCCTTTTTCTCACTGATGCAAAGTGCATGAAGCCAACAAAATTTTGGCGTATTTTTAGCTACGTATATCTGCTGTCAACGGACAGCCACCAATGTTTCCAGTATCAGGATGATACGAGTGGCCTGTGAGAAACGCCTTCGGGTGGTCACAAGCCAAAATCATAAGGAATGGAGTGTGGTCTGTGACTGACGCATTCGGGCGACCACAAAGAAAGTTGTCGTAACCTGAAAGACAACGCTGGATTAGCGGTAAACCTGCCCACCTTTGAAAGCAGGTATCGTCAACAAAAACGCACCTGGGACGTGACGATGAAGATTCCTTAAACTTAAGAGACGGCTAATAACGAGCGTTTCCGCGCCGATCAGTATTCTCCGTAAAGAATGCTGTATTCGGTCTTCTCCTCAGTGAATGATTTGCCGCCAGCAAAGCAACAGCTTTTGCCTGCGACGATGGCAATATCATCATTGCCGATCGCCAGGCAACAGGTATTGCTGTTCGAACGCTTCATAATGACATGTCAGCATTGCGCAAGGTGTTTCGTCTGGCAGGCAGGGAAAAACTCGTTACATCAACACGATTAACGAATAAAGCGTTGGGATTAAGCGGAGCAAGTCGTGCAGGCACGAAATTTGCCATCCCGGATGAGCGATTTCAGGCAGTATTGCAAAGCGCGCAGCAGCATGACCAGGGACTTGCCTGTGCCCTTCAGCTTGCCCGATTGCTGGGGCTTCGCTCACAGGAAACTGTGCAGTGCACCAGTTCACTGAATACGTGGAAAAAGCAGCTTGAACGTAATCAATCAACTCTCACCATTGTTTTTGGCACCAAAGGCGGTAGGCCGCGTGAAACGCGAATCCTTGACCGTAACGCTGTACAGCAGGCAGTAAATGACGCTCTGCTGATTGCACCAGCTGGCTCACTGACAGTTCAATTGCCTGTGCGAAACTAGCCAGAGTGATCATTCCGGCACCAGCCATAAGCGGCGCGCATTCAGTGAGAGATCTATTGTCCAATCGTTCATACTCGATTAGAACCTGATGCCAGACAGACAGTAGCTTTGCAGCTCTAAGCTTTGCTTCTTAGAGAATATTAGAGCTTGTTGATGTGTGAATCTCACACTGTCCTGCGTATCGACGAAAACGTTGGGGAACGCTAATGCGGACAACATAAATGCCGCTGGTTCGACGATAGAGTTTATATCGCTGAGACATCGCCTCGTATAGCCTTTTGTAGTAGGGCTACGTGTTTACAAGCAAAAATATGAGGAAAGTTATTTAAACACAACTAATTAGATGAGTATTGGTGCGAAGGCCGCACCGCTATTCTCGACGTAAACAGCTGAAATAATTAAAATTGAAAAATAAGATAACCGCTATATATACTCACATGTATACTCAACGCGATTCTCTGAAGTCTTAGCTAACTCAAAAAATTACTCTTCATCATCTTCCACAGGTTCTAACGCGTCAAGCGCGACTCGCACCATCGCAATAGAACCAATACGGATGAAAGCATCTTCTCCATCTTCGTCGGTTATCATAAAACGATCCGTGGTTTCAAGCTCGCAATCCAGCGTGTCAAAGAACGCATTCAACTGGCCGATATCATCCGTCTCTTCGTTTTGCGGCGCATCAGGCTCAACACTCAGTGGTATCACTGGTCCACCGTTCACCAGAGTAATATGGACATTAAAATAATCGTCTTCATAGTCGTCTTCTTCTTCGCTCATGATGAGAGCAAAGCCATCAGACAGGAACTGATGAAATACCACTTCGCGCATATTTAACGCATAACGATACTCCGAAGAATCAAAAACGAAGAAGCGTTCTGTATTTGGGGTGTTTTTTTCCTGAAAATAATAATAAAACCTCCGCTTATCCGCTGCTGAAATGGGCAACAACAAATAGTCCAGCTGCCCCTGTAGCCAAAGTTTTACAGTCCAGAGACCGCTATCCATTTCAATGCCGCTTGTGGCTATCGCCTCAAGATCTTCATCGGTTTTACGACGCTTCTTGCGGAAGTCGTTTATCAACCGATCGCTTTCCGGGAACACTACGTTTAGAGGTTTATCCAGGGCATTGCATATTGCCTGTGCGAGACTCAGCTTTGCCGCAACCTTCCCGGTTTCGATACGCTGAATTTGTTGCTGGCTGGTGCCGACCATGAACGCCAGCTCGCGCTGGGTTATAGATAGCTGGGTACGAAGCTGTTTTATGTTGTTCTGTAACATGGCATCCATCCTTCAGAATGTAGTGGTCAACTAAAACTGGCCATCGAGTTAGAGTTTTTCCAGTATCGATCTTCCGATTCGTTTGGTGGCAACCCACCGTTATATTTGTGCGGCCTGCGCGCACTGTAATATCCAACGATATAGTCCGTTATTGCATGTGCTGCGTCGCTGAAGCTTACGTAACCCACCATCGGCACCCATTCATTCTTTAAGCTCCGGAAGAAGCGTTCCATTGGACTATTATCCCGGCAGTTTCCAC
>NZ_NWUO01000019.1 GCF_002895925.1 Mixta theicola | reverse complement strand
AACCGTCGCGCACGTCGCTGACGGTGCGTACCAGCGCCTGCTGCATATGCTTCAGGCTGGCGGCCAGCTGGCTCATCTCATTGCGCCCTTCCGCTTCGATCGGCTGCGTCAGATCGCCTGCGGCGATCGCTTTAATATGCTGCATAATTTTTTGCAGCGGCAGCAGCAGAATGCTCTGTAGGCCGAACCAGCAAAGCACGATAACCGCCACCACCAGCACCATAATGGTGCCCAGGATCCACAGCATGGTGGTAAAGGCGCTTTCGTTCTGTGCGACGCCTTGCGCTGACAGCTCGGCCTGAGCGCTGCGCCATTCGGTATATACCGCCTGAGTGTCATCCTGCTTCTGTTCGATATTCTTTTTAAGCATCTCTTCCAGCTGCTTAGCCGCCAGCAGGTCGGTCATATCAGACAGCGTCTTCGCCAGCGTGACATATTTTTCTTCCATCCGCTTTGAGAGGTTGTTGTCCAGTCCGGGCGTGTCGGGCATCGCCTTATATTCACGGTAATGCTTATCCGCCTCTGTCAGCTGCGCCCGGCTTTGCTGTACCAACTCATCCAGCCCGCCGCCATTGATCTCGCTGGCCAGGGAGCTTTGCAGACGCAGCATGCCGCGGTTAAGCGTAATCCGCGTCTGGTTAAGCCCTATCCAGGCATCGGTTAACGCCGCGACGTTCTGACTGGAGGTTTGGGAGATTAAAAAATTGGTTTTGTCTTTATTTAGCGCATGGAAAAACAGCCCACCCGACAGCAGCTGCATTGCGCCAAAAATGACCAGCACTATGATCAGGCTGGTCACCACTCTGATTCGCTTTAACATGTTTACCCCTGGTAATAAGAAAATGACTACCAGACAGTTATCGGCAAACCCGAAGTAACATTTATTTACTGGAGAAAAAAAGCGCGGCGATAAAAATGATGCCGTCGGATGACGGCATCGGAAAGAAAAAGTCAGCGGTTAAAACGTTACCCAGTTATCTTCAGCAGATTGCGCTTTGTTTTCCAGCTTAGCGCTGTTTTTCGGCGGCGGTAACGTCACGCTCTGCCTCTCGCTCAGGCTGTTTTCGCTGCCCGGCAGCGTAAATACCGCCACCGCTTTCCCCAGACGGCTGGCCTGCTCCTCCAGCGCGGCGGCGGCGGCGGCGGAGGCTTCCACCAGCGCAGCGTTCTGCTGAGTTACGCTGTCCATCTCGGTCACCGCCTGACCAACCTGTTCAATCCCGCGGCTCTGCTCATCTGAGGCGGCGGCGATTTCCGCCATAATATCGGTAACGCGTGTTACCGCGCCGACGATTTCATTCATGGTTTCACCCGCGCTGCTCACCAGCACGGAGCCGGTATCCACACAGCTGACGGACTCGACAATCAGATCTTTGATCTCTTTCGCCGCCTGCGCGCTACGCTGGGCCAGGCTGCGCACTTCACCGGCGACCACCGCAAAGCCGCGTCCCTGCTCACCGGCGCGCGCCGCCTCCACCGCCGCATTCAGCGCCAGGATATTGGTCTGGAAGGCGATGCCGTCAATCACGCTAATAATGTCGGCAATCTTTTTCGAGCTATGGGAAATTTCGCTCATGGTGGTGACCACGCCGTCCACCACCTTGCCGCCGCGCAGCGCGATTTCCGACGCGTTCAAGGCCAGCTGCGAGGCCTGACGGGCATTATCGGCGTTCTGTTTCACCGTGGCGGTCAGCTCCTCCATGCTGGCGGCCGTCTCTTCCAGTGAAGCCGCCTGCTGTTCGGTTCTGGAGGCTAAATCGCCGCTGTCGAAAGAGATTTTACTGGCGCTGGTATAAATGATATTCGCCCCGCTGCGCACGTCGCTGACGGTGCGCGTCAGGGATTGCTGCATTTCACGCAGGCTGAGCGCCAGCTGGCCCATTTCGTTCCGGCCTTCAACGCTGATGGTTTCCGTCAGGTTGCCGCGCGTAATATGCCTGATGTGCTCCATCGTTTTAGCCAGCGGCCTCAGCAGGATGCGTTGCAGTATGACCCACATGAAACCGATACTGATAAGCGCCAGTACCAGCATAAGTATGGACAGCCCTATCGAATAATGATGGACTTGCTCATTAGCCGTTTTGGTCTCGCCAATCAGCAACTGGTTTTTTGCCAGCCAGCTTTCGTAAGCCTGGTCGAAGCGATTCTGATATTGCTGCGTCGGCTGCGCCAGATAGCCCGCCATATCGCCTTTACTTAACATCTCTTTCAGTTCGGTCAGCGCCTGATACAGTTCACGATATGCCGTAATAACGTCCTCGCCGTTTACCTCCGTGTACCGCTGCAGCGACTGATAGAATTCATTATATTTAACTTCCGCCTCAGTCAGCTGCTTTGCGGCCAGCTCCAGCATACTTTGCGCAAAATCCAGGTGCTTTTTCTCTTTGGTATTGAGATTTGAATAAAGCGCGGAACGGCTCAATGAATTACGCACTTTTAACAGATCGACCCAAATATTATGTAAATAGGATCGCTGCTCACGCATATGCTGATCGGTATCCAGGTTCTCCTGGTTTTTTTGCAGAGAAGTATAAAATAAGCCGTTAGTTGTTAACTGCATTGCGCTGAATAATATCAGCACTGCATACAGCACCGTTACAATCTTTATATTTTTAAACATATAGTTCCCTTATTGTAAAACATAACAGCAACAATAAGCGCACGGAATTACTCTGTACGGGTTATTGTCGATAAGCCACGGTGCTTAGTGAGCCTGATGAAGGTTTAGGTTTGCGCGCCACAAGGAATAAGCGATCTCTTTTGGCAGAAAAAGCAGAAGGAGAACAAAATGAACCATAATGATGGCCGCCGCTTAGTACAGCTCTCCTGTTGGGCCGCGGCGTTTTTGTGTGGGCCATTATTTGTCGTGCGGGCCATCGCTGATTAATGTTAATCCCTTTTAACATATTTAGTCCTGATATTTGCAAGCCCAGGCCTTAATTTAACTAATAAGGCTTTTTTCGCCATCCATTATGCTGAAACGGCCTGGATGTATTTAACGATTAACGAATAAGAAATTTCTTAAAGGCATAGAAAAAGGGCGCCATTATGACGCCCTTTTTTTATCCTGTCACCCCGTTATAATTCATCAGGTTTATTACCTGTCGGGGTTAGCGGTATATTTTATGCGCTACGCAATGTATCCATTAACGCCATTTCATCGCTGCTCAACAGCTTCTCAATATCAACCAGAATGAGCATACGCTCACCCAGCGCACCTAGTCCCGTCAGGTATTCTGTGGACATGGTGACGGCAAATTCCGGGGAAGGACGAATCTGATCGGTGGTCAGCGACAGCACGTCAGATACGCCATCAACCACAATACCCACCACGCGATGCTCTAAATTAAGCACGATTACTACGGTGTTATCGTTGTATTGGACGTCCGGCTGCGCGAACTTCACGCGCAGATCGATAATGGGTACAATCACGCCGCGCAGGTTGGTTACCCCTTTAATAAACGCCGGGGTATTGGCGATACGGGTCACCTGATCGTAACCACGGATCTCCTGCACTTTCAGAATATCGATGCCGTATTCTTCGTCACCGAGCGTAAAAACCAGAAACTCTTGTCCGACGGTCTCACCGGCCAGTTTCGTTACATTTGCCATTCCAGTCATAGGTTTGCCCCTAATTGGTTACGTTTACGCGGCGCCGGCCACGCGCTTCTCACGGTTCAAGGATTGCAGTGCAGAGACATCAACGATCAACGCGACGCTGCCATCGCCAAGGATGGTGGCGGCGGAAATACCCGGCACTTTGCGATAGTTGCTTTCAAGGTTTTTCACCACCACCTGATGCTGACCAATCAGCTGGTCAACCAGCAAGGCGTAGCGTTTGCCCGCGCTCTGCAATATCACGACGATGCCCTGAGTCGCCTCGGTTTTCGCGCCCTGCACATCAAAAACGTTCCACAATTCCACCAGCGGCAGATATTCACCGCGCACTTCAAGCACGCATTCGCCACCCGCCAGCGGCTTCAAATCTTCCGCACGCGGCTGAAGCGATTCCATTACCGCATTCAGCGGCAGAATAAACACCTCATCCGCTACGCGTACTGACATGCCGTCGAGGATCGCCAGCGTCAGCGGCAGCAGGATACGAATGGTGGTGCCTTTACCCTGCTTCGACGCGATCTCAACGTGACCGCCCATCTCCTGAATGTTTCGTTTCACCACATCCATACCGACGCCACGGCCCGAAACATCGGTAACCTGCTCGGCGGTAGAGAAGCCAGGGGCGAAAATCAGCATACCGACTTCTTCATCGCTCATCGCGTCGCTGACCGGCAGACCAGATGAGAGCGCCTTCGCCAGAATACGTTCACGATTCAGACCGGCGCCGTCATCGATCACTTCGATGCAGATATTGCCGCCCTGATGTTCGGCTGACAGAGTCAGGTTGCCTACCGCGCTTTTACCGTTGGCAACGCGCTTATCCGGCGATTCGATCCCGTGGTCAAGGCTGTTACGCACCAGGTGCGTTAACGGATCGATAATGCGCTCAATCAGGCTTTTATCCAGCTCCGTGGAGCTACCCAGCAGCGTCAGCTCTACCTCTTTGCCCAGCTTGCTGGCCAGATCGCGCACCAGACGTGGGAAGCGGCTGAAGACATATTCCATCGGCATCATACGGATCGACATGACCGATTCCTGCAGATCGCGCGCGTTACGCTCCAGCTGGCCCATACTGTTCAGCAAATCGCCGTGGGCAACCGGGTCCAGCGCACCGGAGCGCTGCGCCAGCATCGACTGGGTAATCACCAGCTCGCCGACCAGGTTGATCAGCTGATCGACCTTTTCGACCGCCACGCGAATACTGCTCGATTCGCTGGTTTTCGCCGGGGCGGCCTTCCTGGTTTCGCGTTTTACCGCCGACGCCAGCTCGGTTACCGCTGCCGGCGTCGCGGTGATCTCCGCTTCGGCCATGGTGGTCGGCACACAAGACGCAGACGCAGCGGGTTCAGCGGCCACAGGCGCTGATGCCGCGTCCGGGAAGCTGATTTGCGATTCTTCAATCACAAAACAGAGCACGGCCACCAGATCGTCTTTATCGATGGTGGTGTCGAGCGTGGTCTCCAGGCTGGTCTCGCCCCGCTGCACATCGCTAACGGTGCCAAGGTTACCCAGCTCTTCCAGCAGCAAAGCGACTTCGTTCGGCTTCAGATCGCTCAGCTTCAGGCGCAGACCGGATGCAGCAGCAGCAGGCGCGGCGGCAACCGGCGCGGCGTCAGCTTTTTTCGCCGGAGCGATGGTTTCGCCTTTCGCCTCCAGCGCCAGCTGGCGCAGGGCTTCGCAGATATATTTAAAGCTTTCGGCGTCAGGCTCCTGACCCGCCTTATAGGCATCGAGCTGTTCCTGCATAATATCTTTGGTTTCCAAAAACAGGTTGATGATGTCAGTGCTGAGCTGCATTTCGCCCCGGCGCGCACCGTCCAGAATATTCTCCAGAATATGCGTGGTTTCCTGCAAAACCACGAAGCCAAAGGTGCCAGCCCCGCCTTTAATCGAATGGGCCGCACGGAAAATGGCGTTAAGCTGTTCCGAATCTGGCTCCTGCGGGTCTAACCCCAGCAGGTGTTGCTCCATGTCCGCCAACAGCTCGTCAGCTTCATCGAAGAACGTCTGATAAAAATCGCTGATATCCATGCTCACGGTTATCACCTCTGCTGTGAGTCGCGATCAGGCTGCGGCGTACTGGCAGGAGCCGGCGGTAAATCGGTTACCGGCTGCTCCTGACTGACCGGCGCGGCCTGCGAGGGTTGATGATCTGGGTTTATATCCGCAGCAGACGGCTGAGCCGGCGCGGTAATTTGTTTCATACTCTGCGGATCGCTTAGCTGTACGGCGTCACTTTCAGCATTCTCTTTTTCGATTTGCGCCTGAGTGTCGTGATTCAGCACCAGCAGGCTGATGCGACGGTTAATCGCCTCATCGCCGCCGCGGTTTTTCAGCCGCATGGTGTCGGACATACCCACCACGCGCAGCATTTTGCTGCCATCCAGGCCACCGGCCACCAGCTCACGACGTGAGGCGTTGGCGCGGTCGGCCGACAGTTCCCAGTTGCTGTAGCCGCGATCGCCCGTGGCGTACTGAAAATCATCGGTGTGGCCGGCAAGACTGATCTTGTTTGGCAAATCGTTCAAAATCGGCGCAATCGCCCGCAGAATATCGCGCATATAAGGCTCGACCTGGGCGCTGCCGGTTTTAAACATTGGCCGGTTCTGGCTATCGATAATCTGGATGCGCAACCCTTCCTCAACCAGGTTGATAATCAAATGCGGCCGCAGCGCTTTCAGGCGCGGATCGGACTCAATCAGCTGGTCCAGGCGCTCACGCAGGCGATTAAGACGGATCTCATCCAGCTTGCGTTTTTCCGCGTCCATATCGACATGTTTCTGTACTTCCCCTTCCTTCCTGGTCGGATCGTCGCCGCCGCCGGGGATGGGGCTTTCGCTGTCGCTGCTGCGCTGACCGCCGCTTAACGCCACCTTGAGCGGCGTCTGAAAATATTCCGCGATTTGCGTCAGCTGTTTCGGGTTGGCAATTGAGATCAGCCACATCACCAGGAAAAACGCCATCATTGCGGTCATAAAATCGGCGTAGGCGATTTTCCATGAGCCGTGACCACCCTCATGTTTTTTATGCTTGCGCCGTTTAACCAGCACTATGGGGTGATTTTTGTTATTCATGCGTCCTGGCCCGAAGTCTGCTTACCGGCTGATTTCGCGTTGCGTACGTGCTCTTCCAGTTCGGTGAACGACGGACGCTCGGTGGAATAAAGCGTTTTACGGCCAAACTCTACGGCAATCTGCGGCGCGTAGCCGTTCAGGCTGGAAAGCAACGTCACCTTGATGCACTGCATCATCTTGGTGGTTTCCGCGCATTTCTGCCGCAGCACTGCGGAAAGCGGCGAGATAAAACCGTATGCCAGCAGGATGCCGAGGAACGTACCGACCATCGCATGGGCAATCAGCTCGCCCAGCTCTGCCGCCGGACGATCCGCCGAGGCCAGCGCATGCACCACGCCCATTACCGCCGCCACGATACCGAACGCCGGGAGCGAATCGCCGATGGCGCTAATACTTTGCGCTGGTACGTCGCATTCATGCTCGTAGGTTTCGATCTCTTCATCCATCAGCGCTTCAATTTCAAACGCGTTCATATTGCCGCTAATCATTAACCGCATATAGTCGGTGATAAAATCCACTAACTTGTTATCGGACAGGATGCGCGGGTAATTAGCGAAAATTTCACTTTCTTTTGGGTTTTCAATATCGCGTTCCAGCGACATCATTCCCTGTTGGCGCGATTTAGCCATCAGGCGATATAACAGCGCCATCAGATCCATATACAGCGCTTTATTATATTTAGAGCCGCGGAACAGCAGCGGTAACGCTTTTAACGTTGCCTTGATTGCTTTGCCATTATTTCCGACGACAAAAGCGCCAATACCTGCCCCTCCGATAATGATCAGTTCTGAAGGTTGATAAAGTGCGCCCAGGTGGCCGCCGACCATCATATAGCCGCCCAACACCGAGCCAACAACGAGGATATAACCCAAAATAACCAGCACAATAAATCCTTACGTCAGTAACGTGTTGGTGGAAGTTAAGCCAGAGAGCCGCAGGCGTTATTCGTCAGCGTGAAGGCAAAAAAAAAGCAGCGGTTAAAAACCGCTGCTGGATGCCATTTCACAGTGCGAACAAACTTAAACGGCGTGTTTAACCTGTTCATCCAGCAGTTGTGAAATGTTATCGGCAGCCTCTGCCGAAAGTTTACGTCTTTTTACCGCACGTGATGGCGGCTGGCACAGGCTGCAGGCAAAGCTGCCAACCGGCTGATGCGCATGGTTAATAAAGCTGCCGCCGCAGCATTTGCAGTCGGACAGTTCGAGCATGCCGCTTTCAACAAAACGCACCAGAGTCCAGGCGCGCGTCAGGCCCAGCAGTGGGGCATCATCCGACTGCGGACACTGCTCAAGATACAGACGATACGCTTTAATAACCGCATCCACGCCGCTGGTGAGTTTGCTTTTCAGCAGAAACTTCCAGGCGTTACAGAACATTGACGCATGAATATTCTGTTCCCAGGTCATAAACCAGTCGGTCGAAAAAGGCAGCATTCCTTTTGGCGGCGGGCTGCCGCGCAGCTCTTTATATAATTTGATTAAACGGCCACGGCTAAGCTGCGTTTCACTTTCCAACATTTGCAGGCGCGCACCCAGCGAAATTAATTCCATCGCCAGTTGAATATCACGTGCTTCCTGAACAATACTTTTTTCGCTCATTATACCGCCCTCTTTTTCGGCGCTTCATCTTTTGCAGCATCGCGTAATAAACGGCTGGATAATAAAATGCCGGTGTGAATTTGCTGCAAATCATCCACACGCGACTCCTGCGTCAGGCGGTTAATAAGGTTATGGTCGTTAAAGCGGAACTGACATACCAACTGGTTGGTTTCCGCTAATTTCACCATCTCCGGCAGCGTTAACTGCGATAATGTATCAGCCATCTGCTCATCAATGCCCAAACGGAACATGGCAGAGGCTTTTTCCTGATTAATTAAACGTTGTGCAAGCAGCAAATATGACAAGTTAATATCGTAAATATGTTTTAATAATTCGGAGGTACCCATTTTTTTTCCCATCCTGACTAACACTACTTTTAACTGTGCGGAATGGTTACCGCATTCTTGGTTGCTGGCTGGTAAATCTAAAGATGGCAAAAAATCAGCGGCAGAAGCCAAACATTTTCTGAACGTTTTTCACATCCCACCGGGATACTGCGTCAGTAACAGCCATAATTCCAGGCCATGTATTACTTAAGTTGTACCTGCCTTCCGTGACGTTCGCTTACAGTTTTTTAAGATAATTCCGAAAGCAGTGCAAATGTATCCCCTCTGATTTCGACATACAACGAGCGATCGGTAAAATTTTAGATAAAGTGTGATCTACGTCACACTTTTAAGGCAAATTTTTGTAAAAAATCCATCAGCAACGCTTGTGAATAGGGTATTACGCAACCAATAAAGCCACTTTTTGTTAAATTTTTAGCTTCCCAATAACAAAAATGCATCAAAAGTTTGCTTTTTAACCATTCTCTGCCAGGCGAAGGTAAAAACCACCGTTACGTAAAATTAACATCTGAATATTTTTTCCAATGCCATATTTAATGCTGGTTATGAGCTGCCAATCTCATTGGGATATTAATCACTTACCGCAATCGTTTCGAACGAAGACGATTACCCTGTCGGGGCAAAAAAGGTGAGATGACCGTTTTATGACAACGGTTCGTTAACAGTGAAGCGGCATTGTATGAAGCGCATCAGCAGGTGTAACAAGCGGTTACATAAGGGATATGAATGATTTAGCGGAAAGGCGAAGAGTTCTACAGTGACTATCGGCACCGATAAGCGATTCTTTATTGATAACCGCTCTTTTTTTTGCAAATGCGAGGCAGACGAACAAAAACCGGGCGGCAATCGCTTTTTTGCCCTTTTTATATTCGATCTATTATTAAGAGGAAATGCATTATTTTCTGCGGTTTTTGCGCGCCTGCGTTAAGCATTTATTTCAGCGTAACCAGACGTAACGGCAGATTGAGCGCGCCCGCAAAAACGAAAACGCATCAACTTCCCTGTCGATGCGTCCGCTTAATCAGGCAAGACGTTGAAAGGTGGCGACCTTATTGTCCGCCTTGCCATCTTCGGAGCGCGGCGTAATCGCGCGGAGATCCTGCAGGAAGCTTTCACGCCAGTGGCTAATGTCGTTTTTACGCAGCACCGTCATCATGTCGTTATAGCGGGAAATACGTTCCGTACGCGACATGGTTAGTGCTTTATCCAGCGCCGCCGCGACTTCATCGCGGTCGTACGGGTTAACGATCAGCGCTGACGTCAGCTCGTTCGCCGCGCCGGCAAAACGCGACAGTACCAGCACGCCCGGATCTTCAGGGTTCTGTGCGGCAACGTACTCTTTCGCCACCAGGTTCATCCCGTCACGCAGCGGCGTAACCAGAGCGACGTCGGTCAGGCGGAAAATTTTCATCAGCAGACGACGGTCGAAATGCTGATTCAGATAGTAGAGCGGCGTCCAGCCCAGCGTGCCATATTTGCCGTTGATGCGCCCTGCTTCCGTCTCCAGCTGATGACGAATATCCTGATACGCCTGCACGTCGCCGCGTGAGGTTGGCGCAATTTGCGAGTAGCGAATTTTGCCGCGATGCTGCGGATAGTTTTCCAGCAGCGCTTCATAGGCCAGGAAACGCTCCGGCAGACCTTTGGAATAGTCCAGACGCTCGCAGGCGATAATGTTTTTCGCATCGCCCAGTTCGCGTTTCATCGCGGCCATTTTCGGCGGCAGCGGCCCTTCCGCCATCTCTTTAATGCTGTTCGGCTCGATGCCGATCGGATAGACCTCGGTCGCAAAGGTATTGCCAAAGGCGCGATGCAGCTTCGGCCCTTTATGCTGTACCTGAGTCAGCAGCGCCATACACTCCAGGAAAGCCTGACGATCGTTTTCCGTCTGGAAGCCCAGCAGATCGTAATCGCACAGCATCTCCAGCAGCTCTTTATGCGGCGGCAGCGCGTTGAAAATTTCTGGCGTTGGGAAAGGAATATGCAGGAAGAAACCAATCCGGTTATTTACGCCGCGTTTGCGCAGCTCGGCGGCAAACGGCAGCAGATGGTAATCATGAATCCACAGAATATCGTCTGGCTCGATCAGCGGCAGCAGGCGTTCTGCCAGCAGCTCATTGACATGACAATAGCCGTCCCACGCTTCACGCTGGAACTGCACTAAATCGAGACGGTAATGAAAAGCGGGCCAAATAACGGTATTGGAGAACTGACAATAGTAGAGATCGTAATCGTTTTGATTCAGCGGGAAAGAGGCGTAGGTAATGCCTTCCTGTTTAACGATATCGATCTCTTCATCATCTTCTTCACTAATGGCGCTAATCTCACCATTCCAGCCGAACCATAATCCACCGGTAGTTTTCAGCGCATCCAGGATACCGACCGCCAGGCCACCGGCGCTGGCTGTGGACCCATCTGGTACAGCGATACGGTTAGATACGACTACTAAGCGACTCATAACCTTGACTCCTTACCGACGTTGTCTTGTCTTGCTCTAGTTGTAATTTAATTTGCTCCAGCCAGGTATATACGTCACTCACCCCTTTCAGGCGAAAGTGAGCCTCGCTTGAGCCTTCACCGACTTTAACGGATATGCCCTGCAGCGCGTTGACCGCGCGAAATCCTTTTTCATCCGTCAAGTCATCACCAACAAATACCGGTATGCGTCCGGCAAACGGCGCTTCTCCCATAAAAGCTTTGATCGCTTCACCTTTATCCACGCCCTGTGGCTTTATCTCCACCACACACTTACCCGGCTGCAGCGCCAGCGTCGGGAAACGTTCAACCAGCTTTTGCGCCAGCTGCATCACTTCGTCTTCATACTGCACGGCACGGCGATAGTGCAACGCAAACGCCATTCCCTTGGTTTCCAGCAACGTACCCGGCCACTGCGCCATAGCGTTGTGCAGCGTATCGCTTAGCTGCTGCCCCATTGAGGCCGGAAGAGAAATACGATGCAGCTCGCCGCTGGCATCGCGTCGTTCAGCGCCATGTACGCCAGCCGCCGGCGCCCGTAGCGGGGCTGCCAGCATATCCAGCTCGTGAACCGGTCGCCCGGAGACCAGCGCCAGCGCGCCATCGCTTAAGCGTGAAAGCGTCTGGAGTGATTTTCGCACCGGCTCAGGAATAAAAACTTCATCGGGACGCGACTGGATGGCAGCCAGCGTACCGTCAACATCAAAGAAGAATGCGTAGAGGCCGCCGCTCAGGGAAGGTAATACGTGGTTTTCTGCTGCTACGGTTTTCACACTCTTCCTCCTGCCCGAATTAACGCGGTTAACGCCATTGGGTTAACGCACGCAGAACTTTTGATGCAGCAGAAGGATGGCGAAACAGGACAGGTTTACAGCGCGGCTAAATGAGATAAGTGGCACAATGCTGGATAGCTAATGAAGCGACTCTCCCTGGGTTGACCTGTTGCCTGGTCGGCCCTGAGCCGACTGCCTATCTCGCATCACTTCATGCGGACATCGTACCAAACCAGTATAGTCGCCAATTCCGGCTTCGCCAGCGAGAAGCGAATTTTCAGAACAGACTGAATTTTGCAAAAAATGGTGGACCTGGCGCATTTAACACAGTGGGTCCGCAATGGGCTCCACCAGCTCCGGCTGTTGATGATGCGGATTGCCTACCGCCCGGCTGACGGGATGCCAGCTAAACTGCTGCGGATCTGTCGCCGCCTGCTCTGTCAGTTCCCCGGCGCGTTGGGCAGACGTGTCAGGATGCAGCCATTCGCTTACCGCCTGCGCCTCCAGCACCAGCGGTCGCCTGTCGTGCAGGTCAACCATGCCGCGATCGCTGGCGGCGGTGATAATCACAAAGCCCTCTTTTTCCTGCTGGCGCGCATAGGGCGCATGGCCTATCGCCGCGAAAAAGAGCGGCTGGCGCTGGCGATGGCAGATGTAATAAGGCTGTTTCTTTTCGCCTTCGCGCTTCCACTCATACCAGCCATCGGCCATGACAATAGCGCGACCGTGCTGCCACAGCGGGCGAAACATTTTGCTTTTCGCCGCCGTTTCTACCCGGGCGTTGATCAGCGGCGCTTTATGCCACCAGGGCGGCGCATAGCCCCAAAAAACCGGATCGAGATGCAGCGCATCGTCGCGGTAGTTCAACAACAGCACATTACTGCCGGGCGCGACGTTATAGCGTCCGATCGGCTGCTCATCCCAGGCAATATTGCGCTCGGCCTGGCCCTCAAGCGCTGACAGCCAGGCTTCGCGTGATTGAATTTGAGTAAAACGTCCGCACATAGCGCCTCCTTTATTTAGCAGTAGTATAGAAGGCGCGCAGGGATTAGGCGGCGCGGCAACCCGGTCGGTACGGCGATGAGCGGGATTTTTCCTGCCGGCGTCATTCGTCTGCGCAGCCGTTAATGCTGTGCCTGCGGCTGGTGCCGCGCGCGTCAGCCGCTACACTGAGAGAAGAGTCTCTTTCACCAGTGGAGGCATTATGGCTGTTTACGATAAGCAAAACTTTCCCGTAGAAAAAGTGCGCAAATATCTGGAGCCGGGCCCGGTGGTTCTGGTGACGTCAAGCTGGGAAAACCAGAGCGATATTATGACGCTTGGCTGGCATACCATTCTGGAATTTTCGCCCTCGCTGCTGGGCTGCATGATCGCCAGTATGAACGTCAGCCACGATTTGATCCGCAACAGCGGCGAATGTGTAATTAATATTCCCACCCGCGAGTTAATCGATCGGGTGGTGGCCATTGGCAACAGCCACGGCGATGAGATCGATAAATTCGCGGATAACCGCCTTACCGCTGAGCCGGGCTGCGTGGTTAAAGCGCCGCTGATTGCCGAATGCTTCGCCAGCTTTGAATGTCGGCTTTACGACGGCGCGCTGGTTGATAATTACAACTTTTTTATTTTTGAAGTGGTTAAAGCGCATGTCGATCCGCAGGTGGAACTGCCTGCCACGCTGCACTATACCGGTGAAGGCCTGTTCCGCGTGATGGGCGAGCAAACCAGCGATCAGCATAAGAAATTTAAGCCGGAGATGCTGATTTAACATGAAAAATTTTCCTGTTAGGCGGTTAGCTGAACAGAAAGAGCGGCGCTAATTGCCGGTGAATAGCAGATTATGCGAGGATGGCTGGCTTAGCGTCACGACCCAATCTGGAGAAGTAAAAGAATGGCAATTGAATATGCGGTAATTGCAGGCGGATGTTTCTGGTGTACCGAAGCGGTGTTTAAGGACATTATCGGCGTTGAATCAGTAGAGAGCGGCTATACCGGCGGAACGCGCCCTAACCCGACCTACGAGCAGGTATGCAGCGGCGCAACCGGCCATGCTGAAGCCATCCGCATCGGTTTCGATCCGGAAAAAGTCAGCTTTGGCGATCTGCTGGACATCAGCTTTGTCACGCACGATCCGACCCAGCTGAATCGTCAGGGCAACGACATCGGCACCCAGTATCGCTCCGCTATTTTCCCGGCGAACGCAGAGCAAGAAGCGGAAGCCAAAGCGGCGATCGCGCGCGCCCAGCAGGATCACAGCGACCCGATCGTCACCACTATCGAGCCGCTGAAAGAATTTTATCCGGCGGAAGCTTATCATCAGGATTACTGGGAAGGCGCAGGCCAGCGCAACGGCTACTGCATGGCGGTGATCCCGCCGAAGCTGCAGAAACTGCGTAAGAGTTTTGCTAATCGCGTGAAAACGTCTTCTTAAACCGCACTTAAGCAAGCAGCCCCGTCAGTTCAGGGCGGGGCTTTTGCATTATGGCCGCAGCGATCGCTTCTTTAGCGTTGGCGATTGCCTCATCCAGGTTATCACCCGCGGAAAAGCAACCAGGCAGATCCGAAACCGTTACGCCGTAGGCGTGCTTGTCGTCTCCGGCCTCAGGCTCGCCTGTTATTTTTTCAGTCCCAGCGCATCGTACATAGTAAAGAAGAGATCGGTTTGGTCAGTCAGGCCAACCACATTAGCCGCATGCGGACCGTAGGCGGCAATACGCAGCTGCGTGCCGGTATGCTCCTGCGATTCCCCTTCCGAATTCCCGTAGCTGACGGTCATTACCGCCCCATCTTTGGTATTTAACGCCTGCGTCAGGCCCGGCGCTTTCGTGCCGTTTTCAACGATCTGGCTGGAATGCGCATGGTCAGCGGTAACGATCACCAGCGTATTGCCATCTTTACGCGCAAATTCCAGCGCTTTCTGTACCGCCTCATCTAAATCTACCGTTTCGCCAATTTGTCCGCAGGGATTGGCGGCGTGATCCTGTTTATCGATCGAGGCGCCCTCAACCTGCAGGAAGAAACCTTGTTTATTGGTACTGAGCAGGCTGATAGCCTTATCTGTCATTTGCGCCAGCGTCGGCGTGTTGGCCGGACGCTGCGCATTAGCTTCACAGGTAACGGCGGGCTTATCGATATTGCCGTGATAGCTGGCTTTCGGGCCCTGCCAGCGCACCGGCATATTGCCATCGCTAAACAGGCCCAGCAGCGGTTTCTGCTGGTTGGCTACGGTTACCGCCTCCAGCGTTTGCAGATCGTTGACCAGCTGATAGCCGCGTGCTGCAGCCTGTTCGCGCAGCGTTTTTCCCTGGTAATTCCCCGCTTTGGCCACTTCACTGAAGGTTTCCGCGCCGCCGCCCAACGTAACATCGGCACGCGTGACCAGCAGCTGCTCGGCAATCGATCCTCTGCCACCCTTTTCCAGCGCATTGCTGGCGCAAAGCTCGCTGGTTTTTACCGGACCGTAACATTTGCGCGAGGTGACATGAGAAATTAACGCGGCGGGCGTTGCATCTTCCAGCTCAGCGGTAGAGACGTTACCGGTGGCTTTACCCGCAGCTTTAGCCAGCTCCAGCAGCGTTACGTGATCTTTACCGTTAACGTCAACGCCGAGCGCGCCGTTATAGGTTTTTACGCCGGTGGACCAGGCGGTTGCCGAGGCGGCCGAGTCGGTAACATAGTTAGGTTTATGCGTCTCTTTATCGAGCGAATAGTGGGTATATTGTCCGGTGAGCGGTAGCGCATCGATACCTTTAAAAAAGCCGCCTGCGCCCATAGCATAGTTACGCGCCAGCGTTATTTCCGAGTCGCCCATGCCATCGCCAATCAGCAAAATAACGTTTTTTACCGGCGCGTTGCTTAACGATGCCCTGAGCGCTGCGGTTTGGTCGCCGCTAAAACGGCGTGCGCCGCCCTGCTGGGTAATATCGCCAGACGCGGCGCGTGAAAGGGTCGCCATTTCCGCCATAGCGTTGCCGCCGATCAGGGTTGCCAGCAGGGAAAGCGTTAATAAGGGCTGCTTTTTCATTTACTTAATCCTTTGTAAATTTTTATTGCGAGGTTGTATAAAGAAGCGTAAGTCAGGGTGATGTATTTTTTCTTACGCTTCGATGTCGTTTCTATGACAGCCCTGCTAAAGATAGCGAATTGTATAAGCCTTAACCGGTGATAACAAAAGGGAAAAATAGTGCTTGACCCTGTAATGACAACTCCCTATAGTAGCGCCCCGTTGCCACCCAGAGCGGTGTTAACAGACAATGCGGTGAGGTGTCCGAGTGGCTGAAGGAGCACGCCTGGAAAGTGTGTATACGGCAACGTATCGGGGGTTCGAATCCCCCTCTCACCGCCATATTTCATAAGAAAGCCTGAGCGAAAGTTCAGGCTTTTTTATTGGCATAAAGCACTCTGAGAGGGGTGATGAGAAGCCCCGCCGGGTTCGACAACCGGCCTTGCCGGTTGGACAGCCGCAGGCTGCCCGCAGGGCGAGCGCGTTAGCGCGAGTCAATCCCCCTCTCACCGCCATATTTCATAAGAAAGCCTGAGCGAAAGTTCAGGCTTTTTTATTGGCATAAAGCACTCTGAAAGGGGTGATGAGAAGCCCCGTCGGGTTCGACAACCGGCCTTGCCGGTTGGACAGCCGCAGGCTGCCCGCGTAAAAAAGCCCGGACTTGCGTCCGGGCCTGGGCTACAGACTACTCACTCAATCAACTATAAGCATGCAGCGCGCGCTGACAGAGCGCGGAACGCACGCAATCCTCTTTACCAAATCGCACCACGCTTACCATTTCATCTTCGACGAAACGATCAAGCGCGTCGGCCAGGCCCGATGTCACACCCGCAGGCAAATCACACTGGGTAATATCACCGTTGACGATAACCGTGACGTTCTCGCCCAGGCGGGTCAAAAACATTTTCATCTGCGCAGCGGTGACGTTTTGCGCCTCATCCAGGATCACCACGGCGTTTTCAAAAGTACGCCCGCGCATATAGGCAAAGGGGGCGATCTCCACCTTGCCGATTTCCGGACGCAGACAGTATTGCATAAAGGAAGAACCGAGACGTTTAACCAGAACGTCGTAGACCGGGCGAAAATAGGGAGCAAACTTTTCAGAAATATCACCAGGCAAAAAGCCCAAATCCTCGTCGGCCTGCAGCACCGGTCGGGTCACGATAATCCTGTCGACATCCTTGTGAATCAGGGCTTCTGCCGCTTTTGCCGCGCTGATCCAGGTTTTACCGCAACCCGCTTCACCGGTTGCGAAGATCAGCTGCTTTGTCTCTATGGCGTTAAGATAGTGCGCCTGCGCCTCATTACGCGCTTCAATAGGTAAACGGTCGCGTGAATCACATGCCATACCGATGGCATCCAGGCCGCCCATTTGCACCAGCGAGGTGACCGATTCTTCTTCGCGCTGCCGATGGCTGCGTGAATCGCTACGAAGCACCCGACGTGCTTCACGACGCGCTTTGATCACTGCTTTCTGTCTTCCCATAGTGGCACCTTACAGTTGGTTTCATTTCCCGCACCGGAGCCGGTCTGGTGCGATTACGTGAACGCTTTAGAGGGTGGCTTCCTTCAGAGCCTTACGAGCCGTTAATGAATGAGCGCACGCCGCAGGCATACGCCGGAAAACATAAAAGGGAGTTAAGCCAGGAGGATTGAAAAAAGAAGAAGATAACCAGGAGAAAGAAAAACTCTCGCGAAAAACCGTGCGATGTTTTTTATTTGAAACGGGCTGTCCATTACCGGACTTTTCCATTCGCATTCTCCATCAAGGAAGCTGAACATTTCAGACTACCGACCTGTATAAAGTGCAACAGATTCTTATAAATTTGCAACAGCAACTTTACCTGAATGAATAAAAAATAATCATTTGACGCGGAGAAAAAAGGAAACTTCTTAATTTATAATTATAAAACAATAGGTTAAGAAACGAAAATAGTGCTGAGATAAATCAGAAATTTCATCACAGGGCAGGAAAAGGAATCGCGAAAAGAAAGCGTGTACAAAAAATAGTCTCCCGCCATTTATAACCCGGCGGGAAACCGTAAGTTAATCAGGTCTCCAGTAACGACTGCGCCAGATAGCGTTGATTATTTGTCACGCCGGGCAGCACAAAGAAATAGCCGCCGCCCACGGGTTTAATATATTCCTCCAGCGCTTCACCGTTGAGCCGTTTTTGTACCGCTAAAAATCCTTTTTCTAAATCGTGTTGATAACAGACAAACAGCAGCCCCATATCCAGCTGACCAGCAGACGTTACGCCAGCGGAATAGCTGTAGCCGCGACGCAGCATCAGGCTGCTTTGCGTTTCCGCCGTGCGTGGATTGGCCAGACGGATATGCGCATCAAGCGGAATAATTTTTCCCTGCGGATCCTGGGTGTAGTCCGGCTCATCGCGTTCGTTTTTCATCCCCAGCGGCGCGCCGCTGAGCTTTTCACGGCCAAAGATAGTTTGCTGTTCGCCCAGCGGCGTACGATCCCAAAATTCAACGCGGAACTGGATAATACGCACCGCCTGATAGCTGCCGCCCACGGTCCAGGCGGGCTCCTGCTGATCTTTCGTCACCCAGAGGATGGAATCCATCAGCGCCTGGTTTGCCGTATTGGGATTGGCCGTGCCATCCCTGAAGCCCAGCAGGTTGATTGGCGTTTCTTTACCTTTGCTGCGCGCCGCATGGTCGGAGATAAAACCTTCGCGCCGCCAGCGGATCGCCAGCAGATCGGGCGTATGTTTGATAATATCGCGTAGCGTATGGATAACGGTATCGTTGGTGTTGGCGCAGATTTGCAACAGCAGATCGCCATGACAGCTTTCCGCATCCAGCGCGTCGTTGGGAAAACGCGTCATGGTTTGCAGCTTCGCGGGTTTTAACGCCGCCAGACCGTAGCGCTCGTCAAATAACGCCTCCCCCACCGAGACGGTTACCGTCAGATTATCGGACCAGATATGTCCACCGAGGATGCCGGAATCAAGCGGCGGCAGCTGCGGATTGGCGATCGGCGGCGCGATGCCGCCGACGGTCAGAAAGGCGATGCGTTCGGTGAGCAGTTTGAACAACCGCACCAGTTCGCTTTTATCATTCGCCAGTACGTCAAAGGCCACCAGCATCATTGCCGCCTGCTGCGGCGTGGTGATCCCTGCCTGATGCGCTCCGTAAAACGGCTGGCGCTCTTCCCGTGCGTTGGGTGAGAGCGTGCCGGGCGAAAAATTTTTCGCCGCCGCGCCGCTTACCGGACAGCCGCTGCCAACCACAGCGGCGCCGCCCAGCAGACCGAGTCCTTTTAACAGGCGACGCCGTGAAGGCATCGCCGTATCGGTCATTTTTTTCATCCTGCTTAATCCAGTCCCAGCGTGCCACGTAGCAGAGCCAAATCTTCCGCCAGCGCGGTAATCGGCCCTTTCAGTCGATTACGATCGGTAATGGTCAGTTTTTCATACGAGGCGAAGCCGTCCTGGGTACGATATTTAGTCAGGATGGCATCGACTTTTTTGAAGTTGTTATCCACTTTGCTTAGCAGCTGCGGATTCGCTTTTTCCAGCTGCGGGCGCAGCAGGTTAACGATTTTCTGCGCGCCGTCAACGTTGGCCTGGAAATCCCACAGGTCGGTACGGCTGTAGCGATCTTCTTCGCCGGAGATTTTGCTGGCTGCCACTTCTTCAATCAGGCCAGCCGCGCCGCCCACCACTTTGCCCGGCGGGAAAGCCAGCTCATTGATTCGTTTTTGCAGTTCCAGCGTATCCTGATACAGACGATCGGCGTAATCGTTCATGCCGTCGGTGCTGCGATCGCCAAACAGCGCTTTTTCGAGGCGATGGAAACCGGTGAATTTCGGATCTGCCGCTTTTTGTTCGTAGTCATCTTCACGCGCGTCAATGCTGCCATCCAGATCGGCGAACAGTTCGGCAATCGGTTCGATGCGCTCATAGTGCTGACGGGTTGGCGCATACAGCGCCTGCGCTTTTTTCACATCGCCCGCTTTTACCGCGTCGGTAAAGGCTTTAGTGCCGCTGACCAGCTGCGCCACTTCGCCAACGACCCAGGTTTTATATTCGGCGATTGCACCGCTGAGCTGCGTCAGCTCGGCCTGTTTGTCGCTATTCTGCGCAGCGCCGGTCGCTTTGACGATCAGTTTACCTCGCGGATTACTGAGCAGGCCGCAGGTCATTTCATATTCGCCGGGCTGGAGATTGGCGGTAAGTTTTTGCGTGAAGCCCGGCGCGATGTTTTCGCGCTCTTCAACCACCATTACGCCTTTCAGGATTTCCCATTCCAGCCCTTTCTGGCTGTTGTTACGGATAATAAACTGGGTTTTTCCGGCGCTAACGGTGAGTTCCATCGGTTCACACTGTTTGTCGTTAACGCTAACATTAACCTGCGGCACATCAGCCGCGCCGGATACCGCAGAATACGCCAGCAGAGAAGCCAGTAAGGCGTTGCGGTGAGAGAAAATGGTCATCAATATTGTCCCTGTTAATCATAAACAGGCGCGGCGGGCGCGCCAGTGGTTTTAGCGTATTGAGCGTGCCGCTGCGGCAGTAGACCGGGCAGGCATAAAAAACAGCAGCAGCGCCGGAATGAGGTAGATAAACCAGACCGCGACTTCGCTAACGGTGGGCGTTTCCTGGTAACCCAGCAGGCTTTCCAGCAGCGTCCCGACCAGGGTATGCGTGGAGAGCGAGTTGCTGAGGTCAAAGGCGATGGTTTGGTATTGATTCCACAACCCCGCTTCATGAAAGGCGCGGATCGCACCGGCAGCAAGGCCAGCGGCGACAAAGATGATAAACAGGCTGGTCCATTTAAAAAATTTAGCCAGGTTCAGTTTGACGCCGCCCCAGTAGATTAGCGCGCCGATAGCGGCGGCGGTGATAAGCCCCAGCACGGCGCCGACGGGCGGTGCCAGGCCGACATCCTGCGTGAAGGCGGCGAGCAGGAAGAAGACCGATTCCAGCCCTTCGCGCGCGACGGCAAGAAAAACCATCAGAACCAGCGCCCAGCCGTTGTTGTTGCCTTTTTGCAGCGCCTGGTCAACGGCCCCTTCCAGCTGCGCTTTGACGTTGCGTGAGACCTTACGCATCCAGAAGACCATATACGTCAGGATGATGACGGCGATAACCGCCACGATGCCTTCAAAAAGCTCCTGCTGTTTTTGCGGGAATTCGCCGGTGGTGGCGTTGATAAACAGGCCAAGCGCCAGACAGAGTGCGGCGGCAATCAAGACACCGGCCCACATGGCGCCGAACCAGCGGGTGCGCTGGGTGCGTTTCAGGTAGCTGGCTATCAGGCTGACGATAAGCGCCGCTTCCAGCCCTTCGCGTAGCATAATTAAGAATGGAACGAACATGCCTGATCCTCAGTAGTTCTCGTAAGCGTAAATGGGCGTAAAGAAGCGTAAACAAAAACGATACTGATTATCATTATCGGCAGATAAAAAACAAGTGACCTGGTGTGATTATTTGTGGTTTGCGCTGGGAAAATTTTATCCGGTTCGTTTTAGTTCTACTGTTGTGCGCAGGGATCGGGTTTACGTAGCCCTGCTGTCGTTCACGTCATAAATAACAGGGACAAAAAAGGCCGGTATCGCTACCGGCCTGCAACAGAAAAAGCTTAGTGCGTGTTATATTCCGCATCTGCCGCATTGAAGCGCGCCTGCGCTTCAGCGGAAGGTGCGCGGCCCATCAGGCTGACAACGTAGATAGCGATGCCGGCAAACAGGAAGCCAGGAATGATTTCATACAGACCCAGCCAGCCGTAATGTTTCCATACCAGCACCGTCAGCGCGCCAATCACCATGCCCGCCAGCGCGCCGTTACGCGTGGTGCGTTTCCAGCAGACGGAGAACAGCACCACCGGTCCAAAAGCGGCGCCGAAACCGGCCCAGGCGTAGCTAACCAGCCCCAGTACGCGGTTGTCAGGGTTGGCGGCCAGCGCAATGGCAATCAGCGCAACGATCAGTACCATCACCCGTCCAACCCAAACCAGCTCTTTCTGACTGGCGTTCTTACGCAGAAAGCCTTTGTAGAGATCTTCCGTCAGGGCGCTGGAGCAGACCAGCAGCTGGCAGCTCAGCGTGGACATCACCGCCGCCAGAATAGCGGAAAGCAGGATCCCGGCGATCCACGGGTTAAACAGGATACGCGCCAGCTCGATAAAGATGCGCTCGCCGTTCTCGCTAACGCCTGCCGCCTGTTCCGGATGGTTCTGGAAATAGGCGATGCCGAAAAAGCCTACCGCGACGGCGCCGGCCAGGCAGAGGATCATCCACGCCATACCGATACGTCGGGCAGTACGAATCGAACGATGAGAGTCGGCAGCCATAAAGCGCGCCAGAATATGCGGCTGGCCAAAATAGCCCAGCCCCCAGCCCAGCAGCGAAATAACCGCGACAAAGTTCAGCCCTTTCAGCATATCGAGATTTTCCAGGCTTTTCGCTTCGATAACCCGCAGCGAGTCATCAAGGCCGCCCACGGCGGCAATCACCATAATCGGCGTTAGCAGCAGCGCAAAAATCATCAGGCTGGCCTGTACGGTATCGGTCCAGCTTACCGCCAGGAAACCGCCGATAAAGGTATAGAGAATAGTGGCGGCCGCACCGGCCCACAGTGCGGTTTCGTAGCTTATACCGAAGGTACTTTCAAACAGACGTCCCCCGGCCACGATGCCGGATGCGCAGTAGATGGTGAAAAACACCAGAATCACGATGGCGGAGATAACACGCAGCAGCTTGCTGCGATCTTCAAAGCGACTGGTAAAAAAGTCAGGCAACGTCAATGCATTATTGTGATGTTCGGTTTGCACGCGCAGGCGACCGGCGACGATCTTCCAGTTCAGCCATGCGCCAATGGTCAGCCCAATAGCAATCCAGCTTTCTGAAATCCCTGACAGGAAAATAGCGCCAGGCAACCCCATCAGCAGCCAGCCGCTCATATCCGATGCGCCGGCTGAAAGCGCGGTAACCAGGCTGCCAAGACTACGACCACCAAGTATGTAGTCATCGAAATTTTTGGTTGAGCGCCAGGCCATAAAGCCAATTAACACCATGCCAAGAATATAGATGATGAATGTCACCAACATGGGTGTGCTTACTGTCATCAGGTTCTCCATTTATTATCGGTATCAAGCAGAGGGTTATTTGCCCTGTTATTCCCGCCGGAACGCAGCGGTTTTTATCATGCGTTAAGCTGTGGCGCGCTATCCTGCCGGAAAGGTTTATAACGCACAATGCATTTAACACAGCTGTTACAGTGAATTCACTCCTCCTTACCATCAGAAGTTCAGAAGGTTGCACCAGGTCACGTTTTAACCGGTTACACCCCGATAACAACCGCGCCAACGTAAGAAAATTCAGTCTTCTGCAAACATGGCGAGAAATTTGCAGCAATATCCATGCCGCTTTCGCTGATTTAACAATTTGGCGTTTGCGCAGAGTGTTAACAGGCTCACAATTAACACGGTTGCACAAAGTTGCAACATAGGTGATATTGCGCCATACCACGGTGATATAAGGTTTTAAGGAGCGTTTAAGGCATGGGAACTACGACCATGGGTGTCAAACTGGATGAAGCCACCCGCGACAGAATTAAGCTGGCCGCACAACATATCGATCGCACCCCGCACTGGCTGATTAAACAAGCGATTTTTAACTATCTTGAGCAGCTGGAACAGGGCGCGCAGCCCGCTGAGTTTCCGTTGCAGGCGACGGCTAATGAAGCTGAAGAGCCGCTGCCGGAAGAGCCGCATCAGCCGTTCCTGGATTTCGCGGAACAGATCCTGCCGCAAACGGTCGCCCGCGCTGCCATTACCTCCGCCTGGCGACGCCCGGAGCCTGAAGCAGTATCAATGCTGCTGGAACAGGCGCGTTTGCCTGCTCCGCTGGCAGAGAAAGCCCACCAGCTTGCCTGGTCGCTGGCTGATAAGCTGAGGCACCAGAAAGGAGCAACCGGACGCGCCGGAATGGTGCAAAGCCTGCTGCAAGAGTTCTCATTATCCTCGCAGGAAGGCGTGGCGCTGATGTGCCTGGCGGAAGCGCTGCTGCGTATTCCCGATAAGCCGACGCGCGATGCGCTGATCCGCGATAAAATCAGCAACGGCAACTGGCAGGCGCACCTGGGCCGCAGCCCTTCGCTGTTTGTGAATGCCGCTACCTGGGGCCTGCTGTTTACCGGCCGCCTGGTCTCCACGCATAACGAAGCCAACCTGTCGCGTTCTCTTAACCGCATCATCAGCAAAAGCGGCGAGCCGCTGATCCGCAAAGGCGTGGATATGGCGATGCGCCTGATGGGCGAGCAGTTTGTCACCGGCGAAACCATTGCCGAAGCGCTGGCCAACGCGCGCAAGCTGGAAGAAAAAGGCTTCCGCTACTCTTACGATATGCTGGGCGAAGCGGCGCTGACCGCCAGCGATGCGAAAGCCTACCTGCTCTCTTATCAGCAGGCGATCCACGCCATTGGTAAAGCCTCAAACGGGCGCGGCATTTATGAAGGCCCAGGGATCTCCATCAAACTTTCCGCGCTGCACCCGCGCTACAGCCGGGCGCAGTATGCGCGCGTTATGGAAGAGCTCTACCCGGTTCTTAAATCGTTGACGCTGCTGGCGCGCTCTTACGACATCGGCATTAATATCGACGCCGAAGAGGCCGACCGCCTGGAGCTATCGCTCGATCTGCTGGAAAAGCTCTGCTTCGAGCCGGAGCTGGAAGGCTGGAACGGCATCGGCTTCGTTATCCAGGCTTATCAAAAACGCTGCCCGTTCGTGATCGACTCGCTGATCGATCTGGCGCAGCGCAGCCGTCGTCGCCTGATGATTCGTCTGGTAAAAGGCGCCTACTGGGACAGCGAAATCAAACGCGCTCAGGTCGAAGGGCTGGAAGGCTATCCGGTTTATACGCGCAAGGTATACACCGATATTTCTTACCTGGCCTGCGCCCGCAAGCTGTTGGCGGTGCCGAACCTGATCTATCCGCAGTTTGCCACCCATAACGCCCACAGCCTGGCGGCCATTTATCAGCTGGCGGGCAATAACTATTATCCCGGCCAGTATGAGTTCCAGTGCCTGCACGGCATGGGCGAGCCGCTGTATGAGCAGGTGGTCGGGAAAACTGCCGATGGCAAGCTGAACCGCCCGTGCCGTATCTATGCGCCGGTCGGCACCCATGAAACGCTGCTGGCCTATCTGGTGCGTCGTCTGCTGGAAAACGGCGCCAATACCTCCTTTGTTAACCGCATCGCGGACAATACCCTGCCGCTGGATGAGCTGGTGGCCGATCCGGTTCAGCAGGTTGAGCGCCTGGCCGCAACGGAAGGCGCCATTGGTCTGCCGCATCCGAAAATCCCGCTGCCGCGCGATCTGTACGGTGATAAGCGCCCCAACTCCGCCGGGCTGGATTTAGCTAATGAACACCGCCTGGCTTCGCTCTCCAGCGCCCTGTTAAGCAGCGCCGCGCATGTATGGCGTGCCGGGCCGATGATGGACGGCGAACTGAGTCAGGGCGACTACCGCCCGGTGCTGAACCCTGCCGATCCCAGCGATATTGTTGGCGAAGTGCGTGAAGCCAGCGAACAGGAAGTGGCGCAGGCGTTGCAGGCGTCGGTGAATGCCGGCCCAATCTGGTTTGCCACGCCGCCACAGGAGCGCGCCGCCATCCTGGAACGCGCCGCAGAACTGATGGAAGGCCAGATGCAAACGCTTATCGGCATTCTGGTGCGCGAGGCGGGTAAAACCTTCAGCAACGCCATTGCCGAAGTGCGCGAAGCGGTCGATTTCCTCTATTACTATTCCGGCCTGGTAAGCAGCGACTTTGATAATGAAACCCATCGTCCATTAGGGCCGGTAGTCTGTATTAGTCCCTGGAACTTCCCGCTGGCCATTTTTACCGGTCAGATCGCCGCCGCGCTGGCGGCAGGCAACAGCGTGCTGGCGAAACCCGCAGAGCAAACGCCGCTGATCGCCGCGCAGGCGGTGCGTATTCTGCTTGAGGCGGGCGTGCCAGCTGGCGTGATCCAGCTGCTGCCGGGCCCTGGCGAGACCGTTGGCGCCCAGCTGACCGGCGACGATCGGGTGCGCGGCGTCATGTTTACCGGCTCGACCGCCGTCGCCACTTTGTTACAGCGTAACCTTGCCGGACGTCTCGATCCGCAGGGCCGTCCAACGCCGCTGATTGCCGAAACCGGCGGGATGAACGCGATGATCGTGGACTCCTCGGCGCTGACCGAGCAAGTGGTGCTGGATATTGTCTCCTCTGCCTGGGACAGCGCGGGACAACGCTGTTCGGCGCTGCGTCTGCTCTGTATTCAGGAAGATGCCGCCGATCATACGCTGAAGATGCTGCGCGGTGCGATGGCGGAATGCCGGATGGGTAACCCGGAGCGTCTCTCAACCGATATTGGACCGGTGATCGATGCCGAGGCAAAAGAGAATATCGAACGTCATATTCAGGCAATGCGCGCCAAAGGGCTGACGGTGTTCCAGGCGGCGCAGGAAAATCAGCAGGACAGCAAAGAGTGGGCGCAGGGCACCTTTATTAAGCCGACGCTGATTGAGCTGAACAGCATCGACGAGCTGGATAAAGAGATCTTTGGCCCGGTGCTGCACGTGGTGCGTTATACGCGCAGCTCGCTGCCGCAGCTGATCGAACAGATTAATGCTTCCGGTTATGGCTTAACGTTGGGCGTGCATACCCGTATCGATGAAACCATCGGCCAGGTGACCCAGCGCGCTAAAGTCGGCAACCTGTACGTTAACCGTAATATGGTTGGCGCGGTGGTCGGCGTACAGCCGTTTGGCGGCGAAGGTCTGTCGGGCACCGGCCCGAAAGCGGGCGGTCCGCTCTATCTCTATCGCCTGCTGTCGCATCGCCCGGATAACGCGCTACAGGTGACGCTCGATCGTCACGATGCCGAACAGGCGCCTGACGCGACGCTGCGCCCTTCCCTGATCGAAGCGCATAAGGCGCTGAGCGACTGGGCCAAAGCGCAGCCGCAGCTGGCGGAAGCCTGCGCCCGCTTTGAAAAACTGGCGCAGGGCGGCACGGTGCGTTTGCTGCCGGGTCCAACCGGCGAACGCAACACCTATATTCTGCTGCCGCGCGAGCGCGTGCTCTGTCTGACGGATAACGAGCAGGATGCGCTGGTACAGCTGGCGGCGGTAACCAGCGTCGGCAGCCGCGTCCTGTGGCAGGATGATGAGCTGCACCGTAAGCTGGCGCAGTCGTTGCCGGAAAAAGTACGGGCACGGATCGACTTTGCTCAGGATCCGCTGGCTGAAGAACAGCATTATGATGCGGTGATCTATCACGGCGATGCCGATCAGCTGCGTCTGCTGTGCGAGAAGGTCGCGGCGCGCGGCGGCGCGATCGTTTCGGTACAGGGCTTCGCTCGTGGCGAAACCAATCTGCTGCTGGAGCGTCTGTTGATCGAACGTTCGCTGAGCGTTAATACCGCCGCAGCGGGAGGAAACGCCAGCCTGATGACGATTGGCTAACGCAGCACGTTACAACAAGCCGCCTTGTATCAGGGCGGCTTTATTTTTATGCTGACGTCTGGACGATGATCCCCTCGCTGAAGGTGGATACATAAGCAACGGAGCGCGCCATGACTGACCAGGAAGAAAAAAGTAGAGAACAATTTACCCCAACGCCGCACGATGCAGCATTCAAGCAGTTTCTCACGCATCCCGATACCGCCCGGGATTTTATCAGGCTGCATCTGCCAGCCGATCTATTATCACTCTGCGATCTTCAAACACTAAAGCTGGAGTCCGGTAGCTTTATTGAAGAAAACCTGCGCTCATATTTCAGCGACGTGCTCTACAGCCTGAAAACGACGGCGGGTGAGGGTTACATATACGTACTGATTGAGCATCAAAGCACCCCGGATCGGCATATGGCCTTTCGTCTACTACGCTACGCGGTGGCGGCCATGCAGCGCCACCTGGATGCGGGCCACGTTGCATTACCTCTGGTTATCCCGTTGCTGTTTTATACCGGCAAACGCAGCCCCTACCCCTATTCCACTAACTGGCTACACGAGTTTGACGATCCCGCGCTGGCTGGCAAGCTTTATAGCAGTGATTTTCCCCTGGTGGATGTGACGGTAATTGCGGATGACGACATCATGCAGCATCGCCGTATGGCGGCACTAACGCTACTGCAAAAACATATTCATCAGCGTGATCTGGCTGAGCAGCTGGAGCGGCTCGCCATTCTTTTGATAATGGAGCCCATGACAGGACAACAATTGATTTCATTGATAAACTATCTTTTACAGGCAGGCGAAACTTCAGACGCAGAGGCCTTTGTACGCAAACTGGCACGGCGGGTGCCACAACACGAGGACGCACTGATGACCATCGCACAGCAGCTTGAACAGAAAGGCATGGAAAAAGGCATGGAGAAAGGCATGGAGAAAGGCATGGAGAAAGGCATGGAGAAAGGACTCGAACTGGGTGAGCTGCGCGGTATTGAGAAGGGACGCAAGGAAGAAGCGCTGAAGATTGCCCGTAATATGTTACAGAACGGTATCGATCACAGTGTCGTGATGAAAATGACCGGTCTTTCTGAAGACCAACTGGCGCAAATTCATCACTGATACGCCGCTTCTGATTCAGAAGAGGCTACTGTTACCGATGCACGTTGGCAGCAGCCTCTTACCTTGCGTCAAAGCCTGACGCCCCGCCCTTACGGATTGGGTGGCTTTCTGTTATACGTCGAACTTCATGCGCAGCAGGCGCGGATAGATAAACAACGTTTTCCCCACCCCTTTATTCAGCAGCTTCCACACCACTATCGAACAGAATGAACAGAGCGCCACCATGCCAATGGGAAAGCCCATCGCCCACAGAATCGAGAACAGCGCGGAGTTAAACAGGTGATGGTCAAGCGCGAACAGGATTGCCGTCATGCCGAAATATTCAATAAAGATGCGGTGCAGCACGTAAATTTGCAGCGTATTTTTACCGAGCCAGTTCATCCACGTCATACGAAAATGAGCGTTTAACGTGCGGCACAGCGCGATACAGGCCAGAATGGCCAGGATGCAGAGGAACAGGTTTTTCTGCAAACCCAGCAGCAGATGCGCTCCGGCCAGCAGCGCCAGTCCCAGCCACGGCAGCAGGTTGCTTCTGCGCCATTCGCTCAGATGGATAACCTGCGCGCTCCAGAAAGATCCCATAATAAAATAGATAAAATATTGCGAGAGACTTTCCGGGCCCCAGCCAGGCATCATTTTTTCCACCGCCGCGTAATTTAACAGCACTGCAGCAATCACTAGCGGCAGACGCTGTTGGCGGAACAGTTTGGCGAACAGGAAGAACAGACCCAGCGCATAAAGATACCAGGAACTGCTCATCGCCAGCAGCATCAGGGAAACGAACTCCTGCGGCGATTCAGCATACGAGGAGTTAATATTGCTGGAAATACGGTGATGGGTTATTTCAGAGGAGATGCCGTAAATAGAAAACCACTGAATAACGCCCCAGAGAATATAAAGATAAAAAAGATTAGTTACCCGACTGGTAAATACCTTTTTCCACGGCTTGTCATTAATTGCCCGCGCGGCCAGCATGCCGGATACAAAAAAGAAGGCTGGCATACGCAACGGTGACAGCACGGTATTAAACCCCACCCACAGGTGGGCCAGTAAGCCGCCTGCCGTCAGATGTTTCAGCGTGCCTTCAAATCCAGGCAACACCACATGATAAAGTACCACCAGCAGGATGCAGCCGCCTTTTAGCGTATTGACCCACTGAATTTCATTGCTTTTTTTATCGCTCATTGCTGTGATTCCCGCTAAGTTGACGGAAGTAAAAAGGCGGAATAGCCAGCCTGCATTATTAACGAGGCGTGAATATAATCGCTGTAGCTTTTATCTTAAAAAAAATAAGCGGCCCTGATGAATAATAGCCAAAGAGCAATTGAGACAATAAAAAACGGGCAGTCAGCTAATTTGACTGCCCGTCAGGTAGATATATTTAAGAGTATCCCGGTGTCGACCAGACCAGCTATTGGCTGAGAAACTTCTCCAGAAACTGACGGGTACGCGCCTGTTGAGGATGCGCAAACAGCTCTTTTGCCGGTCCCTGCTCCACGATGCGCCCCTGATCCATAAAAATAGCGCGATCGGCCACGTCACGCGCAAAGCTCATCTCATGCGTGACGATGACCATAGTGCGTTTCTCTTCCGCCAGCGAGCGGATGGTATTGAGTACCTCGCCAACCAGTTCAGGATCGAGCGCAGAGGTTGGCTCATCAAACAGGATCACCTCAGGACGCATCGCCAGCGCGCGCGCAATCGCTACGCGCTGCTGCTGCCCGCCGGAAAGGCGACGCGGATAGCTTTGCTCTTTGCCGTGCAAACCCACCTTTTCCAGTAGCGCGCGGGCGCGGGCGATCGCTTCGGCTTTTGGTTCACCCTTAACGATGACCGGACCTTCAATAATATTTTCCAGCACCGAGCGATGCGGAAATAAATTAAAGCTCTGGAACACAAAGCCTACCTGCTGACGCAGCTGGCGTACGCGCTCTTTCTGTTTGCTGACCGGCAGTGCGGCATCGATTTCAATGCCGCCCACTTTAATGGTGCCGCTGTCGGGCACCTCCAGCAGATTAATGCTGCGCAGCAGCGTGGTTTTACCTGAGCCGCTGGGGCCGATAATCGCCACCACTTCCCCGGAGGCGACCTCAAGATCGATGCCGTGCAGCACCGTCTGTCCGTTAAACTGTTTTACCAGTTTGCTGACTTCAATGGCGCTCATTTGTCCTCCCGATCCTGACGGTTAACATAATCTTCCAGGCGGTTTTGCAGCGCCGACAGCACCGTTGCCATCACCCAGTAAATCAGCGACGCCGCCAAATACATGGTGAAAACCTCCAGCGTGCGTGAGGTGATCAGCTGCGCCTGGCGGAACAGCTCCGGCACCTGAATGGTGGCGGCCAGCGAGGTATCTTTCACCAGGCTGATAAAGCTGTTGCCCAGCGGCGGCAGAGCGGTACGCGCCGCCTGCGGCAGCACCACGCGACGCAGCGTTTGCCAACGCGTCATCCCGATGCTGGCCGCCGCTTCCCACTGGCCGCGCTCAATAGCGGCAATCGCGCCGCGCAGCGATTCAGAGGCGTAGGCGGCGGTATTTAACGACAGGCCAATCATCGCCGACGGAACAGGATCGAGCTCAATACCAAACTGCGGCAGACCGTAATAGATCATAAACAGCTGAGCAATCAGCGGCGTGCCGCGAAAGACAGAAACGTAAATGCGCGCCAGCCAGTTAATCGGCCAGAAGGAAGAGAGGCGCATCAGCGCAAGGATAAAGCCCAGCGCCAGGCCGAAGAACATGCCGCCGATGCTGAGCTGCAGCGTGAAGACCGCGCCCTTTAATAAAAAAGGTGCTGAATCCAGCACCAGTTGGATACTTTCTTGCATTATTTAGTAACGTCCGCGCCGAACCATTTTTGTGAAATCTTATTCAGCGTGCCATCTTTCTGCATGGCGGCAATCGCCTGGTTAATCGCGTTCAGCATATCTTCATTGCCTTTACGCAGCGCCACGCCCGCTTCCTGACGCGAGAATGCCGGGCCCGCTACCGCCATGGTATTACCGGTTTTCTTCACCAGGTCGAGGGCGGCCAGGCGGTCAACCAGAATCGCGTCAACGCGGCCAGAGCGCAGATCCTGATATTTAGTCGGATCGTCATCGTAGGTGCGAATATCCACATTCTTCACATTCTCACGCAGCCACTGCTCGTAGTTGGTGCCAAGGCCGACGCCGACTTTTTTGTTCGCCAGATCCTGCGCGCTGTTAATGGTGCCTTCTTTATCTTTACGGGTCAGCGCCTGGATACCGGAAACGGTATAGGGCGTGGAGAAGTCATATTTTTTCTTACGTTCGTCGGAAATGGTGACCTGGTTAATCACCACATCAATACGTTTGGAATCAAGCGACGCCAGCATGCCATCCCATTTGGTCGGCTTCAGGCTCGCCTTAACGCCGAGATGCTCAGCCAGCGCCTGGGCAAACTCCACTTCAAAGCCGGTCAGCTGGCCGTTTTCATCCTGGAAGCTAAACGGCGGATAGGTGCCTTCCAGACCCACCAGCAGACTGCCGCGCTCTTTAACCTTGTTCAGCAGGTTTTCCGCCGCGAATGTTTTTACGTTAACCCCGGCGACCAGCGCCACGGCCATCACGCCCAGTACCAGCTGACGACGTACCTGAGAAAAAATCATATTTACCCCGTTTATTGTTGAATTGTGTGCAAATCGCTTTTATTTAAAAAGCAAAGCCGAATAGTCCGGCCTTGTTACCAAAAAGCAAAGATCATTAAACAGAATGATTATATACCCTAAATAATTCAAGCTGCATCGCGGCGGCAACCGATTGGATCCCGATGAGCTTACACAAGTAAGTGATGCGGGTGAGCGAGATAGCCAACAAAGATACAGCTTGAAGTATGACGGGTATAAACCTTTTTCGTTTTTCGCGCTTAGACAGAAGGATAATAAGCAAATAACGCCGGTGCGCCGCCGGTATGCACAAACAGCAGCGGCCCTTCACGCTGGAAACGCTGCTGGCTAATCCCATCGATTAATCCCGCCATCGCTTTGCCGGTATAAACCGGATCGAGAATAATGCCTTCCAGCCGCGCCAGCAGCTTAACCGCTTCCATGCCCTCTTCATTGGGCGTGCCGTAGCGCGGAGCGAAATAGTCGTCCCAAAGCGTAATCGGCGCGCTGCAGCGGGTCTCCAGCAGGCTGGCGACCTGCTGCTGTAGTCCGCTGACCAGCGGCAGCTGATCGGCGACTTTACGTGACACTGTCACGCCAACCAGCTCCGTTTCCGGCAGTAAATATTCTAATCCTGTCGCCAGGCCTGCATGCGTGCCCGCACTGCCGGAGGCCACCACCACCGCGGCGAAATCTACCACCCCTTCGCTTTGATGAGCGATCTCCTGCGCGCACTCCACATAGCCCAGCGCGCCCAGCGCGTTTGAGCCGCCAACCGGCACTACATACGGGCGAAAGCCCTGCGCTTCCAGACGAATACGCAGCTCCTCCAGCTGCTGCGCGGGCGCATGCAGCGCATCCACCAGCTCAACTTCGCAACCCATCAAATCGAGCAGCATCCGGTTGCCGTTGCCGAGATAGTTTTCCGCCTGGGTTTGAATCGGATTTTCCAGCAGGGCGAAGCATTTCAGGCCCAGCTTTGCCGCTACCGCAGCGGTTTGACGTACGTGGTTTGACTGGATCGCCCCGGCGGTGATTAACACGTCCGCCCCTTCGCGCAGCGCATCCGCCGCCAGAAACTCCAGCTTGCGCAGCTTGTTTCCCCCCAGCGCCAGCGGCGTAATATCATCACGCTTGATAAAAATATCACGGCCAAGGTAGTCGGAAAGACGTGGCAAATGCTCCAGCGGCGTCGGGGCGCCAACCAGTTCAAGACGGGGGAATTGGATCAGATTAGACAGGGACAAGGCAGCCTCCACGCGCACAGAATTGTAGCTACAGTGTTGCAGAAGATCTGTCGGGGATCTACGGTCAGTGCGTGGGATAAAGCGCAGGCGCGCTTAGCTGCTGGAAAAATCAGCGCGACACGGATGAAATTCCACCCGTGCCGGGCGCTTAATTACGCTGCCAACCTAAAAACTGGTCATATTTGCGCAGTGCGATACGGTAATTATTATTGCCGGCATCCGGTAAATCTTTTTCCAGACATTCATGCCAGCTTCCGCCGCGTAATTTCTCTGCCGGGTAATTTTTCGCCGACAGCATGCCATCCAGGCGACGCAGACGAACCACATATTCGCGTATCGTGCTGTGGCTCATTTCCGTCTGCTCAAACAGGTATTGTTTAAACGCCATAATGTCAAAATAATTGGGGTGGGTATTGCAATAAATATCACTGCAAAACCGGCACAGAGCGGTCAGTTCGTTTTGTAATTTAAGCCAGACCTGATCGTCGATCGGCTGGTCCATCCGGGATATGGCTTCTTTATTAATGATCTGACCGCGAAAAACCAACGCCATCCTGTCGAGTACTTTTCCGCAGTGTGAACAATTACTTTGGCTGTGTTTAAAATCTTTAAGATAACGGCTTAATGGCCTCGTTTTTAGTTTGGTTCCCATGAGGAGACCCCCGATTATATGTCTCGAAAGCGAGAGCTGACGCTGTCAGCGCGCTCCCGTTAATCGGGCGCGCAGGCGTTTAATCGCCTGACTGTGCAGCTGGCTGACGCGGGATTCCCCCACCTCCAATACCGCGCCAATCTCTTTCAGGTTCAACTCTTCCTGGTAATACAGTGTCAGCACCATTTTTTCGCGCTCGGGCAAGGCCTCGATAGCTTCAATGACGCGTTCACGCAGGTTCCCTTCCATCAGCTGGTGCAGCGGATTGGCATCTTCATGTCCTTCCGTCACCAGTTCCGCACTATCGCCATGCTCTTCACGATATTCGTCATAGGAGAAAAGTTGGCTGTTGTTGGTATCCAGCAGGATCTGCCGATACTCTTCCAGCGAAACATTTAGCTGTCTGGCGACTTCCTGCTCGGATGCGGCACGCCCCAGCGCCTGTTCACACTGATGCATCGCGGACGCAACTTCGCGCGCGTTGCGTCGCACGCTGCGCGGCGCCCAGTCACGGCTGCGCAACTCATCCAGCATGGCTCCACGAATGCGCTGTACGGCATAGGTGGTAAAGGCGGTGCCCTGTAGCGCGTCATAGCGCTCCACGGCATTCAGCAGCCCGATACCTCCGGCCTGCAGCAAATCATCCAGCTCAACACTCGCGGGCAGCCGTACCTGCAGGCGCAGCGCCTCATGGCGCACCAGCGGTACATATCGCTGCCACAGCGAATGTTTGTCCATCACGCCATTAGCGGTATAGAGATCGTTCACTTTGACTACCCTGCGTTAGTTACGTTATCGGCATGATTATCCGATTCTGTAGGGCGATCGATTGGTGGAATAGGGATAAAAAAGGCGGGTTATTTAGAAAATGTGTGTAACCACTACCGATACGATACCGATGAGATCACACTTTTATTAAAAGAGACGGCCTTAGCTAATTATATAATGGACGCGCATAAACACGCCGGAAAAGCGCCATGAGTTAATCAGGGAAAAGAGGCGGGTTTGCCATTATTATCGGCAGGCTGTTACTTTTCTGTAGCGCCGCCCTAAAATCTTTCCCGCCCGTAGGTTATCCGTAATAAAGCCCCCGCTTTGCCCTCTTATTTGCGCCATTACTCGTCGGATCTGAGGCGTAATCTTTATCTCATTCCTGGGGACAGCTCCCTGCATATTGTTATATCGAGACTCTGTATGAAAGGTATCGTACTCGCTGGCGGCACGGGCTCCCGCCTACATCCGGTAACCTGCGGCGTATCCAAACAGCTGCTGCCGGTGTATGACAAGCCGATGATTTATTATCCGCTTTCTGTACTGATGCTGGCGGGCATTCAGGAGATCCTGGTGATCACCACGCCGGAAGATTTACCGGCCTTCCGGCGGCTGCTGGGCGATGGCAGTCGTTTCGGTATTCAGCTGCAGTTTGCCGTCCAGCCGAAACCCGAAGGGCTGGCGCAGGCGTTTATCATCGGTGAGGATTTTCTCGCCGGCGAAGGCTGCGCGTTGGTGCTGGGCGACAATATCTTCTTTGGGCAGAGCTTCGCTAAAAAGCTGGAAGAGGTGAGCGCGCGCGACAGCGGCGCGACGGTGTTCGGCTATCAGGTAATGGACCCGGAACGCTTTGGCGTGGTGGAGTTTAACCAACAGTTTCAGGCGATCTCGCTGGAAGAGAAACCGGCTCAGCCCAAATCCAACTATGCGGTGACCGGCCTCTATTTTTATGACCGGCAGGTCTGCGCGATGGCGAAGCAGGTGAAGCCCTCCGAGCGCGGCGAGCTGGAAATCACCACGCTTAATCAAATGTACCTGGAAGATGGCCTGCTGACGGTAGAAGTACTGGGGCGCGGCTTCGCCTGGCTGGATACCGGCACCCATGACAGCCTGCTTGAAGCGTCGCATTTTATTCACACCATTGAAAAACGTCAGGGCTTTAAAGTCGCCTGTCTGGAAGAGATTGCCTGGCGTAAAGGCTGGCTGAGCGCCGGCCAGCTGCACGAACGGGCAAACTATCTCAACAAAACCCAGTACGGATCCTATCTGCATCAGTTGCTGGTGGAAGCATGAAGGTAATCAATACGCGTATTTGCGATGTAAAAATTATTCAGCCCGCCGTCTATGGCGATGCGCGCGGCTTCTTTCTTGAAACCTTCGAGAAAAAACGCTACCAGCAGCTGCTGGATATTAAGCTGGAGTTTGTGCAGGACAACTATTCTCGTTCCGGCAAAAACGTCCTGCGCGGCCTGCATTTTCAAAAAACGCAGCCGCAGGGCAAGCTGGTGCGCGTGGTGCGCGGCGAAGTCTTTGACGTCGCCGTGGATATTCGTCCCGCGTCACCCACCTTTGGCCAGTGGGAAGGCGTTATCCTTTCGGAAGAAAATAAGAGGCAGCTCTGGATCCCGCCCGGTCTGGCGCACGGTTTTTTGGTGCTTTCTGACCTGGCGGATTTTGAATATAAGTGTACCGATTACTACAACCCACAGGATGAAGCCTGTCTGCTGTGGAATGACCCCTGTATAAATATTGACTGGCCGGTGAAAGATCCGCTGCTGTCGGAAAAAGATAAAAAAGGTTTGCCTCTTACGGAGTTGTTGCCATGCGCGTATTGTTAACCGGCGCTTACGGCCAGCTGGGCCGGAGCCTGCTGGATCGCTTTCCTGCCGACTGGGTGTTGCTGGCCTGCGGTTCAGCCGAGCTGGATATTACCAACCGGGCGGCGGTAGATCGCATTGTGCGCCGGTTTCGTCCCCAGGTGATTATGAATGCCGCCGCCTACACGGCGGTAGATAAGGCGGAGACCGATCGCATCCGCGCCATGAAAGTCAACGCCATCGGCCCGGAAAACCTGGCGCGCGCAGCGCGTGATACCGGCGCTCAGCTGATCCATATTTCTACCGATTATGTTTTTGACGGCATGAAACCGACGCCCTATGTCGAAAGCGACGCGCCCTGCCCGGTTAACTTTTATGGCTTAAGCAAATGGGAAGGCGAAAAACGTGTGCAGGCAATGCTGCCGCGCGCCATTATCGTGCGTACCTCATGGGTATTTAGCGAATATGGTAATAATTTTGTCAAAACCATGCTGCGCCTGGCGCAAACGCAGCAAACCATTCGCGTGGTGAACGATCAGCGCGGCTGTCCAACCTATGCGGGCGATCTGGCGCAGGCGATGATTACCTTAGCCGCCGATGCGAACGCGGCGGGGATTTATCATTACTGCGGTGATAAGGCGGTCAGTTGGTATGAATTCGCCCTGACGATATTCAGCGTCTTTAGCGACGAATATCCTGCGCTGCGCTCGGTTGAGGTCTGCCCCATCTCTGCGGCAAGCTGGAAACAACAGGCGTGCCGTCCGGTTAACTCGGTAATGGCAAGCGAAAGAACAGCGCATCAGGCTTCCTGCTGGGATAAAGCGCTGGAAACGGTACTGTCAGCCTGAAAGGCGGAGCAATAAAGACATTTCCCGCCGGATACCTCATAAAAGCCAGCAGTCATCGCTGCTGGCTTGCCCTTCACCCGCGCTTCCCGAAAAAAATCATCGTTAAAAATAGCTGACGCGCCGTTCCGCTATCGCCGCACATCAACTCTCGCTGCATAGACTATGATTGTTCTGTGTATTTAAGCTACTGCAGCTTGCGTCACCGAACAAAACCACATGCCGTCCATTAGTCGTTTCTGCGTTAAGCGAGGAAAATGAATGGAGTCAAAATCATTTCATAAAAGTTGGGGCGCCGAATATGAGGCCGCCGGTACCGTTCGTTTTCGTCTTTGGGCACCCGGCCAGCAGACGATAGCCCTGCGGATCAACGGCGCAGACCGCACGATGAATGCCGGCGACGACGGCTGGTTCGAACTGCTGACAACCGATGTCGCCCCTGGCGCGGAATATAATTTCGTCCTTGCCGATGGCATGGTGGTGCCGGACCCCGCTTCCCGCGCTCAAAAAACGGATGTTAACGGCCCTTCTCTGGTTATCGATCCCACCCGTTACGCCTGGCAAAACAGCGCATGGCAGGGCCGGGCGTGGGAAGAATCCGTGGTCTACGAGATGCATATCGGCACCTTTACGCCGCAGGGTACGTTCCAGGCCGCCATTGAACAGCTGCCGCGGCTGGCCGAACTCGGTATCACCATGATCGAAGTGCTGCCCGTTGCGCAATTCGGCGGCAACCGAGGCTGGGGTTATGACGGCGTGCTGCTTTACGCGCCGCACTCAGCGTATGGCACGCCGGAAGATTTTAAAGCTTTTGTCGATGCCGCCCATAGTCATGGGCTTTCGGTGGTGCTGGATATTGTCCTTAACCATTTCGGCCCGGAAGGCAACTATCTGCCGCTGCTGGCGCCAGCGTTCTTTCATCAGGAGCGGATGACGCCCTGGGGTGCCGCTATCGCCTATGACATTGATGCCGCCCGGCGTTACATCGTCGAGGCGCCGCTCTACTGGCTGAAAGAGTTCAACCTTGACGGCCTGCGCTTCGATGCCATCGATCAAATCGAAGATATTTCTGAAAAGCATGTGCTGATTGAGATTGCCGAGCGCATTCGCGCCGGGATTACCGACCGACCAGTCCATCTGACCACCGAAGACAGCCGCAACGTTATCTTTCTGCATCCGCGCGAACAGGATGGCTCCGTGCCGCTGTTCACCGGCGAATGGAATGATGATTTTCATAATGCCGTTCATGTGCTGGCTACCGGCGAGACGCACGCCTACTACCAGGATTTTGCCAGCGAGCCGGAAAAACGCGTGGCGCGGATACTGGCGGAAGGTTTCGCTTATCAGGGCGAAGTTTCTCCGCAGACGGGCAAGCCGCGCGGCGTTAAAAGCAGCAGCCAGCCGCCGGTTGCCTTCGTGGATTTTATCCAGAACCACGATCAGGTCGGCAACCGCGCTCAGGGCGAAAGGCTGATTGAGCTGGCCGGCGTTGAACGCACTAAAGTGATGTTCGCCACGCTGCTGCTCTCGCCGCATATTCCGCTGCTGTTTATGGGAGAAGAATATGGCGAGACCAACCCTTTCCTGTTTTTCACCGATTTTCATGGCGATCTCGCTAAAGCGGTGCGCGAAGGCCGCGCCAGGGAATTCGCGGGACACGCGGATCATGCAGATGAAAGCGTGCCCGATCCCAACGCCAAAACCACCTTTGCCGCCTCGAAGCTTGACTGGCGGAAGCTGGAAAGCGAGCCGGGTAAAGCGTGGCTGGCGCTGACCCGTGAACTGTTAGCGCTGCGCCAGCAGCATATCGTGCCGTTGCTGGCCTGCGCGGGCGGCAACGCGGGCAAAGTGCTTAAGACGGCAGCAGGCTTCGTTGCCGTGAGCTGGACTTTCCCGGCCGGTACGCTGTCGCTGGCGTTTAATATTGGCGCAGCCGCCCAGCCGCTTCCCGACCTGCCAGGTGAAACTCTCTTTGCCTGGCCGCAGGCGTCAGCGGAGCTGCCGCAGAACTCGATTATCGTCCGCCTTGCTTCAGGAGATGCAAAGTGAAGATCCCGACCGCTACCTATCGTATTCAGTTTCGCAACGGCATGACTTTCGATCGTGTCGCTGGTCTGGTGCCCTATCTGCAGCGGCTCGGCATCAGCCATCTGTATGCCTCGCCGATCTTTACCGCGCCATCTGACTCAACCCACGGCTACGACGTCACCGACGCTAACGAGATCGATCCCATTTCTGGCGGACGCGCAGGCTTCGACCGGATGGTCAGGGCCCTGCAGGAGGCCGGGCTGGGGCTGATTCTGGATATTGTGCCGAACCATATGGCCGCCTCGCTGGAAAATGCGTGGTGGCGCGATGTTATTGAGCACGGCGCAAACAGCCGCTACGCCCGCCATTTCGACATTAACTGGTCGCGCCGCCTGACGCTGCCCTTCCTGGGGGATACCTTTGAAGCCGCCCTGGAAAACGGCGAGATAAGCGTCAGGGCCGATCCGAAAACCGGTAAACCTGCGTTAGCCTACTATGAAAGCTTTTATCCGCTGGCCCCGGAAACCTGGCAGGGCCGCGAAGAAGAGGTGCTGCGGCTTACCGATAAGGCGGAGATCGCCAAACTGCATGAACGTCAGCCCTGGCGCCTTATGTCGTGGCGCGATGCGCCGCACGATCTCTCCTATCGTCGCTTCTTTGAGATCACCGGGCTGGTAGGCGTCCGCGTTGAAGACCCCGCCGTTTTTGATGATACGCACCGGCTCATTCTTGAACTGGTTCATTCCGGCGCGGTTGACGGGCTGCGGGTAGACCACGTGGACGGGCTGGCCGATCCGAAAGCCTATCTTGAGCGTTTGCGCCAGCAGGCGGGGCCGGATTGCTATATTACGGTTGAAAAAATTCTCGGCAAAGATGAGCAGATCCCGGCGGACTGGCCGATTTCCGGCACCACCGGCTATGAGTTTATCGAATCGCTCTCCGATGTGCTGGTGGACGGCGAGAATATCCGCCTGCTGCGTAAAGCCTATGATGACGTGACGGGTAAGCCGGTCAATATGGCTGCCGAGCTGCGCGCGGCCAAGCTGCTGATGACGGACAGAAACTTTGCCGGAGAATTCTCTACCCTGCTGCATCTGGCGATGGGCATCGCCAGCACCGATAACGTGGCGCTGGAAGAGCAGGCCGTGCGCGCGGCCCTGCGCGAGCTGTTGATCGCTTTTCCAGTCTATCGCACCTACGGTACAGCAGCAGGACTGCCTGCACAAAGCAGCGAGATGCTACAACGGGTGGCGGAAAAAGTGAGAACCAGCGCCAACGCGCCCGCGCCTGAGGCGCTTGATTTTCTGACCCGTATTTTGAGCGGCGAAATATCGCCGGAGGCTGGCGATAAAGCGACCGCTTTCCGCATCCGCTTCCAGCAGCTAACGGGCCCGCTGATGGCGAAATCGGTCGAAGATACGCTGTTTTTCCGGCAAAACATGGAGCTGGCGCTGAACGAAGTGGGAGCGGAGCCAATCCCGCGCGCCTTCTCGCTCGATCGCTTCCACAGCGAGATGAAAACGCGGCTGGAACGGCAGCCCGATGCGCTTTCCGGCACCTCAACCCACGATACCAAACGCGGCGAAGATGCCCGCGCCCGGCTGTATACGCTTACCGAAGCGCCGGAGCGCTGGGCCGAATGCGTTGCCCGCTGGCGACAGATGAACCGCGCTAACGTCAGCGTGCTGGAAGATGGCCCGGCTCCCAAACCGGCCGTCGAATGGATGCTTTATCAGGCGCTGGCCGGCGTCTGGCCGCCGACGCTGCATCCGCAGGATGAGGCGGGACTGCAGGCGCTGGAAGAGCGCTTCCTTCCTTTTGTCGAAAAGGCGCTGCGGGAAGCGAAGCTGCGCACCGACTGGGCCGACAGCAACGATGCCTATGAAAAGGCGGTGCTCGACTATGTGCGTCACCTGCTCACACCGGCTAATCAGGCTTTTCTGCAGGACTTTAGCGACGCGCTGCAGCCGTTTATTCGCGCCGGTCTGGTCAACAGCCTCACCCAAACCATCATCAAGCTGACCGCGCCGGGCGTGCCGGATATATATCAGGGCAGCGAAGCGCTGAACTTCAGCCTTGTTGATCCCGATAACCGCCGCGAGCCCGATTTCGTCGCGCTCGACGCGATGCTGCATGGACACGAAACGCCGGAGTCCGCAACGGAAGAAAGCTGGCTAAGCGGTCGGCTAAAGCAGCATGTTATTGCGCGACTGCTGCATATGCGTCAGCAGAACCCCACGCTGTTTCGCCAGGGCGATTATCTGCCGCTCGCCGCCAGCGGCCAGCGGGCAGAGAACGTCATCGCTTTCGCACGGGTGGCAGGCGACGACGCGCTGATCGTTATCGCTCCGCGCCTGGTTTTTAGCGCGCTTGATGGCAGCCTGGCCCAGCCGCAGCCGCAGCGCTGGCTGGAAACGGAAATCGCCCTGGCAGAGCGGCTCGCCAACCGCCGTTACCGTGACATACTTAGTGGAGAAATTATCTCGCTAACCGACCGCTACAGCCTGGAGTCGGTGGCCTGCAGCTCGTCTGTCATACTGGTAAGTGCATGATTTTAGCTAAATAAAAACGTTATAAATTGCTGTTGTGCTTAAAAGTTATCTTTCAATGGAGAGAGATGTATGTCAAACGGTAAGCCTTTTGAAATCACGGCGGGATCCAGCCATCTTCTTGGCGCCAACTACGATGGCGACGGCGTCAACTTCGCCATCTTCTCCGCGCATGCCGAGCGCGTCGAGCTGTGCCTTTACGATCCGAGCGGCCAGACAGAAATTGCCCGGCTGGATCTGCCGGAATATACCCATGAAATTTGGCATGGCTATGTACCAGGCCTGAAGCCGGGCGCGCTCTACGGTTATCGCGTCCACGGCCCTTACGACCCGGAAAACGGTCACCGCTTTAACCCCAATAAACTGTTAATCGATCCTTATGCGCGGGAGCTGGCTGGCAATATAGAGTGGAATGAAGCGCATTTCGCTTACGATCTGCTGCACGAAGATAAGGATCTGACCTTCGATACGCGCGACAGCGGGCCGTTTACGCCGAAGTGCCGGGTGATCGATCCGGGTGAATTTGACTGGCAGGATAATAATCGGCCCACGGTTTCCTGGCCCAATACCGTGATTTATGAGACCCACGTAAAGGGTTTTACGCAGCTTAATTCCGCCCTGCCCGACGAACTGCGCGGCACCTTCGAAGGGATGGGCCACAAGGCCTCCGTTGATTATATTAAAAGCCTCGGCATTACGTCGGTGGAGCTGCTGCCGGTTCACTGGTTCCCGGACGATCAGCATCTGCTCGATAAGGATCTGAAAAATTTCTGGGGTTACAATTCGTTAGCCTTCTTCGCACCCGCCTCGCGCTACTATGGCCCGCAAGGTATTCAGGGGTTCCGCGATATGGTGCGTGCCTTCCACGATGCCGGGATCGAGGTGATTCTGGACGTGGTGTACAACCATACGGCAGAAGGTAACGAGCTGGGCCCGACCCTCTCTTTCAAGGGTATTGATAATTTTTCCTATTACCGTACCCTGCCCGATCAGCACCGCTATTACATCAACGATACCGGCACCGGCAATACCGTTAATACCTCGCATCCTCGTGTGCTGCAGCTGGTGATGGACTCGCTGCGCTACTGGGCGGAAACGATGCATATTGACGGCTTTCGCTTCGATCTTGGCACCATTCTTGGCCGCGAGCCGGAAGGCTTTGATCAGCGCGGCGGCTTTTTCGATGCGGTAATGCAGGATCCGGTATTGTCTAAGCTGAAGCTGATTGGCGAACCCTGGGATATTGGTCCGGGCGGCTATCAGGTCGGCGGTTTCCCGCCTGGCTGGGCCGAGTGGAACGACAAATACCGCGATACGGTGCGCGAATACTGGAAAGGTGACAACGTCTCGACCGATTTCGCTGCCCGCCTGCTCGGCTCCGGCGATCTTTACGATCTTCGGGGGCGTCGTCCCTGGGCCAGCGTCAACTTTATTACCGCCCATGACGGCTTTACGCTGAACGATTTGGTTTCGTACAACGAGAAGCACAACGACGACAACGGCGAGGATAATAACGACGGTCATAACGATAACCGCTCTTATAACTACGGTGTCGAAGGGCCGACCGACGACGCGGGCATCAATGCGGTGCGCGAACGCCAGAAGCGCAATTTCCTTGCCACCCTGTTCTTTTCTCACGGCACGCCGATGCTGTTGGCCGGCGACGAGTTTGGCCGCAGCCAGATGGGCAACAATAATGGCTACTGTCAGGACAGCGAGATCTCCTGGGTTCACTGGGACAATCTACCGGCAAGCGCTGACGCGCTGCGTGAGTTTACCCGCCATATTATCGCGCTGCGTGCGAAGCAGCCGCTGCTGCGCCGCGAGAGCTGGCGCGACGGCATGGATATTAAGTGGTTTAACGCTGGCGGCGGCTTCCAGCAGCCTGAACAGTGGGATGAAGGATCGACGCTGGGCGTCTATATCGGCCGCCCGGATCTGCAGCAGGAAGAAGGCATCTGGCACGATGTCCTGATTTTGCTCAACCCGTTTGAAGGCCATGTGCCGTTCCGTATTCCCCAGTTCGGCGAAGGCGGTTGGGTGCTTGAGCTCTCTACTTCCGATACCGACCGGCGCGGCCTGGTGATTACGCGTGAAAGAGATTTTGAACTGGAAGGCCGCAGCATTGTGCTGTTCAGAAGGCCGTAAGGGTGCTGGCGATAAAACGAGCAAATGGCGGTTTAACCCGCCATTTGTAAATGTTTTTTTCGCTCGAATTTCATTAATAAACAATAAAATGCATAAGCCCACCGTGATGTAGATAAAACTTGGCCATTCCTTTGCAATAATACTTTATCAAGTCGCGTGTTTATTTATGATGCGCAATATCAGATGGTCAAAAAGTTATACCTTTGCTCTGCTATGAAAAATTAAAAGAAAAGCATTAATAGATTAGTCTTTCCTTTCCATAATAAACAAAGGACGGTTTAAAAACTCACCCAGCGTATCCTCTCTGCATCGGTTATTATCATCCAATTCGCGATATTCTATTCTACCCATGCTATTTTTTACAGCAATGCCAATGGCTTTTATTTCCCAGCACTGCTGCGTAACTTGGCTTACAAAGTCAATGACTTCGTCCTTTAAGCCTTTTGCAAATAAAGGTAATTTTTTATCGCCACGCCAGTTAAAGCCTAACTGAAAAACCAGAGTTTGCGCTATTGTTGCCATATTATTTATTTGTTGGGCAATCAGCTTTTTAGCGTTATCACAGGTTGTATTTTTATCGCCGTAATCATCACCAACGTGATGTAGCACGTTCAGGAGAAAAGCCACGTCATAACGCATTTTATCTACACTAAAATCATAATACTCTGCCTTCACTATTAATTTTTCCTGCACATCGGTCAAGATGGCAGCTTTTTCAACAAATTCCGCATGATATTTATAACCCTCGTAACAGGTAACCTGCTGAGCCCCCTCTTCCAGAGAGGAAAAAGCAAAATAACCCAAGTTACAACCAATATCGATAACGCTCGCATCGTTTAATGAAACAAACTTTTTAATATAGTCGAAGCGTTCTTCTTCATAGCGAACTGCCGTCTGGATACGCGGATCGCGAATTACATTAAGCACGCTACGGGCAATTTTTTGATAAACCGTATGTTTTCCCGCCTGATGCTCAACATTCAGGTAGGCTTCTAGTTCGTACATTAAATTATTTTTTTGTGAAGACATGACGGCACCAGCCTGTAATTAATTGGACAATATTAGTAAAAACCTGCTTCAGTTCAGTACGATAAACTGCCAGGCTGTCGAAATGGAAATGGATATCGTTAAATGTATTTTTAAAATACCCCATAAAATCAAAAATTTGATTCCATAGCACTTGGGTTTTTCCGCTTTCGTCAACGTCAACAATAAGCCATTTAACCAGAGATAACCTTTCCTGATAGAGGCTTCCTTAATTGAAGGCCGATCAGTGATTAATAAATCAGGCGTCAGACCTTGTTTGATAGCTAATTCATAAGGTCCCCATAGACGAGGATTAGCTTCGATAATGACAGTAGAATCATTATTTTTAATCACTTCAACCATAATAAACCCACGGAATTTAAGTGTTTCTAACATATTTATTAACTTTATTTCAAATTTTTTATCAGGACAGCCACACGCTTCGGCATAAATTATTGATTTTCCACCGCTTTGCTGTAACAGATTTTTTTGATAAGCCACTACCGGTTGGCCATTATCGGGAAAAAACATCAGATAATAAAAACTTTGTCCGCTAATATATTGCTGAAAAAAAAAGTCGTCTTTTACTTCACTGACAATAAACCGGTTATAATCCTGAGGCGTAAAGATCAGATATGGATATATCTTGTTGCCATGAACGGAAGAAAATTCCTGTTTCGGCTTTGCTACAAAAGGGAACGAGGCGTTGTTCGGATCAGCAATAATTCCCGGCGTAGCTATACCATTACTGGCAGCACAGGCCTGGAAACTAAACTTATCAGAGATCAGCATATATAACGCTTCGTCCACCAGACCGACATCAAGCCCTGCCTGTTCGAACTGCTTTCGATATGCCAGCAGGATACGGTTAATGGATTCTGCTGTCGGCAGATAAATCAATCGTTCGCCAGGATAGCAGTGTTTTAATACAGCGATATGACGCAATAAATCTGACACATCCAGCGTCGCGCAGCTACGCGTGCAGGCGATATTTTTTTTAAAAGATGTCAGCTTGATTTTATCTGCATCAGGACGTGCAATAATCGAGAACATCTGTTTATGCCGGGTAAAATAACGGCATGCTGCGATAATTGCCCGTTCGTTAGCTCCCGAAAAAATAACAAAACGATCCATCAGGCTACTCTTATTTGTATAAAACTAGTAATAATCCCTACAACCTCAGCGAGTTGCTCTTCTGTTAATCCGGGGTAAATGGGCAGGCAGAGTACTGAACGCGATGTATTCCAGGCATTTGGCATAGTTTCGATAATATTGTCTGCCTCGTTAAAATACATAGGAAACTCGGGAATAAGCGGGTAAAAATAACGCCGTACAAATATATTCTTTTCACGGAAGCAAGCATAAAGTTCATCTCTGCTGACAGGGAATATCTGTTCATTAATGAAAATTGGACAATACGAGTAATTCCAGTCCACAGTGTCGGGAATAGTTAAAAGAGAGACCCCCGGAATACCTATTAGCTCAGCCACGTAACGTTGATAAATCTTCTTTCTTTCTTCAATTGCCGCATCAAGATGTTTTATCTGTAACAGACCAAATGCCGCCTGGAATTCATTCATTTTTCCATTAATTCCGGGCGCAACAACGGTTACCTCATCAGCGAAGCCGAAGTTTTTCAGATAGTCTATCCTTTTTTTAGTTTCCGAATCCGGACAGATAATTGCTCCGCCTTCAAAAGTATTAAAAACTTTTGTCGCATGAAAACTTAATATTGACAGGTCGCCATACTGCAGTATGCTCTCTCCGTGGTTACGGACAGCGAAGCAGTGCGCCGCATCATAAATAACTTTGAGATTATGCTTATCTGCTACTTTTTTAATATTATTATAATCACAGGGTATACCATAGCAGTGGACCGGTAAAATCGCCGATGTTTCAGCAGTAATTGCACGTTCAATTAACTCAGGGTTGAGATTTCCTGTTGCAGGATCGATATCAATAAAAATCGGCTTGATATTATTCCATAACAGAGAATGCGACGTCGCGACAAAGGAATAAGGTGTAGTGATCACTTCGCCTTTGATATCCAGTGCCTGTAAGGCCGTCATTAAGGCAAGCGTTCCGTTGGCAAACAGGCTCAAATATTTTACACCAAGGTAATCGGCTAGTTCTTTTTCCAGACGTTCATGAAAGGGGCCACCATTAGTTAACCGGCGGCTCTGCCAGATATTTTCAAGGTAGGGTATAAACTCTTCTAACGGAGGAAGTAAAGGACTGGTCACTAACGTTTGATTATTTTTCATTTTGCATCTTACCCTACTTTAAGCCTGAGCTATTCAACCCAGTTTACTTAGCATTCGCTAAGTCAATCACTCCAGAAAGCAGATAATAGCTATTTTATTCTGGCTATTGCTTCTCTGTATCCGCAGCTACAACAAGTGTAGCTGCGGCGGTACTAGCTCGTACAACGTGACAGACTATCTGTCAGCCGCATCGTGAATTGCGGTTAAACGTTAACCAGGTATCCAGGCCTTTGACCAACGGGCAAGGTTGTCACCATTTAACATCCAGTCTTGTCGCAAAACCTGCCTTAGTTCTTGCCCCATCCGGGCACTGGCATCAGGATCGTTAAGATGCATTCTAATGGCGTCACGCCAATCCTTAAATCTGTTGCGTACGCGGGTGACTGGCAAACTTCCGCGATAACAGGGCATATCGCTACAAATTACCGGTATGCCACAGGCACCATACTCCAGTAGGCGCAGATTGCTCTTACAGGCGTTAAAAAGATTATCTTCAACGGGTGCCAATGCCAGATCCAGGTTAAGAGAAGCCAGTTTCGCTGGATAAGCTTCTATATCTACCCCTGTATGGAATTCATGTACGTAAGGGCGCAGCTTCGCTGGACACATACCAAAGAAAACCCACTCAACATCATTAGCGAATTCTTTAATCACATCCGCGATCATTTCCAGATCGCCCGTATGGCTGGATCCGCCAGCCCAACCGACGCGCGGCTTCTTGCCTTGATTACGCAAGCTTTGCAAGTTGCCCCACCAGTCTTCAGAGAGGCGGTTTGGCATCACCACAATGTCATGATGATAATTAGTGAAGACCTCTGCCAACGGTTCTGTAGAAACCACAAAGCGATCCATAAAACTTAGGCTACGACGGATCATTTTTAAAACGTCATTACCGAACTGCGACCGATGGTGATTTTTCAACGGGATATTAGGCAAATAGTCATCAAGTTCATAGACCTTAAATGATTTGTTAAATTTGCTTATTTTATGCATCCACTCATGAAATTCAGGACCGATACGGCGCTGGATGATCATTGAGTCTGGCTTATAACGTTCCAACTCGGGAAGGCCCAGCATATTTGCCGAAAGTTTACCGTCAACCAGCCCCGCTTTTTGCATCGCTTCAAAAGGCTTAATAATACGGTAGTAGCCACAGCCAGCCATATCCGCCATATGCGGCATCACTACCGGTAACGGATGCCAGGAAAGCGGCCGCCAGCTTAATTGACTATCGGCCCCAATATTAAAATTTATATTTGATAAAGTAAGGTTAACGTTATAAGCCGGATCCTGGCTGATTATCGGTAGCCAACGTTCAAACATAACGGCTTCGCTCTGCTCACGTAATGCTTTATTATTTTCCAGCGCGCAATCCTGCGCTTCGTTTTTGGCTGGCTGACGCAGCCCACGAACATAAGGGGTCCACACTGTTAACAGGCCCAGTTGACGCACCCGTAAACAAAAATCTATATCATCAAAATGTTCTAAATCGGTATCAAACCCGCCCACGGCACTAAAGATTTCTTTACGCACCAGCATAAAATCACCGGAAACTGCGGAGTAGTTTTGATCCGCCTGCAGGCGACTCATGTGGCCAGTCAGTTTGTCATCCATGCCATAAAAGGGCTCGCTGGCAACGCCGTTGATTCCAAGAATATAGCCTGCGTGTCGAATTAAATTATTGGCATGAATTTGCTTAGCGCCGACAATTCCCACTTCAGGACGTAGCGCATGGTTCAGCATATTATTAAGCCAGTCAGGGTTTATCACAGCAATATCGCCATGTAAAAATAGCAAATAATCCCCTTGCGCATTATCTGCGGCTACGTTAATCATTGCTGCCCGCTGCCAAGCCCCTGAAAATTTAACGACTTTAATCCGTTGCGGATCGATCTCTTTAACGTTGTCTAACCAATTCTTTCTGCCAGAATCTGCAGTATCATCGGCGACGATTAACAATTCATAGTTTAAGTACGTTGTTTTCTCTAACAGAGAGGTAATACAAGCGATTAGATTAATTAATTCACGTGCCAGCACAACGATAGTTACCAGCGGCGTTTCTGCATGCTGGTATTTTATCCGATACGGGCCATGAGCAGTGGCATCAACCTCCCCATTGGTATAACCACGGCGGGATAAATGCGCTTTGAGTACTTGTAATTCTTCTGCGTTCCCCGTTAAAGCATGGACGTTAGCGACCAAAGGCTCCGGTAAATGGCCAATGGAGGAAAAACCCTGATTCTCAATCAGACGAACCAGTGCTTCAAACTCAAAGGCAACGCTGTAAGAAGGATTAAATCCTCCGGTCTGGACCAGCCATTCACGTCGCAACAGCCAGTGATGGGCCATTTGTGCCGGGTAGCTTAAAAACAGATCCAGGTTAAAATCTGGGCGGAAAGAGGCACCAATAAATTTCCCGTTGAGCGGGTAAATCTCATCCGCAAAAATAGCGTGGCAGCCTGTTGCATTGCTCAGTCCGGTAGCTAATGCAGCAATACCTGAAGGGAGTAGTTCACAGCCGCTGTCAACTAACAATATCCAATCGCTTTGCAGCTCTGCCATCCTTTCATTCAGCACAGCGATGCCTTGTGATTGATTTATAGAAATTTGCTCTATATCGACCGGAATAAAATCAGCTTTTACGTCGACCAAAGCAATAATTTGCCAACTCAATCCCGCAACTTTTATCGGCAAACTTTGCCATGTTTTACGCCAGCTCGCTTCATCACTGGTGCGGACATCAATAAAGAGCGTGCAAAGAGTGCTTTTACCGTGACCTGAAAACCAGTCTTCAATCAGTTTATCCTGAACAGGCAGCATGCAGCGTTGCGCAAACCATTCTTTAAAATGACTGTCGGTCAAGCCATTATTCAGTTCACTGGCAATATCTTGCTCAGTGAAGCTGGTTGGCGCGACCAGAGGAGCAACTCGCATATGTCCCGGTTTGAGTACGTCGTTATACCAGCCCAACTGTCTAACAAATTCTGGATATTTTCGATGAGTTACGCAGGCCACAGAGTCATCATCACGCGCCTGCTGGCTTACCTGGGTACGAGAAATACGGAACTGGGAAAGCGACTGACAAAGGTAAGCAAGGTGTCCATGACGAAGCACTTTCGTATAGAGAGCAAGATCGCCCAGGAAAGGCATATCCTCTCCGATAAGGGCCGGCAATTTCTCACCTGTAGCAAGCAAATCATGCAAAACAGCAGTGCGTATCAGAACAGTACTGGGCTCGCCAACAAAGTTAATAATCTGATCGGCCTGAAATCTTGCTAAATCTGGTCCATATAATACGCTGTCTTGACTCACGGGCGGAACAGTCGCTAAAAAGTCAGGGCGATGCTTTCCTGCTGCATCAATCAGATCACGACGTGAAGTCGCCATAATAATGTCTGGATGCCGATTGATGGCTTCAACCAACGCGCTAATGCAGTTTGGTTTCAGTAAGTCATCGTCATAAAGAAATTTAATGAACTCGCCGCGCGCTTGCTCAAGTGAGGTGGTGATATTATTCATTTCACCCTGGGCAGGCGTGTTGCGACGATAAAAGATCGGAAAGGAAGACTGAGTCCTGAGTTTATCTACGATACGCTCGATTTCATTTAAAGGGCTGTCGTCGCCAATAATGATTTCGCAGTGGGGATAATCTTGCTCAATAGCGCTGCGAAGAGCGACTTCGAACCAGGTACTTTTATAAGCCGGAATAATAATACTAACAACAACCTGCCCAGCCATGCTGATGCTCCTCTTTTGCACGCTGCTGATGACACATCAGCCATATTTTATTTACTGCTTTACTTTATCCGCTCCTTCTAAAAGCAATCGCGGTAATATCATGCAAAAAAAGGCTCAATCCTGCTTTTTAGCAAAAAAAAAACGCCCTCGCAAGGAGGGCGTTTTTGTGCGTAAGCGGTAAACGATTAACGCAGCAGGGACAGCATGGTCTGCGGAACCTGGTTAGCCTGAGCCAGTACGGAGCTGCCAGCCTGCTGCAGGATCTGCGCGCGGGACATGTTGGACACTTCCGTCGCGTAATCAGAATCCTGAATACGGCTGCGGGCTGCAGACAGGTTGTTCACCGTGTTGTTCAGGTTGGTGATGGTGGACTCAAAACGGTTCTGAGATGCACCCAGCAGGCTGCGCTGGTTGTCAACAGATTTGATCGCCGCATCGATATCTGCCAGCGGCGTAGAGCCTGAAGCAGCGCCGCTTGCGCCGCCGGTCACTTTACCTTTCAGTACGTCAAAACCTA
>NZ_NWUO01000018.1 GCF_002895925.1 Mixta theicola | reverse complement strand
GTGGAAACTGCCGGGATAATAGTCCAATGGAACGCTTCTTCCGGAGCTTAAAGAATGAATGGGTGCCGATGGTGGGTTACGTAAGCTTCAGCGACGCAGCACATGCAATAACGGACTATATCGTTGGGTATTACAGTGCGCTCAGGCCACACGAATTTAATGGTGGGTTACCGCCAAACGAATCAGAAAACCGATACTGGAAAAACTCTAACGCGGTGGCCAGTTTTAGTTGACCACTACAGCATCTGCCGACACAGATCAATGAAAGCGCGGCAAGCATTTTTGATGCCTTTACCATTGTTTTTTCTGAAGTCTGCAATGTTTTTAAAATCAGGCGTTAATCGCTCAAGTAACCACATCAATTCAACGTTACGATGGGCTTCTTTTTCTAACCTGCGGGATGACTGGATACGGTTCAGGTATCCATAAATGTACAGCTTCAGCATGGTTGCGGGGTGATATCCAGGCCGCCCGGTTTGTTTTGCATTAACGCGCTCAAAGCCAAGTGCATCAAGCTGTAGTTCATCAACAAAGACGTCAATAACCCTGACAGGGTTGTCTTCTGTGACAAAATCATCCAGCACTTCAGGGAGCAACGTCACCTGATGTCTGCCTTGACCTTTGATATGCTGAGTCATAGCTGCACCCGCTTTATTTAATCGTATATTTATAATTTTATTAAATAAAGTAGGTTTCCGCATGGGTTTATCAAGAATGGTTGATCATATAAAGCCACTACTTAGACCAAAAAGTGATCAGTAGTTTTCACACAGCCTGGGCACAAAGCTGCCCCAACGCAGGGCTTACAGGGCAGCTAAGAGCGAGAAGCGGAAGTTCGCAATTGTCTAACTAATCTGATGGGTTAATGAAATGGTCTAATCCCGCCCCTGTAAACTGATCTTGACCCGTCCCGGTAGACAATCCTGTCCTATAGTCAGAGGTTACTATCGAAATTTACGTGAAGGGTGAATAGTTTTAGACACTTAGACGAATCTTATCTTAATATCTTCTGAAAGCAGTGGGTTAATGAGAGCACAATGTCAAACAAAGTGTACGGGTATAGTGAGTTAGAGGGACTGTCTGATACAGAACTTTTGGCAACTCTGCAGTCGAGCTGGGGCTTTGAAGATGATAATTTCGAGGTATGGGGTGAAATAACCCTGATCAAAGACAGAGGATGGGGGCATCTGAAAAACCCCAGAATGCTGACTAGCAATAAACTGCTGTCATATCCTCTTACTGGCGTTAACGGTCCCTGCCAATTCTGGATAAACCCGGTAGATGGCAAAAAGTATGGTGATCAGCGTAGGGCTAGGTTCATAAAATGCAAACTGACGCTCTCTAGTCTGAAAGAACGTGAGAGGCATCGGATTCCATTTATGATGAGTGTGATGCCCGGGAGTTGCTCATCGCTGGAAAAACTACCTGTTTCAGTCCCGCATGATATCGTCACGGCAGACGACGTCTCATATTTCATTGCTAATGAAATCTATCATTTTTATCAACAACAAGCTGCAACTAAAATCGAGCAAGAGTTTGCAACCAAACAAAGTACGCTTGACCAGCAGCTTGCTGAGGCGCTTGCAGAAAAACAAAGCGCAGAACTGAAGCGTGACAATGCAATAAAGCTTGTAGAATCGTTGAACAGCATACGAAAGAAAACTGAACAATCCATTGCTTTACTTGAAACCGATAACGAACTAAAACAAAAAAAATTCCAGATGACCTTGGAAAGTTTCAAAAAAATAGAGGTTGAAATGAATCATAAGATCCTGCGTTTGAAAAAATATGTCTCAGATAAAGCTCTTTTCTTGAAAACCTTTGAGTTTTTAGACCAGGAAGATCTCGATAATTTTTTAGTAGATTCAAAATCGGCGTCACAGGGTGTCGATGGGGTTGTATTTAGAGAACAACTTAACGGTGATTACAGTCAGGCAATCTCCTATATCCAGTCGCATTTGGTTGAAAAGGATGTTTTGTATCCCCGCCATATTATCGAAAACTACCTCACCTTATTGCGCACGAAGGATTTGATTATTCTGGCAGGGGACTCGGGGTCGGGTAAAACTAATTTAGTCAAGTCGTTTGCCAAAGCTGTTGGGGGGAAAGCGGTTATTATCCCCGTAAAACCAAACTGGACCAGTTCTGAAGATCTGCTTGGCTACTACAACCCGCTGGAGAAAAAATATTTAGCCACGCCCTTTTTAGATGCATTACTGGAAGCTCAGTTGAACCCAGAGACTCCCTATTTTATCTGCCTTGATGAAATGAACCTGGCGCGCGTAGAATACTATTTTGCTGATTTCTTGTCCCTGCTGGAGTCCCGTGATGAAACGCCGGAAATTAATCTTTATTCCGCAGACGAATCTGCGCACGTACTTTCTGAGTTGAAAGCGGTGGTTGAGATCATTCAAGCCAGTAAGGAAAAATACGGCCAAGACGGGGTGGTGGATTTTATTGCGCTATTGAAAGATGAGACTATAAATAATCAGTTAAGACAGGCATTTGGTTTTAGTGATAAAAACTCACTCATTAAGTACCACAGTGAGGTACGGCGAATGCTCTCTGCGGCCATGTCAATGCCATCAAGCATTATGATGCCGGCAAATGTTCATATTATAGGGGCTATTAACATCGATGAAACCACCCATTATCTTTCACCCAAAATATTAGACCGTGCGCATATTATGCGTTTTGAGTCGCCACTGTTATCTGACTGGGATGCCATCCTCCGTGAAGTGAAGGAGTATGAATTCGACGATGTATCACGACCACTGCTCTTTGAAACCGAAGCATTGGGTATCCGTCAAAACTACCCAAAATTTGATCGTGAAAATGAATTTTGCCAGTTGTTTATTGCATTAAATAAAGAGTTTTTACACAAATTAGGCGTTGAGTTTGGTATGAGAACTATTCGTCAGGGTCTGAATTATTTGCACCTGTTCAAGGACGTCAATGATGACGGCGAACGGGCAATCAATAACTTTCTACTGCATAAAATTCTGCCGAAGTTAACATTTGATGGCAACAAAACCGTGGGTCAGCAAACAAAAATCGAACTGATTGAAAAAGTATTTTTACAGCGAATTAAACACGAGGTGCCAACCTATGCTGATATTCCTGATGTATTTTCTGCGGTAGTTGCGCTTGAACATGTGGTAAATAATGCGAAGTCCAATGATGGTATTGTGAATTTTTGGTCGTAAACAATGTTGTCTAACTTTGAAATAAAGTACGTCGAAATTCAATGGTATGATAGAGATACCGTCACAAAAGTGACGGAATCGTTGCATGCAATACCCGTTGAATATAATGATGAACATGCACATTTTGAATGTGAAACGACGATCTACCCCAGAACAGAAGGCGTTCTGCGGGGGCAATTAGCCGTGCGGTTTATTACCGGGTCAGCGGTGATCCCTTGCATTAAAATGTCGGACGGTGCAGAGAAACCACTCTCTCCAGTTGAAGATATTGATAGCGGAAAAAACTGGTGGATCGTAAAGGATTCGTGGGATGCCAAAGAAAAATATTGGCGGCACAGCAGCGTAAATACGGCGGGAACGCTGATACTGGTCCTTGATGATGTCCATTGTCATATCAACATAGGGTCGATGGATTTTAGCAGAGATCAACTGGAACGTTATCTGACTGGGTTCAAAGACGATTTGTGGGAATTACTTCTGGATGAGTCAAGTTCTGTTCAGGCATCCAGAGAGCAAGGCGGTATTGGCATTAATAATGCAACCATTGATTGCGCACAAAATATAATCATGCATGCCCATAAAATCCTGAGTAACCCTAAGGCTGAACTGCGAGAAATACAAACCCTGAAGCCACGCAAAGCCGTAAAACCGGTGAACCGTACGTTTATGGAGTTAGCAACAAAAACCAATCAATCTGTTTTAACCAGTCGCGCAGTAAAGCCGACATTTAACATGGCCGAAAACCGCTATATCCTGTTTGCTCTCGAACGTAGCTATCGGATGATTAAGCAAATTGTTATTTTGTCGGGTAACAAAGCGAAACGCTACGCCACGCTCACTGATAAACTTCAACATCAGTATGATTCCTTCACCGATAGCGTAACGATTGATCGGGATCTGGTGGTTAAAGATTTGGAAATCATTCGACAGCGATGCAAGTTAAGCTATTGGCAACAACAATTAGCACAGAGCTTTATTGCCGAAAAAATCGTATATGACGCGGATGGCCCTCAGTATAATGTATTGCACTTTCGCAGCCAAAAACCTACAAAAGAGAACGATGGTTTTTTTATTGAGATCAATGTCCAGGGTCAGTGGATGAGAGACAGTGAAAAAAGCACCGTTTTATCGTTTAATTCAAAATTTAACGCATCTTTGCTGAATTTAGTGAGGTGTTTACGGCAACATGCCGAATATAAAATAACGGGTGCCGGTCGCCGTTATGAAACCGAAAAAGCGGTAATTTACGTTATTGACTATTTAAACGATATCGAGATTGTAGATGCGCGGGAGTTGCATCTCGCCCAGCAAAAATACAGCCAGGAAATTATGCAGGGTAAAGTCCTCGATGCTAACAACTGGCAACGAAAGCTCAGTCCGCGTGAACTGGATGAACAAACGAAAGAAAAGGTGGCCCTGCAAAACCGCATCAGGTTTTACAGCGAAAACCAGTCCTTATCGGAAGCGGTGTTTAAAAAAGTTGAGCCAAAACAGCGGCAACTTGCGCAGCTCATTACTCAGTTCAAAGCTCTTGGGGTGACAGCCTCATCTCATTTCCCAAACTCGATGACGTTTGTCCAAAACCCGCGTTATCAGGGCGTGCATAACGGTTATAAGCAGCTTATGGCGAGCACCCGTCTGACAAACGAAGATTTATTGCTCAGCCTTGAAGAAATTGATGCGATCGGGCTGGTGAATATGCCGCTATTATATGAGCGGTGGTGTTTGCTGCAAATAATGAAGGTGCTGATCGAATCATTCAGATTTATCCCGCAAAGCAACTGGAAATATCAGTTAGTGGATGCCATTAAAGGCAGAAAAAAAGACATCGAGATACTCTTCGACAATCCGCTTTCTAAAAGATCGCTAACCCTAACCTATGAAAAAACGTTAGAAAATGGCAAGCGGCCTGATTTTGTTATTGATCTGCAATGGGCAGCCGAAAAAGATGACCAGGCACGCTATTCCAGACGCTTTGTCCTGGACGCAAAGTTTTATGATCGCTCAACATTTGCGCGGTCTGGCGGCCTGCTAGGGGTCATTGATGGGCTCCGCAACCAGAAAGATTATCGCGAAGCCACTAACAATCCGGTGTTTTTGATCCATCCCTGCAAGCATGCCATAGCCGACGTCGTTACCGCACAGCATTGGGGTAAATACAGTTACCTGGGAGAGGCCGGTTCGGGGGCCGGTGGTATAAAACCCAATCATGACTACGGTGCTATATTTTTAAGCCCGATAGATAAAGAGCTTTACAACGACGAACTCCAGAGGCTATTGGGACTCTTTTTACAATATAAACTCGAAAGTCCGAACACATCTTCCTTGCCTAATGATCTGACACGGGCTAAACCATTTTGTATTCGCTGTGGCTCCGTGGAACTTCGCACCATTGAAAAAACAGGTGGCTATACCAATAAACAGGGCGTGCAGTCCGCACGGACGCCACGTTCAGTCTGGCTGCAATGTACAGAGTGTGAGCAATTTATCAGTTTTAATCACTGCCAGCACTCTGAAACGCGATTGATAAAAAATGGATTATATTGGACTTACCATTCGGCGAGGGCGATTGAACCCTTTAATATTAAATGCCCGGAGTGTAGTGAGTGGGGTGGATGGTGATTAATTATCAAATACAGGTTCAGAGATGAAGTTAACGGGCATCACGAATCATGCAAAACAGCGTATTTCAGAGCGTTCGACACTGAACCTGTACGAAATAGTGGATGTTATTAACGCGCAACTTTTTGAAATACTTGGCTCAAAACCGGGGATCAATAAAACTCATCTGCTTATTTATAGCGTCCCTGATAACGCCTGGTTTGTGCTGGTGAGAGACAGTCTGAATGGTGATGTGTTGACATTGTTAACCGAGGCATATCACGTGCGACTGTTCGGGCAAATCAGCGACCAGCAGAAAATACGCGCCCGTTATATTGCGACCCATGGCTTTGGTGAAAATAATGAAATTAATAAGAAGATCTCTCTGTTTCTTGGCTATGTCGATGTCTCTGGTAAAAGTAAAACCAAACGCATCTGGCGTGGCCATTACGAGGATTTCCAGTTTTCACGCGAGGCATTTTTATATTCATCAGAGCTTCAGAAAATAATGAATGCGCTGCGTACAGGGAAAAAGAGCAGTGCGCACGCTGAACTCCCGGATAATATCGAGACCTGCAGTTATCTAAAGGTGATGTTTAGCGATAATGACAGCATGATAATCGATTTATAGCGATTTTCGGACTTTATTGAATAAATCGGACTTTTGCTGAGTAGCAGGATTAGATCAGGCATGCTCCTGACAACGCAGGCAGTCCCGTGGCTAAGCAAAAGCTCTTAATCACAAACTGGCACATCTAAAACAAAGCGCTTATCAACCGTGGTTACCTCACTTTCTGGCTGGGCGAGGATGCGATTAAGGCCAGGTATGAGTCAACAACGCCTTCATCACGGGGACGTCCTCAGCGTTATTCTGACCTTGCCATCACCACTGTCCTGATGATTAAACGCGTATTCCGTCTGACGCTTCGGGCTACGCAGGGTTTTATTGATTCCATTTTTGCTCTGATGGGCGTTCCGTAGCGTTGTTCAGATTACACCAGTGCCAGTAAGCGAGCAAAGTCGCTCAATGTCTGTTTCAAAACTCCCACCCGGGGTGAGATCACACATCTGGTGATTGATTCTATCGGGCTGAAGGTCTTCGGTGAAGGCGAATGGATAGTCAAAAAACACGGCAAGGAGCGCCGTCGAATTTGGCGGAAGCTGCATCTGGCTGCTGGCAGCAAAACGCATGAAATTGTCTGTGCATACCTGTCGCTAAACAACGTAATGGACTCTGAAGCCTTCACGGGCCTTATCCGGCAGACTCACATAAAAATCAGGGCAGCAGCGGCAGACTCTACTTGCGACACCCTGCTATGTCACGATTAATTGCGGCGCAAGAAAATCAGTGCCCTCATCCCGCCCCGAAAGAGTGCGGGTTACTAGCCCGGTGAACACGCGAACCGCTACCGTGCTGTTGCGAATCAGCGGCTGACCAGGAGTAATGCCCGGTGGAATTGGACAGCTGATTACAATCGTCGCTCGATAGCGGTAACGGCGATGTACAGGGTAAAGTAGTTGTTCGGCCGTTCATTGACGCTGCGGGATTATGATGGGTGCGGAAGCTATTGCCATGGTGCGTGCGCTGCACAAAATGACGCAAGCTGGTATGCCTGAAAGCCCAACCCGCTACATATAGGCTCGCCCGAAATCTGATTGATTCAACAAACCCATCCTGACCTTCACCTGACAGATTGATGCTTATTAATTTTAGCAATGTCCGCTCCTGGCAAAAAGTGGACCTTGAGGAATGAGTTCTATCCACGTGGTTCACTAAGTGCAATAATTTCTACTTGGATCCAGCTACCCATTTGTCCAACATATCAGCCCATTCCTGCATCATCACTTTACGTTCATCAAGATAGGTCGCATGGTTATATGTGCGGCGAACATTGTTAGTATCAGCATGTGCAAGCTGAGCTTCAATAGCATCAGGTCGATAGCCCATCTCGTTTAAACGTGTACTGCCTGTAGTTCTGGTAGCATGTGGGCTATAAGTGCCACTCCAGCCGAGGCTTTTAAGTAGCTGACGCAGTGAGTGCGATGTCATTGAACCTAGAGGATTATCTCTGCCCGGAAAAAGATGCTGCCGATGTCCTGTCAATCCTTGAAGCGTTCTAAGCATTTTTACGGCTTGCGAGGGTAGGGGAACAACATGTTCTTTACGAGCTTTCATGCGCGTTGCCGGAATGATCCATAATGCGTTATCAAGATCGAATTCGGCCCATGCTGCTTCGGTGGCTTCGGCTGGACGCGTTAGCGTCCACCACATTAACCACATGCAATAATTAACCTGGTATGAGCCGCGACTGTTGTCAAAACAGCCTAATAACTTCCCGATTTGCTGCGGAGACAATGCCTGTTTGTGCTGCGTTTTATTTGCCGGAATCGCCTTACGCACTGGCCAAACAGGATCACTGTCTGCTCTGAGAGTTGCTACAGCCAGCTCGAAAATCGATGAAATAGTCCGGCGTGCTTCAGCTGCTACTGTCGGTGCGCCGCGTTTAGCGGTCTGCTGAAGAATTTTGAGAATATGGTGTGGTGTGATTTCCCTGATAGGGAGTTTGCCAATGGCGGGGAAAACTACACGCTCAAGCATATCAAGTCGGCGTGTTTTGGTGATTTCGGCCCAGTCTTTCATCTGCAACCACTCTTTGGCGACTAGCTCAAAGGTGTTGGATGCGTCATTGACCTTGCGGATCTTGTCTAACTGGCGAGCCTGAGTAGGGCTAACTCCATTCGCGACTTGTTTACGCGCTTGCTCGCATTTCTCGCGAGCTTCGGCAAGTTTAACCGTCGGGTACTCACCCAGCGCAAACATGCTGGATTTACCGTTAAATTTAAACCGATAGCGCCACGCCTTTTTGCCATTAGGTTTGACTTCAAGATATAAACCATTGAAATCGTTGAGACGATAGAGCTTTTCTTTCGCTTTTGCTGTGCGGCATTGAGTATCAGTGAGCATAACGATTCCTTGTATATTTATTATACCGTTATTGTACTCACTAAAAATAAAGATGGAAGTTTGATGTACTCACCTACGTACTCATTTTTGACTGCGCTTCTACGAAATCATTTGAGACGCTATGAAATGAAAAATCCACGCAACTGCGTGGATTTAATCAGTTTTTGTGAATATCATGAGATTCAGTGAAGCCTCATGAGACAACAAAACTTATTTAGACGTTAAACAGGAAGTTCATTACATCGCCATCTTTAACGATGTACTCTTTCCCTTCTGAACGCATTTTGCCGGCTTCTTTCGCGCCCTGTTCGCCTTTATAGGTGATGAAATCATCAAAAGCGATGGTTTGCGCACGGATAAAGCCTTTTTCAAAATCGGTATGGATTTTACCGGCCGCCTGCGGCGCGGTGGCACCGACAGGAATAGTCCAGGCGCGGACTTCTTTCACGCCAGCGGTGAAGTAGGTCTGCAAATTCAGCAGCGCATAGCCCGCACGGATAACGCGGTTCAGGCCCGGCTCTTCCAGACCCAGCTCCGCCATAAACTCGGCGCGCTCGTCATCTTCCAGCTCGGCAATATCTGATTCAACGGCGGCGCAAACCGGCACCACCACGGAACCTTCTTGTTCAGCGATAGCGCGTACCTGATCCAGATAAGGGTTATTCTCGAAGCCATCTTCATTGACGTTAGCGATATACATGGTCGGCTTCAGCGTCAGGAAGCTCAGATAGCGGATCGCCGCTTTTTCTTCTTCATCCAGCGACAGCGCGCGCAGCATACCGGCATTTTCCAGGTGCGGCAGGCATTTTTCCAGCGCCGCCTGCTCCAGCTTAGCGTCTTTATCGCCGCCTTTGGCTTTCTTCTGTACGCGCTGCAGGGCACGTTCACAGGTATCCAAATCGGAAAGCGCCAGTTCGGTATTAATTACGTCAATATCTTCCGCCGGGTTTACTTTGCCGGAAACATGAATAATATTATCGTTTTCAAAGCAGCGGACTACGTGGCCAATCGCTTCGGTTTCACGGATATTGGTCAGGAACTGGTTGCCCAGGCCTTCACCTTTGGATGCCCCTTTTACCAGACCGGCAATATCAACGAATTCCATTGTGGTCGGGATAATACGCTGCGGCTTAACGATTTCCGCCAGCTTATCGAGACGTGAATCAGGCATTGGCACCACGCCGGTATTAGGCTCAATGGTACAGAACGGGAAGTTCGCTGCTTCGATGCCCGCTTTGGTTAACGCATTGAACAGAGTGGATTTACCCACGTTAGGCAGGCCCACGATACCGCATTTGAATCCCATGTTTGAATCACCTTAATTGCTGAGATAACCGGACAATAACCGTTGCCGGTAATGACATGAAAAATTTGCCGCTATTATACACGTAATTATGGCCCGGATGCGGCTGATTTCATGCCTGGCCTGCGGGAAAAAGCGTTTTAAATCTGCAATTGTGCTGATTGTTGCTAATAATAAGAACGAGACGTAACGAGAGGCGGGAGGCGCAACCAGTTTTATATGAGCAAGCCGCAACAGCCGCTGGAAATAATGTGCGATGTGCTGCATACGCCTGCCGGGCGTATCGTTGCGCTTGATCTGCATTATGATGAGCCGCAGTCGGACGCATATCGCGGCGAGGTCGGTCGGCTGAAGCTGAACAGCCTGCCTACGGCGCAGCGGGAAGAGCTGTTAATTCAACAGCTGCTGAGCCTGGAAAGCATGTCCGCCTTGCTGCGTCAGCGCCAGTGGCTTTGCTGTATTACGCTGGATTTTACGCTGGCGCAGCGGGTCACCGAGTCGGCATTTATTCGCCATATTCTGCATCATCTGCCTTTTTTACGGCTGTCGTTATCCGAAGCGTTCCCCAATCTGCATGATGGAATCAATAACCCATTAATAAGAACGCTGAGCGAACAGCTGAATATTTTATGGCTGAGCGATCTTGGGGCTGGCTACGCCAACCTGAATGCGGTGCAAAGCCATATATTTGAAGCGGTCAGGCTGGACCGGCGTTTCTTCGCCGAAAACGTGCATAAATCGATGTTTATCGTGCTGCTGCGGCAGATTATGCAAATGACCAACCGGCTGATTGTCGATGGCGTGGCGGATGAGGCGCAGCGGACAATGCTGGAGCAGCAGGGCGTTTGGGCGTTGCAGAACTATCTGTACGCGCCGCTGCCGCTCAGTGAAATCGGCGGCCTGCCGGATTAGCGCGGCAGGCATAACATTAACTCGCCTTGTAACTATGCAGGCGGTTCATCGCCTTCAGCAAATCGTCCTTTAACCAGACTTCCGTACAGCGGGCCGCTTCATCAACCGCATTATCGATCAGCGTTTGCTCAGAGGCTGGCGGTTTACCCAGCACAAAACCCACCACCTTATTACGATCGCCCGGATGACCGATGCCGATGCGCAGGCGATGAAAGTTGGGATTGTTTCCCAGCTTGCTAATAATATCTTTCAGGCCGTTATGACCGCCATGTCCGCCGCCCAGCTTGAACTTCGCCACGCCTGGCGGCAAATCCAGCTCATCATGGGCCACCAGAATCTCTTCGGGCGCGATGCGATAGAAAGTCGCCATCGCCGCCACCGCTTTACCGCTCAGGTTCATAAAAGTGGTCGGCACCAGCAGGCGTACATCTTTCCCCGCCAGGTTGAGCCGCGCGGTATAGCCAAAAAATTTACTCTCTTCTTTCAGGGACTGATTATGGCGCTCTGCAAGCAAATCCACATACCAGGCGCCAGCGTTATGGCGCGTTGCGGCGTATTCGGCGCCAGGGTTGGCAAGGCCAACAATCAGCTTAATCTCACTCACGGTGTATTTCCTGCTAAAAACCGAAGGGCGATAGTGTAGCGGCCTGCCGGTCAGAATACAAAGCGGGCGGCGCTTTTAGTTGCGCCAGGTAATAATACCTTTTCTATATAAATACAGCAGGTTATCGATAAGATTTATCAAACAGTAGTTAAAATGTGTGATCGTGTACGCAACGAGCGGATGGATCATCTCCTAAGCTTATGGTGATTTAACAGTATGTGCTGGGTAGCCAAAAAGAGGAGGCAGGGAATGAAACGTAAAAGCGCAATGATTGCAGGTAATGGCCTGATGGGTCTTGGATTACTGACCATGATTGTGGGGATCGGTTATGCGGTACTTAACCAACTGCCGAAGCTCCAGTTGCCTGCCGTATTAACACCCGTCGCGATCCTCTGTATTTTTATCGGCGCGCTGCTGTGGCTGGTTGGCGCACGTATTAGCGGTCGCGAAAAGGTGGCAGATCGCTATTACTGGCTGCGCCACTGCGGCGATCAGCGCTGCCGTCGCGCCTCACATCATCGCCCCCACACCCATTAAAGCTTAAGTTTATCCAGCGTCGCGGCCTGCGGCGCTGAGGTCATTTCAATACGGTTGCGTCCGTCCGCTTTAGCCTCATAGAGCGCTTTATCAGCCATCATCATTAACGTTGAAAAACTGTGGGTTCTGCCGGCGGCAATGCCAATACTCACCGTATATTCAATATTATCCGGGCGAGAAATCATCGCCAGCAGCCGAATATCTTCGCACAGACTCTGCGCTTTCTGCACATCGCCAACAAAAAACGCGGCAAATTCCTCGCCGCCCAGCCGGGAAAACGTGCATTCCGCAGGCAGAACCTTCTCCACGACGCGGCAAAAATCAAGCAGCACCCGATCGCCCTGGTTATGACCATACCGGTCGTTAATGTTTTTAAAATGATCCAGGTCGAACACCAAAGCGACAAGGGGGAGCTGTTTCTGCAGGCTTTTTTTCTCGGCCATCCCCACCTGGGCAAACAATCCACGTCGGTTCCAGACGCCGGTAAGCGGATCGCGCAGCGAAGCCTGTTTATAGCGTATCTGTGTGCGCTCATTAACCATGGCCAGAATGGTGAAGGTCAGGCCAATCACAAACAGCGTTGACTCCAGAATTACATAGCTGGCAAAAGGGCTGTTGCCCATCGCGCCGTGGCCGGACGAGCCGCTGTCGAAACACATGCGCGAGAGATGAAAAATCAGATGCAAGCACAGCAGCTGCTGCGCTGGCCAGAAGGTGATCTGCAGGCAGGCGCGTGAGCGGGTAAGCAGGGTAATCAACGCGACGGTATAGCTGATGCACAGCAGGCAGCTCACCATAATACGCTTCGGCATGGAGTAAAAAAACGAAGGAAAGCAGCAGAGCAGCGCCCAAAGCAGCGCACCAAATAACCAGCCAGGCCCTGGGCGAAGCCCGGCAAAAACGCGAAAGGCGTTCAGCCACATGCCATAGGCCAGCATCACCAGCGTATTGCCCACCGCCACAGGAAGAAACAAATGGCCGTGGCTCCGCAGGCTGCCGAGCCATACCGAGGCCATAGTGGCGATAATTGCTATGGTAGTAAACCCCAGCACCCGATCGTAGTGCGCGCCGCTCCAGGCAAAAATCATAATGATGCTCAGAAAGCCCAGCACATAGAGTTCACAGATAAACAGGGTGTAGACATCAAGCGCCATAAAGAGCTTCCCCATAAAAAACCGCAGCAAAATATCACGACTCGCCGGTTGTAAAAAGCGCTTAACGCAGCGGTAAAAGAGAGTGCCGGTAACATTACGCGTTTTGCGAACGAACGATCGTGGGATTAGCTATACGGGCGGCAGGCTTATCTGCAGATGGCGCAAAGAGTTAGATAAAAAAAACCGGGCATGAGCCCGGTTTTCAATATATCAGCGATTAATGTTCAAACATCGCGGAAATGGACTCTTCATTACTGATACGGCGAATCGCTTCAGCCAACATGCCTGAAAGCGTCAGGGTACGCACAATAGGCAGCGCCTTGATCTCGTCGGCCAGCGGGATGGTATCGCAAACCACAACTTCATCAATAACTGAGTGACGCAGGTTTTCCGCCGCGTTGCCAGAGAAAATCGGATGGGTTGCATAGGCGAAGACCCGTTTGGCACCGCGCTCTTTCAGCGCTTCGGCCGCTTTACACAGCGTGCCGCCGGTATCAATCATATCGTCAACCAGTACGCAGTCGCGGCCTGCCACGTCACCAATAATATGCATAACCTGAGAAACGTTAGCGCGCGGACGACGTTTATCGATAATGGCCATATCGGTATCGTTAAGCAGTTTAGCGATGGCGCGGGCGCGTACGACGCCGCCAATGTCCGGGGAAACCACAATCGGGTTCTCCAGACCAATCTGCAGCATATCTTCCAGCAAAATCGGGCTACCGAACACGTTATCAACCGGAACGTCGAAGAAGCCCTGGATCTGTTCTGCGTGCAGGTCCACTGTCAGCACGCGGTCAACGCCGACGCTGGAAAGGAAATCCGCAACCACTTTAGCGGTAATCGGCACGCGCGCTGAACGAACGCGACGGTCCTGACGAGCATAGCCAAAGTAGGGAATTACAGCGGTAATACGACCAGCGGAAGCGCGACGCAGCGCGTCTACCATTACAACCAGCTCCATCAGGTTGTCGTTGGTAGGGGCACAGGTGGACTGGATGATGAAAATATCACCACCGCGTACATTTTCATTGATTTGTACGCTCACTTCACCATCGCTGAAACGACCGACGGCGGCGTCGCCCAGGCTGGTGTAAAGGCGGTTGGCAATACGTTGTGCTAGTTCCGGGGTGGCGTTACCAGCAAAAAGCTTCATATCAGGCACGAGAAGAACCTCAGGCTTTGCGTCCAGAGAATGCACACAGCGGACGGCAACGGGCGCGCTATATCCGTCGCATGCGTGCATACGGGTGTATTAAAGCGTTCTGTGCAGCATCAGGAACAGGGTGACACTGTCACTTCACGCCAGGTGCCCTGAAAGAATGCGGTGAAGAGGCGAAAGGTTTACGCCTTGCGCCACGAATCCCTGCATCCAGTTCGGGGCCAGCTCAAGCACCTGACGGGCAGCGGACTCGGTGTCGAATTCTGCAAACACACAAGCGCCGGTTCCTGTCAGGCGCGACGGCGCGTATTCTAGCAGCCAGGAAACAAGCGCATCAACCTCGCGAAAACGTTTTCTTACGACTGTCTCACAATCATTGCTGAAAGGAGCCTGTAACAGCGCATCAAATGAGCGTACCGGCGAATTACGCGTCAGTTCAGGATCGTTAAACACGAGCGGGGTAGGAACGGACACGCCAGGGTGCGCCACCAGATACCATTTTTCCGTCGGCGCGGCGGGCTGCAGCGCTTCGCCTACGCCCTCGGCAAAGGCCGCGTGGCCGCGCACGAAGACCGGAACATCGGCGCCCAGCTGCAGACCCAGCGCGCACAGCGCCTCGGTTTCCAGCCCGGTATTCCACAGATGATTAAGCGCGACCAGTACCGTAGCGGCGTTGGAAGAACCGCCGCCCAGTCCGCCGCCCATCGGCAAACGCTTATCAATGGCAATATCCGCGCCGGCCTGCGCCGGCAGCGTGCCGCGATCGGCGCAGGCGCGCATCAGCAGCCGTGCGGCGCGCACGATAAGGTTATCCTCATCCGCCACGCCGGGAACCGGCGTTAATAAACGAATCTCGCCGTGCGGCTGCGGCGTAATTTGCAGGCTGTCGCCATAATCGAGAAACTGAAACAGCGTCTGCAGATTGTGGTAGCCGTCAGGACGACGGCCGGTGATATAGAGAAACAGGTTTAGCTTCGCCGGTGCGGGCCAGGTGGTGATCATTGTACGGTCCAGCTATCCATGCGCAGTTTGATACGTTTATCGCCCTGTTTTAGCTCAATGCTGGCAGGCAACGCCGGGGTAACCTTGTTGTCATAGCCCTGAATCGTGACATTCCACCGTTGCCCGTTGCGGCTGTAGCTTAGCGTGCGCAGCTGATATTGCTCGTCCAGGGTAAAATCGGTGGCGTCTCCCGGCAGGCCGAGCATCCACTGACGCAGGTTCGCCAGCGGAATATCCATGCCGGTCAGCTGCGAGATCATTTTTTCAGCATCGTTGCTGACGTAGCGTTTGCCTTTGTTATCCACCAGCTGCACCGTTGAGCCCTGCGCATCCAGCTGCAGTTCGGTGCTGCCGAGCGGGTTGGTCAGCAACAAGCGATAGCGGTCAGATGCGGTTTGCTGCCAGTTAAAGCGCGCATAGACCTTTTGCTGGTCAGAAAGCCAGGCGAAAGCACCGCGCGTTTGATAGCGGGTGATTTTTTGTACCGCCTGCTGGTGTTGCTGCCACTGCAAAGAGGTGGGACTCTGACCGGGGCCTTGTGGTTTATTGATGGTACAGGCCGCCAGCAGTACGCTGGCAAGGGGAAGCAGCCGCAAAGGGCGGCGGATAAACAGATCAAACACCGGGTCATCTCCTCAGACACACTTTTTAGAGCCAAACGAGTAACGCTAATCATTCACCTGCTACCCGTCAACGTCGAATTACCCAAATTCAGTCTTATCAGCTATATCTTATTACAGTCATAGTCTTTGTATGGCTTTTCATGATCTCACGCATCTTGTAGAATGCGCCTCATAAAACCCCAACAATATTGGGATAACCCGATCTGATTCACCATGACGCTGCTGGCCCTCGGAATAAATCATAAAACGGCACCCGTTGCCTTACGCGAACGAGTTACCTTCTCGCCGGATACGCTGGATAAGGCTTTAAACAGCCTGCTGGCGCAGCCGATGGTGCAGGGAGGCGTTGTGCTGTCTACCTGTAACCGTACTGAACTCTATCTTAGCGTAGAGCAGCAGGAAAACCTGCATGAACGTCTGGTGCAATGGCTGTGTGAATACCACAACCTGCGTGAAGACGAGGTGCGTAAAAGCCTCTACTGGCATCATGACAATGAGGCGGTTAGCCATCTGATGCGCGTCGCCAGCGGGCTGGACTCGCTGGTGCTCGGCGAACCACAGATCCTCGGCCAGGTGAAAAAAGCCTTTGCCGATTCTCAGCGCGGCCATTCGCTCTCCAGCGAACTGGAGCGCATGTTCCAGAAAACGTTTTCCGTTGCCAAACGCGTGCGCACCGAAACCGATATTGGCGCCAGCGCCGTTTCTGTTGCCTTTGCCGCCTGCACGCTGGCTCGCCAGATCTTTGAATCGCTCTCTACCGTTAACGTGCTGTTGGTCGGCGCGGGCGAAACCATCGAACTGGCGGCGCGCCATCTGCGCGAACATCACGTGAAAAAACTGATTATCGCTAACCGCACCCGCGAGCGTGCACAGCTGCTGGCGGATGAAGTCGGCGCGGAAGTGATCGGCCTGGCGGATATTGATAGCCGTCTGGCGGAGGCGGATATTATTATCAGCTCCACCGCCAGTCCGCTGCCGATTATCGGTCGCAGTATGGTCGAGCGGGCGCTGAAGGCGCGCCGCAATCAGCCGATGCTGCTGGTGGATATTGCCGTACCGCGCGATGTCGAGCCGGAAGTCGGCAAGCTCGCTAACGCTTACCTTTACAGCGTCGATGACCTGCAGGCGATTATTGAAAATAATATGGCCCAGCGTAAGGCGGCGGCAGTGCAGGCCGAAACCATCGTCGCTCAGGAAAGCAATGAATTTATGGCCTGGCTGCGCGCTCAGGGCGCGGTCGAGACCATTCGAGACTACCGTGAACAGGCTGCTCAGATACGCGCTGAGCTGGAAGCGAAAGCGCTGGCCGCGTTGCAGCAGGGCGCGGATGCGCAGGAAGTGCTGCAGGACCTGGCTCATAAACTGACCAACCGGCTGATTCACGCCCCTACTAAATCCCTGCAGCAGGCTGCACGCGACGGCGACGTTGAGCGCCTGCAGATCCTGCGTGAAAGCCTTGGGCTGGACTAGAACAATCCCACACCAATACAGGGTAAACCATACCAGATGAAGACTTCTATTGTTGCCAAACTGGAAGCCTTGCAGGAGCGCCACGAAGAAGTGGAAGCGATGCTTGGCGATGCCAGCGTCATCGCCGAGCAGGAGCGTTTCCGTGCGCTGTCGCGCGAATATGCCCAGCTTACCGACGTCAGCAAATGCTTCCGTCAGTGGCAGCAGGTACAGGAAGATATTGCTACCGCAGAGCAGATGCTCAGCGACGCGGAAATGCGCGATATGGCAATGGACGAACTGAAAACCGCACGTGCGCAGAGCGAAGAGCTGGAACAGCAGCTACAGGTATTGCTGCTGCCGAAAGATCCGGACGACGAGCGCGATTGCTTTGTAGAAGTCCGCGCGGGCGCGGGCGGTGATGAGGCGGCTATTTTTGCCGGCGATCTGTTCCGTATGTATAGCCGCTTCGCCGAATCGCGCCGCTGGCGCGTTGAGGTGATTAGCGCTAACGAAGGCGAGCACGGCGGTTATAAAGAGATGATTGCTCGCGTTAGCGGCGAAGGCGCTTACGGCAGGCTGAAGTTTGAATCGGGCGGGCATCGCGTGCAGCGCGTGCCGGAAACCGAATCCCAGGGGCGTATCCATACCTCCGCCTGTACCGTTGCGGTGATGCCGGTACTGCCGGAAGCGGAGCTGCCCGATATTAATCCGTCCGATCTGAAAATTGATACTTTCCGCTCGTCGGGCGCCGGTGGTCAGCACGTAAACACCACCGACTCGGCCATTCGTATCACCCACTTGCCCACCGGCATCGTGGTGGAGTGTCAGGACGAACGTTCGCAGCATAAAAACAAAGCCAAGGCGCTGTCGGTGCTGGGCGCGCGTATTCATGCCGCTGAAATGGCCCGACGTCATGAGCAGGAGGCCTCCACGCGTCGCAACCTGTTAGGCAGCGGCGATCGCTCCGATCGTATCCGTACCTATAACTTCCCGCAGGGGCGCGTGACCGACCATCGCATTAACCTGACGATCTACCGTCTGGACGAGGTGATGGAAGGCAAGCTGGATACCTTGATCGAACCGATTGTGCAGGAGCATCAGGCCGATCAGCTGGCTGCGCTTGCCGGGCAGGATTAATGGAGATTCGCAGCTGGTTAAAGGCCGCCTGCGCCACGCTGTGCGGCGGCGAAAGCCCGAAGCGCGATGCCGAAGTGTTGCTCTCTTTTGTCACGGGAAAATCGCGCAGCTGGCTAATGGCGTTTGATGAGACGCCGCTGGACGCTGCACAGCTGGCGCAGCTCAACGCGCTGATCGCCCGGCGTGCCCGCGGCGAGCCGGTGGCGCATCTGACCGGCGAGCGTGAGTTCTGGTCGCTGCCGCTCACCGTTTCGCCGGTCACCTTAATCCCGCGTCCCGATACTGAAATTCTGGTTGAACAGGCGCTGGCGCGTCTGCCTGAGCGCGCGGTTGATATTCTTGATCTCGGCACCGGCACCGGCGCGGTGGCGCTGGCCATTGCCAGCGAGCGGCCCGATTGCCGGGTTATCGGCGTCGATCGGGTGGCGGAAGCGGTACAGCTGGCGCAGCACAACGCGCACAAGCTGCAGATCGCTAACGTCTCCTTTTTACTCAGCGACTGGTTCAGCGCGCTGGACGGCAAAAAGTTTGCGCTGATTGTCAGCAATCCCCCTTATATTGATGCCGCCGACGTTCACTTACAGCAGGGTGACGTGCGCTTTGAGCCGCTTAGCGCGCTGGTCGCGGAAGAACAGGGGCTGGCCGATATTCGACATATTGCAACGGCGGCCCGGCATTATCTGCTGCCGGAAGGGGCAATAATGCTTGAGCATGGCTGGCAACAGGGAGCGGCAGTGCGTACTATCCTGTCTGCCCATGATTATCAGGCAATAGAGACCTGCCAGGACTACGCGGGTCACGATCGCGTGACTTTAGCCAACTATTAACAGGGAGAGCATCATGGCCGCTTATTATGGCGTGATTAAACATCTGCATCTGCTCACCGTCGCCGTGACGGCGCTGCTGTTTATTCTGCGTTTTTTCTGGCTGCAGCGTGGTTCAGCCATCATGTCGCAGCGCTGGGTGCGCATTGTGCCGCATATTAATGATACGTTGCTGTTTATCACCGGGATAAGCCTGGTGATGATTACGCACTTTTATCCGTTTACGCCGCAGGGTTCCTGGCTGACGGAAAAGCTGTTTGGCGTTATTATCTATGTCGCCCTGGGCGTAGTGGCTTTTGGCCGTCGCCCGCGTGAGGCTAAAGTACGCTGGATTGCCTTTATCGTGGCGCTGGCGGTGCTGGGCATCATTATTAAGCTGGCCGTAACCAAACTGCCGCTTTTGGGGATTGTATGACATCAGTAACGAATATAGATTTTAGCGAAGCGCCGCTGTGTGAAGCGGTGATCGCCACCTCACGCGCTATCCGCAACGATTTCCCGACAGACGCGGTTAACGCGCAGCTGCAGGCGCTGGTTGAGGAAGCGCGCGACTACGTTTCGACGGTAAAAGGGCCCGATTTTCAGCTGGAAAAGCTGCTGGAGCTATTCTATAAAAAGTGGAAATTCGGCGGCGCCAGCGGCGTCTATAAGCTTTCCGACGTGCTCTGGCTGGACAACGTACTGAATACGCGTCGGGGAACGGCGGTATCGCTGGGCGTGGTGCTGTTGCATATTGCGCATCAGCTGGAGCTGCCGCTTATGCCGGTTATTTTCCCGACGCAGTTGATTTTACGCGCCGACTGGATGGATGGCGAGATGTGGCTGATCAATCCGTTTAACGGTGACACGCTCAGCGAACATACCCTGGAGGTCTGGCTGAAAGGCAATATCAGCCCAACGGCGGAACTGTATGATGAAGATCTGGATGAGGCGGAGTCGTCAACCGTTATCCGCAAAATGCTGGATACGTTGAAAACCGCGCTGATGGAAGAAAAGCGTATGGAGCTGGCGCTTAACGTCTGCAACCTGCTGCTGGAAATCGATCCGGACGATCCGTATGAAATTCGCGACCGTGGTCTGATCTATGCGCAGCTTGACTGCGAACACGTTGCCCTGACCGATCTGAACTATTTTGTCGAACAATGCCCGGAAGATCCGGTTAGCGAAATGATTAAAGTTCAGATTCACGCAATAGAACAGAAACAGGTGACGCTGCACTAAGCGGCGGTAGCCATTCAATGAAAAAAGGCGAAGGCATGAAAGAAAAAGTTGTCAGTATCGGTGATATTCAGGTCGCCAACGATCTGCCGTTTGTACTCTTTGGTGGAATGAACGTACTGGAGTCGCGCGATCTGGCGATGCGCATCTGCGAACACTACGTTACCGTGACCAACAAGCTGGGTATCCCTTACGTTTTCAAAGCCTCTTTTGATAAAGCTAACCGTTCATCTATTCACTCCTATCGTGGTCCCGGCCTGGAAGAGGGCATGAAAATTTTCCAGGAGCTGAAGCAAACGTTCGGCGTAAAAATCATTACCGACGTACACGATGCTTCACAGGCGCAGCCGGTCGCGGACGTAGTGGATGTGATCCAGCTGCCTGCGTTTCTGGCGCGTCAGACCGATCTGGTTGAAGCGATGGCGAAAACCGGCGCGGTGATTAATGTGAAGAAGCCGCAGTTCGTCAGCCCGGGTCAGATGGGCAACATCGTCGAGAAGTTTGCCGAAGGCGGTAACGACAAAGTTATTCTGTGCGATCGCGGCGCTAACTTTGGTTATGACAATCTGGTTGTTGATATGCTGGGCTTCAACGTAATGAAGAGAGTCTCTAACAACAGCCCGGTGATCTTTGACGTGACCCACGCGCTGCAAACGCGCGATCCGTTTGGCGCCGCGTCCGGCGGCCGTCGTGCACAGGTCGCTGAGCTGGCGCGCGCCGGGATGGCGGTAGGCATCGCGGGTCTGTTTATCGAAGCGCATCCGGATCCGGCTAATGCGAAATGCGACGGCCCGTCCGCGCTGCCGCTGGACAAGCTGGAGCCGTTCCTGGTACAGATGAAAGCTATCGATGATCTGGTAAAAAGCTTCCCGGCGCTGGACACCAGCAAATAATCGCGAAGCCTTCAGGATTAAAAAAAGCAGCGGCCAAACCGCTGCTTTTTTATTGCCAGCCATAAACCATCTTCTGTGGAGGTGGTGATTGCTCCTGTAAGGCTATAGCCTGAAGAAACCCATGCCGGAAGAGCTCTAAATATGGATGGCATGATGAGATGAGATGTTTACAGGGACGACTTACTGGTGGTGTAAGTATCCCGTCTACACCCGTAATAGTTTCTATATCCCGTTAATGACGCGTCTGTATCCAATGGGGGGCACCGTTGACGTTGAAATCGCAAGCCGTTATGGCCTGCGCTGGCTGTACGATGTGGCCAATCAGCGGAAGCATGAAACCATCCGATTGCTGGACATGTGACTATCGAGCAGTTAGAGAGCATCGTGCCACTTTTAAAACCGCACAAACAATAAGACTTTGGTGTGTTAGAATTTTTTTATCGTTTATGGAACTAACGAAAAAGGAACTTGGCCAAATGTCTTTACAAGGAAAATTTGTTGTTAATGGTGCCGACTTCAGCCCTTTGTTGATCTATGGCGTCGGTACATTTATGGCTTATTCAGGTAATGCTCAATATCGTAACCGAGCAGGCTGCGTAGGAATACCCAATAATGGCCCAATTCCCGGTGGTCGCTATTACATCGTCAAAAGGCCAACTGGAGGCTGGAAGGGGATGATCCGCACAGACCTTCATGATTTTTATTCATGGCCAACTCCGACGCCGGTTATCAAATAGGAATGGTTTGCCCTGTATCGAGATGACGGAAAAATTGATGATTACACATGGATTAACGGTGTCGAGAGAGGAAACTTTCGACTGCATCCGCCAGGGCCTCTGGGGGTATCATTAGGTTGTATAACCCTTCAGCACAGAACTGATTTTATGGTTATTCGGCAGGCATTAATTTCGACTCCGCAAGTGAGACTGGCCAATGGCTTGATGTCATATGGTACGATTGAGGTGATCCTGAATGATAATTCGACGTGTCCCAACGGGGTTTAGAATCCTTCTTGGGGTTGGGATTTTTCTACTGACATTTCTTCTGGCTCGTCCCTCTTCTCCTGTTACTGCCGGTGAGCGAGAATTTTGGATCAAAGCGGCTAGTTTCTTTGGAGAACATGACGTAGAAGGATTTGTAGGCATCTCGTTGCTGCTCGGCTGTACTTCAGTCACTATAATTGGCTACCAGATTACGGTTCGGCTAATAGAGAGAAAACTCAATAAGTCGAAGTGAAATAACCGGGCTTAGCCCGGTTCTCTTACGTGCGATCTTTCCCAGCTATCCATGAAAAAATATTCCCGTCGTAATACTGTAAGTACCCCGCATAATCGTCCCATTCACATTCAGAGATCTTCCGGCATACTCATATTGCCAATGAAGGAGATCGCTATGCGTAAGGCCCGTTTTACTGAGCATCAGATCATCACCGTGATTAAGTCGGTTGAAGCCGGACGAACCGTGAAAGATGTCTGCCGCGAGGCCGGTATCACTGAAGCCACCTGCTACAACTGGAAGTCTAAATATGGTGGTATGGAAGCTTCTGATATTAAAAAGATAAAAGACCCTGAAGATGAGAACCGCCGTCGGAAGCAGATGTTTGCTGACCTGAGACTGGAATGCCGTGCCAGAATGCCTTTATCGAAAGATTTAACCGGACATACCGGACAGAAATACTCGATTTTTACCTGTTCCGAACGCTGAATGAAGTACGGGAAAATACAGAGAGGTGGTTACACGAATATAACCGTGAACGCCCTCACCAGTCCCTGAACAACCTGACGCTGGAAGAATACCGGCTTACAAATAGAGGGTTGAAGTGTTATCAGGTCGTGAGCGGCGGCATCGGTGCGCCCCTCAGGAAAAAATGGCCATTCTTCAGAAAGAAATGGAACCCGGCATGTCCGTGTCTCATGTCGCGCGTCTGTATGGCATCAACGTAACCAGATCCTCAAAAGAAAACGTAACGTATAAAGAATAAAAGATTTTCATCGCTAAATGAATTTTTTGCACAGATGACCGATGCTTCCTGAAGAATGATGAAAGAAGGCTTCTTTTATGGTGGTTAAGGCTAAGCCGCGCTTGCGCGTTAACAGCTTGCCAGCCTGCTAAGCGCGTTAAGCTAACGATAACTGCAGACAGGGCCGCGCCAGCGACCCTGTGTTACAACGCTTTTTGCATATTAATCACCGTCCGGGCGTTGGACGCGCTGGTCGCCAGCACGTCGATAACACCGGTACGCAGGGCGCCAAGGATAGCGGTCGCTTTGGTGCTTTCCGAAGCGATGGCAATCACGCAGGGGATGGTGCGCAGTTGCTCAAGGCTCAGACCAATGACCCGATCGTTCATAACCGTATCGACCGGTTTGCCATGAATATTGAAAAAGCTATAGCCCGCGAGATCGCCCACCACGCCCTGTTCCTGACGCGCGGTAGCGATTTCCTGCGGCGTGAACCAGCCTAGCTGAACCATAAAGCTGTTTTCATTCATATCGCCAAGACCGATGATCGCCACATCCGCTTTGCTCGCCTGTTCCAGCGTCGCTTTGATCAGCCGGTTTTGCATAAACGCCGAGCGCAGCTCCGGCGTTTCGACATAGGCCGGGGCATAGAGGGTTTCGCTAAAGCCGTTGAATTTGCGCGCCAGATTACGGCTAATGTGGTCGGCATCGATCAGCTGATTATCACGCTTCGTCCCGCCGATGCCGCAAATGAAGCGGCAGTTGCGCTCTGGAAAGATCCCCACGTGACTGGCGACGGCGGCGACGTTGCGTCCCTGACCAACGGTAACGGTCATGTCGTTTTTCAAAACGCCAGCCAGATAATTGCTGACCAGCGCCGCCACCTGCTGACGTTGTTCATCCTCATCGTGATGATCCAGGGCGATAAGCGCGCGCTTGATGCCAAAATGAGAAATAAACTGCTGCTCTATCTGTGAACTGAAAACCGGGTGATATTTCACGCTGATCTCGACAATCCCTTCCTGACGAGCTTTCTTCAGCAATCGTCCAACCTTGATGCGCGAAATGCCGAAGCGTTTCGCTATCTCTTCCTGAGTCTGTTCTTGATCGTAATAGGCCACGGCAATTTCAGTTAGCAGGGCATAATCTGAGTCTTGTTCAGTCATCGCTTGGTGTTTCCATCTCTGATGTCTTCCTAATATTACTGCGCCTGAAGAATAAATTCCTGTGTAACACGTTGAACAATGTCGCAATAACCGTTGGCATCCCATGCCGCGCGGCCAATAAACAGCCCATCAATATCATCCTGATGGAGTAGCTCTACGGCATTTAGCCGATTGACGCTACCGCCATAGAGCAGGGGAATACGCTGTCCGGTTTCCACGCCGAAGGTTTCGCAAAGCGCCTGGCGCAGGGCGTGGTGGATCTCTCCAGCCTGCTCCGGTGTTGCCGGGATACCGTGTTCGCCAATGGCCCACACCGGTTCATAGGCGACCAGCGTCTGTAAAACTTGCTGCTCGCTTAAGCCGTGCAGAGCGATTTTCATCTGCCGCACCACGGTTTCGCGTGAAACCTGCCAGCGCTTTTCGTCGGCGCTATCGCCAATGCAGACGAGCGGGCGCAGGCCGTGGCGCAGCGCGCTATGCACCTTTTTGTTAATGGCGGCGTCGGTTTCGTTGAAGGCGCCGCGTCGTTCCGAGTGACCGAGTTCAACCAGGGTCGCGCCGGTCTCTGCCAGCATGGCGGCAGAGATCTCTCCGGTCCAGGCTCCGTTTTCCGCTTCATGCATATTTTGCGCGCCGGTCAGGCAGGGAAGCTGGTGCTGCTGCATATAACGGCTGACCAGCTGAATGGCGGTAAAAGGCGGGATAACGAACGGCTGAATTGCTGGATGGATAACGTCAGGCAGCCGCTGCGCCAGGGTCTCGCACCACGCTCTGGCTTCCGACAGCGGTTTGTTCATTTTCCAGCTGGTCCCTAACCAAATCGGTTTCATTTCTGTTCTCCATGCTAAGTGAATCAATAAGTTGTAGTGAAAGGGCGATTGCTGGTATGCAAGATTGAACTTTTTATCACTGTATGAACATATGTTGGATCACGTTTTTTTATAAAATAATCATATTGGCTTTTTTATGTGACAAGTATCACTAATAACCGCGCGATCATCAGGTAATGTTCTGCTCATATGATTAACACTAGATCATATGAACAAGTCTGATTTCCACTATGAGAGGCCCACGATGTCACAAGAGAAGAAACCCGTTGTCGCAATTACCATTGGCGATCCTGCCGGGATCGGCCCGGAGATTACGGTCGCGACGATGATGGACAAAAGCGTCTACGACGAGTGCAAACCTTTTTTGATTGGCTCGGTCCCGATTATCGCCAGAGCGATGAAGATCATGGGATGTGATTTCGCGATAAATAAAATTTCCCATCCGCACGAAGCCCGCTTTAGCTGGGGCACGCTGGACATACTGGAAGCCGGCGATTATGACTGCGAGAGCATCGAATGGGGCAAAGTACAGAAGCTTGCCGGACAAATGTCGCTGGACTACGTGATGAAATCGATCGAGCTGGGCAAGGCGGGCCTGATCGATGTGGTTTCCACCGCGCCTATCCATAAAGAGGCGATCAAACTGGCAGGCTGTAAATTACCGGGACATACCGAAATTTATCAGGTGGAAACGCAGTCTGATTACGGCCTGACGATGTTCCATGTTCATAACCTGCGCGTCTTCTTCGTTAGCCGTCATATGGCGCTTAAAGATGCCTGCGATTACGCCAACAAAGAGCGCGTGCTGGCCTGCGTACAGCAGATCCACCATGAATTTACCGCGCTCAATATTAAAAACCCGCGCATCGCGGTGGCTGCGCTGAACCCGCACGGCTCCGACAACGGCCTGTTTGGTCATGAAGAAGCCGACAATCTGATTCCGGCGGTGAAGGCGGCGCAGGCGATGGGCATCAACGCCATCGGGCCGGTACCGGCAGATTCCGTGTTCCATCTGGGTAAGCAGGGCCGCTACGACGCGATCCTCTCTCTGTATCACGATCAGGGGCATATCGCCTGCAAAACGCTCGACTTCGAACGCTCTATCACCATCACTTTCGGGTTGCCGTTTATGCGCAGTTCCGTCGATCACGGTACGGCTTTTGATATTGCCGGTACGGGTAAAGCGGGCACAGTCAGCATGCTGGAGTCCACGCTGGTGGCCGTGCGCTACTGGAAAATGAAACATCAATAATCGCTGACGTTAATGCGAATCAAAAAGGACAGAGAAATGGAAAAACATCTGTTGATTAGCAAGGGCAGTAAAGGCTGGGGCGGGCCGCTGACCATTAATATTAGCCAGGCGAAAAAGATTGCTTATATCACCGGGGGGATTTGTCCCCCGGTAGTTGAGCGTCTGAGTGAACTAACCGGCTGGCCGTCCGTCGATGTGTTTAAAAACGGCGAACCGCCGGAAGAGGAAATTGGCCTGATGGTAATCGACTGCGGCGGTACGCTGCGCTGCGGTCTCTATTCGAAACGCGGCATTCCAACGATCAATTTACATCCGACCGGCAAAAGCGGGCCGCTGGCAGAATTTATTCACGAAGGAATATATGTTTCCGGCGTCACGCCGGCCTGCATCGAAATGGTCTGGCCGCAGGGCGAGGGGGGCAAACTGGGTATCGTCGCTGACGATCTCACCGGCGCCACTACCGTTGGCGTCCTGCTGGCGCGCAGCGGCTTAAAAACCGCCGCCTTTTTCGATACCGAATCGTTTGCCCGCAATGAGGTTGAATATCCGGCGATGGTGGTCAGCAGCGACAGTCGTCCATTGCCGAAAGCGGAGGCGCAGCAGCAGGTCAGCGCGGCGGTTAAGCAATTGCAGGCGCGCGGTGCGCACTACTTTACCAAGCGTATCGACACCACCCTGCGCGGCGGTATTGGTTTTGAAATCGACGCCATGCTGGAGCAGCTGCCGCTGGAAACCGTCGCGGTCGTCGTCCCGGCGATGCCGCAATCGCGCCGGATCCTCGTCGGCGGCTATTCGGTGATTGATTCCGTCGCGCTGTCGCGGACCGATGTGGCGCGCGACGTGCGTACGCCTGTAACCGAGTCGTGGGTTCCGGGGCTGCTGGCGGCGCAAACTCATCATCAGGTCGGCCATGTCGCGCTGGCTTCGGTGATGAAAGGTGAGGAGCAGATACAGCAGGATTTACAGGCTCAGCAGCAGCGCGGCGTACGGGTTATCGTCGTGGACGCGATTACCGTTGAGGATGTCGATGCCATTGCCGGCGCCGTAGTTGCTTTGAACTGGAACGTGCTGGCGGTCGATCCTGGTCCGTTTACCGAGCGGCTGGCGGTGCGTCGCGACCTGATGCGGGAAGCGCGTAATAATGCGCCCACGTTGGCAGCGGCCGAAAGCCAGCGTGGATCCATTCTGGTGGTTGCCGGCAGCGCTACGCCGGTCACTAAAAAGCAGCTCCAGCATCTGATCGCCAATGACGATCGCGTTTGCCATATTCCGGTTGATGCCGAACTGCTGGTGGATAAGAAAAACGCCGCCGAAATTGAAGTCAATCGCGTGGCGCAATATGCCCGGCAGTGCGTGCCGGAACAGCAAAATGCGTTATTCGTTTTTGAGTCGGCCTTAACCGGACGGCTGCTGGACCTGCAGGAAGAAGAGCAGCGATTTGGCCTGGCGCACGGCGAGGCGGCGGAAAATATTAACCAGGGATTGGGCCGTATCGTGCGTGAGGTGCTTAACTGCGCCGGCGACGAAATTAAAGGTCTGTATATGACCGGTGGCGATACCATGGTCAATGTGCTTAAGGAGCTCGGCGCTAGCGGTATTGAAATGATTGATTACGTTATTCCGCAAACGGATATGGTACGAATCATTGGCGGTGATTATGCAGGCCTGATTTGCGTCGGAAAAGGGGGACTAACCGGCCCGGAAGATATTATAAGTACGATTGTCGAACGAATTTATAAAGAAGCACGGTAATAACCCTGAAGGACTATAACTCAATGCGGCGTAATTGTCGTCCGGGTGGTATTGCGTCGTTACCTCTGTTCAATCATACTTTATGAGTTACCCTATGAACATAAATATACTTGAAAAGATGAATAAGGTGCCAGGCGGTTTAATTATTATTCCGTTAATGGTGGCGATTCTTATTAATACCTTTGCTCCACAGGTTTTAAGTATTGGCGGGCCGACTACGGCGCTGTTTAAAGTTGGCTCCAGCGCGATGATGGGAATATTTCTGCTGGTTTGCGGCACCTCTATTAATATTCGTCAGGCGGGGTTGCCATTATATAAAGGCGCGGTGCTACTGTTTCTTAAATGTCTGGCGGGTGCGCTGGCCGTGTGGGTGGCCGGGGCGCTGTTTGGCCCGAATGGTTTTCTCGGTATTTCGATGCTGGCATTGATCGCCTGCTTAACCAGCTCGAACAGCTCCCTGTATATCGCCCTGTGCAGTAACTACGGCGATGCCAGCGATGCCGGGGCGATTTCAATATTTTGCGTTAAAGACGGCCCATTCGTCACGATGATGGTGCTGGGCGTCAGCGGGCTGGCCAATATTCCTTTCGCCGCGCTGCTGTCGATGCTAATCCCTCTGCTGATCGGTATGCTGTGGGGTAACCTTGATGAACGCTTCAAGCAGTTATGCGCTGCCGCTCAGCCGCTAATTATCATCCTTATGTCGTTTGCTATCGGCGCGAACTCCAGTATCAATACGGTCTTTACCGCCGGGCTCTCCGGCATCCTGCTCGGCATTATCTCCGCGATGACCGGGATCGTGTTCTACTTCGTCTACAACCTGTTTCTGAAAAAGAAAACGGCGCTGGGAGCCGCGCTCGGCACCACCGCTGCAAGCTCCGCGTTAACTCCGGCGATGGTAGCCCAGGCGGACCCTTCTCTGATGATATACGTTGACGCCGCCACGGCGCAGCTGGCGACGGCGAGCATCATTACCATGATTACCGCGCCGATTCTGGTGGCCTGGTTTGATAAACGTTTGAAAAAACGCCTCCCGGTAGTAGCACCGGCGAAAGAAGAGAGTAAAGAAAAGGTAGCATTAACTTCAGCTGCCGCTAAAGAGAATAAATAATATGCCTGTCTCTGTATATTCTTTACTTATCACGGCGGTTGGGGAATATGTCAAAGATTATCTGGGGGAACAGAAACTGATTTTATTTGCTGATTCCGTTCCTGACGATATGGCGATGTATTGCGCCGTACACCAGGGAAGTGAGCTGACTGCGGAATTGTCGCCCGGACAAATAATGAAAATCAATGAGGATATATATCGGGTGACGGCGGTGGGGCGTGTGGCAACGGTTAATTTAAAACTGCTTGGGCATATTACCTTAAGTTTTGATGGAGCCTTGGCTGCCGAATTACCCGGTACGGTTCACCTGAGCGGAAACCCGCCGCACGCTATCCAACCTGGCGACCGAATTTCTTTCTACCCGGCATTAAATTAAAACTGAATTAAAACGTACTGCTAATTTAAGGAAACTATCATGAAAACAATCGCTATTGGTGCGGATGATGCCGCCTATGCTTTCCGCGATGCTATCGTCGCCTATTTAAATGGGCTGGGAATTAACGTCGCAGATTACAGCAGCGATAAACGTCAGGGCAGTATGGTATACCCGGATGTTGCCCATGCGGTCGCGATGTCGATTAAGCAAGGAGAGCACGACCGCGGGATTTTAATTTGCGGCACCGGCATTGGCATGAGCATTGTGGCGAATAAAGTGCCCGGCGTGCGCGCCGCCCAGTGCCACGATACCTTCTCCGCCGAGCGGGCGCGTAAAAGCAACAATGCGCAAATTATTACCCTCGGCGCGCGCGTTATTGGCCCGGAATTAGGGAAAAAGATTATTCAGGCATGGCTGGAGTCCGAATATGAAGGCGGCGGCTCTGCGCCAAAAGTGGAGCGTATCGATTATTACGAACTCCAGCATGCCAGAGACTAGTTTCCGCCGGCGCAACAGAAGGAACAGACTATGAGCCAGCTAGACGAACTGAAAAAATACACGACGGTTGTGGCCGATACCGGCGATATCGAATCCATTAAAAAATTCGCTCCTCAGGACGCCACCACCAACCCTTCGCTGGTGCTGAAGGCCGCGCGGCTGCCCCAGTACCAGCCGCTTATCGCCGACGCCATCGGCAAGGCCCGCCGTCAGGGTGGCAGCGCAGAAACGCAGCTGATCAACGCCTGCGATCAGGTGGCGGTGGATATTGGTACGGAAGTGCTGCGCCACGTGCCGGGGCGTATCTCCACCGAAGTGGATGCGCGGTTCGCCTGGGATCGCGGCATGTGCGTGTCGAAGGCGCGCAAGCTTATCCAGCTGTACGAGAAAAACGGCATCGGGCCGGAGCGCATTTTAATTAAGCTCGCCGCTACCTGGGAAGGTATCCGCGCGGCGGAAGAGCTGGAGCAGAGCGGGATCAACTGCAACCTGACCCTACTGTTCTCTTTCGCCCAGGCGCGGGCCTGTGCCGAAGCGGGCGTCTTTTTAATCTCGCCGTTTGTCGGCCGGATTTACGACTGGTATCAGAAGAATCAGCCGCAGGCAGAATACCAGGCTGACCGCGACCCCGGCGTTGAGTCGGTACGCCGGATTTACCAGTACTATAAGTCTCACGGCTACGGCACCGTAGTGATGGGCGCCAGCTTCCGCCGCATTGAGCAGATCCAGGCGCTGGCGGGATGCGATCGGCTGACTCTCTCTCCGGCGCTGCTGGATGAACTGGCCGCCTGCGGCGATGCGCTGAGCCGCCAGCTGGAACCCGGCTGCGTGACGGAAACCCGCCCCAGCCCGCTGACCCAGGCGGAGTTCCTCTGGGAACATCATCAGGACCCGATGGCGGTCGAAAAACTGGCGGAAGGCATCCGGCTGTTTGCCGTCGATCAGGTGAAGCTGGAAAACCAGATTCGACAGATGCTGTAAGGAGTGGGGAACGTATTGATGAGCACGACGAATATTACCCGCCGCCTGTGCGCCAACGCGCTGCGCGCGCTGTCGATGGATGCGGTGCAGAAAGCGAATTCCGGCCACCCCGGCGCACCGATGGGAATGGCGGACATTGCGGAAGTCCTGTGGCGGGATTTCCTCAACCACAACCCGAACAACCCGGCGTGGGCCGATCGCGACCGCTTTGTTCTCTCCAACGGTCACGGCTCGATGCTGATCTACAGCCTGCTGCACCTGACGGGCTATGAGGTCTCGCTTAACGATTTGCAGAGCTTCCGCCAGCTGCATTCGAAAACGCCAGGCCACCCGGAAGTGGGCTACACTCCCGGCGTGGAAACCACTACCGGCCCGCTGGGGCAGGGGATCGCTAACGCGGTCGGGATGGCGGTCGCCGAGAAAACCCTGGCGGCGCAGTTTAACCGTCCGGGCCACGGCATCGTGGATCATTTTACCTATGTCTTTATGGGCGACGGCTGCATGATGGAAGGCATCTCGCACGAGGTCTGCTCGCTGGCCGGGACGCTGAAGCTGGGTAAACTGGTGGCATTCTATGATGACAACGGCATCTCCATTGACGGTCATATTGCAGGCTGGTTCACCGACGATACCGCTGCCCGTTTTGAGGCTTACGGCTGGCACGTGGTGCGCGGCGTTGACGGTCACGATGCCGACGCTATCAAACGCGCAACAGAAGAAGCCCGCGCGGTGACCGATAAACCCTCCCTGCTGATGTGCAAAACCATTATCGGTTTCGGTTCGCCGAACAAACAGGGCTCGCACGAATCGCACGGCGCGCCGCTGGGCGATGCAGAAATCGCGCTGACCCGCGAAGCGCTGGGCTGGAAATACCCGGCATTCGAAATCCCGTCTGACATCTACGCCCGGTGGGATGCGCAAGAAGCCGGTCAGGCAAAAGAGTCTGCCTGGAACGAGAGGTTCGCGGCCTACGCGCAGGCGTTCCCGGAGCTGGCCGCCGAGTTTACCCGCCGGATGAAGGGCGAATTACCCACGGATTTTTCCAGCCATGCGCAGGCGTACATCGAGAAGCTGCAGGCGAACCCGGCGAAAATCGCCAGCCGTAAAGCGTCGCAGAACGCCATTGAAGCCTTCGGTCCGCTGCTGCCGGAATTCCTCGGCGGCTCCGCAGATCTCGCGCCATCGAACCTGACTCTGTGGTCCGGCTCGAAAGCCATCAACGAAGATACCGCGGGTAACTACATCCATTACGGCGTGCGCGAGTTCGGTATGACCGCTATCGCCAACGGTATCTCTCTGCACGGCGGCTTTCTGCCGTACACCGCCACTTTCCTGATGTTCGTGGAATATGCCCGTAACGCGGTGCGAATGGCGGCGCTGATGAAACAGCGTCAGGTAATGGTCTACACTCACGACTCCATCGGCCTGGGTGAAGACGGCCCGACTCACCAGCCGGTAGAGCAGGTGGCTTCCCTGCGCATGACCCCGAACATGAGCAGCTGGCGTCCGTGTGACCAGGTGGAATCTGCGGTGGCGTGGAAATATGCCATTGAGCGTCAGGACGGCCCGACCGCGCTGATCCTTTCCCGCCAGAACCTGGCGCAGCAGCAGCGTACTGAAGAGCAGCTGGCGAACATCGCCCGCGGCGGCTACGTGCTGAAAGATTGCGTGGGCCAGCCGGAGCTGATCTTCATTGCTACCGGCTCGGAAGTTGAGCTGGCGGTTGCCGCGTGGGACAAACTGACGGCCGAGGGCGTGAAGGCGCGCGTGGTCTCTATTCCCTCTACCGACGCGTTTGACAAGCAGGATGCCGCTTACCGTGAAGCCGTACTGCCGAAAGCCGTGACTGCGCGTGTTGCAGTAGAAGCGGGCATCGCCGACTACTGGTTTAAATATGTGGGCCTGCATGGGGCGATTGTCGGTATGAGCGTTTTCGGCGAGTCGGCGCCGGCGGAACTGCTGTTTAAACAATTTGGCTTCACCGTTGACAACGTTGTCGCCAAAGCTAAGTCACTGTTGTAATTTTAAAATCCGGCCCCTCGCTGTTCTCTGGCGGGAAGGCCGTTATCTTAGAAGGTAATACGTACATTGCCATAGTAGCTACGACCATCCGCAGGATATTCTGTGTCGCGATATCGCGCATCGCTATTAAACAGGTTGTTGACACCAATATTAACGCTGACTTCAGGCAGAGTGGGTGGAGTGAGGCTAAATTTAAGGTTGGTTAACACGAAGCCCGCCAACTTGTCCCCTTGTTGATTAATGTAGCGAGACGAATTCGCTTCGACAGAGGGGATCACACTGAGCCAGGAGATTGGGTGAATATCTGCGTACAGACTACCTGAATGGCGCGGAATATCGGTCAAATGGTTGCCGGGGTTATCCAGTTCTTTGATTTGGATATAAGTATACTCCGCACCGATTGACAGCATCTCATTTACATAGCTGTTAATGCCAAGTTCAACCCCTTTACGCTCAACCACGCCCTTAACATTGATTGCCTGCCGCACTGACTGCCCCGGATAGCCTGGGTAATCTCCCTTGTTATAAATCTGCGACTCTATTTTATCGTCAATGCGGCTATAGAAGAGGTTGGCCGTTAGCTGAGTGGCGTCAAAGATCAATCCCTGGTAACCCACCTCGTAATGCATCGCCTGTTCGGCCTTCAGTCCAGGGTTAGGGATAGCTACACGATCGTCGGCCATATGAACAGAAAAGCGTTCCTTAATTGATGGCATACGTGACTTGCGCGCTATCGTTGCGTGGAAATTATGCTCTTCACTCAATTTACAGAACAGGCCGATTTGTGGGTTCCAGCTCTCCACGGTAATCAGGGCTTCTTTGACCGTTTCCGCTTTTCTTGTTTCGCGGCGATCCCAGGACAGACCAAACTGTAAATCCCATTGTGGTGCGATGTGCCAGGTATCCTCCAGCCCGAAAGATATATTCCTGTCTTCATAGGCATGATCGTCATATATTTGGCCAGATCCCTGGCGGATCATCATCTCACGATGGTTATCAAGCTTGTAATGCACCACGCCTTTCAGACTATTGTCGGTAATAATATCGCTTCCTAATTCAAGGCTACCTCCCCATGAATAATCATCGTAATTGCTGGCATCTCCGTTATAACGCGGTATAAGAAGACTGTTATCAAATTTGTCGTAAAACAGACGTGGCTTGATATAAGAAGATTCACCGATGCGCATACTGGAGACGGCGAAAAATGTTTCCCGATTCCATTTTGGCCAACGCCATGAAGTACCGGAATAACCCTCAGCATGAGGGGCATAACCTTTTTCTGCCTCCTGGCGCTGATAGCCGAGAGTATATTCGTCGGTATCATTAGGCGTGTAGCCCAGTTTGGCGCTGACTTTCCAATCCTCTACGCGATAGTTTCGTCGTTTTGTGTTTTCGTAGCTTTTGGCCATCTTGTAATAGTCGCGTTCCAGCCGGGAAGCACCTATCTGGGTGTACCACTTATCCTGACGTGTGCCCAGGTTAAAGCTGGCTTCTTTACCATTACCGGTAAAAGCGCCAAGAGTAACGTCTCCCTCAAAAGGCTCTACGGGTTTACGAGACAGAATATTAATAGCCCCGCCGATGGCATTGGGGCCATAAAGCACTGAGCTGTAGCCTTTAGCTACGTGAATACTGGCTACATCTGCCGTTGTAAAACGTGATAAATCCAGGTTGCCATCGTAAGGAACGTATGCGGGAACGCCGTCAATATAAACAGGAACCGCGAGGCTACCAAAACCGCGAACCAGGGCAAAGGATTCATTGCGTCCACCCGTTCCCGGAACGAAGGTAATACCTGGCGTCATAGAGAGTGCTTCAGCAACGTTCTTTTTTTCCAGTAACGTTATTGTTGAAGAGTCAATCTGGCTTTCCAGAGCATCTGCTGGTGAAGGTGTTTGACCGTAAACGGTCATAGTTCCCAGTTGAAAAATGGCGTCGGCATTATTTTTATTATCTTCATCATCTTTGCTCTCTTTTGCTGTTTTTTCATTTATTTCCTGCGCGCCGCTTGCTGGAATATAAAAGGTAGTGGTTGAAGCGATGAATATTCCTAAAATAACAGGCCGCCTGACGTGGGGTGTATGTTTTCGCTTGGTTACCAGTTTGGCTTTCACGGGTTCTCCAGATATTTAAAATTTACTTTCTGCGCGATGGCTGTTTATTTATTAATAAATATTGAGAATTAAAACGTTATGTATAAAAATACATAACGATGGAAGGGTAAAGAGAGTCTTCTGTAATGTCAACAGGTTATAAATATCTCTGTTAGTTTGTAAAAAGAGGATGCAAACGGTATCCAGGTAAAAGTTCTCTGCGATCTCACTGCATCGGTAACTCCCGTTTTTTATTATGTTTTTGCCTGGGATTACTGTTTTGCAAAAACGAATTTCGTTATATAGTCATATATATTACGATAAATGACAGGGCTCTATTTTCCATAGTGTGAAGTGCTGATTTCTAACCGGTAATATTATTATTGTGAGTGCAGAAATAGTTTATTGACAGGGCCAGGCGGAATTGTGAATTGTTTGTTAAAAGCGAGTACTACTATGCAATATAATAAAACAGGCAAAATATATAACTGGAAATTATTGGGTTTCGTGGCATTCCTGCTGATATTGAATGTTTATCCTCTTGCTCAGGCGAACAATAGTGATGACCGGGTAGTTGTACTGACCAGCTACGCGGAAGAGGTTTCCACTCGCTTTCAGGCGGCGTTTGAACGCGCTTATCCTGGGAAGCGAGTAGAGATTCTGTGGCGTCACGGTGAAGACGCGTACTATCACTTTATCCAGACTGGTGGTGCAGGCATTGATGTCTACTGGACGCCAGCGCCAGGTAATTTTGCCATGCTGCGACGGGACAATCGGCTGGCCAGGCTTGACCTTGAGCGTAAAGCGCTACCGCGTGACATTGGCGGCGTGTTGATTTCCGATCCCGATGATTACTATGCTGCATTTGAACTGGCGGGGTATGGCATCGCCTATAACCCTGACGCCGTAAAGGCGCTGGGTTTGCTGCCTCCCCAAGACTGGGCCGATCTGGCAGCGATCCCCTATGCAAATAAAGTACAAATGCCGATCCCCGGTAGCGTAGGGTTTGCTCCGGTACTGTATGAAGCTATCCTGCAAGGTTACGGTTGGGAAAAAGGTTGGGCGATTCTGTCAGAAATTGCCGGTAACGCGGTCTTTAATCGGACTTCTCTTCCTGACGGTAAAGATCCGGTGGCTACAGGCGAAATCGCTGCGCGTATGACCATGGATTTTTTTGTATCTGTCGCTTCAGGAACGAACGGCAGCGGGAAAATCAGTTTTTCCTATCCTCCCCGGACAGTTTATAACCCGGCTCATATCGCTATCTTCGCCAAAGCACCGCATCCTGAAACCGCCCGCGAATTTGTTAATTTTACCCTCTCTGAAGAGGGGCAAAAATTATTGTTACACCCTGACATTCATCGCCTTCCGGTACGCCCTGCGCTCTACAGAGCGCTTCCCGATCTGGCTGTAAACCCTTTTACCAGGGATAGTTTTGGCTATAACGCCAGTGTTGGGCGCGAGCGACGCGGGCTGGTATCCGCTCTGTTCGATATCACGCTGGTACGTTTTCACCATCGGCAGGTCGCGCTATGGAAAACGTTACATATGGCAGAAAACGCGGGGCTGGGTGCTGAACCCGATGTGCAGCGTGCACGGGAGCTGCTTACCACGCCGTTGCTGAGCGATTCTGAACAGAAGGATAGCGTTTTGCGCCAGACTTTTGCTTTTACTGAAAAAGCGGAGAAGTCAACCTCAGCAACCCGGACACAGATAGAGAATCAATGGATTACTGACCTGACTGCCCGCATGGCTGAAGCGCGTCAGTTGTTAGAACCCTACAAGAACAGGTAATTCCATGAAAAAAAGTGCTTATTTGCTGATTTGCGCACTTGGTGGCAGCGTAGCCCACATCTGTTCTGCAGTTGAAAAGGCGGGAGGAGATTTCACCACGTTCCATCAGGATCGTGCCTCTTATGAAGAGATAGTCTGGGAGAAGATTGCAGCGGCGCAGCAACGTGCTGTTAGTTCCGGACGTGGTTTTGTGCGCCAGACGTGGGTTGTTTCACCTTCCCTGAATCCTGACGTGGCAGGGCTAGGGCCAACCTATAACCGTCCTTCCTGCATTTCCTGTCATCCTCATAACGGGCGCGGGCAGCCTCCTGAACTGTACGGCGAGCCAATGCGCAGTATGTTAGTACGTCTTTCTGTGCCGGGCCTGGATACCTTCGGCGCCCCCCGGCCTGAGCCTCACTATGGCGATCAGTTAAATGAATTCGGCGTACCCGGTGTGCCAGGTGAAGGTGAAGCCCGTATTGAATGGATGAGTCTGAATAAGACATTACCAGATGGAACTATTGTTGAGCTTCGCCATCCGCAGGTCACCTTCCACAAGCTTGCCTGGGGGCCGCTGGATAATGCAGTAATGACATCGCTTCGTGTCGCCAGCGTGCTGTATGGGCTTGGCCTGCTGGAGGCAGTGCCTGAGGCAGAGATCATGGCTATAGCTGATGAACAGCGTCGGGAGGGGCGCGGCGTTGCGGGTACAGCAAACCGCGTATGGGATGTGGCAAAGCAGCGTAGTGTACTGGGGCGATTCGGCTGGAAAGCTAACCAGCCGACCGTTCGCCAGCAGATTGCCGCCGCGCTCCTGGGGGATATGGGCATCACAACACCGCTGTTCCCGGAACCTAACTGCCCGCCTGCCCAGACGGCCTGCATCGCCCAGAAAGCAGATACGCATCCTGAACTGAGTAATGAAACGCTGGATAAAATGGCGCTGTATCATTATATGCTGGCTGTTCCTGCCCGGCGTGATGTTGATACGCCAGTCGTAAAGCATGGCGAGGAACTGTTTACTGAAATTGGCTGCGCAAGTTGCCACCGCTCTTCGTTGAAGACGGGAGATTTTCCGGCGTTTCCCGCGCTGGCAGGGCAGATCATTCATCCTTATACCGATCTGCTGGTGCACGATATGGGGGAAGGGCTGGCTGACGGGCGACCTGACGGAATAGCCAGCGCTCGCCAGTGGCGTACTCCGCCTCTGTGGGGAATGGGGCTACTGGAAAAAATTAACGAGCATACGAGGCTATTGCATGATGGCCGGGCAAGAAATCCTCTGGAAGCTATTTTGTGGCACGATGGTGAAGCGCAGGATGCCCGGATTCGTTTTGAGGATCTCAGCAAAGCGGATCGCGAAGCGGTTATCAGCTTTCTGCTGTCGCTGTAGCTGATACGGCGGACTCGTATAGGCTTTTAGCCTTTTGTCAAACCTCCAGTTAAGCCCCAAAATGCCGGATGTTAAAAAGCCTGACGGAACTTTGCAGCACCATCAGGTTTGCTTAATTCCCTGATTTTTTAAATTTTCATGGCTCCCAGGGACGCCGTGAAACTAAATTTTGCTGTCCGAACCCGGAATCAAACCACCGACACGGGGCCTTTCAGTCCCCGGTTACAGCATAATCGTCATCAGATAGCCAATAAACAACGCCAGATGCGCGGAGCCGTTCAGCACATTGGTGCGGCCGGTAGAAAACGAAATATTACACAGGATCAGCACCGCGCCCATCACCACCATATGCGGCGGCTCCAGGCCGAAAACCAGTTGCTGGCCGGTAAGCGCGGCGATCAGCGTTACCGTTGGCACCGTCAACGAGATAGTCGCCAGCACCGAACCGAAAAACAGATTCATTGCGCGCTGAACCTGATTCGCCAACACCGCCCTGATCGCGCCCAGGCCTTCCGGCGATAAAATCAACAGCGCCACCAGAAAGCCGGTGAACTGCTTAGGCGCATTCAGCTCCGCCAGTAAATGCCCCAGCGGGCCGGCATTCATTTTAGTGACGCTTATCACCGCCACCAGATGAATCAAAAGCCAGAGGGTATGCCACAGGCTGCTGTGCGCTGAAGGTTTACCGTGATGCGGATCGTCATCATCGCCTTCATCTTCGTGCTCATAGATAAACAGGCTCTGATGCGTCTTGGTTTGGATCAGCAGGAAAACGCCATACATGGCGGCAGAAATTGCGGAAATAATCAGTGACTGGGCGGTGGTGAAATTGCCGTTCGGCAACGCGTTGGGAAACACCAGCACCAGGATCGCCAGCGGGAAAATGGCAATCAGATACTGCTTTACCCCGGCGAGATTAACATACTGCGTGGCGAATTTGCGTCCGCCCAACAGCAGCGCAAAACCCACCAGCCCGGCAGTGACAATCATGATGATCGAATAAAGCGTATCGCGCATCAACGCAGGCGCTGCGCCGCCGGTTGCCATCAGCGCAGAGATTAAGCTGACCTCCAGAATCACCACCGACAGGCTCAAAATCAACGAGCCGTAGGGCTCTCCCAGCCGGTGTGCCAGTACATCTGCATGACGTACTACGCTAAACGCGCTACAGAGGATCCCCACCAGCGCTAACAGATTAATAGAGACCACCAGCGGCAACGTATCCGCGCTACCGTACAGCCATAATATAATCAGCGCAGCCAGAGGAAAAAAGAGTGAATATTCGGTATGGCGGGTTTTCTTGCTGTCGTGCGTACCCATAGGCAATATTATTCTCCTGTCTTATCGGTACATCCCTTATTACAGAAACCCAATGGTGAGCCTCTAAAGATTAAGCGCTGTTATGATTTTTACCAGCGCCAATAGTGTAGTGATTCGGAAAAAATGCGCATGCTTTTTTACTTTATTTTACCTGTTGTCATAAATAGCGCTATAACGTTAAATTATCACGACATATTCACTATAATTTGATAAAAAACATTGAATTAAATCAACGAGTATATAATTAAAAAAGAAATTTAACCGTAAAAACCTCCGCCAGAGTAATAGTTATAGCGCTTTTGCGCCGCTAAGCAGTGATAGCGCTTTTTCTTGTACGATTTGCGCAAAAAACAACGCCAGGCCACACTTAATCTGAAGATAACAGGAGGAAATATGCCTTATAAAACGACCGCTTCTCTGCCAGATAACGTTAAGAATGTTTTGCCTGCTCATGCCCAGCAAATTTATCAGGCGGCCTTTAACAGCGCCTGGGATGAATATGAGGATAAAAAGGAACGCCGGGGCGACGAATCGCGTGAGGAAGTCGCACATAAGGTGGCGTGGGCAGCGGTAAAAAGTAAATATGAAAAGGGTGATGACGATAAGTGGCATCCTAAAAAATAAGCTAACCGCCGGGCATGCAGCGTCGCGCGCCCGGCCAATATCCGCTATCAGCCCGCTTCCCATCGTGAGCAGGATCATCTGCTGCAAAAATTCCCCTTAAATCACTCAAGTCTTCTCCTGAGCCGCCGATGCTTTTTATAACAACGCCTTCTTATGTGATCGGCTTCACGCTTGCAGGCGTTTGCGCAAATGAATAAGGTCTTTTAATCTGACGAAACGACAGCAGGGCTGAGGTGATCGGCTGCTGAAAGGTAAGCGGTTCGACAGAGAAAAGGCAGGTAAGACTGAGGAGGTAAGGTTGTTAACACGCGAATTTTTATTAAAAGCAGACTGTAAAACTGCTTTTGGCGAAATTGAAGCGTCGCTGTTATGGACCAGTGAACAGCGCGCGGCATCGCTGGCAGCGACACTGGCCTGTCGGCCCGATAACAGCCCGGTATGGATTTTTGGTTACGGCTCGCTGATGTGGAACCCGGTTTTTGACGCGGAAGAGGTGGCGGCGGCAACGCTGCCGGGCTGGCATCGCGCTTTTTGTCTGCGGTTAACCGCAGGGCGCGGAACGGCGCAGCAGCCCGGACGGATGCTGGCGTTAAAAGAGGGCGGCACGACCAGCGGGCTCGCTTTTCGTCTGCCGGATGACCGCCTGCATGAAGAGCTGGAGCTGTTGTGGAAGCGTGAAATGGTTACCGGTTGCTATTTACCCAGCTGGCGCGAGCTGACGCTGAAGGATGGTCGGCGGGTGACGGCGCTGGTGTTTATTATGGACCCGCGCCATCCCTTATATGAAGCGGATACCTGCGCAAAAACTATCGCGCCGCTGATCGCCTGTGCCAGCGGGCCGCTGGGCACTAACGCACAGTACCTGTTTTCCCTGGCGCAGGAGCTGCACCAGCGCGGTATGGAAGATACCGCGCTGTCCGATCTGGCCAGACAGGTACGAGAACTTCAGATCTCGCATCACAGCTTACAGGGCTAACCTGAGCGGATTATTTACTGCGCGTCGGATTAATAAGCCAGGTTCCGGCGCGATTAATATCCAGCTGCTGACTGTGTACGCCATCCTCTTGCTGTACTTCAATCAGATAATGGCCTGCGGCCAGATTAAGCGCCGCATAGCCGTTATTGCTCGGCTTCACGTCCAGGGTTTCCCCGTTCAGACTGACCGTTTCGTTACTGTGCAGGCGGAGATAAACCGTTGCCATCGTCGGGCCGCTGCCCTGGGGCTGGGGTTGCGCCGCGTCGGTTGTCGCGCTGCTCTCGCTGGCGGTAGTGGTCTGCTTATCGCCGCTGCTGTTCACCAGAACGGTAATAGCAATCACCGCCAGCAACGCGCCGCCGCTCAGCAAGATTAACGGCAGTGAAAGACGACGCGGCGCGCGCGGCGTTAGCGGCTCGGCGCTGGCGGCGCCGTGATTCACCGCCAGCACCACCGGCTCCGGCGTGGCTGCCATTTCCGGCTCTTTTTCCTGGGCTGCGTTCACCGCGCTTACCAGCTGCTGTACATCGCTGACCGGCAGAGAAATAAGCGTCGCCAGTTCATCAATCGTCTGCGGACGATCGGACGGTTTCATCATCAGGGCGCAATCGACGGCGTGCAGCAGCGACAGGGAATAGCCTGCGGGCTGACGCTGCGCCAGCGGCTGATAGTGATCCTCGATACAGCGCACTACGCTGGCTGGCGGCGGGCTGCCGATTATCAGCGTATGCAGCACCGCGCCCAGCGCATAAATATCGGTCCACGGGCCCTGATCGTTATCGGTCTCTTCGCTGTACTGCTCAATAGGCGCGTAGCCAGGCTTCAGCATAATTTCCGTTTCATCGGAAAGGTTGCCGATCTCCTTGCGCGCTGAGCCAAAATCAAGCAGCACCGGCAGCTGATTTTCCTGAATCTGGATATTATCCAGCGCAATATCACGATGCAGATAGCCCGCCTGATGAATGGTGCCAATCGCGCCAAACAGCGGAGGCAGCAGCTGACGTATCCACTCTTCGTTAATGGTATCGGGATGCTGCTGCTGCCACGCCTTTAGCGACATGCCGCTATACCAGAGCGTACCCATATAGGCGGTGCCGTTCTCTTCCCAGAAACGCAGCACATGCAGCAGTCCGGGATGATTAAAGCGCGCCAGCAGACGGGCTTCCTGAATAAAGCTACTCAGCCCGGCGTTAAACAGTTTGCTGAATCGCTCGCTGCGCAGGCCAAGCGAAAGATCGTCATTACGTATCGCCAGCGACGCCGGCATATACTCTTTAATGGCGATGGTTCGTTCCAGCAAATGATCCCACGCGCGGTAGACAATGCCAAAACCGCCGCCGCCAATCACATCCTTGATTTCAAATTCATTGAACCGATGACCTGCCGGGAGGGCGCCAGCCACCGTATTCTGTTCTTCATTTGCCGACATAGTTACCACTCTCTGAGCGTTTACGGCCTGTTTACTGCAGGCACGCGCCTGCGTTTAATTTAAGGTGCGGTATGCGCCAATCGCCGGATCGGCGAGGTCGGGATGCAGCGCATCCACCAGCATAACGGTTATCTTTTGTTTGGCGGGCAACATACCTGACCAGGCTTTACGCACCGCGTTAACGCGCGCTCTGACCGCCGTAAGATCCTGGGCCGCGCCTTTATCCATTTTTACCAGCAGCGTCCCGCTGAATTGCCAGACATGCCGATGGTTATCAAATGGCAGGATGAGCCAGCTCTCTTCTGCACTGGCGTTGGTCACCACCATGCGCTGATTATTGATATTGACCACGCTTAACGTGGCGCTGTCCGGTTTCAGGCCGATCAGCGGGTAGCCCTGCCAGAAATTCACCGCAACCGGCTCGCTTTTGCCGTCGCTGACCAGCGTTAACTCGCTGGCGCCTTCCAGCCAGCCCTCGGTCGAGCAGCTCAGGTTGCGATTATCAGGGATAAACAGCGACTGGCCGTTATCATCCCACCAGGTGCGAAAATGGCAGCCGCCCGGCAGTTCAAAGTGCTGCAGCGGTTCGCTGTTGGCGGGGCGAGAAAGATCGAGCGGAGCGGCATTATTGGCGTTTGCCGTCGCGGTGGCGTCGGCGGTAACGATGGGCCGCCAGTTTTGCGCTTTTACCGCGGTTCCGCTGGCCAGCGCTGCGCCCTGATTATCCATCATCTCCCACGGCAGCTCCTGTAATTTGCCGCACTGATTGGCCAGCAGCGTACCGACGCGGGGCAAAAAGGTGGTTAATACCGTCGAATCTTTGCTTTCGCCGGAAACAATGCGCAGATGCAGCGTATCCTTACACCAGTCCTGCGGCGCATTGCTGGCGACATTATCGATAAAAACCTCCAGCGCCATGCTGGGGGAATAAACGACGCGATAATTTTCTGCGTTGGCGGCAGAAGCCATTAAAAGCGCGATAAAGCCGGGCAGCCAGTATTTTACCGCTTCACGGCCAGCCCGCAGGGCGTTCTGGCAGCGCAGTAACGCGTCCCGCGTCATGGACGGCGCAGAACTCTCTGTCAGGGACGACGTTTTATGCGTCTTTACGATCGGGCTGGACGCCCGGCGCAGGCACTTGGTCAGCAATCTCATAACGCTCCTTGAAATTAATCGCGCGGCGGCAACAGGCGTGCCGAATCAGTCAGTGACTGTAATAATGTCGTCTCCTGCGGCGAACCGACCCAAACGGCGACGGCGCTCAGGTTATCTTTTTTGCGGGCTCTGTCGATGGCCTGCTGCATCAGTGTTAGCCACTCCTCGCAGCTGTTCACCATGCGCAGCGCCTGCTCCATCTCGGCGGTCGCCAGCTGCAGCCAAAAGCCGTCGCTGCACACCAGAAAGGCATCGCCGTCCTCAAGCGTAATCACCTCGCTGTAACTGACCTCGCGCATCGTTTCAGCACCGAGCGCATTATAAAGTAAATTGCTGTTAATGCCGGTATTTTCATAACCTGCATCCTTCATTCGCTGCGCCAGGCTATGGTCGCGCGTCATCTGTTTCAGATAGCCGCGCCGGAAATGATAAATGCGGCTGTCGCCAGCGTGCGCCCACCATGCCAGCTGCTGTGTCCTGTCGATAAACAGCGCGGCGAGGGTCGTGCTCATGCGCTGTAATTTCGGATTTATCTGCTGCGCTTCACGAATGGCGCGATCGCTTTTTTCAATGGCCTGACGGCTTTCCTGAACGGTGAACGCCTGAGACGCCAGCGCATCCAGCAGCGTATCGCAGGCGATGCGCGCCGCCTGTTCGCCGCCGGGCAGGCCAGCCACACCATCACACACCGCAAAGCAGGCGTTTTGTTCGGTCAGCAGATGACCTACCCGATCCTGATTGTTTGTGCGCTCGCCCTGTTGCGAGGTAATGGCAAAGGCGATATTCATTCGTTCTCCATTTGCGTCTGAGAGTCTTTATACTGGTTCACTTCCATATCATAGGCGTGCAAAAAGGCTTCACCGAACAGCGAGTGGAAGTCATCTTCCAGCTCACCGGCGGTGCGCTGGTAGCTGCGCATAAAGTAGTCCCACAGCGCCGCCTTACGATGCGCCGTAAAGCGCATTTTCGGCAGCTGACCATCCTGACGCGCATTATCCTCCAGCCGCTGCGGATTAAACGACTGCAGCATGGCAGCGATAATGGCCCGGATACCGGCAATCATGCCGAGCTGATGCGCCTGTAAATCGACCAGCGCATCGCGTACCGCCTGTTCCGGCTGCATAAAGCCGGGCATCTGGCTCTGATACATCTGCATCAGCACCGTTTTACCCGACGGCAAAATCTTAAACGGATTGTTGGCTTCATTCAGGATCATGGTTATTTCGGCCTTAACTCCGCGCTTGAGTATAGAGCGTGAAGAAAGCAGCGCGACCGTGCCCTGGGAGAACAGGCTCAGCATCCGGCCCGTCATACGCATCTGTTCTTCGGACAACCCTTCCTCGCCGTGGTTATCCAGCCCCATACCGTCCAGCAGCGCCTGAATCAGCCGAGCATCGCTGCAGGGCGCCGCGCTTTCCGCGCGCTCGCTGTGATCGCGCGGCAGCGGATCAATATCCAGCCGGGCGCTGCTGTGCGCGTTTGTACGGCTGGAACCGCTGTCGGCGGCGGGCTCCAGCGTGGTGGTGACCACCGGCGACGCGTCATATTGCGAAATACCCAGCGGATCGTTGGCAAGGGCGTTCTGTTGAAACAGCGAGAGCGGATCAAAGCGGCTGGCCTGATTCTCGCTGGTGGTTTCATGGCGCGGATCGCTCACTTCAATTTGATACTCGCCAATGGTCAGGGTATCGCCGTGCTGCAGCGGAACCTGACTGTCGCGATCCAGCGGGCGTCCGTTTAACACCACGCTGGTTACGCTGCCGCGATTGGTCAATCGACATTCACCCTGCGCGGAAATATGAACCACCGCCTGCAGGCGAGAAATAGCACGCGCTTCATCCGGCAGGATCAAGTCGTTATCCTGACTGCGGCCAATGGTTCCGCCGGGAGGTAAAAAATCGACCGTCTGATGGGGCACGCCTGTCTGTTGCACAATGGTAAATCGCATGATGATTCCTGCATCAAAAAGTCGGGACAAAAGGCACTACTCAAACATCGGTGGATAAAGGCCGTTACGTCCCGGTGGCGCGCCTGCGGCCGGGTTAAACAGCAGGGAAAAAAGCTGCGCATTTAAAATGCCGCTGTGCTTGTGCGTGGCGTGAGGAAATCCGTCGCAGCGGTTGCTCCACCAGTAGCTGATAAAATGTTGCGGGTTAAAGCGGTCGGCGACTTCGCGCCAGCTTAACGTGCAGGGCAGATCCTGATAGCCGATAACGTCCATAATGGCGGATCGCTGCTTTTCCGGCTCCGGCAGCGGGGACAACGCCAGCAGATATTGCTCCAGCGTATCGACCGGCTGCGGCTCGCGCACCGCCTGCAATAAACCGCTGCCCAGCTGACGATACCAGTCGCCGGCGATAATCAGCTGCGCCGGATGCCACTGCTCAGGGGTAAAAGTTTTCACCGCCACCAGCGGCCAGCTGCGGCCAACGCGATCGCGCGAGGGCAGCAGACAGCCCATCTGGATACGTTGAAAGCCGGGCGTAACCGGAATAATAAAGTTCCACACCGGCGCGCGCAGGAAGGCGTCAGCGGTCACCTTTTGCTGGTGCCACTGGGTGATCCCCTGGTGAAACCAGTTGGACCAGCCGGTGACCAGACTATCCGACAGCCGCCGCTGCAGGAAATCGCCGGTAACCGGTAGCTTTCCATACCAGCCGGGGGCTACTCTCTCCGCCATAACCGTTACCTCATTGATGCCGATTGCCCGCTCGCTGCGTTATTCCTGCGGACGCTGTCGCAAACTGCCTGCCGTCCGGCGCCGAATTCGCCAGGCTGGCCGCCAGCTTGCGCATAATTAATGCGTTGTCGCGAGCGAAGGGCGACGACTGAATCTGCCGGTCCAGCAGCTGGCTAAGGTGCCAGTCAAGCTGCTGAAGATCGTGCGTGGTGACGTTCGCCGGCAGGGTACGCTGTAAGTTTTGCATCAACCAGCCGCGCAGGAATTCTCCGTCGTAGTTGCGCGGCTGATAAAGCATTTGATAAGCACGCAGGGCATTACGGCTAAATTCGCTGTCATCGCCTTTATCACTGCCTAAAATCCGCGTAATTTCCTGGGCAACGCGCGGTAACAGCAGCGACTTCAGGGCGTTCTGATACAGCACCCAGGCGGCGTCGCTAATCTGATCGCCGCGATACAGCCCAGCGCGCATGCTGAGCGGCGGGCTATCCAGAGAAAAACTCGCTACCTGCGGCAACTTCACCAGGCCATTCAAATAGGGTAGCAGATCGAAAATGGTGCCGGCGTTTTGCCGGGCAAGTTCCTCGCCCTGATGTGTCAACGGCGGAACGCGCTGCGCAATCTGCTGCAGATAGTGCTGGTTTTGCAGGTAGCTGGTAAACCACAGGCCGCAGGCCAGCAGCAGCCCGGCGGCCATCGCGCCGTAGGCGGTCCAGTGCAGCAGGCGATTACGATCTTCCCAGCGACGATCGCTGCCAGCCAGTCCGCTTTCTTCAAAAATCAGATCGCTAAGCAGATGGCGAATAAAATAGCTTTGCCCTTTATTGCCGGGGATCGGCGCGGCGCGGTTAACGCTATCCCAGGCGGCAATGGAGTGTTCGCCGGTGCGCGGCAGCTGCAGCTTGCGCGTTAGCTGTCCCATAATGCGATCGAACGGCAGACCTTCCTGCGTGCCGCTGGTAAAGAACAGGCCGCGCGGCGACCAGGCGACCGCGCCATCGACGGGAGAAAAAACAATATCCAGATACTCCGCCAGCAGCGGACGCAGCGAGGCGAACTCCTGCGGAAACAGGAAGCAATCGGCGCGCTGTATCAGTTCGTTCTGCTGCTCCATCCGGTGCGCCACATCGCGCTGTAGCTGCTGCTGCAACAGGGTAAACTGCTGTTCAAAGTGGCCGTTGAGCGGATAGCTGCCGTCGCGGTTCGGCTCCCAGGGGAAGGTAAATCCCCAGATACGATCGCGCTGCTGCTTATCCAGCGTCGCGAAATAGTCCATAAAGCCTTTCAGCAAATCGGTTTTCGTCACCATGATATAGACCGGAAAATGGATTCCGGTCTGCTGATGCAGCTCCTGCATACGCTGACGCAGGGCGGTGGCCTGCGCATAACGCGCCTCGGCGGCATCGCTGAGCAGGTCGGCAACGCTGATGGTCATAATCACGCCGTTAATCGGCTGGCGCGCCCGGTAGCGTTTCAGCAGGGCGATAAAAGTTTGCCATTCGCTGGCGTCACGGGCGCGCTGGCTCTCCTGCAGGGTGTAACGTCCTGCGGTATCCAGCAGCACGGCGCGATCGGTAAACCACCAGTCGCAGTGGCGCGTGCCGCCAATGCCGCGCACGGCGCTTTTGCCGAGGCTATCGGTTAAAGGAAACTCCAGCCCGGAGTTCAGCAAGGCGGTGGTCTTACCGGCGCCCGGCGCGCCGACAATCATGTACCACGGCAGCTGATAGAGCCACGGCGCGCTGTAGCGCTGCCAGCGGCTGCCGTGACGTTTCCGGCCAAACTGCGCTTTCTTCAGCAGGGTAATGGCTTCGTTAAAGCGATCGGTGAGCATGCTTTCAGTTGCCTGCTGCTCCGCCGGATCGAGCACCACCTGCTGCTGCAGATTGGTCAGCAGACGATTATTAAACCAGGCGTTATACAGCCGGGGGATCAGCTGCATCAGGATCCAGAAAAAATAGCCGAGCCCAATCACCAGCTGGCGATTAAACACCGGCTCCAGCGGGCGCGAATCGTTAACGATCAACAGCGGGCCGATAATCCAGACCAGACAGGCAAAGGCGCTGATGCCGATAAAGCCCCAGGCCAGGCGACTGGCAAGCAAGGGGGGCCATACTTTCTTCATTACGGCTTCTCCTTTGGCGCAGGGTTCGCCGGGGCTGGCGCGGCGAACAGCGTAATTTCGATACGTCGATTGCGGGCGCGATTCTCTTCGCTGTCGTTCGGCAGCAGCGGCTCGCTATCGCCGCGTCCCTCGGCCTTAACCTGATGGCCGGGCGTCAGCTGCTGATTGAGCAGGGCGCTAATCGCTTTCGCCCGCGCCAGAGAATACTCATAGCTGGACGGGAAGCGGTTATCGCGCGGTGTGCGATTATCGGTATAGGCCGAAACCAGCAGGGTGCCTTTAATATCCTGTACCGCGGCGGCAACGCGCATCAGCAATGCCCGCCCAGAGCTGTTCAGCACGGTCGCGTCCGGTTCGAAAAGTTTAGCGGCGGGCAGAATAATTTTGCTGCCGAAGGGGCCATCGGTGACTTCCAGCTGACCGGCGGCCAGCACATCGCTTAAGCGCTGGCGTAAATTAAGTAATGACTGCGGCGTCGCCGCTCCGCGTGACAACGTCACTTCAGGCAGCGGCGCCTGATAGATGGCGCGCAGCAGCGGCTCAGCCTGGCTGCCCAGCCGCCAGTTAAGCCCGCTATAAATCAGGCTGGCAATTAACGCGGTAATAAGCAAACAGCTCCAGAGCGGCACCGGCGGTCGCCAGAACTGGCTGGTCAGCGGCCTGGCTTCCACCGTCACGCTGGCGGGCGCATCGATGTTCTGGCGAGTTTCGGCAATCAGCTGTCCAAGGCGGGTGCGTAGAGTATCGCGCTGCTGACGGCCATTCTCCATGCCGCGATAGCGGCCTTCATAACCCAGCAGCAGACAATAATGAATCACCTCCAGCAGCGCCAGATGCTGCGTCGGCATTTGCGACAGACGGGAGAGCAGCTGGAAAAACTTTTCGCCGCCCCAGCTTTCGTTATGGAAGGTAACCAGCAGGCCGTTGCCCGACCAGACGCCGCGAATGCCCCACGGGGTTTGCGCCGCCGCTTCGTCCAGCGTGCTGCAAAGACAGTAGCGGGCGCCGATAATGGTTTCAAACGGCAGGCCAGCCTGTTTGCAGCGGTTTTCAAACTGACGCACCTCTTCCACCAGCTGCAGGCGTAACCCGGCCGGATCGTCATGCGTGGCAGCCATACGAATATGCACAATGGTATTCAACAGCGGGGAGGCCGCTGCCAGTAATATATTATCCGTGCTCGTGCTGTGTGCTTCACGGGCAGTATCTACAGGCGTCATTGAATCACATTATTCCAGACCGAAAATATCCCATTTTCAGCAGTAACCGAGAGTTCCTGCCGGGTTATGCGCCGGCAGGCGTAGCTTAATCAAGGATCCAGGTGGCGGTATTGGCTTTGCGGCAGGCTTTACTGGTGCCGCCGACATCGACACACACCTGCTTACTGGCGCGGCGCGGACGCGGGCGATCGTTGCGCAGCGTCTGCTCATAGCGAACGCTGGGCACTCCGGCCTTCATCGGCACATAGCCGATAAGCTGCGTGTCATCCGGCTCGGCGATCGCCAGCCAGTCATTTTCTACCTTGCCAAGCACCTGGAAAGGCTTGCCGTTTTCCAGATAGCGCACCACTTTGCCGCCGTAGTCGGGCGTCGTCATAACCGATGCGTCGTACAGTGCGCGATAGCTCTCATCAACCGGCGTAAACTCGCCGGGCGCACTGACCGCATGACGATGCACCAGCGTCACGCCGTTGACGGTGCTGCTGACCAGCGTGTCGTCATTGACGGGCGGTGCGGGTGGTTTACAGCCAGCAACGGTCATAACAGCGAGTAATGTCAGCGCGAAACGAATTTTCACTTTGATCCTCACGATCTCATCAGATTATCTGGACAAAAGCCAGAGCGTGTAGCGCAGAGACGCGGCGGGCAAGCCTGACGCTTGCCGTTCTGTGACGCGGCTGGCTGGAAAAATTGCTCAGATTTACAGAAAGATAAAACCAGGCTCAGTCTACCTGACACTTTTGAGATTTCAAACCATTGCGCGGGTCTGTTTCTCATGTTATTCGTCGCCGTGCGTCATCGCCCTGCGGCGGTATCAGAGCGGTATGTGGCAAGTATAGTCAGCAAAGCAGGCATGGCGCAGGCTTAATGCAACGCGCAAAAGAAGAAAATGGGACGGGAGAGCGACCTCGCCCGACGGTGTTAAATCACCGTCAGGCGACGTATTTCAGAATTTACAGACGGAAGTGACCTGCGGTATCGGCCAGTTCGTTGGCCTGAAACTTCAGCGCGTCGGCGGCGGCGGTCGATTCCACCACCAGTTCGGCGTTCTGCTGCACCATTTCATCCAGTTTGCCAATCGCTAAATGGACGCCCTGAATACCGTGCAGCTGGGTTTCACTGGCCAGCGTAATACCCTCCATAATGTCAGAAACGCTGGCAACGCTGCTGACGATAATATTCATGCTTTCGCCCGCCATCCGCACATAGCGCGAGCCGGTCGCCACGCTTTGAGTCGTGCTGTCGATCAGGGTTTTGATCTCTTTCGCCGCCTGCGCGCTGCGCTGCGCCAGATTACGCACTTCACCGGCAACCACCGCGAAACCACGTCCCTGTTCGCCGGCGCGCGCGGCCTCGACCGCTGCGTTCAGCGCCAGAATATTGGTCTGGAAGGCGATGCCGTCGATCACGCTGATAATATCGCCGATTTTGCCGGAGGCCTGTTCGATGGTTTCCATGGTCGCGATCACGCTGGAAACCACTTCGCCGCCGTGTCGTGCGGCTTCAGAAGCGGAGGCCGCCTGCTGATTAGCCTGTATCGCCGACTGGGTTGACTGGGTTACCGACTGGCTAATCGTATCCATCGCGCTTACCGTTTCGCGCAGATTATTGGCCGCCTGCCCGGTACGCCCGGAAAGATCGGCGTTGCCGGTAGCAATCTCATTGGCTGCCACCTGCACCGAGGCGCTGGCGTCCCGCAGCTGCGTCATCACCGTCGCCAGCTTATCGGTAAAGGCGTTAAAGGCGCTGGCGATTTGCGAGACCTCATCATTACCGTTGACCGGCAGGCGCTGGGTCAGATCATTATCGCCAGAGCCGATCGCGCGCATCGCATCACGAATCGACAGCAGGCGACGCATCAGGGCGCCAGTCAGCAGGCCGATCGTCAGCGCGGCGACGAATACCAGCAGGATCAGCGAAACCGCCGAGGCGGAAAGCAGCGAATGCATACCGGCGTAAGCTTCCGCGCGATCCAGCGCCACCACCAGATACCAGTCGGTGCCGCTGACCGGCTTCGCCAGCAGCAGCTTATCCACGCCGTTCAGCTGCGCCGCTACCGGCGTGTCGCTGCTCAGCAGGGCGGATACGTCGAGATCCGGCAGCAACGTTTTCACCGGTTTCAGGGCCATTTTCGCATCGCTGGTGGTCACAATCATGCCTTTTTTATCGATCAGCAGACCGCTGCTGGCGGGCGTAGGGTGAATTGAGCCTACGTTCGCCACCACGTTGTCCATCGCCACGTCGCCGGACAGCACCGCCTGCAGCGTGCCGTTCTGTAACACCGGAACGGCGAAGGCCACTACCAGCTTGCCGCTGGCGACATCGACATAGGGCGGCGTCACCACCGGTTTTCCGGCCGCCTGCGCCTGCAAATACCACGGGCGACCCGTCGGATCAAAATCAGGGGGAATGCCGGCCGCGTCGGAAAATTTCGCCACTTTGCTGGCATAGCCGGCATACACGTTGGTAAAGCCGCCCGCCGCCGCAATCTGCCGGAACGCCGGGACCGGATCGGCGCTCAGCGCCGCCGCCTGCAGCGAGGCGATCATGGTGGATTTACCGTTAACCCATTCGGCAATCGCGGCGTTATGGCTATCGACCGCCGCTTTCAGCGTGCTGCTGATGGTCTGCTGATTATATTTTTCCGTTACCAGATAGTTCAGCGTGGCGTTAATCATTAACGCCACCACTACGCAGGCGGTAGTAATAGCGACAATACGGGCACGAATGGAAGAGAGCATGGTGGAGCCTCAATGAACGGGAATGGGATTTATCGGGTATCGGTTAGGCGCGCGCACAACTTGAGGCGTAGGCGCAAAATATAAGTAAAAACTATGGCGGCGCCGTTGAAATAAGCGGCACGTAGTTTGCTTAATCTTTGACGGGATAGTGTTTACGGGGCGAACGATGATGCAAAACACCACCGGTTATGCCTGGCGTTATCTGTCAGCGTCACGGGAAAACGAGCGGCTAGCGTTGCAGGAACTGTTAAATAGCGAGGCGTTGCTGGATGCGATTAGCGCATTAATTCATGCCTTACAGCGCGAGCGCGGTATATCCACGCTTTGGCTGTGTACCGATACCAGACTGACGCCGCCGCATTTGGCCACGCGGCAACACGAGGTCGATGAGGCGTTGAGCGCTATGCTGGTGCAGCTGCCGGGGCCGGAAGAGCGTGCCGCCGCCGGTCGCCTTTACGGCCGCGTGGCGCTGGCGCTGCAGGCGCTAAGCGGGCTGGAGGCGCTGCGTGCACAGGTACAGCGTCGTCAGCTGCCCCATGCCGAAGCGATGCAGCAGTTCAGCGAACTGATACGGCATCTGCTGCATCTGATATTCGAGGCGGCGGATAACGCCAGCCACAGCATGTCGCGGGCGCTGCTCGCTCTGTTCAGCTTTATGCAGGGCAAAGAGCTGGCCGGGCAGGAGCGGGCAACCGGCGCGGCGGGGTTTGCCGCCGGAGCGTTCAGCAAAGCGGATCGTCAGCAGCTGATAACGCTGCTGGAGTGTCAGGATCGTAGTTTCAGCACCTTCTGCCAGTTTGCCGATGAGGGCAGCCTGCAGGCCTGGCGCGCCATCGCCGAAGCGGGACAGGAGACAGAAAAGCTGCGGCGCATCGCCTGTAGCGGGATGAACCCGCGCGGTGTCAATGCGCAGCACTGGTTTCGGCTGATCAGCGAGCGGCTGGATGGGATGAAGCAGATAGAAGCACGTCTCCGGCAGCAGGTGATGCAGGTTTGTCGTCACGGTATCGCTCAGCTGGAAGCGGCAAACGCCGCGCCGCCGACGGAGGCCTGCTGGCAGCCGCTGGGCTACAACCTGTATGTAGCGGATGCGCCCTGGCTGGAGGAGGGCGGCGCGCTGGATGTCGCCGGGATTGCGCCACAGCTGGGGCGTTCGCTGTTAGCGCTGATAGAGAATCAGGCCCAGCGCCTGCAGGCGCAGAGCGACGAGCTGGCGGCGATGCACGCCGCGCTGGCGGAGCGCAAACAGATCGATCGCGCCAAAGCGCTATTAATGCAGCATCATCAGTGCGATGAACAGCAGGCCTGGCATACGCTGCGCAAAATGGCGATGGATCAAAATAAGCGGGTCGGCGAGATTGCGCGGGCGATGGTGGAAGTGGCTGCGGCCTTCTCGCTACCTCAAACCAGGTAGCTGCACAATCAGCGTGCGTGATATGTCACAGCAGAGTGCGCCAGCAGGCGCTTACGCGCGTAAAAGCCGCGCCAGACGGCTTAAAGAAACTGGCACGCTGTTTGCAATAATTTAATAAAACTTACGCATTTGTTTCGCCAACGGCGGTGAAACGAGTGCTTTGGATAAAGGCGTCCGGTCGCAGGCTTTCAGCCCATGCGACAGACGCCTTTTTTTATTCTTTTTTTCAGGAACCACAGAATGAGCAACGCGCGTTTTATATCGTCACGTCGTCGTTTTCTCGTCGGCAGCGCCCTGGCTGCGGGCAGCTGGCTGGTGCCGGGGTTACGCAATGCGGTCTGGGCTGCCGGTTCTGATGCGCCGGAAAAACCGCAGGTGCGCGTCGGCTTTATCCCGCTTACCGACTGCGCCCCGATAGTAATGGCGGCTTTAAAAGGGTTCGATAAAAAGCATGGCATCAGCCTGCAGCCGTCGAAAGAGGCGAGCTGGGCTGCGGTGCGCGATAAGCTGGCCTCCGGCGAGCTGGATGCCGCCCACGCCTTGTACAGCATGATTTATGGGCTGCATCTCGGCATTGCCGGTAAGCAACAGGCGATGGCGAATCTGATGACGCTGAACAACAACGGCCAGGCGATTACGCTATCCAACCAGCTCAGGACGCAGGGCGTCATCGACGGCAGCAGCCTGCAACAGCGGGTGGCTGCCAGCGAGCCGGGAACCTATCGCTTTGCGCATACCTTTCCCACCGGCACCCACGCCATGTGGCTTTATTACTGGCTGGCCAGCGTGGGTATCGATCCCTTCCGCGACCTGCGCCTGCTGGTAGTGCCGCCGCCGCAGATGGTGATGAATATGAAAATCGGCAATTTGAGCGGCTTCTGCGTGGGCGAGCCGTGGAATCAGCGCGCCATCAGCGAGAATGTCGGCTATACCGCCGTGACCAGCCAGCAGGTCTGGCCGGATCATCCGGAAAAAATCCTGGCCACGCGCGCGCAGTGGGTGAATGACAATCCCCATACCGCCCGCGCCCTGACCGCAGCGGTGCTGGAAGCCGCCCGCTGGATCGATGCCTCAGACGATAACCGCCGGGAAACCGCGCGGGCGATTGCCGGGCGCGCCTGGCTCAATACCCAGGCGGACACCATTACCGGACGAATGCTCGGCCAGTATCAGGATGGCCTGGGCCACCGCTGGCAGGATGCGCACGGCATGCAATTTTTCCGCGACGGCGAAGTGAGCTTTCCCTGGCTGTCGGATGGCATGTGGTTTTTAACCCAGTTGCAGCGCTGGGGCCTGCTGAAACAGCAGCCCGATTATCACGCGGTGGCGCGCGCCATTAACCGCACCGAGGTTTACCGCCAGGCCGCCAGCGCGGTCGGCAATATCGTGGTGCCGCAGAGTGAGATGCGGCGCAGCACGCTGATCGACGGCAGGGTCTGGGACGGCAGCAATCCTGCCGCCTGGGCTACCGATTTCGCCATTAAACGCCGAGGAGAACCCGCATGAAGAATGAAGCTCAGATCGTGCCGACCGTGGAAAAAGCGCCCGCCGTGGCGGAAGTCATCCTGTTGCCGCCCGCATCGCCGCGCCCGCGTCGTCGTCGCTGGCCGTTTAACGCGCTACTGAAGCGGTTAATCCCGCTTTGCTGCGGCCTGCTGCTGTTGCTCGGCGTCTGGCAGATCGCGGCGCTGAACAGCAGCGGCTTTCCCACGCCGCTGAGTACCGGACAGGCGGCGCTGACGCTGTTTGCCCATCCCTTTTATAACGGCGGCCCTAATGATCAGGGGATCGGCTGGAACATTATCGCCTCGCTGACGCGCGTCGCGGTGGGCTTCGGCCTGGCGGCGCTGGCGGGCATCCCGGCGGGTTTCCTGATCGGGCGCTTTCGTTTTCTGGCCGATATGTTCAATCCGCTGATTGCGCTGTTGCGCCCGGTCAGCCCGCTGGCCTGGCTGCCGATTGGCCTGCTGCTGTTTCAGCGAGCCGAACCCGCCTCCAGCTGGACCATTTTTATCTGCTCGATCTGGCCGATGATCATCAATACCGCCGAAGGCGTACAGCGTATCCCGCAGGATTACCTCAACGTAGCGCGGATACTGAAGCTTTCTGAATGGACCATCATGCGCAAAATTCTGTTTCCGGCGGTGCTGCCTGCGGTGCTGACCGGCGTGCGCCTGTCGATTGGCATCGCCTGGCTGGTGATCGTCGCCGCTGAAATGCTGACCGGCGGGCTGGGCATCGGCTTCTGGATCTGGAACGAGTGGAACAACCTCAACGTAGAAAACATTCTGATCGCCATTTTTATTATCGGCGTGGTGGGCCTGCTGCTGGAGCAGGGACTCATGCTGCTGGCGCGTCGTTTCAGCTGGGAAAAATAAGGGGTTACGCCATGCAAAATATTATTCAGGTGCAAAACGTCAGCCAGCGTTTTCATACCGCCGGGGGCGAATTTCTGGCGCTGGACAACGTCTCCTTTGACGTGCGCGCCGGGGAAACCCTCACGCTGATTGGGCATTCCGGCTGCGGTAAATCGACGCTGCTTAACCTTATCGCCGGACTGACGCTGCCCGGCGACGGCGTGCTGCTGTGCGATAACCGGGAGATTGCCGGACCCGGCCCGGAACGGGCTATGGTTTTTCAGAATCACTCGCTGCTGCCGTGGCTGTCGGCGCAGGACAACGTGGCGCTGGCGGTAGATCAGGTGTTTCAGCACAGCATGAGCCGGGCGGAGCGGCGTGAGTGGATTGAGCATAACCTGGCGCGGGTGCAGATGAGCCATGCGGCCGATAAGCGACCGGCGGAGCTGTCGGGCGGCATGAAACAGCGCGTTGGCATTGCCCGCGCGCTGGCGATGAAACCGCGCGTCCTGCTGATGGATGAGCCGTTCGGCGCGCTGGATGCCCTGACGCGCGCCCATTTACAGGACAGCGTGATGCGTATTCAGCAGGAGCTGAACACCACCATCGTACTGATTACTCATGACGTTGACGAGGCGGTGCTGCTGTCGGATCGGGTGCTGATGATGACCAACGGCCCGGCGGCGACGCTGGGCGAGATCCTGACCATCGATCTGCCGCGCCCGCGTTCGCGCGTGGCGCTGGCCGACGAGCCGCGCTATCACCATCTGCGCCAGCAAATCCTGCATTTTCTGTATGAAAAACAGCGCCACGCGGCCTGAGGAGTCAGCAATGCCTGAACATCTGGTGGTTATCGGTAACGGTATGGCGGGGATGCGGATGGTGGAAACCCTGCTGCAGCTGGCGCCCGGACGCTATCGCATCACGGTGATCGGCAGCGAGGCGCAGGGCAACTACAACCGTATTCAGCTGTCGCCGGTACTGGGCGGTGAAAAACGCTTTCAGGAGGCGCTTATCCATGCGCCGGAATGGTATCAGCAGCAGGGCATCCGGCTGCTGGCGGGAGAAAGGGTCGTGGCGGTGGAGGTTCAGCAGCGCCGCCTGTCCACGGAAAGGCGCACCCTGAGCTGGGATCGGCTGGTATTTGCGACCGGCGCCGAACCGGTGCTGCCCGCAATCCCCGGCATTGAGCTGCCGCACGTCGGCGGCTTCCGCACGTTGCGCGACGTTGAACGTATGCTGGTGCTTGATGGGCCGGTAGCGGTGCTGGGCGGCGGTCTGCTGGGGATTGAAGCGGCGGCAGCGCTGCGTTTGCGGGGTCGTGACGTCACGCTGGTTCATCGTCACGGCTGGTTGTTGGATCGCCAGCTGGATGAAACCGCCGGCGGCCTGCTGGCGCAGGCGCTGTATCAGCGCGGCATCCGCTGCTGCCTGGCGTCGGGCATCGTTCGCATTAACAGTGACAGTGTCACACTGGCCTGCGGAGAAACGCTGCCGGCGGCGCAGGTGATTATTGCCGTCGGCGTCAGGCCAGCCATCGCCGTGGCGCGTGCCGCCAATATTCCCTGCGGTCAGGGCATTCTGGTCGATCGTCAGCTGCGTAGCGCGCTGCCGGATATTTGGGCGTTGGGTGAGTGCTGCGAAATTGACGGCGAAACCTTTGGCCTGCTGGCGCCGTGCCTGGCGCAGGCGGAAGTACTGGCGCATCAGCTGGCCGATTCTCCCATTGCTGACTTTCACTACCGGGCGCAGGGAACCCGGCTGAAAGTGACCGGCATCGACATTTTTAGCGTCGGTGAGACCGGCACAGCGCCCGGTAGCCGTTCGCTGACCGCCAGCGATCCGCTCAGTCAGCACTATCGGCGGCTGGTACTGCGCGACGGCAGGCTGACCGGCGCGATCCTGTATGGCGATACCTCAGCGGCAGCCTCGCTGCTGCACCATCTGCAACGCGGCGCCCCGGTAACAGAGGGCGCGCTGTTTGGCTTCACCCATCACGACAGGCAGCCTGAGGCTGCGGAGAGTAAAGCGATGAACAAACCGGTTATGGTGGTAATAGGTCACGGCATGGTTGGCCACTATTTTCTTGAACAGCTGGTACACAAGCAGCTGCATCTGCGCTATCAGCTGGTGGTCTACGGTGAGGAGCCGCACAGTGCCTACGATCGCGTACATCTATCCGACTACTTTTCCGGCCGCGATGCGCAGGCGCTGTCGCTGGCTGGTGAAGATTTTTTTGCCAGCCATGATATTGAGTTACGTTGTCACGAAAAAATCACCCACATCGATCCACAGCGGCGCTGCGTGCGCGATGACAGCGGACGTGAAATGGCCTGGGACCGGCTGGTGCTCGCCACCGGCTCTTACGCGTTCGTACCGCCGATTCCCGGCTTTGACGCGGCCAACTGTTTTGTTTATCGCACCTTAACCGATCTCGACGCCATCAGAGCGCGCGCCGCCAGCGCCAGACGCGGCGTGGTCATCGGCGGCGGCCTGCTGGGGCTGGAAGCGGCCAGCGCGCTGAGAACGCTGGGTCTGGAAACGCACGTGGTGGAATTTGCCCCGCGCCTGATGGCGGTGCAGCTGGATGACGGCGGCGCGCAGATGCTGCGGCGTAAAATCGAAGCGCTTGGCGTCACGGTGCTGACCGGCACCGAAACGCGACAGATTGAAACGCTGGAGAATGGCTCGCTGCGGCTGCACTTTGCCGATGGCAGCACGCTGCACAGCGATCTGATTCTGTTTTCCGCCGGGATCCGCCCGCGTGATGAGCTGGCGCGCGAGGCCGGGCTCACGCTGGGGCCGCGTGGCGGTATTGTGATTGACGATGGCTGTATCACCAGCGATCCGGCCATTGCGGCGATTGGTGAATGTGCGCTGTGGCAGGGCCAGATATTCGGCCTGGTCGCACCGGGCTATCAGATGGCGCGGGTGCTGGCCAGCCGACTGGCGGATGAAAACGCCGCCTTCACCGGCGCGGATATGAGTACCAAACTGAAGCTGTTGGGCGTGGAGGTGGCCTCGCTGGGCGATGCCCATGGCCGTAGCGAGGGCAGCCAGAGCTATCACTGGACCAACGGCCCGCAGGCCATTTACAAGAAAATCGTGGTTTCCGCCGATGGCAAACGGCTGCTGGGCGCGGTGCTGGTGGGCGATAGCAGCGAATACAGCGAACTGCAGCAGATGATGCTTAATGATATTCCGCTGCTGCCCCAGCCGGAACACCTGATCCTGCCGCGCTCTGTCGGCGCGTCCGCAAAAGCGCCGGGCGTGGCGGCGCTGCCGGAAAGCGCGCAAATTTGCTCCTGTCATAACGTCAGCAAAGGCGACATTTGCCGCGCGGTCAGCAGCGGCTGCGGCGATATGGCTACGCTGAAAAGCTGTACCAAAGCCGCTACCGGCTGCGGCGGCTGTAGCGCGCTGGTAAAGCAGGTAATGGATCATCAGCTGGCAGCGCAGGGCGTTGAGGTAAAGAAAGACGTTTGCGAACACTTCGCTTATTCACGTCAGCAGCTTTATCATCTGGTGCGCACTGGCCAAATCAAAACCTTTGAACAGCTGCTGGCGCTGCACGGGCGCGGTCACGGCTGCGAGATCTGCAAGCCGCTGGCCGCCTCGATTCTGGCCTCCTGCTGGAATGATTATCTGCTGAAGCCGCCGCATCTGCCGCTTCAGGAGACCAACGATCGTTACTTTGCCAATATTCAGAAAGACGGCAGCTACTCGGTGGTGCCGCGTATTCCCGGCGGTGAGATCACGCCGCAGGGGCTGATTGCCATCGGTCAGGTGGCCGCACGCTTCAATCTCTACAGCAAAATTACCGGCGGTCAGCGTATCGATCTGTTCGGCGCGGCGCTGGACCAGCTGCCCGCCATCTGGCAGGCGTTGCTCGACGCCGGGTTTGAAACCGGCCACGCCTACGGTAAGTCGCTGCGTACGGTTAAATCGTGCGTCGGCAGCAGCTGGTGTCGCTATGGCGTACAGGATTCTACCGGCTTCGCCATTCAGCTGGAGAATCGCTATAAGGGGCTGCGCGCGCCGCATAAAATCAAAATGGCGGTTTCCGGCTGTACCCGCGAATGTGCCGAGGCGCAGAGCAAAGATATTGGCGTGATCGCCACTGAAAACGGCTGGAACCTTTATGTCTGCGGCAACGGCGGCATGAAGCCGCGCCATGCCGACCTGTTCGCCGGCGATCTGGATGAGCAGACCTTAATCCGCTATGTCGATCGCCTGCTGATGTTCTATATACGCACCGCCGATCGCCTGCAGCGCACCAGCGTCTGGATGGATAACCTGGAGGGCGGGCTGGAATATCTGCGTGAGGTGGTTATCCACGACAGCCTTGGCATTGGGGCGGAACTGGAGCGGGAAATGCAGCAGGTTGTCGACAGCTGGCAGTGTGAATGGCGCACCACGCTGGCGTCGCCGGATCGGCTGCGGCTGTTCCGCGCCACGCTGAACAGCGATGAGCAGGATGAAACGCTGCAGTGGCAGCTGGAGCGCGGTCAAATCCGTCCGGCAAACGCGCCGCAGACAGCGATCCTGCCGCTGCCGCACGAACCCTGGAACGATATTTGCGCGCTGGAGGCTATTCCGCCGCAGGCGGGCATCGGTGCGCGGCTTGGCGGCCAGCGCATCGCGCTGTTCCGTCTGGCCGATCGTATCTATGCGCTGGATGATAACGAACCCGACACCTCCGCCAGCGTGATGTCGCGCGGTATTCTGGGCGATGCCGCAGGCGAGCCGATGGTGATTTCACCGCTCTATAAGCAGCGTTTTCGGTTGCGTGACGGCATCGCGCTCGATCGGCCGGATCTACAGCTGCGCTGCTGGCCGGTACGTATCGTTGCCGGACGGGTGCTGGTCGGCAGCGAGCCGCTGGCGGTGGGCAAGCTGAGCGTGGCGGCGGCGTCATGAAAACCACCTGTCCTTACTGCGGCGTCGGCTGCGGCGTGGAAGTCAACGCGGACGCGCAGGGCTGGCGCGTTTGCGGCGACGCCCATCATCCGGCCAATGCGGGCCGCCTGTGCGTGAAGGGCGCGGCGCTGGGAGAAACCCTTACGCCTGCGGGCCGTCTGCTGTGGCCGCAGGTCGCCGGGCGTCGCGTCTCCTGGCAGACGGCGCTGGATAGCGTGGCCGAACGGTTGCAGGCGATTATTCAGCGGCACGGTCCTGACGCCGTGGCGTTTTACGCATCCGGCCAGTTGCTGACCGAGGATTATTACGTTGCCAATAAGCTGATGAAAGGCTTTCTCGGCAGCGGCAATATCGATACCAATTCGCGCCTGTGTATGGCCTCGGCGGTAACCGGCTATAAGCGTGCGCTGGGCGCTGATGCGGTTCCCTGCTGTTATGAAGATTTTACGCACGCCGGGGTTATCGTGCTGGTCGGCTCCAATGCGGCCTGGACGCATCCGGTCGCGTATCAGCGGCTGGTGCAGGCGAAACAGCAGAATCCGGCGCTGCGCGTCGTCGTTATCGATCCGCGTCGCAGCGCCAGCTGCGATCTGGCCGATCTGCATCTGCCGCTCAGTCCGGGCAGCGACGGCGCGCTGTTTAACGGACTGTTACGCTGGCTGGCGCAGGGCGGCTATGGCGATAGCGCCATGCTGCCGCAGCTGGCTCAGGTACGGGAAACGCTGGCTGCCGCCGCCGACTGGACGCCCGAACGCGTGGCGCGGGCGTGTCAGCTGCCGCAGAGCGAGGTAGAACGGTTTTATGGCCTGTTTGCTGAGCATCAGCGGGTGCTGACGCTGTGGTGCATGGGCATTAACCAGTCCTCCAGCGGCAGCGATAAGTGCAACGCTATCCTGAATGCCCACCTGTTTAGCGGCAAAATCGGCCAACCAGGCAGCGGCCCTTTTTCCCTGACCGGTCAGCCAAACGCCATGGGCGGACGCGAAGCAGGCGGGCTGGCAAACCAGCTGGCGGCGCAGATGGATTTTACCCCGGAGAATATCGATCGTTTACAGCGCTTCTGGCACAGCGATCGGGTGGCGACGCAGCCGGGCCTGAAGGCGGTCGATCTGTTTCAGGCGATTGGCCGCGGCGAGGTGAAAGCGGTCTGGATTATGGGCACCAATCCGGCGGTCTCGCTGCCGGATGGCAACGCCGTTGCGCAGGCGCTGCAGCGCTGCGAGCTGGTTATCGTCTCAGAGGTAATGCGCGCCACCGATACCAGCGCTTTTGCCGATATTCTGCTGCCGGCGCAGGCCTGGGGGGAGAAAAACGGGACGGTCACCAACTCTGAGCGCCGCATTTCGCGCCAGCGCGCCTTTGTGCCGCCGCAGGGCGAGGCGCGGCCAGACTGGTGGATTCTGGCGCAGGTGGCGCAGCGGCTGGGCTACGCAGCAGCCTTCAGCTGGCAGCATCCGGCGGAAATATTCCGCGAACATGCCGCGCTTTCCGGCTTTGAAAATAACGGACGGCGCGCTTTTGATATTAGTGGACTGGCGCAGCTCAGCAACGATGAATGGGATCGCCTGCAGCCGGTACAGTGGCCGGTAAACGCCGACTTTCCGCAGGGGTGCGCCCGGCTGTTCAGCACGCGCCGCTTTTATCATCCTGACGGCAAAGCGCGTCTGCTGCCGGTAGCGCCTGCCGGACCGCGCGTCGCGGCCAGCCGCCGCTGGCCGCTGATGATGAATACCGGCCGTATTCGCGATCAGTGGCATACCATGACGCGCACCGGCCTGGTGCCGCGCCTGCTGCAGCACTATTCCGAACCCTTTATCGCGCTGCATCCTGACGACGCGCTGCGCCACGGCATCTGGCCCGATGCGCTGGTGCGTATTCAGTCGCGGCACGGCTGGATGATTGCCCGCGCCAGCCTGACGGAAGATCAAACGCCGGGTACGCTGTTTGTGCCGATGCACTGGAACCAGCAGTACTGCGCCGAGGGCAATGTCGATCGGCTGGTGGCGCCCTGGCGCTGCCCGCATTCCGGCCAGCCGGAAAGCAAACAGACGCCGGTACGCATTCAGCCCTGGCACAGCGACTGGCAGGGAGCGCTGTTTGTTCGTGACAACGTCACTCTTGCGCCGCTCTGCTGGTGGTGCCGCGTACCGGTAGCGGACGGGATTACCCGCTTTACGCTGGCGCATCAGGGCGATCCGCGTCGCTGGCTGCAGGCGCTGCTACAACCTGAATGGACGCTGCAGCAGGCGGGCGACGATCGGGCTTTTTATCATCTGGTCGCCTGGCATCAGGGCGAGGTTAAGCTCGCCTTTTACGCCGCCGCGCGCCGTCCGGTGCTTGATGATGTCTCGATCGTCGCCGCCTTTCAGCAGCCGCCCGCCTCGTCGGCGTCGCGTTTTGCGCTGCTGGCGGGGCGTGCCGTACAGGGCGAAACGCGCGGGAAAACCGTCTGCAGCTGTTTCGGCACGGGAGAACAGCAAATTGCCGCCGCGATTCGCCAGGGCGCGTTGACCTGTGCGGCGCTGGGGCAGCAGCTGAAGTGCGGGACTAACTGCGGCTCCTGCCTGCCGGAGCTGAAAAAACTTATTGAACAATATGCCCCTCAGCAGGCTGAGGCGGTAAGCGGGAGGTCAGTATGACGCAGCGGTTACCTGCACTGAACAAGCTTTTAAGCGGCAGCGTTAGCCAGCCGCAGGGCAGCGTCTGGCTGGTGGGGGCCGGGCCGGGCGATGCCGGGTTATTAACGCTTAAGGCGCTGCGGTTGCTCGGCGAGGCGGACGTGGTGGTTTACGATCGTCTGGTTAGTGAGGAGGTGCTGGCGCTGATCCCCGCCAGCACGCTGGCGCTCGACGCAGGCAAAACGCCGGGCTTTCACGGCATGAAACAGCACCAGATTAGCCAGCTGCTGGTGGATTTAGCCCGCAGCGGGCGCAATGTGGTACGGCTCAAGGGCGGCGATCCCTTTATTTTTGGCCGCGGCGGTGAAGAGATGCAGCAGCTGCAGGCCGCAGGCATTGCCTGTCAGATCGTGCCTGGTATTACCGCCGCTACCGGCTGTGCCGCCGCCTGCGGCATCCCGCTGACGCACCGGGAAATGGCGCAGTCGGTGCGTTTTATTACCGGTCATGGCAAAGAGGGCAAGCCGCAGCTCGCCTGGGAAAGCCTGCAGGATGCCAGCCAGACGCTGGTATTCTATATGGGGCTCACCTGGAGCGCCGAGCTAAGCCTTCAGCTTTGTCGGCACGGGCGCGCCGCCGATACGCCGGTTGCCGTGGTTGAGCGCGGGACGCGGCATGACCAGCGCGTATTGATCGCCACGCTGGCGACGCTGGCGGCAACCATCGCGCAATATCAGCCGCAGTCACCCTCGCTGATTATCGTGGGCGAGGTGGTAACGCTGTATCGCCCGACGACGGAGGACGCGGCGGAAGGGCTGTCGGACGCGCAGCAGTCCGGCTAAGCCAGCGACGGCCTCAGGCGGAAATTCATGATCCAATTCACAATTATGCTAAGATCAGGGTTACTTTTCTTTTCCTGACCGCGGGTCATGACAGGCTAAGCTAACCTTGACGCAGCTATGGTATTAACGCATCGATTTACCTTATCCACTTTTATTCTGCTGTTACTCGGCACGCCACTGCTGATCCCTGACGCCGGGGCGTTTCAGTCGGCAGGCAGCGTGCCCGACGCTCCCTTTGACGATCCAGCGCGTTTTAGCGCTATGCAGCAGGCGCTTCCCAGCCTTGGCGGCGACGTCTCGTCAGAAGATGCCTTTTCAACGCGTCTGGCGCAGATCGCCAAAAGCATCGGCGAAGCCAGCAACAACACCAGCGACGTGTCGTTTGGGCAACAGGCGGGCGTCTGGGCGTTTAATCATCTGCGCGATGAGGTAACCGATCGGCTGGTAAATGAAGGGCAGTCGCTGCTTTCTCCCTACGGCACGGCGCAGCTGTCGCTCCAGGTGGATATGAGGGTAATTTTATCGGCAGCGGCGGCCAGCTGCTTACGCCGTGGCAGGATAACTATCAGTATCTGACCTTTTCGCAGCTGGGCGTGACGCAAACCGATGAAGGGCTGGTGGGCAATGCCGGGCTGGGCCAGCGTTGGGTTGCCGGTAACTGGCTGCTGGGCTATAACGCGCTGGTCGATCGTCAGTTAGATTCAGGGCTACAGCGCGCCTCGCTCGGCACCGAAGCCTGGAGTAATTTCCTGCGCCTTTCGGCAAATTACTATGCGCCGCTGAGCGGTTGGCGCAACAGCAGTAGCCAGCAAAATCGCATGGCGCGCGGCTACGATATTACTACCCAGGGTTATTTGCCGTTTTATCGCCAGCTGGGCGTATCGGTAACCTGGGAGCAATATCTGGGCGATGAGGTCGATTTGTTCAATAGCGGCAGCCTGGAGAAAAACCCGACGGCGGTGAAGGTAGGGGTTAATTACACGCCGGTGCCGCTGCTGACGTTTACCGCCTCGCATAAAGCGGGCGAAAGCGGTCAGTCGCAGGATCAGCTGGGCATGCAGATTAACTATCGTCCCGGCGTGGCGCTGAGCAAGCAGCTTTCCGCCAACAATGTTGCCGGGGCGCGATCGCTGCGCGGCAGCCGCTACGATTTGGTTGAGCGCAATAATACCCCGGTGCTGGAGTTCCGCCAGCGCAAAACGCTGTCGGTATTTTTGGCCACGCCGCCGTGGCGGCTCAGTTCAGGTGAGGCGCTGACGCTGAAACTGCAGATCCGCGCCGCCAATGAGATTACCGCCGTCAGCTGGCAGGGCGATACGCAGGCGCTGAGCCTGACGCCGCCGCCGAATAACCGCAGCCCGCAGGGGTGGACAGTGATTATGCCTGCCTGGGATAACACCCCCGGTGCCAGCAATCAGTATCGGCTGTCGGTGACGCTGGAGGACAACAAGCAGCAGCGCGTGACCTCTAACTGGATAACGCTGCAGCTAACGCCGCCGATGTCGCTGCAGTCGGCCGATACCCAACGTTTTGACGTAATGGCGCCCTGATTGCGCTGTTGCGGATCGGAGCCGGACAGGAACAATCCCTGCCTGCCTGCCTGCCTGCCTGCCTGGCAAGGCGGGGAAATTGCCTGATAAAAAGCCACCGCTTCCTGGCGGCCTTAAGAACCTTCCTCAATTCGGATATTGGCTGGTTCACGCGCGATGACGGTACTATTGCAGAATAGGATGCATGTGATAAAGCCGTGGGCGCTTTGGCTGGACTTACTGGCGGTAATACGGTAGCGCGTAATAAGCAAAATATTTCAACTATGGCAGGCGATGGTCCTGTTTAACTCACTATTTTGTTATTTTCTCAGGTCTTACGTCTGATAAACTCTGGCTCTATTCTTATTTCATTATTATTATCGCCCGCCGCAGCGGGCCTCGCTGAGAACGGAACTCGCCTATGACTGAACGTATTACCGCCCGGCTCCCGCAGGAGGGGTTGCTTTTCTGGAAGCTGAAGGGCCGCGAGGCGCTGTCGTACCCCTTTGCGCTCACCGTCACGCTGCTGGGCACCGACGCCCGCGCCGACCGGCACGCCCTGCTGGGCCAGCCGCTGACGCTGGCTATCCCCACCGGGAAGTTTCTGGCGGGCACGCGGCACATCAACGGCAAAATTACCCGGGTGGCGGTACACAGCGAGGAGCTGGGCGGCACGCGCTACGCGGTGTACGAGCTGACCGTGGAGCCGGACCTGTGGCCGATGAAGCGCGACAGGAACTCGCGCATCTTCCAGGGGCAGACGGCGGTGCAGATAATCCACCGGCTGCTGGCGGAGTACGGGGTGCAGGTGGAGGACCGGCTGAGCGGCAGCTACCGGGCGTGGGAGTACTGCGTGCAGTACCAGGAGAGCAGCTTCGCCTTCA
>NZ_NWUO01000017.1 GCF_002895925.1 Mixta theicola | reverse complement strand
AAAGACCAACATCCATAGCCTTAGCAGCGTCAGAGACGGTGTAATTTTGATCAACAACCAGCTGAGCGGATTCGCGTTTGAATTCAGGACTGAAATTTCTTCTTTTCATTGGGGCACCTGTATTGTTCTGAGGTGAGCATATCACCTCTGTTCAGGTGGCCAAATTCAGTAAACCACTACACTGCCATTGATAGCGATGCTGGGACGGATGATTCAGAAGAGGCATTTATTGGCTGTGCGGCAAATATTCAACTCGCAAAATTCATCACAGCAGCCAACCCCGCCGCCATTCTGGAAATCGCCGCCGCCTTCCGTCAGATGCAGCAACGCGCAGAAGCTGCAGAGGCGCAGCTTGCTGAGCTGGCGGCGCAGGAGCCTGTTAAATGGCAACCAATACCTTTTAATTTTAATCAATTAAAATTGATTCATGGTAAAGAGTTCGCCAGGGGTTACTGTGCTGGATGGCTGCGGAAGTGTCAAAGTGTAGAGTTAATGGGAGATCTGTTTAGCCGCCCAACTCCAGCCGTTAACCTAGCGGAACTGGTGCCGGATGAAATTTACGGTCTGCAACGCGCTGATCAGCCTTTTGAAAGTGGGAAGATTGCCGGATTCAACTCCTGCCGCTCCGAAATGCTGCGCCGCATTGACGCCATAGACAACACCGCGCAGCAGTATGAAGCACTGGCAAAGGAGGGTAAATGCTAGCAGGCTTCATCCTCCTCATTACCGCTCACTCTCACGCCCTACCCGTCACTGAAACCATCTACCAAACCAAAGCAGAATGCGAGGCCATCAGGGTCAGGCTGAATGAGCGTCGTCCGCTGGCTCAGCTTGTGTGTGGTGAGGTAAGGAGATAATTATGAATTTTGCAGATCCGATTGACGAAGCCGCAGAACGCGAGCAGCAGCTGATAGAGGTGGCTCTGGCCAACCGGCCGGCGGCGACTATGGTCTACACCGGTGAATGTCACTGGTGTAATGAGCCGATAGACAAGGGGCATTTTTGCTCGGACGAATGTCGCTCTGACCATGAGCGCATGGTGTGGGCGGAAAAGCAAAGGAGGCTGCAATAACGGAAGATAGAATCATGATCACCCCACTCCACCTCATCCTCACCATCATTGCGATCATCATCGCTAAAATGCTGCTTCATTAAAGAAGTGACTCTCTGTTATTTATTGCGTTCATTTGCGCTAAAAACCTGGTAAAAATCCCCGGAGGTAAAAATGGCAAAGCTGCTTAACCTGCTTGAATGGGCGAACGAGACTTATTCGAAACCGCCATCACTGTCTACCCTTCGCCGCTGGGTGCGCGAGGGGCGAACCTATCCTTGCCGCAATTGCATGGCAAGGAGTACAAACTTGAACCTGGCTCGGTTTACGTAGACCCGCGCAAAAGCAAAATGGTACGTAAAACAGAGTCAATAAGGCCGCCTCGCGAAGGGTAGCTATTGGAGAAGCTGAAGCATGTCGAAAAGGCCGGAACGTTACGACGCTAATCTGCCAAGGAATCTGACATTCAGAAAGTCCAAGCAAATTTACTCGTGGAGAAACCCGGTAACCGGACAAGAATTGTCGCTGGGCCGCATTTCACGCAGGGAGGCGGTAGCACAGGCAATCGAAGCCAATAATTATATCGACCAGAATTACATCCCTTCTGCGTTATTGGATAGGCTAAAATCTGTACCGGAATTCACTTTCGATAAGTGGCTTGATCGGTACAATATCATCCTTTCTCGGCGTGATCTGAAACCTACCACTCAAAAGATACGCGCTAATCAGCTTGCCACGCTGCGTGCTGCGTTTGGTCGCCGAGCAATGGATGCCATGGCAACCCGCGATGTCGCCTTATTTCTCGACGCATACATTGAAGATGGGAAGCGAAGCATGGCCGTGGCGCTCCGATCCTTGCTTCTGGACATCTTTCGCGAGGCTGTAATTGAAGGTGTGATTGAGCGAAATATCGTTGAGCCAACAAAAACCCCGGCACCTGAGGTAAGGCGGGAGCGCCTGTCAATAGAACAGTTTTTGGCGATACCTACTGCTGCCCAGGCGATGGGAGGCTGGATTGAGAACGCCATAAACCTGGCCCTCCTGACGGGTCAGCGCAGAGAGGATATCTCAAGGATGAAATTCAGCGATGTGAAGGATGGTCGTCTGTTCATCACTCAGGGAAAGACTGGTCACAAGCTGGCATTGCCGCTTTCACTAAAACTAAAGGATATAGACGTAACTTTGGGTGAAGTTATTGAAAGCTGCAAAAGGGACAATCCATCTGACAATCTTATTTACTCTTCTGTCAGGCGCGGAGGGAGAAAAGCTGGGCCGGTTGCCCCGGATGCTATTACAGGAGCGTTCGGTGATGCTCGCGAGTTGTCCGGTTTGAAATTTGGAGCGAACCCGCCATCCTTCCATGAAATCAGAAGCCTTGCCAGTCGACTTTATGAAATAGAGAATGGTGAGGAGTTCGCACAAAGGTTGCTCGGTCACAAGAATATCTCTATGACCAAAAAGTACCTGGATTCTCGTGGTCAGGAATATGTGATGGTTTAGGCTGAGTATGAAGTTTTCGGGAAAATTTCGGGATGACTGTCATTTTTTCTATATAAAACAACCATTTAAAAAAAGACCGAATACGATTCCTATATTCGGTCCAGGGAAATGGCTCTTGTGAGAGCCGTGCGCTAAAAGTTGGCATTAATACAGGCGATGTCGCCTTGCCTTATAAAGCGTAGAACAGTCGTGAAGAATGTCCAGTCGGATGCAAACAGGCTGCAAAGAAGAATTTAACTCTGTGAGATCAACGGCAAAAAGCGGATAAGGCGCTGTTGTTTAGCGCCAGAGTTAGCTACAGCGAATCAGCGCGGCGATGCCGCGCCTGGCAGGATTAATTACACAGCTTTTCTGCACGGTCGATAATGGGCTGCAGGCTGGCTTTTTGCCCCGGATGCTGCGGATCGTCAGCCTGAATTACCGAAACAGGCTGCGCGGTGGCTTTGCCTGAGGTCACCTTCTGTGCCGCTTCATCATTTAGCGGATACTGCATCAGGGTGCTGGGATTAATGGCAAACAGCGCATGCTCTTTCGTACAGGTAAGCATCACTTCTTCGCGGGTAAATGGCCACTTATCCTTGCCAATTTCAAAACGACTGATGGTGATAATTTCTGATGCCGCCAGCGCGCTGGTGCAGCATCCCATCGCCAGTAATAATCCGATGATTTTTTTCATGAGGTTACCTTATTGTCCTACTTAACTTATTTATACCCGTCATACTGCAAGTTGCATGTGCGCTGGCTTTCCTCGTTTTCCCAGACGCTTACTGATGTAAGCCGCTGAGGATTCACGGTGTCGCCGCGTGACCGGCCTCGCCCCTGCGGAGCCAGCGCAGGCGCTGTTACACGCTTTGCGTTTTGTCCTGCAACCCAAGTTATTTAGGGTATATTACGGCTGTAGCGTGGCAAAGATGCTGACGACTATCACGACCAATACCGCTGTCGCTATTTCCAGCTGCGTTGCACGTACAAACCATAATTGCGCCCTGCTGCCCGGTATGGAAAAACGCGGAACCAGCCAGTAGCGATTAAACAGCGCGGTCAATATCATTAGCGCCACCAGCCCGATTTTAATTAACAGCAATAGCCGGTAATCATTATTTGCCGGCCATGGCCAGCCAACAATAAAAGCGGTGTTTATTATGCCGCTCAGCACAGTCAGCGCGACCGCCAAATGCCCATAGCGCGAAAAGCGCATCATGGTGCGAATAGCATCACCACGCTGCGATGGTAGTCGCGCATCACGCATTAGCCACAGCAATGGCAACAGGCCGCCAGCCCAAAAGGCCGCGCCGGTAAGATGGATCGCCTGACTGAAACGCTGCAGCGCGCCGGGCCAGCCGTCCAGCATCGCCGCATGACCTACCAGCGCCAGGCCGCAGAGCTGAACCAAACCACACAGCAGCAGCAAACGCTGTCGCACGCTGCCGCGCGTCGCCAGACTCAGGCAGGCCAGCAGCGCCATCAGTAACTGCACGCACCAGGCCTGACCAAAACCGGTCTGTATTACTGCCCGCCAGATATTTACCTGGGCGATATTACGCCAGTCTCCGCTCATCAGTCCGGTTTGTACCGCCAGTATCGCCAGCGCGCTGAATAACGTCAGGATGGCGCTGCCGGTAAGCAGCGGCATTAAACGCTGACTTAACACAGGCTGATAGCGACGCGGCGCCAGCAGCGCGCTATAAAAGGCGCTGCCGGTAAACAACATCAGCGAACTAAAATGGGCCCAGCGGCAGAATATATACAGCGTTTCCACCGTCATCACTATTTCACGCTGAAAGTGTAGCTTCCTTTGGTTCTGTGGCCATCTACCGACAGCACATGCCAGTTTACCTGGTAGCTCCCGCTCGTAAGCGGTTTTTCCAGCGGCACAATCAGCTGATTGTGCTGTTTTGGCGCACGCTCAACTTCAGCTACCGGCATCGCTTGCTGATTAGGCGCGATAATATCGACGCCGCTAAAAGCGGGCTCAATATCTTCAGAGAACGTCAGCGTCAGCGCCTGAGGCGACGCTTCAACATTGGCATTCGCAGCGGGATATTGCGATTTCAGGTGGGCATGGGCCAGCGCAGCCGGAGAAAAGGCAACTGCCAGTACCAGGGCGGCTGCGCCGGGTAAAGCAGAGAAGCGGGTTTTCAACATGATTTCATCCTGTAAACTATCGTGGTTGTCACCAACGAGGCCGCAGCATACCTCCCGCACCGAAGCCTGTCGAGGCATTAACAGCGATTCAAAACGGGTACTACTGCGCTTATACATAGGAGTAAAAAATGTCTAACAACCTGGCAACATTATCGCAGGAAGAAAAAGATAAAGTGAATGTTGACCTGGCCGCCGCTGGCGTCGCCTTTAAAGAGCGTTACAATATGCCGGTGGTGGCTGCAATCGTCGAACGTGAGCAGCCGGAAGCGCTACGCGACTGGTTTCGTCAACGTTTGACGCATCATCGACAAACCTCAATTAACCTTTCCCGCCTGCCCTGGGAACCGAAGAAATAACAGTGCGCGTCAGCGCTAAGAGGCTTTATGCTACGCGTTATTGATACTGAAACCTGTGGTTTACAGGGCGGTATCGTGGAAATTGCTTCCGTCGATGTGATTGACGGCCAGATAGTCAATCCAATGAGCGATCTGGTTCGTCCGGACCGGCCGATCAGCCGTCAGGCGATGGCAATACATCGCATCAGTGAAGCGATGGTAGCAAATAAGCCGCCGATTGAAACATTGATCGGCCGTTATCACGGTAGCCCTTATTACGTGGCGCATAACGCCAGCTTCGATCGGCGTATGCTGCCGGAAATGCATGGCGAATGGATTTGTACCATGAAGCTGGCGCGCCAGCTGTGGCCCGGTTTAACCTATGGCAACCAGGCGCTGCGTCAGCACCTGCAGCTGAATATTACGCCGCCAGCCGACCTGCATGCGCACCGGGCGCTCTATGACTGTTACGTCACCGCCGCGCTGCTGATACGCATTATGGAAACTTCCGGCTGGGATGCGTCGCTTATGGCTGCGCGCATGCAGCAAACGGCGGCGGAAGTCATGCCATTCGGTAAGTATCGCGGGCGTTCGGTTGCGGAGGTGGCTAAGCGCGATCCGGGCTATCTGCGCTGGATGCTTGAAGCTATCCCGGATCTTAAACCTGCCCTGCGTAACGCCTTGCAAAAGCAGGTTAGCCAGGCTGACGATTAATAGCCGCTGCTGCCGCGCAGCGTATCCTGCGCCAGGCCGATAATGAAAGCAAACTCCAGCGAGACGCCTTCGTAGGATTTAAAACGCCCTGATTTCCCACCGTGGCCGGAGTCCATATCGGTACACAGCAGCAGCAGATTTTCATCAGTCTTCTGTTCGCGCAGCTTAGCTACCCATTTGGCCGGCTCCCAGTACTGCACCTGAGAATCGTGCAGGCCTGTCGTCACCAGCATATGCGGGTAAGGTTGAGCCGTAACGTTATCGTAAGGGCTGTATTGCTTCATATATTGATAATACTGCGGGTCGTTGGGGTTGCCCCATTCGTCATATTCGCCGGTCGTCAGCGGAATCGACTCATCCAGCATGGTGGTGACGACATCCACAAACGGCACCTGAGCCACTACGCCATGAAAGCGCTCAGGCTGGAGGTTGATCACCGTGCCCATCAGCAGCCCGCCCGCGCTGCCGCCCATCGCGTACAACCGCTGCGGATCGCCATAGCCCTGTTGAACCAGCGCATCGGTCACGTCAAGGAAGTCATTAAAGGTATTCATCTTGTTCAGCAGACGCCCGTCGTCATACCACTGCTGCCCCAGTTCGCCGCCGCCGCGCACATGAACCAGCGCATAGATAAAGCCGCGATCCAGCAGGCTGAGGCGGCTGGAGCTGAAATCTGCATCCATAATCGTGCCGTAAGAGCCATAGCCATATACCAGCATTGGGTTTTTACCCGGCTGATAATGCTGGCGGTGATACACCAGCGAGACCGGCACTTCCACGCCGTCACGCGCTTTAATCCATAAATGCTCGCTTTTATAGTTAGCCGAATCAAAGCCGTTAATCTGCGTTTGTTTTAATACGCGCCGCTCGCCGGTATCCATATCCAGTTCAAACAGCGTGGTCGGCGTGGTCATGGATGAATAGCCGTAGCGCAGTTTGCAGGTTTCCGGCGAGGCGTTATAGGCCAGCCAGGTAACATAGGCCGGATCGTCAAAGGCGATCCCAAAGGTTTCTCCGGTACGCCAGCAGATCTGCCGCAGGCTGGAAAGCCCACGCTGCCGCTCCTCAACCACCAGCCAGTCACGAAACAGCTGGAAATCCTCCATCACCACGTGATCGCGCGGCGCGATAATGGTTTCCCAGCGCGACTCATCCAGGTAGCTGGTACGGTACAGACCGAAGTTTTTCCCTTCGCGATTTGAGCGCAGCCAGAAACGGTGATCGTAATGATCGAGGGTATATTCATGGCCTTTGCGACGCGGCACAAAAACGCGGGGACGCGCATCGGCATACTCCGCATCCAGCAGATGAATTTCGGTAGTGGTGGTGCTGTGCAGCGCAATAAGAATAAAATGTTCCGAGGTCGTCTTATGCACGCTGAGGTAGAACGTGTCGTCGTTCTCTTCAAAGACCAGCTCATCATCCCGCTGCGGCGTGCCAATATTATGTCGCCACACCTGATACGGCAGCAGCGTCTGTTTATCTTTACGCACGTAATACAGCGTTTTCGAATCGTTAACCCAGGCAAAGCTGGCGGAGACGTTTTCCAGCACTTCAGGATACCAGTTGCCGGTTTCCAGATTACGGAAACGAATACCGTACTGACGACGCGACAGGAAATCCTCAGCCAGCGCCATAATGCGGTTATCGGGGCTAATATCGAGCGCGCCCATGGTATAAAACTCGCTGTGGGCGGCGCGCTGGTTCGCATCGAGCAGCACTTCCCACTCATCGGGCGTTTCGGTCTGTGCGGGCTGGCGGAAATAAATTGCGTATTCGTTACCGGCCTCATAGCGACTCTGATAGCGATAGCCGTTTTTCACGTAAGGCACAGAATAATCCTGCGGCGAAATACGTCCGACCATTTCTTTCAGCAGACGATCCTGCAGCGCCTTTTGTGTCAGCATCACCTTATGGCCATAGCTATTTTCAGCGTGCAGATAATCCAGCACCTCAGGATCTTCACGCTGGTCATCGCGCAGCCAGTAATAATTATCGACGCGGGTATCATCATGCAGCGTCATTTCGTAAGGAACTTTTTTAGCTTTCGGTGGCATCATAACGTTTACTGTTTTCAGACATACATACCTTAAGGTTGGCAGCTAAGACCATGATTGCCAAGCGGCAGCGGCAAAAAGCAGGAGATGAAGGGCTGACAGCCCGCCGCCAGGCTGCGACAGGCCCTAACTGTGGCGGTCAGGACGGAAGCTTCTCTTTTTCGGTTCGAATATCTTTTTCAATATCCTCCCGCACGTCCATCGGGATCTTTAACGCATCGCCCAGCTCTTTCAGATAGCTGCGTTCCATAAAGTGATCGGTATTGATAGCCGCGCAGCTAAGAAAGTAAAGCTCCAGCGCCTCTTCCTCATTTTTTATTTCCTGAGCCAGCCAGTGTGGATCCAGTGGACGGTTAATCGCCTGCTGGATCAGCGCTTCCGCCTGCTCGCCGTAACCCGCCTGATGAATATTTTGCTCAATGGCCTGACGTTCCTCGCCATCAATATGTCCGTCGCTTTTAGCAGCGAACACCAGCGCGGTAATCAAACGCTCCGCACGCTGATCGACCGGCGTAGCCTGCTGACCAAACTGCGGCTCATGCTGATGGGCCTCGCGGACGCGCTGCTTGTATTTATTCCACAGCAGAACGCCAGCCGCCGCGCTGCCGCCGATAACCAGCGCGTTTTTACCGTATTTGCTTAACAGGTTACGGGAAGATTTGTTGGAAATAAGCATTCCGGCCAGGCTACCGAGCGCGCCAGGCGCCAGCATTTTACTTAATCCTTCGCTGCCGCCCTGCGCTTTTGCGCCCGCGTTGCCAATTGCCGTATTGCTCAATATTTTTTGCACCTGCTGCAGCCAGTTACTCATACGCTCTCCTTTGGTGATGTGTGCCTTAGTCTGAAACACCGGGCGTCAGGAAGCATAAGCGAGAGCAATTGCGAAAAACGCCGCGCCAGAGATTTCCGGAGCGGCGCCAGGCGGTGAAGAACAGGCCGCTGTCGGCCACGGCGACCGTGCCGCCGGTAGCGAACAGAACGCCAAAAGCGCGGCGAAGAGGCTGCCTGGCCGCATCGCTATATCACTCAGCTTATCTTTGTATAAAGAAGATGGAATGAACGGATAGCGCGCATCCCACTTTGCTTAACATCTTTATCAGGAAAGTGTGGCTGATATTCGCCAGGCTGCAATGTTAATCCGGCGGGTTGTTCAGGCGGCCTTAACCGCGCGTACTTTTTTACCGGCTTCGTCTTGCGCTTTACCGGCGTCCGTTTCCGCCGCCGTGGCTTTTGGCGCTTTTACGGCTGGCTGCGCTTCCGGCAGCTTGCTGGTACGCAAAATATGCTGTACCGCATCTTTTTGTTCCGCCAGGAACAGACCCAGGTTTTCCAGCTGGGCTTCTTCCAGCGGCAGCTCGCTTTGCACCAGCCAGTCAGTAAAAGCTTCAGCCATATCGAGCATTTTGTCGTATGCGTCTGCTTCTTTTTTACTGGCAAATGTCATTTTTTCTTCACCTTTTCTGACCACAACAAATTTGGTTTCAACCGCCATGACTCACCTCGGGTTATACTGTATTTTTATACAGTATAACAGGCAAAATCCTGAGATCAAGCTTTCCCCGCAGCTGTCAGCACCACCGTTTGCGTATCTGATGCACGCTTTTTTACGCTTTATTTTTCAGTCAGATACTATGGCGATGTCTGGCACTGCGCTGCGTCAGGGAGCGACGCGTCGATGCTGTTAGGTCCAGGTGAACCGGACATTGACGGGCGGGCGTGGCGACGATGGAAAGCGTTAAGGAAGGGAATGGTGCAGCAGCGCTCCGGGGCGCGAAACGGCTCTCCCGCAGCGGGAGAGCCCTGGCGCTTAGCGAGCGCCTGCCACCGCTTCACGCGCCAGCTCGGTAATCCGCTGATAATCGCCGCTCTCCAGCGCATCGTTTGGCACCAGCCAGGAGCCGCCGATGCACAGCACGCTTTTCAGCGCCAGATAGTCACGGTAGTTGCCCGGTGAGATGCCGCCCGTCGGGCAGAAACGCACCTGTGGGAAAGGCCCGCCGATCGCCTGTAAGGCTTTTACGCCGCCGTTGGCTTCCGCCGGGAAAAATTTAAATTCGCGCAGGCCATACTGCATACCGGTCATTAATTCAGAAACGGTGCTGATACCCGGAATCAACGGAACGGTGCCTTCCACCGCCGCCTGCAGCAGCGGTTCAGTAAGACCGGGGCTAATAACAAACCGGGCGCCCGCCGCAGTGACTTCTGTCAGCTGCTGGGTATTGATCACCGTTCCGGCGCCGACGATTGCGTCCGGCACTTCCTGAATAATGGCTTTAAGCGCATCCATCGCCACCGGCGTGCGCAGGGTGACTTCCAGTACGCGAACGCCGCCCGCCACCAGCGCTTTCGCCATTGGCACCGCATGTTCCAGTTTATTTACTACGATAACCGGCACTACCGGTCCCGTTGTCAGGATCGCTTCGGCACTCGTTTTCCAGTTTTTCATCGCACTTTCTCCTGTCAGGCCAGCGAACTATCCGACCACTGGCAATAATAGCGCGCATCTGCGCGGCAAAGAAAACGGTCACTACCATACCTGATTTTTACAGCAGGCGTCCACGCGCTTAAACATTTTTTGAAACTGTGGTTCATTTTTTCAGGCAATTTCCCAGAGCAAAAAAAAGCCCGCATTACGCGGGCTTAGCACTGTTCTGTTTATTCAAACTCGTTCCAGGAACGGCCATCGCGGGTGATCATCGCCACCGACGCGACCGGGCCCCAGGTTCCGGCCTGATAAGGCTTAGGCGCATCGTTATCTGCCGCCCAGGCATCAACAATGGAATCGACCCATTTCCACGCGGCTTCCACCTCATCACGACGTACAAACAGCGCCTGAATACCGCGCATGGTTTCCAGCAGCAAACGCTCATAGGCATCGGCCAGATGGGACTGGTTGAAGGTTTCTGAGTAGCTCAGATCCAGCTTGGTGGTCTGCAGATTGTGTTTATGATCGAGACCGGGAACTTTGTTCAGGATCTCAATATCCACCCCTTCATCCGGCTGCAGGCGGATCGTCAGCTTGTTCTGCGGCAGCTCCTGCCAGGAATCCTTAAACAGATTCATTTCCGGATTTTTGAAATAAACCACCACTTCCGAGCATTTGGTCGGCAGGCGCTTACCGGTGCGCAGATAGAACGGCACCCCAGCCCAGCGCCAGTTATCAATATCAACGCGAACAGAAACGAAGGTTTCCGTATTGCTGGTTTTGTTGGCGCCCTCTTCTTCCAGATAGCCAGGCACTTTTTTGCCCTGCACAAACCCGGCGGTATACTGGCCGCGCACCGTTTTGTCACGCACGTTGGTGTGATCGATGCGACGCAACGAGCGCAGCACTTTTACTTTTTCATCACGAATGCTGTCAGCGCTCAGGTCGGACGGCGGCGACATAGCAATCATGGTCAGAATCTGCAGCAGATGGTTCTGGATCATATCGCGCATCTGGCCGGCTTTATCAAAATAGCCCCAGCGGCCTTCAATCCCGACCTCTTCCGCTACGGTGATTTGGACATGATCGATAGTGCGGTTATCCCAGTTATTGGCAAACAGGGAGTTAGCGAAGCGCAGCGCCAGCAGGTTAAGAACCGTTTCTTTACCCAGATAGTGGTCGATGCGGAACACCTGGCTCTCTTCAAAATATTCACCAACCTGATCGTTGATTTCCTGCGAGGTTTCCAGCGAGGTGCCGAGCGGTTTTTCCATCACGACGCGCGCCGGTCTGGCATTCAGCTTCGCCTGGCCCAAACCTTTGCAGATAGCGCCGAAAGTGCTGGGCGGCATCGCAAAATAGTTAATGGTTACGCGATTCTTTTGATCCAGCATTTTACCCAGACGCGGAAAATGCGAGGTGTCGTTAACGTCCAGGTTACAAAAATCGAGGCGACTGCTGAGGCGATCCCACAGCGCTTCGTCGATTTTTTCTTTCATGAACGTTTCCAGCGCTTCGCGTACTACTTTGGTGTACGCCGCCTTGTCCCATTCCGCGCGTCCAACGCCGATAATGCGGCTCTGTTCATGAATCTGCCCCGCCTTCTCCAGCTGGTACAGGGAAGGCAGCAATTTACGGCGCGCCAGATCGCCCTTAGCACCGAAAATAACCAGATCGCATGCCTGGGCTGTTTGTGTTACCGCCATTCTTATCTCCTCGTTGCAGGATGAGTCGGGCCCTGATGATCCTCACTGACCCAGCTCTTATTGTAATTTTATTTCAGCACAATGTACTGTGTTTGATCGACGCGGGTAAACCGGCACCCGCTTCTTTTGCCATAAACGGTTATTTTAACAACGCTCAGCGCCTGTTTGCGCCGCATGTTTTTCCCGGTAGCGCCTATGGCTTTTGCACAACGAAATCAGACACAGCTCATATTCTGGCAAAAAATGCCGGGCCTGGTTTTACCTGCGCTGCCATGCTGCGCCTATAGCGCGGTATATTCGCAATAAATGTCCATTGGATGCACCTGTGTATGAAATTGACAAAAGTGATGAGCGTTACCAAATGAACAATATGTTGGACAGAATTGAGTCGCAGCTTCCCTTCCTCAGTAAATCCGAGCGCAAAGTCGCGGCAGTGGTGCTTGCCGCGCCTGAAATGGCTATTCACTCCAGCATTGCTCTGCTGGCCGCCGCCGCCGAAGTCAGCGATCCTACGGTAAACCGCTTTTGCCATCGCCTGCAAACCAAAGGCTTTCCCGATTTTAAGCTGCAGCTGGCGCAAAGCCTGGCGACCGGCACGCCCTGGGTCAGCCGTAATATCAATGAGCATGACGCGGTGGAAGTCTATAGCGATAAGATTTTTCAGTCAGCGCTGGCCGGCCTGGAGCAGGTGCGTCAGCGCCTGGATATGAGAGCCATCCAGCGCGCCGTCGAGGTGCTGGCGACGGCGAAAAAAATCGGTTTTTTCGGGCTGGGCGCTTCAGCGGTAGTCGCGCACGATGCCATGAATAAATTTTTCCGCTTTAACGTGCCGGTATTTTATTCAGACGATGTGGTTATGCAGCGCATGAGCTGCATTAACAGCGGCGCGGGCGATGTGGTGGTGCTGATTTCCCACACCGGGCGCACAAAATTGCTGCCGGAGCTGGCCCAGCTGGCACGCGAAAACGGGGCCGTGGTGCTGGCCATCACCGCTTCCGGTTCACCGCTGGCGCAGGAGGCCTCGCTGCTGCTGGCGCTGGACGTGGCGGAAGATACCGATATTTATATGCCGATGGTGTCGCGCATGGCGCAGCTAATGCTGATTGACGTGTTGGCCACCGGCTTTACGCTGCATCACGGCGCCAGCTTTCGCGATAATCTCAAACGGGTCAAAGAGGCGTTAAAAACCTCGCGGCTGGATAAAAAAATCGACGCGTTCCCCGTTCAGCGTTAAGCAGGCTGCTGTAACCTCGTCACCGACATTTAGGCGTTTATCTGGCGCCGATAGCGCCTGCTTTTCGCTTCCTTGCCTGCCGCCCCGGCGCGATAAATTTTGTCTCTTATCAACGAAGTTTTCCTTCACCGCGCGTGAAGAGTGACTTTAGCAGCCGGTGTCAGTATTGTAATTAACGGGAAAGAAAAACGCGTTTAGCACTGAGCCTGGCATCGCCCAGGATTAACAGGAAGGGAAATAAATCCGCAGTTATATCAATAATCATAAACAGAACACGAATACTGACTCTACGCATCATTAGATCTCTACACCTTAAGGAAAACCCATGACCCGACGTCTTCGCAGAACCAAGATCGTTACTACTCTAGGCCCCGCCACCGACCGCGATAATAATCTGGAGAAAATCATTGCCGCCGGCGCTAACGTAGTACGACTGAACTTCTCCCACGGCACACCAGAAGATCACCAGCTGCGCGCGGATAAAGTACGTGAAATCGCCGCCAAACTGGGACGCCACGTCGCTATTCTTGGCGATCTTCAGGGGCCGAAAATTCGCGTTTCGACTTTTAAAGAAGGGAAGATTTTCCTCAGCGTTGGCGATCGCTTTCTGCTTGACGCAGATCTGGGGAAAGGTGAAGGCGATAAGGAAAAAGTCGGCATTGATTATAAAGGCCTGCCGGAAGATGTGGTTCCGGGTGATGTGCTGCTGCTGGATGATGGCCGCGTACAGCTAAAAGTGCTGGAAGTGCGCACGAGCAAAGTCTTTACCGAAGTCACCGTAGGCGGCCCGCTTTCCAATAATAAAGGGATTAACAAACTGGGCGGCGGCCTCTCTGCCGAAGCGCTAACCGAGAAAGATAAAGCGGACATTATTACCGCCGCTAAAATCGGCGTCGATTATCTGGCGGTCTCTTTCCCGCGCTGCGGCGAAGACCTTAACACCGCTCGCCGTCTGGCTCAGGAAGCGGGCAGCGACGCGAAAATCGTCGCCAAAGTTGAGCGCGCCGAAGCCGTTTCCAGCCAGGAAGCGATGGACGATATTATTTTTGCTTCCGACGTGGTGATGGTTGCCCGTGGCGACCTGGGCGTTGAAATTGGCGATCCGGAGCTGGTGGGCATTCAGAAAGCGCTTATCCGCCGCGCCCGTCAGCTGAACCGGGCGGTGATTACCGCCACGCAGATGATGGAATCGATGATTACCAATCCGATGCCGACGCGCGCGGAAGTGATGGACGTAGCCAATGCGGTACTGGACGGCACGGATGCGGTGATGCTCTCGGCTGAAACCGCGGCCGGTCAGTATCCGGCTGAAACCGTTAGCGCGATGGCGAAAGTCTGCCTTGGCGCGGAGAAAGTTCCCAGCATTAACGTGTCGAAACATCGCCTGGAAGTGCAGTTCGATAACGTCGAGGAAGCGATCGCCATGTCGGCAATGTACGCCGCCAACCATCTGCAGGGCGTAACGGCGATCATTACCATGACGGAATCGGGCCGCACCGCGCTAATGACCTCGCGGATCACCTCCGGGCTGCCGATTTTCGCTATGTCGCGTCATGAGCGTACGCTCAACCTGACGGCGCTCTATCGCGGCGTAACCCCCGTCTACTTTGACAGTGAGAATGACGGCGTGGCGGCAGCCCATGACGCGATTAATCTGCTGCGCGACAAGGGCTTCCTGGTCTCCGGCGACCTGGTTATCGTGACCCAGGGCGACGTTATGGGCACCACCGGCACCACCAATACCAGCCGCGTACTGCTCGTCGAGTAACCATGCAGGCTGCCGCCCCGCTGCGGCAGCTTCGCTTCCCGCCCTGTTTTTCCTCTGCTGCTCCCTGACAACCGGCTAACAGGAAATGGCTGCGCCGATAGCCCGCCCGTAGCCACACCGAAACTTTCCTCCCGTTTGCCGACGCGCGTCGTGTAGTAAGCCTGCCTGCTTTATATAGCGGATATACAGATCGTTTTTCAGCCTTTCCAGCCGCTAAACGCCCGACAAAACGTGATCAAGATCACATTTCAAATATTAATGCCACTTATAGCTCGATTGCCGCCAGAATCCTATTGAATGATAATGATTGCTATTTATAATCACATTTTCATTCTCATGTGCAGCATTCAGTTAACAAAATAGCGCAATAATCGCAGCAAAAGGAGGTTTATCTGCTTCAGACGGCTATTCCTCTGGTTTCACTTTATTGCGGGTAAATTCTTCTCCTCCGCAAAACATTAGATAATTTTAACTGATGCCGTAAAGCATCAGGCGTACAGGGCCGTCATTTTTTAATGTCGGTACGGGTTTCTTACGTCCAGAAAAAGGGTCAGGAAATGGCTTTGGTTTCCGCAACAACGCAAAATACCGCAGACGATCGTGATTATTCATCCGCCAGCGGCCGCGAATTTTTCTTTAACGAAGCTCAGCTGGAGCAATATGCGCAACAAACCCTGAGTGCGCTGGCTTTAATTCGACACCAGCTGCAGCAGACTGAAAAGCCGTTCAGCGGCATTTTGCCGCACGAACTGGCGCCGGCCTTACGTAATATCGACCTGGAGCAGCCGTTAGGCGACTCGCAGGCGGCGCTTACCGAACTGGCCGAAGTCTATTTGCGCGATGCGGTCTGGTTCCATCATCCTAAATATGTGGCCCATCTGAACTGTCCGATTGTTCTGCCCTCGCTGCTGGCAGAACAGGTGATGAGCGCGGTTAACAGCTCGGTGGATACCTGGGATCAAAGCGCCGGCGGCACGCTGATCGAGCAGAAAGTGATCGACTGGACGCTACAGCGCATCGGCCTGCCGGCCAGCTCGGACGGCATTTTTACCAGCGGCGGCACGCAGTCTAACCTGATGGCGATGTTGCTGGCGCGTGACAGCTGGTGCGTGCGTCAACATCCGGAACATCTGATTAAGCAGCGCGGCCTGCCGCCTGAGGCGGGGAAATGGCGTATTTTCACCTCGAAAATGAGCCACTTCAGTATCCAGAAATCAACCGCGATTTTAGGCCTTGGCTATGATGCGGTGATCGCCATCGACCACGATGAGCATTACCGTATGGATGCCGCCAGGCTTGAGCAGGCTATTCAGCAATGTCATCAGGATGGGCTGATCCCGATTGCCGTGGTTGCCACGGCGGGCACCACCGATTTCGGCAGCATCGATCCGCTTCAGGCGATAGGCGATATTTGCCGTCACTACCGGCTCTGGATGCATGTGGATGCCGCCTACGGCTGCGGCCTGCTGGTTTCGCCACAGCACCGCTCGCGCCTGCAAGGGATTGAGCGCGCCGACTCCGTTACCGTGGATTACCACAAATCGTTCTTCCAGACCGTTAGCTGCGGCGCTTTCTTTGTGCGTGAAAGCCAGCATCTTAGCCACGTTACGGTACACGCCGATTACCTTAATCCGCTAAGCGCGCAGCAGGAAGGCACGCCTAACCTGGTAAATAAAAGTATCCAGACCACGCGCCGCTTCGATGCGCTGAAGATGTGGATGACGCTGCGTATTATGGGCGCGCAACAGCTGGGCGCCGCCTTTGATAGCGTGCTGGCCCTGGCACAGCAAACGCATCATCTGCTGCGGGCGCATCCGGCCATCGAAGTGCTGCATACGCCGGAGCTAACCACTCAGGTATTCCGCTATATTCCGCGCCCCGGCCTTAGCGATGAAACGGTGGATGAAATCAACGCGCAGATCCGTAAAGCGTTGTTCCGTTCGGGCAACGCGGTGGTGGCAGGCACAAAAGTCAACGGACGCCAGTATCTGAAATTTACCCTGCTTAATCCCACCACCCGCGTCGCTGATATGGAAGACATTATTGCGTTGATTACCCATTACGGGCGCGATCTGTCATGCAGCACGCCGTTAAACGCGGCGAATCAGTAAGGACATAATGATGAACAACACCATTTATGACTTTATCGGCATTGGCATCGGGCCGTTTAATTTGAGCCTTGCCTGTCTGACCTCGCCGCTGGAAGAGGTTAACGGCCTGTTCCTCGATCAGAATCCCGGTTTTGACTGGCATACCGGCATGATGCTGGAAAGCGCCCATCTGCAAACCCCGTTTATGGCCGATCTGGTGACGCTGGCCGATCCCACCAGCCCGTTCAGCCTGCTGAACTATATGAAGCAAAAGGGAAAGCTTTACAGCTTCTATATTCGGGAAAGCTTCTTTTTAATGCGCAAGGAGTACAACCAGTACTGCCAGTGGGCCTGCTCGCAGCTGAATAACCTGCGCTGGAATACGCGCGTTGACTATGTCAGCTACGATGAAGGCCGTGAATGCTATCAGCTTCAGACCGTGGATACCCGCAGCGGCGAACGCCATACGTGGCTGACGCGCAAGCTGGTGCTGGGCACCGGGCCGGTTGCCTGGCTGCCGGAATGCAGCCGTCCGCTGCGCGATCGGGTGGTTCACTCCAGCGATTACCTGGTGAATAAAGAGCAGCTGCAGACGCAGCGCTCAATTACCGTGTTGGGCAGCGGCCAGAGCGCAGCGGAGATTTTCTACGATCTGCTGAGCGACATTGACAGCCACGGCTATCAGCTCAACTGGATAACGCGCGCGCCGCGCTTCTATCCGCTGGAATACACCAGGCTGACGCTGGAAATGACATCGCCCGAATGGATCGATTATTTCCACGCCCTGCCCCCTGCCAAACGCGACCAGCTGAATGCCGGACATAAAAATCTGTTTAAGGGCATCAACAGCAGCCTGATTAATGACATTTACGATCTGATGTATATCAAGCAGCTGGATGGCGACCTGAAGGTGCGGCTGTTTACCAATTCGGCGCTGACCGGGCTGCGCCGCCTGCCCGATAACGAGCTGGAACTGTCGCTGCATCAGCGTGAACAGGATCAGCACTATACGCGCCGCACCGAAGGACTGGTCATGGCGACCGGCTATCACTATCAGCCGCCGCAGTTTATCGAAGGCATCTCCCACCGGCTGCGCTGGGATCAACAGGGGCGCTACGATGTGCAGCGCAACTACAGCATCGATCGTCATAATGCGGTGTTTGTGCAAAATGCCGAACTGCATACGCATGGCTTCGTCACGCCCGATCTCGGCATGGCCTGCTATCGCAACTCGGTGCTGATCCGTGAAATCGCCGGACGGGAAATCTATCCGGTCGAACAACGCATCGCCTTCCAGACTTTCCCGGCAGAAACGGAGCTAAGATGAGCTTTTTATATCGCTGCAAACGACCGGCCGGCGACTTTACCCTGCGTTCGCTGAACGCGGACGATGCGCCGCTTATCCATCGTTGGGTGACGCAAGAGTATGCGCGCTTCTGGGGCATGCAAAACGACACGCTGGAGCAGGTCGCCAGCTTTTACCAGCGGCTGACCGCCAACGATCCGCAGGCGGCAATTATCGGCCTTTGCAATGACGAGCCGGTTTTCCTGATGGAATTTTACCGCGCCGGACAGGATGAGGTAGGCAAACACTATCCGGCCCGTCCTGACGATTACGGGATGCATATTCTTATTGCGCCCGTGGAAAAGCCGCTGCCGCAGTTTAGCTGGCAGGTATTCAGTACGGTGATGGACTACCTGTTCAGCCTGCCGCAGGTGCGGCGGGTGGTGGTCGAGCCGGACGTGCGTAACGAGAAGATCCATCGCCTGAACAAACGGGCCGGCTTCCGCTATCAGCACACCATTGATATGGGTCATAAAACCGCCTGGCTCGCCTTTTGCCAGCGCGAAGATTATCAGCAAGCGCAATTGCAGGAACAATTACAGATGACGACAACCCAGCCATTACTCAACGGACAACACCTGAGCGACGCTAACTGGACGCTGGCTAACCGCCTGCTGGTGCGCAAAGCGATTGCCGAGTTCGCCCATGAAAAACTGATTTCGCCAACGCCTGGCGCTGATGACAGCTATCAGCTGGCGGTGCCGGGCGGCGAGGCGGTTTACGCTTTCCGCGCCCGCCGTCTGGCGCTCGATCACTGGCAGATCGATGTGGACTCGCTGGAAAAGCATGAAAACGGCGAGCCGCGTCCGCTGGATGCGCTGCAGTTTATTATTGAATTTAATCAGCAGATTGGTATTCCTGCCGCCATGCTGGCGACCTATATGGAAGAAATCACCAGTACGCTGTGCAGCAGCGTCTACAAACTGCAAAAAGGCAACCCGGACAGCGCGGCGCTGGTAAAGGCAGATTTCCAGACGGTAGAAGCCGCAATGACCGAAGGTCACCCCTGCTTTGTCGCCAATAATGGCCGCATCGGTTTTGATGCGCGTGACTATCTGGCCTACGCGCCGGAAGCGGCCACGCCAGTCCGCCTGGTGTGGGTTGCGGTGCATACCCGCAACGCGCATTTTTCCAGCCTTGATACGCTGAGCTATCAACAGTTAATGCAGGAAGAACTGGGGGAAAACACTGTCGCCGCCTTTAACGCGCGGCTACAGGCGCTGGCGGTTAATCCGCAGGATTATCTGTTTATGCCGGTTCACCCCTGGCAATGGCAAAATAAGCTGCTGACGGTCTTTGCGCCCGATATTGCCGCCCGCGATATTATCTGGCTGGGAGAAGGCGAAGATAACTACCAGGCGCAGCAGTCGATCCGCACCTTCTTTAACCGCAGCCAGCCAGCCAAACGTTATGTCAAAACCGCGCTCTCGGTATTGAATATGGGCTTTATGCGCGGCCTGTCGCCCTATTACATGGCCACCACGCCGGCGGTAAATCAGTGGCTGGAAGGCGTGGTCAGTCAGGATCGCTGGCTACGGCAGTGCGATTTCCGCCTGCTGCGCGAGGTGGCGGCGATTGGCTATCATAACCGTTACTATGAGCGCGCCATTCAGGGCGATTCCGCCTGGAAAAAGATGTTTGCCGCGCTGTGGCGCGATAATCCGGTCGCGAAGCTACGGCCCGGCCAGCGTCTGATGACTATGGCTTCGTTACTGCATATCGACCAGCATCAGCAGGCGCTGCTGCCCGCGCTGATCGCGGATTCCGGGCTGGATGCACAAACGTGGATCGATCGCTATCTGACCTGCTATCTTAGCCCGCTGCTGCACTGTTTCTATCAGCATGACATCGTTTTTATGCCGCACGGCGAAAACCTGATCCTGCTGCTGGAAAATAACGTGCCGGTCAGCGCGTATATGAAAGATATTGGCGAAGAGATCGCGGTACTGAACCCGGATGCGGTGCTGCCGGAGAAGGCGCAGCGGCTGGCGGTGGACGTGCCGGAAAACCTGAAGGTGCTCTCTATCTTTACCGATGTGTTTGACTGCATTTTCCGCTTTGTCTCGGCCATTCTGGATGATAGCGGAACGCTGCCGGAAGCGCGTTTCTGGCAGCGCGTGGCGCAATGCGTTCATGATTATCAGCAGGCGCATCCGCAGCTGGCGCATAAGTTTGCCCGTTATAATCTGTTTACGCCTGTTTTCGCGCTTTCCTGCCTGAACCGCCTGCAGCTGGCGAATAATCAGCAGATGATTAACCTGGCCGACCCGGCGGAAAACCTGAAGTTTGCCGGTGAGCTGACCAACCCGATTGCCGCTTTCGCGCATCAGGAATAATTCATAAGTAATATAATTTTGATTGCTATAGTGACGCGGCCGCATTTAGGGTCGCGTTTTTAACTTTCTGGAGCATACCTGCATGGCCGCATATATCCCGGCTTCCAGCCTGACCTTCAGGCATTTACTGTTCCCGCTGTCGCTGGTGCTGTTTGAGTTCGCTACCTATATTGCGCACGATATGATCCAGCCCGGCATGCTGCTGGTAACCCGTGAATTTCACGTCGGCGCCGAATGGGTTTCGACTTCCCTCTCCGCTTACCTGATTGGCGGCATTGTCCTGCAATGGCTGACCGGCCCGTTATCTGATAAATATGGCCGACGTCCGGTCATGCTGGCTGGCGTGCTGCTTTTTATTATCTGCTGTGCGCTGATGCACTGGATTTCATCAATTGAGCAGTTTGTCGCGCTACGCTTCTTGCAGGGCCTCAGCCTCTGCTTTATCGGCGCGGTTGGCTATGCTGCTATTCAGGAAGCGTTTGACGAGGCGCGCAGCGTGCGGATTATGGCGCTGATGGCGAACGTGGCCCTGCTGGCGCCGCTGGTCGGTCCGCTGGCGGGCGCGGCCTTTTTAACCGTGGGCGAGTGGCGCACCATGTTCTGGCTGTTTGCTTTTATCGCGACGCTGGCGCTGGTCGGGCTTTGGCGCGCCATGCCGGAAACCGCAGGCGATCGCACTATTTCGCTTAGCCTGAAGAATCTGGCCCGTAGCTATCTGGCGCTGGCGCACGATCGTCAAATTATGAGCGGCTCGCTGGCGATCGGGCTGGTTTTTATTCCAATCCTCGCCTGGGTGGCGCTGGCGCCGGTGATCCTGATGCAGGATGAGGGACTGTCGCGTATGGATTACGCCCTGCTGCAGCTGCCGGTTTTCCTGGCGATGATCGCCGGTAATCTGACGCTGAGCCGCCTGTCCAGCCGCTTGCCGATTGAAGGCCCGCTGCGCTTTGGCGCATGGCCGATTCTGGCCGGTCTGGCCCTCGCCGCGTTAACCAGCCTGATCGATAACCACAGCTATCTGTGGCTGACCGCCGGGCTGAGCCTGTATGCCTACGGCGCGGGCATGGTAAACGCCGGGCTTTATCGACTGACGCTGTTTGCCAGCAGCGCGGGAAAAGGCAGCGTGGCCGCCATGTTAGGTATGGTCAGCATTATTGCTTTTGCGTTGGGAATCGAATTAACGAAGTATGGCTATTTTCACGGCGGCAGCGCCTGGTTTAGCCTGATCAACCTGGCGAGCGGCCTGCTGTGGCTGGTGCTGGTGACCGCATTCCTGCGCGAGCGCAAGCGGCGCAGTACGGTAAATCCGCTTTAAAGCAATAAAATCGGGTCAGTTGGGAAACCGCGCCTTCTATCCCCGCTCTGAAGAACGGGGATTTACGGCGTCCCGGATAACCGCGAGCTGGCGCGGGCGGCGGTCACCGCGGTTATTTTTCCGCCTGGAATTATTTCCGCGGAAATAACTCTTTGCGCTTGTAGGGTTCGATCTCTCCTTCGCGCCGCGTTTTCAGCAGTTTCAGGATCCAGGTGTACTGTTCCGGATGCGGGCGCACAAAAATTTCCACCTCTTCATTCATGCGGCGCGCCAGCGTGTGGTCGTCCGCATCCAGCAGATCGTCCATCGGCGGACGGATATAAATATCAAGCTGGTGCGTCTTTGCGTTATACACCGGGAACAGCGGCACCACGCGCGCGCGACAAACCTTCATCAGCCGCCCAACCGCAGGCAGCGTGGCTTTATAGGTGGCAAAGAAATCAACGAATTCACTGTGCTCTGCGCCGTGATCCTGATCGGGTAGATAGTAGCCCCAATAGCCCTGACGCACCGAACTGATAAAAGGTTTGATCCCATCGTTTCTGGCGTGCATACGTCCACCAAAACGGCGGCGCACCCGGTTCCAGATATAGTCGATCAGCTGATTGCTTTGATTGTGAAACATCGCCGCCATCCTCTGGCCTTCTGAAGCCAGCAGCATGGCGGGAATATCGACTGCCCAGCCGTGCGGCACCAGAAAAATAACGTTTTGCTTCTCCTCCTGAATCGCATCGATAATTTCCCGGCCGTGCCAGCGAACGTGCTGGCGAACGCGCTCCGGCTTACGTAGCGCCAGTTCAGCCATCATCGCCATCGACTGCGGAGCGGTGGCGAACATTTCATCAATAATCGCTTCACGCTCGGTTTCTGGCAGTTCGGGCATACAATAAAGCAGGTTAATTTGCGCACGACGGCGCGCGCTTTTTGCAAAACGTCCAGCAAGGCGGCCCGCTGCGCCAAGAACAGGATCGCGTAGCGCCGCAGGCAGCATTGCCATCACGGCAAACGCGCCGATTCCCAGCCAGGCACCCCAGTATTCAGGCAACAGGAAGGATTTCTGAAAGACGGGAATAAATTCTGTATGTTTTTTCTTGCTGGTTTCCATGCACTCGCCTCTATCAATAACCGGCTAATGATAGTGTCGGCAGGTAAATTTGCAATGCTTACCGCAGGTTATCGCTAAACCAACCCTAAATAACGCGAAACAGGCTCGCCAGCGGGAAGAAAAAATGAAAACAAGCGGAGACGCACGGTTCAGTGCGCTCCGCTCTGGAGAAAATAGCGGCGCTTAATTTAGCTTCAGCTGCGGCAGCACTTCTCTCACCTGCGCAAGGAATTCTGCACGATCTTTACCGGTCAGCCCTTCCGTACGCGGCAGTTTCGCCGTTAGCGGGTTAACTGCCTGGTTATTAATCCAGATTTCATAATGCAGGTGCGGGCCGGTTGAACGTCCGGTACTGCCGGAAAGGCCAATACGATCGCCACGTTTCACCTTATCACCCGGTTTAACCAGCAGCTTTTCCATATGCATATAGCGCGTCATATACTGACGACCGTGACGAATAGCGACATAGTTACCGGCGCCGGCGCTACGCTTCGCCTGCACCACTTCGCCATCGCCCACCGCCAGCACCGGCGTGCCAATCGGTACGGCAAAATCCACGCCTTTATGCGGCGCGATGCGCCCGGTCACCGGATTCAGACGGCGCGGATTAAAGTTGGAGGAAACGCGGTACTGCTTCACCGTAGGGAAACGCATAAAGCCGCGCGCCAGGCCGGAGCCGGTACGATCGTAGAACTTGCCGTCTTCGGCGCGGATAGCGTAATAATCTTTGCCGCCGCTGCGCAGGCGTACGCCCAATAGCTGGCTCTGCTCATTTTTACCGTCCAGCTCTTCACGCGACATCAGCACGCTGAATTTGTCGCCCGCGCGCAGCTTACGAAAATCCATCTGCCACTGCAGCGCTTTGATCACGTTGCTGATCTCCGCGCTGGTCAGGCCGGCGCGCTGGGCGCTGCTGACAAAACTGTCGTTAACCTCACCGGTCAACACGCTGTTTTTCCATTCGCCTTTCTGCAGCTCGCTGGACATTTTAAAGCCGTTATCGATGCGATCGTAAGTGCGGGTTTCGCGCCGCGACATTTCCCAGGTCAGGCGCTGCAGCTGGCCTTCATCGGTCAGCGTCCAGGAGAGCTGCTGCCCCAGCTGGAGATTACGCAGATCGTTATCAATCTTAACCAGCTGACTAATTTCGCCCATATCGATGCCGTACTGATTCAGTACGTTGCTCAGGGTATCGCCGCTGGAAACCACATAATCATGCGTGCCGGTTTCCGCCGTTACGTCCTGATCGATTTCATCCTGCGGCAATTCGTCGTCCGACGCAGTCTGATCGAGCGGTTCGCTGGCTTCTGGCAGCAGCGTACGCAGCTGATTTTTATCAATTTCAATGGTTTTTACGATGGGCGACGTTTCACCCGGATGGTAAACAAAAGGCCGCCAGACAGCGACGGCCAGAGTCACAACGGTCAGCGACCCAAGCATAACGCGGTGGGGACGCGGCAGATTATTAAACGCCAGGGCGACAGAGCGGGCTATCTGTTGCACTTTTTGGGATTCCTCATGCTCCTTTCAGGCAGCTTTCATACTGGCTTGACAGCCGTGAGAGGAATTTCACATAACTGTCTTTTGCTAAGCTGATACCCATTCCCAGCGGATCGAGCGTACCTTTACGCACCTGAGTTCCTCTGGCAACGGCATCGATTACGGCCGGCCTGAATTGCGGCTCAGCAAAAACGCAGGTCGCTTTTTGCTCAACCAACTGTGTTCGAATTTGATGTAAACGCTGCGCGCCCGGTTGGATTTCAGGATTAACGGTAAAATGGCCAAGCGGCGTGAGACCGTAATGCTTTTCAAAATAGCTGTAAGCATCATGAAAAACGAAATATCCTTTTCCTTTAAGCGGTGCCAGCTGATGCGCTATTTGCGTATCGCTTTTCGCTAATTCTGCCTCAAATTGCTGCAGGTTAGCGTCAAGTTTGTCTCTGCGCTGCGGCATAAGTTCCAATAATTTTTCATGGATTGCAACCGCAGATTGGCGCGCTATTTCCGGCGACATCCACAGGTGCATATTATATTGACCATGATGATGATGTTCATGCGCTGCGTCATGTTGTGCATCGTCTTCGTCGTGATGCTCGTCATCGTCTTCCGCGCCGGTTATCAGCAGCGGTTTCACCGTGGGCAAACGGGCAATTTCCAGGTTCTTTTCGGCAGGAAATGCGCTGGCGGTTTTACTGATAAAGGCTTCCATTTCAGGGCCAACCCATACCACCAGATCCGCGTCCTGCAAGCGTTTAACGTCGGAAGGACGCAAAGCGTAATCGTGTTCGGAAGCGCCATCGGGCAGTAAAATTTCTACCGGCGTTACGCCGTCGGCGATGGCGGAGGCGATAAAGCCCAGCGGCTTAATGGAAGCGACTACCGCTGCGCTGGCAGGTGCGCTAAACGCAGCGGCAAAACCAAGGGAAAATAACAGGGGAAACAGGGCTTTTTTATTCTGTAACATAATGCTTCAATCCATCGTGACTGGGTGATGGATTGTGATATTATAACATTCGATAACTTCTGCAAGCATTAATAACTATGACCTCACTGATTACTCTGGAAAATATTTCAGTCAGTTTTGGCCAGCGTCAGGTATTGTCAAATATCTCATTATCGCTGGAGCCAGGACGGATCCTGACGCTCCTCGGCCCCAACGGCGCCGGTAAATCGACATTAGTTCGCGTCGTGCTCGGATTGATTGAACCCGACAGCGGCACGCTGAAGCGTGACAATCCGCTGCGCATCGGCTACGTTCCGCAAAAGCTTCATCTCGACCCTACCCTGCCGCTTACCGTAGAACGTTTTCTGCGGCTGCGTCCGGGCACGCGCAAAGCGGACATTCTCCCCGCGCTCAAGCGCGTGCAGGCCGGGCACCTGCAGTATGCAGCGCTGCAAAAACTGTCAGGCGGCGAAACCCAGCGTGTATTGCTGGCGCGCGCCCTGCTTAACCAGCCGCATCTGCTGGTGCTGGATGAGCCGACGCAGGGCGTTGACGTTAACGGTCAGGTTGCGCTGTACGATCTTATCAACCAGCTGCGCCTTGAGCTGAACTGCGCCGTGCTGATGGTCTCGCACGATTTGCATCTGGTGATGGCAAAAACCGATGAGGTGCTCTGCCTGAATCACCATATTTGCTGTTCCGGCACGCCGGAAGCGGTATCGCGCCATCCGGAATTTATCGCCATGTTTGGCCCACGCGGCGCAGAGCAGCTGGCTATTTACCGGCATCATCATAATCATCGTCACGATTTACAGGGACGGATAGTTTTGCGTAAAGGACTGGAGAAATAATGCTTGAATTATTACTTCCCGGCTGGCTGGGCGGCGTGATGCTGGCGCTGGCGGCCGGTCCGCTGGGTTCATTTGTGGTCTGGCGTCGGATGTCCTATTTTGGCGATACGCTGGCGCACGCGTCGTTACTGGGCGTCGCTTTTGGCCTGCTGCTGAACGTTAATCCCTTCTACGCGGTGATTGCGGTTACGCTGTTGCTGGCGCTGGGTCTGGTCTGGCTGGAGCGTCGTCCCCATCTTGCCATTGATACGCTGCTGGGCATTATGGCGCACAGCGCGCTGTCGCTGGGGCTGGTGGTGGTGAGCCTGATGTCAAATGTCCGCGTTGACCTGATGGCCTACCTGTTTGGCGATCTGCTGGCGGTGACGCCGGAAGATTTATGGATAATTGGCGGCGGCGTGGCGCTGGTGCTGGCAACGCTGGCCTGGCAATGGCGACCGCTGTTGTCTGTGACCATTAGCCCGGAGCTGGCACAGGTGGACGGCGTGAATATCGCCCGTACCCGTATGCTGCTGATGCTGGTTACCGCATTAACAATTGGCGTGGCGATGAAGTTTGTCGGCGCGCTGATTATCACCTCGCTGCTGGTGATCCCTGCCGCCACCGCGCGCCGCTTTGCCCGCTCGCCGGAGCAGATGGCATTCACGGCCGTCGGCACGGGCATTATTGCCGTGACCGGCGGCCTCAGCTTCTCGGCCTTTTACGATACGCCAGCCGGGCCTTCGGTGGTGCTGTGCGCCGCGCTGCTGTTTATTCTCAGCCAGATGAAAAAAGCACCGGCCTGATACGCTTCAACGAGACGAAAACGCCAGCGATGAGCCGGCGTTTTTTTATACTTCGCGGGTAATGCCGAAATGTTTGAAGGCATGCTGCGTGGCAATACGTCCACGCGGCGTGCGCTGAATAAAGCCTTGCTGAATCAGATAAGGCTCCAGCACATCCTCAATGGTTTCACGCTCTTCGCCAATGGCCGCCGCCAGGTTATCCAGCCCAACCGGCCCGCCGGTGAACTTATCGATAATGGCTAATAGCAGCTTGCGGTCCATATAATCGAAGCCTTCATGATCGACATTCAACATATCGAGCGCCTTCGCCGCCACTTCGCCGTCCATTACGCCTGCGGCGCGCACTTCAGCAAAGTCGCGGACGCGGCGCAGCAGACGGTTAGCGATACGCGGCGTGCCACGCGCGCGACGAGCCACTTCCAGCGCGCCTTCCGGGCTAAGGTCCAGTCCCAGACAGGCGGCGCTGCGCCCAACAATATGCTGCAAATCTTTTACCTGATAAAACTCCAGGCGCTGCACAATGCCGAAACGATCGCGCAGCGGCGAAGTTAACGAGCCTGCGCGGGTCGTGGCGCCAATCAGGGTGAACGGCGGCAGGTCAAGCTTGATGGAACGCGCGGCCGGGCCCTCACCGATCATAATATCCAGCTGATAATCTTCCATTGCCGGATAAAGTACCTCTTCCACTACTGGCGACAGGCGATGGATTTCATCAATAAACAGCACGTCGTGCGGTTCAAGATTGGTCAGCATCGCCGCCAGGTCGCCCGCTTTTTCCAGCACCGGGCCGGAAGTGGTACGCAGGTTTACGCCCATTTCATTGGCGACAATGTTAGCCAGCGTGGTTTTTCCCAACCCCGGCGGGCCAAAAATCAGCAAATGATCCAGCGCGTCGCCGCGCATTTTGGCCGCCTTGATAAAAATTTCCATCTGTTCGCGCACCTGCGGCTGACCGACATATTCATCCAGCAGGCGCGGACGGATCGCGCGATCGATAATTTCTTCTTCGATGATATTGCCGGGTGAGACCAGGCGATCGGCTTCAATCATGGTTTACCTCAGAGCGCAGCACGCAGCGCTTCACGGATCAGGGTTTCACAATCAGCATCCGGGCGGCCCACTTTGCTGACCATCCGGCTGGCTTCCTGCGGTTTATACCCCAACGCCACCAGTGCGGCAACCGCTTCGGCCTCGGCATCGTTACTGTCGGCGACCGCATTCTCGCTGGTAAGCGTAAAGGTTGCGTCGCCGCCAAACAGATCGCCGTGCATGCCTTTAAAGCGATCTTTCATTTCCACCACCAGCCGCTCGGCGGTTTTCTTACCGACGCCGGGCAGTTTAACCAGCGTTGCGACTTCTTCACGCTCTACGGCGGTAACAAACTGCTGTGCCGACATGCCGGAAAGGATCGCCAGCGCCAGCTTCGGCCCTACGCCATTGACTTTAATCAGCTCACGAAACAGCGCGCGCTCCTGCTTGCTGGTAAAGCCATACAGCAGCTGAGCATCTTCACGCACGATAAACTGGGTAAAAATGATGGCTTCCTGATTCAGCTCGGGCAGCTCATAGAAGCAGGTCATTGGCATGTGGACGTCATATCCCACTCCGTTCGCTTCAATTAATACCAGCGGCGGTTGTTTTTCCAGAATGATGCCTCGCAGACGACCTATCACAGTAGCTTCCTTTGATTCAGGGAGAGAGAAAGTGCCAGAGTTATAACATAAAAAAGGCTGGATGAATATCCAGCCTGATAATGGGTTACGAACGCAATCTGCCGCGCGTCAGGGTCAGTCGCGTATCGCTTAGCCTGCTGGCATTCTGACTGACGTGGCAGTGGGTAATCGCAATCGCCAGCGCATCGGCGGCGTCGGCCTGCGGATTAGCCGCCAGCTTCAGCAAGGTTCGCACCATATGCTGCACCTGGCTTTTTTCTGCGCTGCCGATGCCGACGACCGTTTGTTTCACCTGCCGCGCCGCATATTCAAATACCGGCAGATCCTGATTGACCGCCGCCACGATAGCCGCGCCGCGCGCCTGGCCCAGCTTGAGCGCCGAATCGGCATTTTTCGCCATAAATACCTGTTCAATGGCGAAAAAGTCAGGTTGAAACTGGGTAATGATTTCCGTGACGCCCGCGTAAATCAGCTTCAAACGGGACGGCAAATCGTCAACGCCGGTACGGATACAGCCGCTGCCAAGATAGGTCAGTTGTCGGCCAACCTGCCGGATCACGCCGTAGCCGGTAATACGTGATCCTGGGTCAATTCCCAAAATGATCGCCATCAGGCTGCTCCGTCAGGTTGGTTAATGACAGCCACCATTACAGGGTCGCCGCCACCTCATCGGACATTTCACCGTTGTGATAAACTTCCTGCACGTCGTCACAGTCTTCCAGCATATCGATCAGACGCATCAGTTTCGGTGCCGTTTCAATATCCATATCCGCTTTGGTGGCAGGGATCATCGTCACTTCCGCGTTTTCGGCTTCCAGACCCGCCGCATCCAGCGCATCCTTCACTTCTCCGAAGGTTTCCCACGGCGTGAAGACATCAATCGCGCCATCGTCATACGTCACTACGTCGTCCGCACCGGCTTCCAGCGCCGCATCCATCACCGCATCTTCATCCAGGCCCGGCGCATAGGAAATCACCCCTTTTTTGGTAAACAGATAGGCAACGGAGCCATCGGTCCCGAGGTTGCCGCCGCATTTGGTAAAGGCGTGACGCACTTCAGACACGGTACGGTTACGGTTATCGCTCAGGCATTCCACCATTACCGCCGTGCCGCCGGGGCCATAGCCTTCATAAATAATGGTTTCCATATTGTTGTTATCGTCGCCGCCTACGCCGCGAGCGATAGCGCGATCCATGGTGTCACGCGTCATGTTGTTGGACAGCGCTTTATCCATTGCCGCACGCAGACGCGGGTTAGAGGCGGGATCGCCGCCGCCCAGCTTCGCCGCCGTAACCAGCTCGCGAATGATTTTGGTAAAAATCTTACCGCGCTTGGCATCCTGTGCCGCTTTGCGGTGTTTGGTGTTGGCCCATTTACTATGACCTGCCATAACTCTGCTCTCTCCAGGTTGACACCGGTCAGACTCCTCAGGCCGGTTTCCCTTCAGGAAAACAACGCACCCTCTGCCTGACGCTGTTGATTTTGTATCAGTCCAGACTGACTGACGGCTTCAGCGCGCTATTGCTGATAAACAGCAATGCGCTGCTGTCGGCAGCGGTTAGCCGACGAATTCTTCTATCGCCTGGCGATTACTCCAGGACTTGGTAAGACGGGCGGCGATGGCTGCATCCAGCCATCGCCAGGCCAGATGCTCGCTTAAAATAATGCTGCGTTCGCCGGGCAGCGCCAGCCGGAACCAGTGCTCGATATTATGCGTAACGTGCGGCGCGTAGCGATGACGAAAGTGCGGGAAGATTTCAAATTCAATTTGCCGCTGGCAATCTTCAAGCGTTAGCCCTTCGGCCGCCACGTCAATGCACAGCTCTTCCCACACTTCGCGCCGCGCCGCCTCGGCGGGCGCTTCCCCCCTCTCCAGGCTGCCGGTCACCGACTGCCAGAAGTCCGGATCGTCGCGCCGCTGTAGCATCAGCACCCGCCCGGTATCCTGCGCGAAAATGACTACCAGTACCGAAACGGGCTGCTTAAAGCTCATCTTACAGGCTCTCTGGCTTGTCCTTTTTCACCACCTGAATGCTTAATTCATCCAGCGCGGCCGGATTTGCGAAGCTTGGCGCTTCGGTCATCAGACAGGCTGCAGCGGTGGTTTTCGGGAAGGCGATAACGTCACGGATGTTATCGGTGCCGGTTAGCAGCATGACCAGACGGTCAAGGCCGAATGCCAGGCCCGCGTGCGGCGGCGTACCGAACTTCAACGCATCCAGCAGGAAGCCAAACTTCTCGCGCTGCTCGGCTTCGGTAATGCCCAGAATGCCAAATACGGTTTGCTGCATCTGACCGTTATGAATACGCACCGAGCCGCCGCCGACTTCGTAGCCGTTAATCACCATATCGTAAGCGTTGGCGATCGCGGTTTCCGGCGCGGCTTTCAGCTGTTCCGGCGTCATATCGCGCGGCGCGGTGAACGGGTGATGCATGGCCGTCAGGCCGCCTTCGCCGTTATCTTCAAACATCGGGAAGTCGATAACCCACAGCGGCTTCCAGGCGCTAACGTCGGTGATGTTCAGATCGCGGCCCAGCTTCAGGCGCAGCGCGCCCAGCGCATCGGAGACCACGCCAGCCTTATCCGCGCCGAAGAACACCATATCGCCATCTTCCGCGCCGGTGCGCGCCAGGATCGCCTCAACGATTTCAGCGTTAAGGAACTTCGCCACCGGACTTTGAATGCCTTCCAGGCCCTGGGCGCGCTGATTAACTTTGATCCAGGCCAGCCCTTTCGCGCCGTAGATTTCAATAAACTTGCCGTACTCATCAATCTGTTTACGGCTCAGCCCCGCCCCGCCCGGTACGCGCAGCGCCGCTACGCGGCCTTTAGCGTCGTTCGCCGGGCCGGAAAAGACCTTGAACTCCACCTCTTTAACCAGATCGGCGACGTCCACCAGCTCCATCGGGTTACGCAGATCCGGCTTGTCGGAACCGTAACGACGCATCGCTTCAGCAAAGGTCATCTGCGGGAACTCGCCCAGATCGATGCCCTTCACTTCCAGCCACATCTGGCGCGCCAGACGCTCCATCACTTCACGCACCTCAGGTGCGGTCATAAAGGAGGTTTCCACATCAATTTGGGTAAATTCAGGCTGACGGTCGGCACGCAAGTCTTCATCACGGAAGCATTTAACGATCTGATAGTAGCGATCGAACCCGGACATCATCAGCAGCTGCTTAAACAGCTGCGGAGACTGCGGCAGCGCGTAGAATTTGCCTTTATGTACCCGGCTCGGCACCAGGTAATCGCGCGCGCCTTCCGGCGTGGCTTTGGTCAGCATCGGCGTTTCAATATCGAGGAAGCCGTTATCGTCCATAAAGCGACGCACCAGGCTGGTGATTTTAGCTCGCGCCTTCAGCCGCTGCGCCATTTCCGGGCGACGCAGGTCAAGATAGCGATATTTCAGGCGCGCTTCTTCCGTATTGACCTGGTTAAAATCCAGCGGCAGCGGTTCGGCGCGGTTGATAATGGTCAGTTCGGTCGCGAAAACTTCCACTTCGCCGGTAGCCATATCGGGGTTTTTATTGCGTTCGTCACGGGCGCGTACCATGCCGGTAACCTGAATGCAGAACTCGTTACGCAGCTCAGACGCCAGATTGAACGCCTCCTGACGATCCGGATCGAAAAAGACCTGGACGATGCCTTCACGGTCGCGCATATCAATAAAGATCAGGCTCCCGAGATCGCGGCGACGGTTAACCCAACCGCAGAGAGTCACTTGCTGACCAACATGAGACAGATTGATCTGTCCGCAATATTCTGTACGCATAACGCTATCCTTTTAACTTCGCCGCTGCAGCATGGGCAGCGCTGTTGTGTCGTCTTGGAGTCAGGTCATCCGGCGGATAACCGTCAGGCAGACGCTGCCGCAAAAAGGCAGGCATTATAATGTAAAAAGCGAGGCACGATAAGGGGGAACGGCGTGCAGAGCAGAAAGCGTGCTCATTTGTTATTCCCCGTTGGCTAATGTTAGCGCCGCGCACATAGAAATTCACAAAATTCATGGATTAACGACATTTTTCTGCTCGCCTGCACGCTGGCGAGTCACGTAGGCTAATCCTTTTGTCTGTTTGCGGAGAGCAATATGAAATTCAACCCAACATCAACCGCGCTGGTTTTAATCGATCTGCAGGAAGGTATTCTGCCTTTTGCCGGTGGACCGCACAGCGCGCAGCAGGTAGTGGAAGGCGCGGCCAGGCTGGCGGAAAAATTCCGTGCCGTTAACGCGCCGGTGGTGCTGGTGCGCGTTGGCTGGGCGCCTGATTTCGCTGATGCGCCGAAGCAGGAAGTCGATGCAGCCATGATGCATGGCGCGCTGCCGGAAAACTGGTGGAATTATCCGCCTGCGCTGGGCGTCCAGTCAGGCGATATTGAAGTGGTTAAGCATCAGTGGGGGGCGTTTTACGGCACCGATCTGGAGCTGCAGCTGCGCCGTCGCGGCATTGACACTATCGTACTGGGCGGCATTTCCACCAATATTGGCGTAGAATCTACCGCACGCAACGCCTGGGAACTAGGCTTCAATCTGGTGATTGCCGAAGATATTTGCAGCGCCGGCAGCCAGGAACAGCACAACAGCAGTCTGGAGTGGATTTTCCCGCGCATCGCAAAAATCCGGCGTAGCGATGAGATTATCGCCGCGCTGTAACCTGAAGTGGACGGGGCTGCCCCGTCCGCTACTGAAGCCGACGGATTAACCGCTTTTTGCGCCCGCGGCGCGGGTTTATTTATCGAGGGCTCTTCGTTACGGGAGCATTATGACATTTCGTCTTGGTTTGCCGCAGTGGCAACATCCGCACTGGAAACGCTATGGGCTGGAAACGCTGGCCGATTATGCCCGCTATTTTAACTGCGTTGAAGGCAATACCACGCTTTATGCGCTGCCGAAAGCGGAAGTGGTGCTGCGCTGGCATGATATGACCAGCGATGATTTTCGCTTCTGCTTTAAATTCCCGGCGACCATCAGCCACCAGGCCGCGCTGCGCGACTGCGACGATCTGCTGGCTACCTTTTTCCGCACGCTGGACCCGCTTAGCGCCCGCATTGGACAATACTGGCTGCAGCTGCCCGCCGCTTTTGGCCCTGATTCCCTGACGGCGCTGTGGGCGTTTCTCGATGGCCTGCCTGCCGCCTTCCGCTATGGCGTTGAAGTGCGTCATCCGGCTTTTTTCGCCAAGGGCGAAGCGGAGCGCGCGCTGAATAGAGGCCTGCACCAGCGCGGCGTTAACCGCGTGATCCTCGACAGCCGCCCGGTTCACGCCTCTGCCGCCGTCACGCCCGCAACGCTGGATGCCAAAGCGAAAAAACCGAAGGTGCCGCCGCACGCTATTATGACCGCCAGCGATCCGATGGTGCGTTTTATCGGTAGTGAATCACCGCAGGAAAATCGCGTGTGGTTCGACGACTGGCTTAATAAGCTGCCCGACTGGCAGGCGAAGGGAACGCCGTGGCTGTTTATTCATACGCCGGATATTGGCGAGGTACTGAATCTGGTGCAAACGCTGTGGCCGCGTCTGCAACAGGCATTGCCGCAGGTTGGCGCGCGCCAGCCTGGCCGCAGCAGACATCGCTGTTCTAGTTTTTATATCCGGGTCGCCATTAGTTTGCCATCGACGCGATAGAGGGTAAAAGTAGCGGTGAAATTTCTGCCGCCCACTTTTTCCTTATCCCGATAAAAGGTTTCTGTAAGAAAACTATAGGCTTTTCCCGTTTGCCAGGCGTAGCCAAAATCGGGTACGCATCGGTCAGGATAAAGTCGAATGGGATCTTTCGTGGTTTGATAATCAAAATATTTACGCCAGGCCTCTTTTTCCTGCCCTGCCTCGACAATCTGAATACCATTAAGGAATTCATTTTCCTCTGCTGCAATCAATACGCAAACATTTTCTCCCACCGTTATAACGTTGGCAGGGTAAATATCCAGAATAGATGATTCACAGGCAGTCAGCCCCACCAGACTAACAGTGAGATAAATTAACCGTATCCAGTTCATTGACAATCCTTGGATGAGTTGGAAAATATGGTTTTTTGGTAAACAGAGATTAACTTATCACGGTGGATCTCTCCCCGTAAGGTGACGAGTGGAGTCGCTCTTCTTCTTTGAGTATCCCATTCTTTATATCCATACGTGCGCAGCACATAATAATCAGCCACAATCTGCGCCTGCTGTTCCAGGGAGTAACTTATTAAAGGTCTGCCATCGAGCTGATAACTATAATCAGCCGCCCAGCTAAATAAACCACGCGTTCTCACCCACATATGCTTTTGATGCTGCCAGACATGCATCATTTCATGTATGAAAAGGTGCCGATCTCTGACATCAGCCTTCTTTAGCAAAATTATCAGAATAGAGTTCTTTCCGAAACCAAATCTCTCCATTAGGCGACATCGCTGTTAACCGTTGCTGTAAGCCAAAAGGCAAATAGCTGTCGCAGTGGATCCACACGCGTGCGTAATCTATCGAGCCGCCAAAAATGCTATGCGCCAGCGCGATCTCTTCCAGCGTTATTAAACGCAGCGTCCCTTCTTTAGCCCTCTTCATCGTTGCCGTTTCCTTTAGCCTGAAATATCCATTCTGGCCTTTATGCGTTTCCTTAATATCCCTGCCATACTTCAGGGTATAAGCAGCAGAACTACAACGCGCCAGCAGCGACACAGCATAAAAGCGCACAAAAAACAATCTGCGCCCGACGCCGTAATCACTGGTTTTTGAGACCGTTTGCATATCTCCCGGTTTCTTGTTCGCCATGCCGGTGCCTGAGCCGGTGCGGCTGTACTCTGGGGAACGCCGTGGCTGTTTATTCATACGCCGGATATTGGCGAGGTACTGAATCTGGTGCAAATGCTGTGGCCGCGTCTGCCGCAGGTCGGCGCGCCGCCAGCCTGGCCGCAGCAAACATCGCTGTTTTAATTATTATAAACGCGGGTCGCTTCGAGTTTACCGCCGGTGCGATAGAGAGCAAAAGTAGCAATGAAATTTCTGCCGTTCATCTTTGCTGCTGGTTTAATAAACGTACCGATCGAAACACCGTAAGCCAGGCCCTCTTTGAAGGGATAATCAAACAGAGGAACACACTGGTTACGAGAAAGCGGTATGGCTTTATCATCGACTGAATAAAATTTTCTGAAGGTGTTTTGCGCGCTATCAGAAGAAGTGATTTCAATGAGGTTTAAATACTCATTGTCTTTCGCCTCAATTAACACACAAACTTTATCATTTATGGTTGTTACCTTTGCCCGATAAAGATCAAGCGTTTTTCCTTCGCAAGCGGTTAACAACGTAACGGCTGTAATGATAAATAGTGATTTTATACCGCGCATAGTTAGCCTTTTTTCACAGCTGTGTAGATGGTTTTTTGATATTGTGAAAGTAGTATTAAGCGATCAATATTGCCCTGATAAGTAACGACAGGATAAGTTTGTTTTCTGAGCAGATCCCATACCTTATAACCAAAGGTATAGAGTATAAAATAATCGGCAACGATTTGGGCTTGCTGTTCAAGTGAATACTGTAATAAAGGCCTACCATCAAGCTGATAGGTATAGTTAGCAGCCCAGCTAAAAAACCCTCTTGCTCTGACCCACATCCTCCGTTGATATTGCCAAACATGCATCATTTCATGAATAAAAAGATGTTTTGTCGATGCAGGCGCCTGAATTGCGGCAAAATTTGGTTGATAGAGTTCTTTCCGAAACCAAATCTCCCCGTTAGGCGACATCGCCGTATCCCTTCTTTGTAAACCAAAAGGCAAATAGCTGTCGCAGTGGATCCACACGCGTGCGTAATCTATCGAGCCACCAAAAATGCTATGCGCCAGCGCAATCTCTTCCAGCGTTAATAAACGCAGCGTCCCTTCTTTAGCCCTCTTCATCGTTGCCGTTTCCTTTAGCCCAACCTCTCCTTTTGCGCCGTTATGCATGTGCTTAATCTACCTGCCCTACTTGCAGGTCTAAGCAGCAGAACTAAAACGCGCCAGCAGCAACACAGTATAAAGGCGAACAAAAAACAATCTGCGCCCGACACCGTAATCACAGGTGTTTGAGACCGTTCTTGATAAGCGCCCCGTCCCTGATTCGCCAGGCCGTTGCCTTAGCCGGTGTGGACCCACGCGACAAAAGATGCAGCGCGCCGCGCTTTCTGCCAAAATAACGCCCTTTCCGTAGTTGACCGGATTTACCCCTATGTCTAATCGAGATACGCTGTTCTCCGCGCCTATTGATAAACTGGGCGACTGGACGTTTGACGAGCGCGTAGCTGAAGTTTTCCCGGATATGATCCAGCGCTCGGTGCCGGGTTATTCCAATATCATCTCTATGATCGGCATGCTGGCCGAACGCTTTGTTAAGCCCAATACCCGGGTTTACGATTTAGGCTGTTCGCTGGGCGCCGCCACGCTTTCCGTACGCCGTTCGCTACAGGCGGATGGCTGTAAAATCATTGCGGTTGATAACTCTCCGGCGATGGTTGAACGCTGCCGTCGTCATATCGATGCCTTTCGCGCCAGCACGCCGGTTGAGGTTATCGAAGCCGATATTCGCGCTATCAATATTGAAAACGCCTCAATGGTGGTGCTGAACTTTACCCTGCAGTTCCTGGAGCCTGAGGATCGCCTGACGCTGCTGGAGCGCATTTATCAAGGCCTGAATCCTGGCGGCGCGCTGGTGCTGTCGGAAAAATTCAGCTTTGAAAATGCAGAAGTGGGCGAGCTGCTGTTTAACATGCATCACGACTTCAAGCGTGCCAACGGCTACAGCGAGCTGGAAATTAGCCAGAAGCGCAGCATGCTGGAAAACGTGATGCTGACCGACTCGGTTGAAACGCATAAGGCGCGCCTGCGCCAGGCCGGCTTTCAGCACAGCGAACTCTGGTTCCAGTGCTTTAACTTTGGTTCGCTGGTGGCTTTAAAAGCGGGTACGGCATGATCGATTTCGGCAATTTTTATCAGCTTATCGCCCAGGGCCCGCTGGCCAGCTGGCTTGAAGTGCTGCCTGCACAGCTTGCCGCCTGGCAGCGTGAAAATTTGCACGGCCATTTCCGCAACTGGACCAAAGCGGTAGATAATCTGCCGCAGCTGACGCCGCAGCATCTCGATTTGCAGCACAGCGTAACCGCCGACAGCGATGAGCTTAGCGATCGCCAGCGTCAGGGCATCGAAAAGCTGCTGCGCGCCCTGATGCCATGGCGCAAAGGCCCTTATTCGCTTTACGGCACCGTTATTGATACCGAATGGCGCTCCGACTGGAAGTGGGATCGCGTGCTGCCGCATATTTCGCCGCTGACCGATCGCACCGTGCTGGATGTCGGCTGCGGCAGTGGTTACCACATGTGGCGGATGATCGGCGCGGGCGCAAATCTGGTAGTGGGTATCGATCCCACTCAGCTGTTCCTCTGTCAGTTTGAGGCGGTACGCAAGCTGCTTGGCAACGATCGGCGGGCGCATCTGCTGCCGGTCGGCATTGAACAACTGCCGGAGCTGAAGGCCTTTGATACCGTCTTTTCGATGGGCGTGCTGTATCATCGCCGCTCCCCGCTCGATCATCTCTATCAGCTAAAAAATCAGCTGGTGAGCGGCGGCGAACTGGTACTGGAAACGCTGGTTATTGAGGGCGATGAGCATGATGTGCTGGTGCCGGGGGAACGCTATGCGCAAATGCGCAACGTCTGGTTTATTCCATCGGCTGCGGCACTGGCCCGCTGGCTGGAGAAATGCGGCTTTGTTGATGTACGCATCGTGGATTTTTCCCGCACCACTACTGAAGAACAGCGCCGTACCGACTGGATGACCACCGAATCGTTGGCCGACTTTCTGGACCCTGGCGACAACAGCAAAACGCTGGAAGGCTACCCTGCGCCTTTGCGCGCCGTGCTGGTGGCGCGTAAGCCTTAATCTCGCGTTGAAGGGCATCCATCTCCAGGGTGCCCTTTCCTTTAACGCTGCGTCGCCCATCCCAACGCCTCAGCGCCTATTCCGCCTCGCCATCCCAATATTCAAAGCGATATGCCGTACCCAGCTGACGCTGTAGGGTTTCCTGCCCGGCGGTCTCTGTTTCATGCGAATAGCTCAGGGTACAGTTGCCCGTTTTATCCCAGCTCTGGCATTCATCCAGCGTGATAACGCTGCCGTTGCTGGTGGCGTTGACCATTCGCATCCCCAGCTCGCGCTGTTGATTATCGTAGGTATAACTTTCCTGACTTTGTGCCGAGCTGCTGCCCAGCAGCAACCCCGTTTTGTTCCAGCGATAACGGTATTCACCGTTAGTGAGCGCATCCGATCCGCGCGAAGTGCTGTTGCTCAGACGCAGCTGTTTATCATAATCATAGGTCGTCTCGGTGAAACCTTTCTTTCCCATCAGCATGAAGCTGTCGCTGGCGCTGATGATATTGCCTTTGGTTCCCACCATATAGCTGATATTGCCCCGCTTGTTATTCACCTCAACCAGAGCATCCTCTTTTTGCACTTTTATGGAAATTTGATATTCAGCCAGCCAGCCGTGGCTGACGCGAGAAATATGCTGCACCATAGCCAGCACGCTATTCTGATCATTTTTGTCATAGCTAATATCCGCGACGATAAGCTGGCCGCAGCGGTCAAACTGACCTAGAACGCGCTTTTGCGAATTGACATTTTTGCCAAACTCGCCCATAACCAGTTGTTTAATCTTACCTTTCGCTGTGCCACCCAGCAGAATAACGCTGTTACTCTGTTTTATCGCGTCAGGAATGCTGCGGCAGGTTTCCGCCGCCATGCTCAGGCTGCAGCAAGTCAGGCTAACAACGCCAGTAAGAAATGCCAGATAACCAGACTTCATCATCAATTCCTGTGGTAAGACGACGGGACGCTGGCATTAACGCACCTTGCGACAGCGGCGGAAGGTTTAAGGCCAGGCTGGCGTTACCGAGTCCATGACGCGGTCGCTTTCTCGCCCGTGTCACAGTAATAAAATAGTCTACCAGAGGAAAAAATAGTAACTCATCAATTGAAAACACCTGATAGCGCTGACCGGATAAAAACAAAGCGGTTTAGCTCGTCTGTTAAATAAACTACAGCTAAAACCGGATCTTAATGCGGCAGGGGAAATTAGCAGAATATTTGTGACTTACTGAAAGGCAGTGCTATGGGTTTTTATTAAAATGGGCCTTCCACCCAGAATGGAAGGCCCGCCGAATCATGCTGGTGTTACTGTATCAGCATAGTCAAAGGTTACCCAGGCGGACTTAGCATCTCCCCCCGTTGCGTAATAATAACGCAGTTTCTTATCGGCGCTGTAGCCCAGCACGATTTTACCCATCGTTTTACCAGTGGTATTAACCGTCGCCGTCGCTGTTTTAAGCTGCGTCTGGGAATAGACGAATCCACAGGTGATACCGTCATTCTCATTGAACAGCCATTCAATTTCCGGCACATCCCCTTCCGATGCGACAGACGATCCACCAGAGCTGTTGGTTTTACCATAACGCAGGCTTAGCGGTTTAGAAGAATCAAGGTTATAACAGTTACTCATAACAAACTTCTCGCTAATATCACGCATGCTTACGGCAACCAGCCCTGCCGAATAACCGGTACTGGTAATATGAATTTTGGCCAAATTAAACAGGCTCATTGCATAATCATTGCTACCCACATCAATAATGCTGTGGTTAATAGACATCGTCCCTCCTGTTCCGCCCTGCACAAGGACGCCGCTGGCGGTACCATTACCCCGGTACCGGCAACCGGTTATCAGCATAGTATTATAATCGCTGGTAGAAGTTTGCAGGAAGCGGGCAAAGCCAGTGGCATAACAGTTATTCAGATGCAAATCTTCCGCTGGCACCAGATTAAAGGCGTTGTTTTTTTCGCTGCCTTTATTAAGCATCGATAGCTGTAACGTCAGGCGATGCTCTCCTTTTACCGTTGTTGAACGGTCGAGAATAAAGCCATCACCTACCGATCCCTCATCCATTACCACCGTTGAGCGGATGCTCACATTATATGACCAATTCTGTACGCAAACAGCGCCACGTTTTGGTCCCCAGGTCGCGCCCTGCAGATCGGTCGCGCTACGGGTATATTTAATGGTGTTTTCTACCAGAACGTTGGTACACATAATATAAGCTTCGCCCCACCAGGTTGCGCCGCCGATAGAAACGTTACCAATTGATGAGCCGTTGGTAATCCCTTCCATGACAAAGTGACGACGGAACGGACCGTAGGCAAAGTTATTCGCCATAATCGTGTGCTGGGCATCAAACTGCGCACGCCCGGTATTAGAGGTCACCGGCGCTTCGGCATGGAACGCAATACGACCATCGGTACCCGCCTTACAGGAAGCGTAGTTATTCGCGATTACCGTACCGGAGCCCCAGATGCTGACCGCATCGCCGCGATCTTCCAGGCCCACGCCAAGACAGTCAAGGAAGTTATTGTTGATAATGCGTGAACCGTGGGCCCGCTGGACGGAACCGGCAATCACCGCGTTCACCTGATTAATCATGGTACAGCCTTCGACTACGCAAAAATCCGCCTGAATATCTATCGTACCCTGACGGCCGCCATCTGTGGCGTTACTTTGCAGCAGGAGCGGGTTAGTTGATTTCAGGTTGCGTACCTCGCAACGGGTAAAACTTAAAACAATCATCGAACGGCCGCTCATAGTGGTGCCTATCGGCCGGACTTCACCCGTCTCCGTTCCTTCGATAATCTGCCCTTCAAAGGCAGTTTTAACCTGTGCAGAAAGATTGATAACGGTATCGATAATGACATGTTTTTCTTTTTTAAGCAGCGCCTGAAAGGCGGCGGTATTATCAGTTTTATAATCAGTTGCACTGGTTGCAGCAATATTTTGGGACGATGTAGTTAAAGCCATGATGAACCTCCGGAATGAAAAATAAGGGTTTTGTCCTTGTTAAATATGTTCAGTACATAAATTCAGGTTACGGAAATCCCTTTCCGCTTTTATTACGGAATTATTTTTTGCCGTTTTTATTATTTAGCCCTGGTGCATATTAATTAACTTTGCGGCGTATTATTATCCTCTGCCTCAGTTGGCGTATTTGTTCCAGTTGGCGTATTTGTTCCAGCTGGCGCTTTCTGCCTGGTAATACGTGAAAGCATTCCCAGCAGCATAACGACGAATGAAGCAACCTGTAGCCATTGAGACGGAATCATTGCTTTCCAGTCAGCCGGCATTTCCAGCCAAATGGTTGGCAGCACGCCCAGTACCACCAGCGCTTTCGTAGAATGCCAGCGCCACCAGTCGGGCCAATCCTTAACCAGTCGAATTTTCATCGTCATATAATTACTCCTCTGTAACTGTCATAACTGCCACTACGCATTACCTCAGCATGGCGCTTTGCCCGGTTAGGCGATTGCCGAGCCCACTTACTCATCAGCATACTGCTGGCCGCCGCGGTAAAATTTTCCTGAGAAATCAGGGCCAGCATATTCTTGAATCCTGCCAGACCTCCCACTCCCAACTGCCATGCCATACTGTATAAAATATCGCTACGCGGTTCGTTGCAGTGTCGCAGCGCATCGACAATGCCTGGCACGGCGTTCATCTGTAACCTGTTATTGCTTAACAAAGTTTCCAGCCACACGCTCCCCACTACCTCCGGCATCGTGAAGGTATAATTATCGATTGGGCAGCCACGCGGCCCAATTTTGATGCCATAAGCCACGGTTGGGTAACCTTCTGTATCGATATAAGGCTTTGCCCGATAACCTTCTTCAAATTTAAGTATTTTTGTTATTTCGCTCATAACCCACTCCTTTTCCAACTTACCCGTGACCTTGTTAAAAATTGGCTCTGCCACATTGGTGGTTTTCATTCTGTTATGTATAATGCTTGAACCCATAACAAAACGTATCGAAACAGGCCATAGCAAAGCGTGTTTGACGAACAATACGGCGCGCTATAAATTTTCGTTTATGAAAACAGATTCTCTTGCTACGCGGCTCAATATAGCGATGAACATGGCCGGAATGACTCAGGGTGCTTTAGCCAAAGCATCCGGCGTTTCCCAGCCTACTATCTGGCGTCTGACCAAAGGTCAGGCCGCTGGATCGCGCAAGCTGGTCGACATCGCGGCCGCACTCAACGTCAATGTCGAATGGCTGGCCAAAGGTCAGGGAGAGATGCAGGGACCTTCAGGCAGAGAAGGTTTTTCACATACTCCCGTGGCCAGTGACGTCCCTGTCTGGACGCTGGCAGGTAAAACCAGCGAGACCGTTACCACGCCTAATGGCGTCCGCGCCAAAAAAACCTGGCGAGCCTATTTGATAGATCGAAACAGCGGTTGTGCTGAAGCCACCGCGGGCAGTATCGTGATTATTGATACTGATATTCCGCCTGAATCAGGCGACCTGGTGATCGCTCGTGTCAATGAGCGCATCAGCGTCTATCGCTATCTCGAAAGTCCATCTAACGGCTTTTTAACCGTGGATGATCCACGCTTACCAGCAGTAGAACTCTCCTCCTCCGCCGAACTCATCGGCGTCGCTATGTTTTTAATCCGTGATTTGCGCCGGTAAGCCGCCACATCATCATCCGGTAAGGTGAACTCGCAATACTGCCCACCGGCGACACGATATAAGACATAAATCATGGCGAACCTCTTCAGCTACGCAGCCCGTCAGTTATCTAACTTCCCATCGGCGCCTGAGCGCCGCTCCGGGTTCAACTATGCTTCAACACGCCTATGAAGCATGAATGCGGCTTATTAGTTCGCTGACGAGGCGGTTAACACATTCACCACACTTCATAACCTTTGTTATTAAAAATACTATTAGCTATTAAAAAACTGTCAAGTTTGCTACCTGAAAAAAATGGACTCAATCGTGAGAGGTTTCGATAGCAAAACGTAGCATTGACAGGTGCTTTAGCAGGGTCTGCGGTGCGCTAACTTCGTGCCAGCTAATCATTTTTCCATGTTTAATGATTAAACAAGCTTAACGGTAACGAGGGATAAAAATGCACCTGAAAATTTTTATGTAAAGGTGAAAAAAAATTTCCTTTTCCACCTTACACAACTTAGCCATCCATAAAAAATCAAACAAATTCAAAAGATTACCAATAAATAAACAAGCAACAACGTTTTAGCCTGGCTTTAGAAAAAAATCTTCATTGCAGAAGAAAACAGCATAAATTTTAAAATATTTTTATTTTTCAAGTAGTTAAAGAAATGAGAATTTATTCGGCAACGTAACGTTATCGTCAGGCGGGACTGTCTTGTGTGGTTAGCATTGGTAATCAATGTGGGAAGTGTGATCGCGCTCATTTAGTTAAATTTGCTGCAGTTTTAAGTTATTAACAAAGGGCCAAAACGTATTAAATCTAATAGCAAATATTTTATTCTTTAAAATACGTCTTAAAGCGGGTCTGAAAAAAGACGCACGCGGTTCGTTCTGCCGGTGTAAACCGTTCGGGAAGGATTCAGGAAAGTTGAGATTGGCAGCGCTTCCCGGTTAACGTTACCCATCACATTGAAGGTGCGAAAACGCCGTTCGCAGGTCAGCGCATTATGCATAAAATCTATCGTCCAGCTCTGATTCAGTGCTGCCGGAGAAGCGAGCGGCGCAGCATTACGTACTGGCAGACGCTGTTTTCCTTGACGGCGAACATCTGCTTCAGACCGCGGTTTTCATCTGCCAGATCTTTAATCTTCTTAATATCACTGGCTTCCATCCCGCCATATTTAGCCTTCCAGTTACAGTCACTGGCTACGGAATGTCCGGCTTCGCGGCAGATCTCTTTCACCATTCTGTCAGCCTCGACGGACTTCAGGTCGGTAATAATCTGCTGATCGGTAACACGGGCTTTGCGCATAGCAATCTTCTTTGCGCCATTGTGAGTCAGCCGGAAGATCACGAAAAGTGAATAGCGCCATTATGCGGAATGGTTACACCGCCAGAGCATCCTGCCAAAATCATCATATGCTCAGACAGAAAGTTGAATGCATTACCTGAAACATCTCCGATAAGTCGGAGCTATAAACAAAATGCTGGTCGTTTACGCAATCGTATTCATTGCTTTAATCACTACAAAAACCGCCACTTTATAACCAGAACTTAACAAATGAGCCACAAATCACAAATTTAAGCAAAACCAGATGATCTGTTTTGACTCCTTCGTACCCACCCTCTAACATTCATCCTGCAGATTTTAGATTAGAGACTATCTGTCAATCATTAAGATGGTCTCTCATTGTCTTTTCTCTATGTAGCGGCCTTCTTTCGAATATTGCAAAGAGGACCGCTATGTCTGTTTACCAAAATTCAGCAAAAAAGAAGATTCGCGGCATTGACGATATTATTCAATTTATCGATTCACAGCCGAATATCGCAGGTAAGGCCGGTATTATTTGGTGGCTGGCCCTCGGTGGTTTATTTTTAGACGCCTTCTCTAATTCAGCTTTAAGCGCTGGTTTAAATCCGATGACGCGGGATCTCCAACTGAGCGCGACGGAAATAGCCTTACTAACTTCATTCTCTTCCTGGGTGGCAATTGTCTTTAATCCCGTCGGTGGTTGGATTGCCGACCGCTGGGGGCGCGTTACCCCGCTTATCCTGGCGAAGATGAGTGCCGTCGTCGGCGCCTTGCTTGTCACTTTTTCTCCTGATTTCAGTATCATAATCACCGGGCGGTTCTTCGTCGGCATTGCTTACGGTATGGATTTCGCCGTGGCGATGGCGATGCTGGCCGAGTTTACACCAGCTCGCTTAAAGAGCCGCCTGAATACCTGGCAAGGCGTCTGGTACGTGGCCGTTTGCCTGAACCTGGTACTTGCCCTGCTCTTTTATTCATGGCATGTCGGCGACACTATCTGGCGTTATTCTATTGCCGTAACGGCGCTGTGCGGCATTATTATTTTACTATTGCAAATGCGTTACCTGGTAGAAAGTCCGGTGTGGTTAGCGCGTAAATCCCGGCTGGCGGAAGCCATTAACGCATTGCAGAAAATATATGGCGACCGTTTTTCTCTTGCCCCAACCGCTGAACAAATACCGGTTACTGGCGAAGCCAGAAAAGGAATTAAAAACGTTCTGCTTATTTTCCGTGGGGTTTATTTACCGCGCACAATCCTGGCCTCAGTAGTACAAATCTGCCAGTCCATTCAATATTTCGGCGTGGGATGGTATCTCCCGGTTATCAGCGCCAGCCTGTTTGGTAAAAACTTCGTTTATGCCACCCTTGGTTCGCTTTTCTTTAACATTTTCGGCGTAATCGGCGGCTTTTTATCCCCGCTTATTGGTCGCCGTTTAGGACTGCGCCGCTCCTCCGCCATCGGTTTTGCTATCGCCTTTCTGGTGCTGCTAACGCTGGGGATGTACAGCGATACCATGCCGCTTTGGGCCTCATTGACGGTACCTGCGCTGTTTATTCTGTTTCACTCCGGCGGCCCTGGCGCCAATGGGAAAAGCCTGTCATCGCTCTCGTTTCGCAGCGAATTGCGCGCAGGCGCCAACGGCATCGTCGGTGCCCTGGGAGCCATCGGCGCCGCGCTCGGTCTCTTTATCTTCCCTCTCTTTCGCGAACAGTACGGTCTGCAGACCACGTTTCTGATCATGTCAGTGGTCCCTCTGGTCGCCAGTATTGTCTGCTTTGTTATCACCTGGGACCCCACCCGTACCACTATTCAGCCGGATAACGAGCCTGGAGCCCCGCAATTCGGAAATAACACGGACTCTTCCCTAACGCCAGGCGTGCAGGAAACCGCAAGAGGTACAAAATGAATTATCCGCAGAATGCCATTCTGTCTATTGACGAAGGAACTTCCGGCACCCGTGCGGCGGTCGTCACCGCGGACGGCCAGGTGCAATGCCTGGAGTATCACCCCTTGCGTGTGGTAAGCCCACGCCACGGCGTGGTGGAACAAGACGCCAATGAAATTCTGGAAGTAACCCTGAAGGTTTGTCGGCAGACCATCGCCAGGGCGCAAGAGCTGAATATGCGAATTCAGGCGCTGGCGATCGCCACTCAGCGATCCACGGCGATTCTCTGGGATGGTGAAACCGGTAAAGCGCTGGTTCCCGCGATGGTCTGGCAAGATTCGCGCTATGCGTCGCATTTAGGTGAACTGGCTGCCGAATGGGATAGCAAACTGCTTGCCCGAACCGGGCGCCCGGTAGGGATTCGCTCCCCCTATTTGTGGGCCGCCCGCCACCTCGCTGAAACCCCGGCAGTCAGCGCCGCTCACCGCGCGGGAAGATTGCTGTTCGGTACCGTTGACAGCTGGCTGCTTTGGCACCTGAGCGATGAACAGCGCTGTTTATCCACGCCGACCAATGCCACCTCGGCCGGTGCCTATCTGTTAGCGGAACACGGCTACTATGAGCCGTGGCTGGAGGCTCTCGGCTTCCCGCCTCAGCTGTTACCGGCACTCGTCGATGATGCTGGCTCCCTGGGCACAACGCGCCAATCCCGGCTGGGGATAGCCGTTCCCATCCTCGCCTGTATGGGCGATCAGTTTGCCGGCGCCGTTGGGCTGGGATGCATTGCTCGCGGGCAATCGCTCTGTATGCACGGTACCGGCAGCTTTGTCGATTTACTGGTTGGGGAGCAGGTTCCAACGCTGCAGCAGGCCTGTGAGAGTACGCTGGTGATGACCGCTCGCCGCCAGCACGGCGTGGCGCACTATTCCGCCGAAACGTTTGTACCAACGACCGGCTCAGCCCTCAATTGGATCTGTGAGAAGCTCGGCTGGTTTGACAATGCAGAGCAGATTAGCGCGCTGGCTGCCAGGGCCAGCACATCCGGTGGGGTCAGCTTTATTCCGGCCCTGACCGGCCTGCGCGTCCCCCACCTCCAGCCAGAAGCTCGCGCCTCGCTCACCGGCATCTCGATCTCCAGCAGCCGCGAGCAGATTGCCCGCGCTATCGTTGAAGGGATCGCCCACTCGGTTGCCGGCTGTATTCACGCCAATGAACAAGCCACCGGCCTTAGCGTCGACGAATTAGTGGTTGGCGGCGGCATGTCCAATAGCGATGCCCTGATGCAAATTCAGGCCGATCTCAGCGGTATCCCGGTTCTGCGCATGGCGGAAACCGCCCGCGCCAGCCTGCGGGGAGCGGCATTTCTTGCTGGTTGCGACGGGCTGTTATGGGATTCGCTGGCTGATGCCTGCCAGACCTTACAAATCGCCCGGCGTTTTACTCCCGCTATCAATGGTGCGCAACGTCAGGAGCAGCGCGCGCGCTGGCAGCAGCGGATCGCGCAAGAGCTGGCCGCAGTCGCTTCCCCATTACCTAACCAGGAGTAAAGGCATCGATGAAGTTTTTTCCGTCCCGTAAACCGAATAAGTCACGCAGTGAAATGTTCGACACCCAGCCGTTACGCCTGCAGCGTGATGAACAGTTAGCAAGGCTGGCCAGCGAAACATTTGATATTTTGATCGTCGGCGGCGGCGTTACCGGCGCTTATACCGCCCTGGATGCCAGCCTGCGCGGCTACCGCGTCGCCTTAGTGGAAAAGAGCGACTTCGCCTCAGGCACATCGTCAAAATCGTCAAAAATGGTACATGGCGGTTTACGCTATATCGAACAGGGTAATCTCGGCCTGGTGCGGCATTCGCTTCTGGAGCGTCAGCGCCTGCGGCGAAACGCCCGCCACCTGGTCCAGCGGCTGCCGTTTATGTTTCCCGTGCTGGATAAAAATGGCGTCTTTGATAAACGCCTGGCCTCCGCTTTCGAAAGCCTGCTGTGGACCTACGATCTGGCCGGAGGTTGGCGGGAAGGCATTTTGCACCAGAAGCTGACGCCAGCGGAGGTACTCTCCCACTGCCCGACCCTTAAAGAAGAGCAGCTTTCCGGCGGCTTTATGTATTTTGACGCCAGGGTTGATGACGCCAGACTAACCCTGACGCTGGTGCGCACCGCCGCCTTTCACGAGGCGGTCGTCGCCAATCATGCCAGAGTGACAGAAACCACCCGCGACGGACACGGCAAAGTGAATGGCGCGATCGTTCACGCTGACGACCGTGAAATTCAGGTCAAAGCCCGCGTGGTAGTGATGGCCACCGGCGTGTGGTTGCGAGACTGGGATGGACAGAAAAAAGAGACGCCGTCGCCGCTGCAGATCCGCCCGGCAAAAGGCGTCCATGTGGCCATTCCCTGGATAAAAATCCGCAATGACTGCACGGTGACTATTCCCGTCGCCGGACGAAAACGCCGCGCCACGATTACCCGCTGGGGCAACGTCTCCTATCTTGGCACCACCGATGAAGATTATGACGGCGATCTTGATGACATGTGCTGCACCCGTGAAGAGCTGGATTTCCTTCTCGAAGGGGCTAATTCCGCGTTAAAAACGCAGCTCACGCCGCAAGATGTGGTTGGCAGCATCGCCGGCTGCCGCCCGCTGGTAGGTAACGCCGGCGGGAAGACCGTCGAGATGAAACGTAATCATAATATCAACGTTGCGCCAGACGGCCTGGTGACGATTGTTGGCGGCAAGCTCACCACCTCCCGACACATGGCGGAGCAAACGGTCGATGTCGTCAGCAAGATCCTCGGCAGGAAACAGGCCTGCTCCACGAAAAGCGCATTTTTATTAGGCGCCGCCGGCTACGATCCGCAGGCCATTCTCGCTTCAGGAGGGCTTTCTGCCCATCTCGGTGAGCGCTACGGTGCCGAAGCGCGTTTCGTCAGCGACATCATCGACGCTAATCCTGCCTTACAAACGCCCATTATCACCGGATTGCCCTATACCGAAGCAGAAGTCGTGTACGCCATCCGTCATGAGCTGGCCTGCAGCATTGACGACATTCTCTCCCGGCGACTACGTGCTCGTCTGATGGCGCGGGACGCCTCGGCGGAAGCGGCGCAGCGAGTCGGCGAATTATTGCAACAGGAACTCAATCTCGCCCCGTCGGTGATTGCCAAACAAATCGCCCTTTACCGGGCCGCCGTTAAACATGAAAAATCCGTTCTTATGGGGACTTCAGAATGATCAGCAAAGAAGCAATTAAACGTGGCTATAACCGTGGTAACTACCTCGTCGGCGCACATACTCCTCCCGCCTGGGCTGGGAAAAGTACGCCAGAATACCAGGGCGCCGGATTACAACGTGATCCTGTTAAGATCCCTGAATCCGTACTCGTACAGCTACGCGCGCAGGCCGATGCCGTAATGACCACGCCGGAAGAGGTTATCGCCTGGACTCGCGACTGGTGGGCCGCATCAATGATCGGCGAAACGCAGGGTCGCCCGCCGACGCCGCATGCCGTGATTGTCCGTGTCTCAAGCGTGCCCCAGATACAAGCAATCATGCGCATCGCCAACGACAACCGGATCCCGCTGACCGTCTCCGCCGGGCGCAGCAACGTGACCGGCGCCGCGTTACCGGTTCGCGGCGGAATTGTACTTGATGTTTGTGACCTTAATCAGCTAATCGATTTTGATCCCCAAAGCCAGATTGTCGAAGTGGAAGCCGGGATGTTCGGCGATATTTTCGAACAGACGATTCAACAAGAGTACGGCATGACCATGGGACACTGGCCCTCTTCTTTCGGTATCAGCACCGTCGGCGGTTGGGTGGCGTGCCGCGGCGCGGGGCAGCTTTCAACCCGGTACGGCAAAATTGAAGAGATGGTTTACGGCATGGATGTGGTACTCGCGGACGGCAGGCTTATCTCCGTTGGCGGCGCGCCACGCAGCGCCACCGGCCCCGATCTGCAACAGCTGTTTATCGGTTCTGAGGGGACGCTGGGCGTTATCGTCCGCGTTCGCCTGAAGCTGCACCGCTTACCGGATTATGGCAGGGCGATCGCCTGGGGATTTGCCAGCTTTGCGGAGGGTCTGGAGGCGTGCCGCCATATCCTGCAGCATGGCGCAACACCCGCGGCGCTTCGCCTGTATGACAATCTGGAAAGCGGCGTGCAATTCGGTCTGCCTGATACCAATGTCTTGCTGATTGCGGATGAAGGCGAGCCAGAGTTGGTTGATGCGACTCTCGCTATCTCTGCACGCGTGTGCCAGCAGCAAAATGGCGAACCGCTGGAAAGCGATGCTATTTTTGAACGCTGGCTGGATACCCGCTACCTTACAGGGAAAAGCGCCGAAGGCTTTAAACGTAGTCCTGGGCTGGTCGCCGATACGCTGGAGATGATTGGCCGCTGGCGTGATTTAGCGTCAATATATAACGAAGTGGTAGCCGCCATCAATGCGGTCCCCGGTACGCTTGCGGGGTCAGCTCATCAGTCACATGCTTATGTTGACGGTGCCTGTCTCTATTTTTCACTGCGCGGCGATATTGCCGTTGAAGAGCGTGCTGACTGGTATCGTGCCGCCTGGGATGCGGCGAATGCGGTGTTGATCCGCCACAACGCCTCTCTCAGCCATCATCATGGCGTAGGGTTATTACGTTCCCCTTATATGCAAGATTCGCTCGGTGAAGCATTGAATGTCATAGCCGACATTAAAAAGGCGCTGGACCCGCACGGCATTCTCAATCCAGGGAAGCTCGGATTAAGCGATGAGATTTCTTCACATCCGGTAGGTCGCCCATGATTAAGAACCTCGGCGCGCAGCTCGCACGCCACCCGGTCATTATGGCTATCTACGGTATCGATCAGTTAAAAACTGCGCTCTCCAGTCGGGCGCATGTTTGCATTATCGCCAATATCGATCTGATTAAGCTGCACCCGGTCATTACGCTGCTGGGGAAGGCTGATAAATACGTTATCGTTAACATCGACAGCTGTAATGGGTTATCGCAGGACAAAGGCGGGATAGATTATATCGCGGAATCTGGCGCTATGGGCTTGCTCTCCACGCGCCTGCAAACCGTACAGCGCGCTAAAAAGAGCGGACTGGTCACCATGCAAAAAATATTTGTCACCGATCGCTCAACCTGGCTACGTAGCCTGCACGCGCTGGAACAAAGCGAGCCTGATTACGTTCAGCTAATGCCTGCACCGATGCTGCCACTGCTTTCCAGGAATGACCGACAGCGTTTGCCGCCTATTGTGGCATCAGGTTTTGTCGGTAATGAAGAGCAGATCCGCACCGCGCTTGCTCACGGGGCAACGGCAATATCCAGTAGCGATAGCGCGTTGTGGAACGTCGCGCTTTCACGCTAATTAACCGGAGGATAATTATGACCCAACAGCTACAAGTCATCGCCCACTATTACACTCTCCAGAATGAAGCCGACCGCGTCGCCCACGCCCTGCATTCTCTGGCGGAGGCCACCCGCCAGGAGCCGCCCCATGAACGCGTTTAGCTTTTCTACCGTCGGCACGCTGCTCGTTGAATGGCAAGGAGCCGCACGCCTGGGAGAGATCGTCGGGCAGCATTTTAAGGCGCAGCGTATTTTACTGGTGACTGACTCTGGGTTGGTTAAAGCTGGCCTGCTGGCCCCGGTTGAGGCCTCGCTTGCCTCCTCAGGGTATACGGTTGTTCGTTATACGGATGTTGTCGCCGATCCGCCCGCATTGCTCGCTGAGGAAGCCGCAGAACTGGCGCGGGAGCAACGGTGCGATATGGTCATCGGCCTTGGCGGCGGATCGTCGCTGGACGTCGCAAAAATTGCCGCCGTCCTTGCCTCTTCGCGGCAGACGCTCAACGACTTATACGGGATTGACAAGGTAAACGGTTCCCGCCTGCCCTTGCTGCAGATCCCCACCACCGCAGGCACCGGGTCCGAAGTAACGAACATCGCCATCCTCACCACCCGGGAAAATAGTAAAATGGGCGTCGTGGCTCCGCAGCTATATGCTGACATGGTGTTACTGGATGCAGAGTTGACGCTGGGCCTGCCATCCATCCACACCGCCGCGGCGGGGATCGACGCAATGGTGCATGCTATCGAGGCTTATACCAGCGCGCATAAAAAGAATCCGATTTCCGACGCGCTGGCCCGCGAAGCGCTGCGCCTCATCAGCCGTAACCTGCTGCTGGTTTGCCACGATGGTGAAAATCGCCAGGCGCGTGAAGCGGTACTGCTTGGCGCGCTGCTGGCAGGACAAGCCTTTGCCAATGCGCCCGTCGCTGCGGTGCACGCCTTAGCCTACCCGCTGGGCGGCCATTTCCACGTACCCCACGGATTGTCTAATGCCCTGATGCTGATCCCGGTATTGCATTACAATGCACCTGCTGCCGCTCCGCTTTATGCCGAATTGGCCTCGGCTATTGGGTTACCCACCAGCGGCGATGTGCAGGAGGACACTCAGCGGTTTATTGCTGAACTGACCCGAATAATTACCGCCAGCGGTGCCCCACAGCGTTTGCGCGACGTCGGTATTGCGGCCGCCCACCTGCCCATGCTGGCCAAAGACGCGATGCAGCAGACCCGGTTACTTATCAACAATCCCGTGAAAGTTAGAGAAGAGGATGCTCTTCGTTTGTATCAACAGGTTTTGTAATTCTCATGAACGTCAATTACTCGTGACTGCTCCGGCCAGGCTCCCCTCTCCGCAGGCCGCAACCTTCATACAGACGGTTGCGGCCTCTGTGGGCAGAAACGAGGAGACCCGCCGCCTGTAATGCAAATATGCGTTGCTATTTGATATTAAGCGCGGCGTTGATCGCTCGATAGCCCAGCGCGTGACAGGACTGGGACAAACATTTATTGCAGCCTGAGTCCCTGTGACGCTTCGCTTATTAAGTGGATGAGGAGGCCAGATTCGGTGAACCACTACACGGACAGTGCGACACAAAGGCAGATGCAACACCGCACTGCCGTTCATCTGTCAGCCCGCAGGATTAAAAGGGTAGCCTTTTATATCCCGGACTGCGCTTCAAAATCTTGTTTTAAGCGTTCTGGATGAGGCGCAGCATGTTGCGTATCGGCAATGATAATCTGACGCAGCATAAGGTTCTGATGAGCGTACTGTTTTGCCTGGTCGTTAAGCGCGGTAACGACAGAACTTTCATTCGATGCTTTATCCTGCCGAATAGAATAGAGCATAAACGATGCTTCCTCTTTCTTTGGCCTGCACCCAACAAACCAGAGCTCATCACGATAAAGCAATTTACAGGTGGCGCTAAACAGACTCATCGCCAAACCGCTTTGAATATCACTGCGTGCAATAGCGGCCCAGGCAGGTGGTGTTAATGATTCACCCTCTTTATCTGGGTTTTTAACAAACGTTACGCCTTCTTTCTCATTACAACCTGCTAAAGCCAGTATCATAACTGCGAAAAGTGCCGTTAACTTCCTGTTTTTCATAGGCCTTTACCCTAATTCTCTCTCAAGCGAAATCTTGCCGTATCTACAAAACTTCAGTAACAATGAAAAATTATATAAGAATTTTAGTAAAAAAATCGAGAATATTCTTATCGATACTTTATGAGGTTGTGAAATCGACAAACAGGGATAAGGATAAGTGCGCAGCAGAAAGCCCTGCGCTTACAGCAGGTTGTTATGATTGATGAGCAAAAAAGCGCGGCGATCGGGCTAACGCCTCGCGTGAGAGAGGGAATGTTTACCTAATGATTTAAGCAAAAAAAACCCCAACAAAGTGCTGGGGTTTGGTACTTGCAAACATCACGTCTGAGGAACGGCGTGCTGTGCGGCAAAAACTGTTATGGCTCAGGCAACCCGAACAACATTCATCTGCATGATACTTTTCATCGCCTCTACCATCTCGCCGTCAACACATTGACGGCTGAATTCATCAGTCTCGACATCCGAACTCATGGAAACGCCGGCTTTACGGTAGCGCATCGGGGAAGAAACCAGATGGCTGGCGGAGCTGTGTAGCTCACGAATTCCGGCATCCAGAAACTTTTGCAGATTGCTTAACCTGACGCCCGCGCCAGCCATAATAATTGGACCTTTACTTAACTCAGTAAGTTCCTTTAACAAGACAATTCCATTCTCAGCATTTTGCTGCTGGCCTGATGTCAGAATGCGCGCAACGCCCAGCCCGGTCAATGTTTCCAGCGTACGTTTCGGACTATGACAAAGATCGAAAGCGCGATGGAAGGTCACCTGCATGTCGCCACACAGCGACATAACCTCTTCCATCCTGTTGATGTCTATATAAGCATCTTCATCAAGCATACCGAGCACAACGCCGGGAAAACCCAGTTCACGAATTAACGCCACATCCGATTTCATCGTGGCAAATTCACGGTCGCTATAGCAAAAATCGCCGCCGCGCGGACGAACAATAGGGTGGACCGGTATATGAAGCTGTTCGCGCGCCGCCTGCAACATGCCTGCGGACGGCGTTAAACCGCCCTCTTTCGGCGCGGCGCAAAGTTCAATCCGGTCGGCGCCCGCCTTTTGGGCATTAACCGCACAGTCAATTCCGTAGCAGCAGACTTCCAGTTTAACCATTTCATCCTCCTGTTAATGACCGCTGGCTGGTTTTCTGATTCTCAGTTAGGCTCAGTGAGCAGGGCAGTATAAAGAGAATCTTAATCATGGCATTCAATTTCGACCAATGGATAGACCGCCATCACAGCGATAGTCTCAAATGGCGAAAATATGGCGACCGCGACATTTTGCCGCTGTGGGTAGCAGATACTGATTTTCGCTCGCCGCCGGCGGTTATCGAGGCGCTGCATGCGCGAGTGGAGCATGGCGTATTCGGTTATGGCAGCGAGCCCAGTGAGTTGATCGACATCGTTATTGAGCGTATGGCGACGCGCTATAACTGGCAGATTGAGGCGGACTGGTTAGTATTTTTACCCGGTGTGGTTGCCGGCCTGAATCTGTGCGTACGCGCTTTTACCTCATCCGGCGAAGGCACCCTTGCCCCTACGCCCATTTATCCCCCGTTCAGGCTGGCGGCCTCCTGGGCTCAGCGCCGCCAAATTAATCTGCAAATGCGCCTGGAAAATGAGCGCTGGATAATGGACCTGGCGGCAGCGGAGGTGCAGCTAAGCGGAGATGAAAAATTGCTGATGCTGTGCAATCCGCATAATCCCGGCGGCACGGTTTACCGCCGCGAAGAATTAATGGCGCAGCTGCGGTTTGCTCAGCGCCACGATTTGATCGTCTGTTCTGATGAAATCCACTGCGATCTGATTCTGGAGCCGGGCTTAACGCATATTCCTTTCGCTACGCTTAGCGAAGACGCCGCCCAGCGCTCGGTGACATTAATTTCACCATCCAAAACCTTTAATATCGCCGGCCTGGGCGCGTCGCTGGCGATTATTCCGAATAAAGCCCTGCGCCAGCGTTTTAAAGAGGCACGTCGCGGCCTGGTTCCGTCGGTGGATATCCTGGCGCTGACCGCCGCCACCGCCGCCTGGCGTGACGGCCAGCCCTGGCTGGACGCGCAGCTTGATTATTTACGCCGCCATCGTAACTGGCTGTGTGAACGCGTTAACGCGCTGCCGGGTTTGAGCGTCGCACCGCCGGAAGCCACCTATCTGGCCTGGATTTCCGCCCATTTACCCAACGTCGCCAGCCCGGCGCTCTGGTTTGAAAAGCACGGCCTGGGTTTCTCACCGGGCCGGGAATTCGGCGACGATGGCTTTGTGCGTTTTAATTTCGGCTGCACGCGTGCCACGCTGGAAGAGGCGGTGGCGCGTCTGGAACGCGCGGTCGCCGCCGCAAATGCTTAACTGTCCTGCTCGCTGGCGACGATCTCCTGCAAACTCCAGGGATGGAATTTAATGGTGATTTGCCCGTCGGTAACGGCCAGCGTTGGATTAGGCAAACGCTCGCCTTCGCCCTGCGGCGCGCTGGTTTTAAACGAAATGCCTGGCTGCAGCAGGCCGCTATCGGATAACAATGCCATTGCCCTGGCGCCCAGCGTTGCCGGATCGCCACGCAGAACGATCTCAACATGCTCCCACCCTTCATGGCGATACAGTTTATTGCCCGGCCACGGCAGCTCCACCACCTCTATCCGCCACGGTCCTACGCTCAGCGGCTCGTCCAGTTGAAACAGACAAATCGGTCTGTCATTAATCATTTTTTCTGAAAACAACTGGCCAACCTGCATCAAACCTTGCTTCCAGCGCTCCGCTGTTGCAATTTGATGGCAGCGCACCGAAATATGGTCGGCGTCGAGATTTTCCAGTACTAAACCCAACTTTTCCGCCAAATTCATTAACGATTTTTCAAAACGCGGCAGATCGTTTGCCAGGTCGGATAGCGCTTCCAGATTATTCCTGAATGGCACAATTACACCCCATTTTTATACAGTTTCATTAAACATTGATTGCTTTATGAGCACTTTTGCAAGACCATTTATAGTTGTAAAAATGACGCCCTGAGCTAAAATTTCAGCTAAATTGAAGTAAATTACCGTATTAATGTCCAGTTTAGCACGGTACAGGACCACAAAATATTTTATAAAATCATTATTAACGTTATGTTTTTAATTATGTTTACAGATAGTTTAAGGTAAATCCTAATTGGCCGGGTGCGCAATTGCGGCTACCAAGCCTTTCTTATAGATTTACCCGAACCATCACACAAGGAATGGCTTTATGTTTAAACTCATTATTATTGCAGTTCTTATCGCGCTGATGGGGTTTGCTCTCTCCCGCCACTGGAAGGTGCGCAATGAAAAAACGGTAAATAACCCATATCGTCACTCTCGACGTCGCTAACCTTTTTTCGTCGGTGGCGGAAACATACACAGCAGTGTTTCCGCCCGCTACGGCTGCTGACGCCCTCATTCAAATAACGTATACTTTCCCCCTTCTTTTTTCCGCGGCGCTATTGTACAGCAACCTGCCAGACTGTCAGGCGTCGCGATGATTATGCCTGCCGTCCATAACGCGGCGGGCAGTGCAGACAGATGAAGGTAACTCGGTGAATATTCAGGCTCTCCTTTCGGAAAAAGTTAGTCAGGCGATGATCGCCGTTGGCGCGCCGGCAGATTGCGAACCTATGGTTCGTCAGTCGGCCAGGGTTCAGTTTGGCGATTACCAGGCCAACGGCATTATGGCGGTAGCGAAAAAACTGGGTCAGCAGCCACGTCAGCTGGCCGAGCAGGTCGTACAGCAACTTGAGCTCAGCGGCATCGCCAGTAAGGTTGAAATCGCCGGTCCGGGCTTCATTAATATTTTCCTGGCCCCTGAATGGCTGGCGCAGCAGGCGGAAACCGCGCTGGCATCGCCGCGTCTGGGCGTTGCGCCGGTTAATGCGCAAACTATCGTGATTGACTACTCGGCGCCAAACGTGGCGAAAGAGATGCACGTAGGCCATGTGCGCTCAACCATTATTGGTGATGCGGCGGCGCGTACGCTGGAGTTCCTCGGTCATAAAGTTATTCGCGCCAACCATGTTGGCGACTGGGGCACGCAGTTCGGTATGTTGATCGCGTATCTGGAAAAGCAGCAGCGCGAGCATCATGAAGCGATAGCGCTGGCCGATCTGGAAGCTTTCTATCGCGAAGCGAAAAAAACCTATGACGAAGATGAAGCCTTCGCCGAGCGCGCACGCGGCTATGTGGTGAAGCTGCAAGGCGGTGATGAATACTGCCGTACCATGTGGAAGAAGCTGGTTGATATTACCATGACGCAGAACCAGACGGTTTACGATCGTCTGAACGTGACGCTGACGCGTAACGATGTCATGGGTGAGAGTCTGTATAACGATATGCTGCCGGGTATCGTTGCCGATCTGAAAGCCAAAGGTCTGGCGGTAGAAAGCGAAGGCGCAACCGTAGTCTTCCTTGATGAGTTTAAAAATAAAGAAGGCGATCCGATGGGCGTGATCGTCCAGAAAAAAGACGGCGGCTATCTTTATACCACTACCGATATTGCCTGCGCGAAGTACCGCTATGAGCAGCTGCATGCCGATCGTGTACTTTACTATATCGACTCGCGTCAGCATCAGCATTTGATGCAGGCCTGGACTATCGTACGTAAAGCGGGCTATGTGCCGGAATCGGTGCCGCTTGAGCACCATATGTTCGGCATGATGCTGGGCAAAGATGGGCGTCCGTTTAAAACCCGCAGCGGCGGCACCATTAAGCTGTCCGATCTGTTGGATGAAGCGGTTGAGCGCGCTACCCTGCTGGTTTCTGAGAAAAACCCGGAGATGGATGCGGATGAGCTGCGCAAGCTGGCCAATATTGTCGGCATCGGTGCGGTGAAATATGCTGACCTGTCGAAAAGCCGTACCACCGATTACATTTTCGACTGGGATAATATGCTGGCGTTTGAGGGCAATACTGCGCCCTATATGCAGTATGCCTATACGCGCGTGCTGTCGGTGTTCCGTAAGGCCGGTATTGATGAGAACGCGCTGCTGGACGGCACTATTCAGCTGAACGATGAACGCGAAGCCCAGCTGGCGGCGCGTCTGCTGCAGTTTGAAGAGACGATTACGCTGGTCGCGCGCGACGGTACGCCACACGTTATGTGTGCTTATCTGTATGATTTGGCGGGGCTGTTCTCTGGTTTTTACGAGCACTGCCCGATTCTGTCGGCAGAAGATGTCGCCATACGCCAGAGCCGTCTGAAGCTGGCGCTGCTGACGGCACGTACGCTGAAGCAGGGTCTGGATACGCTGGGTATTGAAACCGTCGAGCGTATGTAAGCCGTAGGGCCTTAGCCTTTTCAGCGCAGAAGGTTAAGCTCATGGAAAATCCACGCCCCGGCGTGGATTTTTTTATGCCGGACATAAAAGGGCAATTCCCGGCAAGGCGCGCAGGCAATGTTATTTTGTCGCCAGTGTCTGATATGCACGCTTCAACGCCTGCTGCTGTTTCAGTTCATTTCACTGCTGGACCAAACCCGTTTTATTCAACAGCACATCCTTAATTCTACGCGCCTGGTAAAAGCGAAGAGATTTTTTGAGGTTATTTATATAGGCAGATCGGGCAATAAACTGATTCTTCCGCTCCTTTTCCAGCACTGAGGTTTCTCTGTTTACATCGGAACTTTCTATTACGCACTGCTTGCTGCACCAAACCCTGAGCGCACCAGTAAGCCGAAATAGCGTCCATCGGTCGGCCTCGAATATTATTGGCCGGTTTACTTTAAGGATCTCGCGCGCGGCTGATTGGTTAACAACATAACCATGCCCTCCGCTGCCATAAGCGACCCGGTAATATTCGTTGTTATATAAGTCGGTTTTATTAACCCTGGGGTTGTATATGCAATTTCCGGTAAGCAGGAATATCTCTGGTTTATTCACGCTGATTAATGTTTTGATCCCTGCCAGATGGCTGTGAAGTCCGGGACTAATCAGGGCATCATCTTCCAGCACCAGAGCATTGGGGATATTTTCGGCAATCATTCTTGCATAGATGCTCAAGTGGCTCAGGGCACAGCCAATCTCGCCTCTGGTCAAGGCGCACCTCGGATAATCATGCACTACCAGCGGCATCAGGCCTGTCGGTAATGCCTTGCCATCAACCGCGCTTATAACCTCATACTTTATATTATTTATATCACACTGCTTTTCTGTTTTTTCACGCCGCTCATAATTGCCGTCTAAATTAATAACAAATACTTTCACGCCAGAGACACCTCATCACATGCTGTAAACAATTAATAACGCATTATTCACGGCTAATATAGCACTGCCTCTTAACAGGCAGGCTTTCGACTTATTACAGGGTTCTGGAGTGTACCATCAAAAACAAAACCTACTTCAACGGAATATATTTGATTTTATATGGTCATAGATTGAATTTATTATTTAACAGAAACGCATTATTATTTATAAATAATAAAACGTTATTACTCTTATTACAGTAAAAGATTAATGAAAAGAAAGGATTAATAACAGTAAAGAAAAGAGAAACAAGAGGAGCGGGAAAATAAGAGCGGCCTCGCACACTGAAGGAGGCGTGAGAGGCCGCAGGGAAAGCCTGAGCGCAGGCTCAGAAAGTAAAGTAGCCGCCCCGTGCAGGGACAACCTTCGGCGAGCGGCACGGTTTAATTCTTATAATTAACCATTACCTGATTGCTGCGCACCCGTGTTACGGGAAACAGCCTTCCCTGTCCCGGCACGCTATAAACAAAGCGCAGCGTATCGCTGGCGGGAACATTGGTCAGTCCGCGCGTCGAGCCGCTGGCCCCTTCGATCGGCGTACAGCGGGCGCTGGAACAGAGCTTCACCAACAGGCCTGCTGGCTGCGGGCCGGTTAGTTCAAAACGCCAGTAAATCACGCTTATCAGGCCGGAAATCGGCCCCGGCGGCGTAATCGGCGGCGATGAAGCCTCCACGCCGCGGTTGCTCAGCGTCACGCCAGTAGCGCTCCCCTGCCAGGCCCCGTCCGCCGCCTGCGTTGCCAGCGGCAACAACAGCATCAGCGCGCCCAGTAAATATCGCATCACTGACCTCCAATGGTTGCCGTCATACGGATATGGCGATTATCGCTCAGCTCCATATTAGAAAGCACCGCCAGCTGCGGCAGGTTGCGGCGCAGGAAACGCGCCAGCAGCGCACGCAGCGGATGATTAACCAACAGCACCGGCGGCGCGCCCAGCATCTCCTGATTTTCCAGCGCCCGCTGCGCCTGCTCCAGCAGACGATCCGCCAGCCCCGGCTCCAGCCCGCCGCCGCCCTGCAGCGCCTGCAGCAGCAGACGTTCCAGCGTAGCGTCAAGGCCGATAACCTGCACCTCGCCGTTACCCGGGAACCATTGCTGGGTAATGGCGCGACCCAGCGCCACGCGCGCTATCGTCGTCAGCTCATACGGGTCGGTCTGCACCGGCGCATGTTCCGCCAGCGTCTCAATAATGGTGCGCATATCACGAATCGACACGCGCTCGGCCAGCAGATTCTGCAGCACCTTATGCAGCGTCGTCAGCGACACCACGCCCGGCACCAGATCTTCGGTCAGCTTCGGCATCTCCTGGCTAACGCGATCCAACAGCTGCTGCGCTTCCTGACGGCCAAACAGCTCGCTGGCATACTGCCCAATCAGATGATTAAGGTGCGTCGCCACCACGGTACTGGCTTCCACCACGGTAAAGCCCTGGATCTGCGCCTGCTCTTTCAGCGCGCTGTCAATCCAGATCGCCGCCAGGCCAAAGGCCGGATCGACCGTCGCTTCACCCGGCAGCGTACCGGATGCCGTACCAGGGTTGATCGCCATCCAGCGCCCCGGATAGGCGTCGCCGCTGCCAATCTCCACCCCTTTCATCAAAATACGATAGCGGGCGGCGGGCAAATCCATATTGTCGCGGATATGTACCACCGGCGGCAGAAAGCCCATCTCTTGCGCAAACTTCTTACGAATACTGCGGATACGTCCCAGCAGCTCGCCATCCTGCTGCTGATCCACCATGGGGATCAGGCGATAGCCCACTTCCATCCCCAGCGAATCTTCCAGCTGCACATCGCCCCACGTCGCTTCCACCGTTGCAGCCGTCTCCTGCGCGCGCGGCAAAGGCTGCGCTGCCGGCTTTGGCTTAATCTCGCGGCCGCGTTGCCACCAGGCTAAACCTAACAGCGCGGCGGTAAACAGCAGAAACACCAGGTTCGGCATGCCCGGCACCAGCCCCAACAGGCCTAATACGCCGGCGCTCAGCATCATAACGCGCGGATTGCTGAACAGCTGGCTCACCATCTGCTCGCCCACGTCCTGATCGGTGCTAACGCGCGTCACTATTACACCGGCAGCGGTAGAAATTACCAGCGCCGGGATCTGAGCAACCAGGCCGTCACCGATGGTCAGCAGCGTATAGGTTTCCCCCGCTGAACCCAGCGACATTCCGTGCTGCACCACGCCCACCAGCAGGCCGCCCACCACGTTGATAATCATGATCATGATGCCCGCGATAGCGTCACCACGAACGAATTTACTGGCACCGTCCATAGAACCGTAGAAATCCGCTTCCTGCGTTACTTCCGAACGGCGCTTTTTCGCTTCCTCTTCACCAATCAAACCGGCGTTTAAATCGGCATCGATCGCCATCTGCTTGCCGGGCATCCCGTCAAGCACAAAACGCGCGCCCACTTCGGCGATACGTCCGGCACCCTTAGTGATAACCATAAAGTTAATGATGATCAGGATGATAAACACCACGATACCGATGGCGAAGTTACCGCCGACCAGGAAGTGGCCGAACGCCTCTACCACCTGACCCGCCGCCGCCGCGCCGGTATGGCCTTCCATCAGGATCACACGCGTGGAAGCGACGTTCAGCGCCAGACGCAACAGCGTTGAAAACAGCAGAATGGTCGGGAACGCGGCGAACTCCAGCGTCCGCTGGGTAAACATCGCCACCAGCAGCACCATGATCGACAGCGCGATATTGAAGGTAAACAGCAGATCGAGGATAAAGGGCGGCAGCGGCAGCACCATCATCGACAGGATCATCAGAATCAGCAGCGGGCCAGCCAGCACCTTCCACTGCGTATCTTTCATGTTACCCGGTAAGCGAAGTAAAGCGGCCAGATTAGCCATCAGCTCTCGTCTCTCCTGCAAAGTCCAGTTCAGCCGGTACCGGCAAACGTTGAGGTTTCTGCGGTATCAGGCCGCCTTCGCGCTTCCAGCGACGCAGTTGCCATACCCAGGCCAGCACTTCCGCTACCGCGCCATACAGCGCGCCTGGAATGTGCTGCCCAATTTCACTGTGACGATAAAGGGCGCGCGCCAGCGGCGGCGCTTCCAGAATCGGCACGCGATGTTCTTTCCCCAGCTCACGGATCTTCAGCGCCACGTCGCCCGCTCCCTTCGCCAGCACTTTCGGCGCGCTCATTTTTTTCTCGTCATACTGCAGCGCGACGGAATAGTGCGTCGGGTTGGTCACGATAACGTCTGCTTTCGGCACGTCAGCCATCATGCGGCGGCGTGCGGCGGCGCGCATCGCCTGACGGATGCGTCCTTTAACGTGCGGGTCGCCTTCCATCTCTTTATATTCATCGCGGATTTCCTGATGCGTCATGCGCAGCTGCTTAAAGTAGCTGAACAGCTGCCAGAACACGTCGAAGCCCACCATCGGCACCAGCCCCAACACCACCAGAAAACAGCATATGGCGATCATGTGCATACCGTGCGCCAGCGCATCATATGGGGATTCGCTAATCAGATGCAGCATCTCCGGCCAGCTTACCCAGACATACCAACCCGCCACCGCGCTCACCAGCGTCGCTTTCATTATCGCTTTTAACAGTTCGGCCCAGGTCTGCCCGGAAATCATGCGCTTCAGCCCGCTCAGCGGGTTCAGCTTGCTAAACTTAAATGAAATAGATTTACCGCTCAGGACGATACCGCCCAGCAACATCGGCGCGGCGATCGCGACCAGCACCAGGCCCGCCATCATCGGCATCAGCGCCCATACCGCCTGCCCCAGCAGCTGGCTGACGTGACGAACAATCTGTCCGGGATCGTTAATCAAACGATGATCGAAGCTAAAACCGGAGGCGACCATCCCGGCCAGCTGGCGCGCCATCGGCTCGCCGTCCATCCACAAAATCAGCAACCCCGCCACCAGCATCAGCAGAGAAGTCAGCTCGCGGGAACGCGGGATCTGCCCTTCTTTACGCGCTTTCTCAAGTCGGTGGGGTGTGGGGGATTCTGTTTTTTCCTCGTCGCTACCTTCAGCCACGTTGATCAACCTGTGTCGGAATGGGAATTGCGCATAGCTTGCCAAACACCGGCAAATTTAATGGGTGGAGTAACAGGGTTAAACAGGGGTTATTTCAGGGAATGGAAAAAGCAGGCCGACATCACAGCCCTTCATCATCAGCTATGGGAGGATAGCGCAAAAATTATTCTGTTTCTGTAAAGCTACACATGGATCGGCACATAAAGGATGGATTTATGGCGCTACAAGGAACATTTGTCGTCAATGACGCGGCTTACTCACTATTTACGGCGTTGGAGTATTCATGGCCTTCTCCGGCAACGGAATTTATCAAAATCATAGTGGCTGTGCGATGATTCCCGATAACGGACCAATCCCTCCCGGCAAGTACTGGATTGTAAATCGGGGAAGCGGAGGTACGCTATCGCGCGCTTATGCCGCTATATTAAGTAAAGTAAATCAAATTGCGCATGGCACAGAATTTAGCCGCTCAGAGTGGTTTGCGCGCTATCGTGATGATATGAGTATTGACGATCATACCTGGATAGAGGGCGTAAGCCGCGGTCTGTTTCGCTTACATCCTGGCACAACATCAAAGGGTTGTATTACCCTTGTTCACAGTTCAGATTATGCGGTTATCCGTCAGGCCCTTTTAACAACCCAAAAAATTCGTGTTCCCTGTACGAGAGATATGATGGCTTACGGCATGATCGAGGTAATAGCTCATGGCAAAAATTGCCCTTAGCGTCAGCAAAACCGTCCTGTTTGTTTTTTTAATAATAATGACAGCAGGGTACACAAATATTTCAGAGCAAATTAATAACAGCCTGGTGCTTGACCTGACCCGACAATTATATGGAGCAGGGAATATAACGGCGGACAATACAGAAAATGTTCTTGCCTGGTTAAATATAATGACGCTAATCGCCATTGCTGCCCTGGCTTATTATACCCTTATGGTTTGCATAAAATTCGCGACCAAAAAGTACAGAAAAGCACGATCGCGTTGAATCTTTGCCATAAAAGGTTGCTGCCGTCCCCTTGCGGAGAGCGGCAGCGTCTAACTCAGAAGCCCAGGCTATCGAGCAGGTCATCGACCTGATCCTGGTTTGCCACCACGCCAGGCGCGGCGGCATTGATCTGCGGACCGTTCAGCAGGCTGTTCTCTTCCCGCTTCTGACGCGCATTCGCTTCCGGCATATTCTCCAGCAGCACCATCAACAGCTGGCGCTCAATTTCCTGGATCACATCCATCATGCGCTTGATGACCTGACCGGTAAGGTCCTGGAAATCCTGCGCCATCATGATGTCGAGCAGCTGTGCGTTGGTAAAGGACGTGTGTTCCGGCACGGTAGCCAGATATTCGCGCGTATCCGAAACCAGTACACGAGCATCCGCCAGCTCGATGGGGTCCTCAAACCAGGCATCCCAGCGTGTCTTAAGATCTTTGGCGCCGCTTTCCAGCGCATCCTGGCGCGGTTGTGATGCTTCTACGCAGTTCAGCGCGCGCTCAGCAGCCTGAGCGGTCATCTGAACGACATAATCAAGGCGGTCACGGGCGTCGGGAATCGCTTCCGCCGCGTCCGCTATCGCCTGATCCAGCCCCAGCTCACGCAGGCTGTCACGCAGCATGCGCGTTAACGAGCCAATGCGTGTGATGATGTCCTGCGCCGATGCCGCATCGGTCGCTGGTTTCGTAAGTTCGCTCATCACGTCTCCTTACATACCTAATTTTTCAAAGATCTTACCTAACTTTTCTTCCAGGGTCGCCGCAGTAAAAGGTTTCACTACATAGCCACTGGCACCCGCCTGCGCCGCAGCGATGATGTTCTCTTTCTTCGCTTCTGCGGTCACCATCAGCACCGGCAGCTTGCCCAGCGTGGCGTCGGCACGAATGGTTTGCAGCAGCTGCAGGCCATCCATGTTCGGCATATTCCAGTCGGAAATGACGAAGTCGAAACCACCCGCGCGCAGCTTGGTCAGTGCATCTACCCCATCTTCGGCTTCTTCAACGTTGTTGAAGCCCAGCTCTTTCAGCAGGTTGCGCACAATACGACGCATCGTATTGAAATCGTCCACTACCAAAAAGCGCATATTCTTGTCAGCCATATCTACTCCTGTGTTATCTCGACCCGCTGGACGGGCTCGGTTAAATTCGCAATGCCTGTCCGGCGCTAATTTTTGCCAACATGTGCTGGCTGATTTGATGCAGATCCACCACTTCACTGGCTCCCCCGTAAGCAATTGCCTCACGGGGCATGCCGAAAACGACACAGCTCGCTTCGTTCTGCGCGATGGTCCAGGCGCCGGCGCGATGCATTTCCAGCAGCCCGGCCGCGCCATCGTTGCCCATACCGGTCAGGATAACGCCCACGGCGTTGCGTCCGGCATGTTGCGCCACCGATTTAAACAGCACATCCACTGAGGGTTTGTGACGATTAACCGGCGGACCATCGTTCAGTTTCACCTGATAGTTGGCGCCGCTGCGCGCCAGCTCCAGATGCATAGCGCCGGGCGCAATATAGGCGTGGCCCGGCAGAATACGTTCGCCATCTTCCGCTTCTTTCACGGTGATCTGGCACAGCTTGTTCAGACGCTCGGCAAACGAGCGGGTAAAACCCGGCGGCATATGCTGCGTAATCAGCAGCGCCGGGCTGGTCATCGGCAGCGGCTGCAGCACGTGGCGAATCGCTTCGGTGCCGCCGGTCGATGCGCCGATGGCGATCAGCTTTTCACTACTGAGCAGCGGCCCCGACTTCAGCATCGTCGGCGCCGCCTGAGCGACGCGTGGCACCAGCCGGGCGCGCGCTGCGGCGCGAATTTTGTCGGCAATCATCTGGCTGTAGGCCATCATGCCTTCACGAATACCCAGCTGCGGCTTGGTGACGAAATCAACCGCCCCCAGCTCCAGCGCGCGCAGGGTGACTTCCGAGCCTTGCGCCGTCAGCGACGACACCATCACTACCGGCATCGGGCGCAGGCGCATCAGCTTCTCCAGAAAATCGAGGCCGTCCATACGTGGCATCTCAACGTCCAGCGTCAGCACCTGCGGGTTGTACTGCTTAATCAAATCGCGCGCCACCAGCGGATCGGGTGCAGTGGCTACCATTTCCATATCGGGATGACTGTTGATGATCTCCGTCATCAGTTGGCGCATTAGCGCTGAATCATCAACGCATATTACGGTGATTTTGCTCATGATCTTTCCTTAGTCAGCCCGTAAACCGTTTGTCCGCGCAGATAAAACTCTTTGCTTATCTGGCTAAAGTTCTCCGAGTGACCGGCAAACAGCAGGCCGCCAGGCTTTAATAGCGGAACAAAGCGCCGCAGGATCTTTTCCTGAGTTTCTTTGTCGAAATAGATCATTACGTTGCGGCAAAAAATCGCATCAAACGGCCCAGGCAGCGACCACTCGTGCGCCAGCAGGTTAAGCTGGGTGAAATTCACCATGCCAGCCAGTTCAGAACGCACCCGCACCATGCCGGAGTGCGGCCCGGTACCGCGCAAAAAGAAGCGCTGCATCTGCTGCTGCGATAGCGTGCGCAACTCTTCCTGGCGATAGATCCCCGACGACGCCTTTTCCAGCACCTGGGTATCGATATCGCTGGCGTGGACGGAGAATTTCCCCGGCCCGGCGCCCAGCGTTTCCGCCAGCGTCATGGCGATCGAGTAAGGCTCTTCGCCGGTAGACGCCGCCGTACTCCAGACGTTGTAGCTCCCTCCTCGCCGTTTGGCATGATCGGCCAGAATCGGGAAGTGGTGCGCCTCACGGAAAAACGCCGTCAGGTTGGTGGTCAGCGCGTTAATAAACGCCTGCCACTCGGCGCTGTTCTGATCGTTTTCCAGCAGCGCGAGATAGCGCCCGAAGTCATCGATATTCAACGTGCGCAGGCGACGCACCAGCCGGTTGTAAACCATTTCGCGCTTATGATCGGCAAGCACGATACCGGCGCGCTGATAAATTAACTGACTGATACGGCGAAAGTGCGTATCAGAGAGAGGCAAGCGCTGAATCATCTGAGATAACAGCGTTGCGCTCTCGGGTGGTGCCAGCAATGTCGATTTCTTCATTCAGGTTCACCCAACAAAAAGCAGATTAAAGGTTAAAGGGCGCTGCTTCCTGGCGATGGCTGATTAGCGTCTCGCCTGAACGCGCCGGTCTGGCAATCAGCTGCGTAAACCGCGCGTCTATTGCTCAGCCGAATTAGCCAGGCTACCAGCTAATCCGTGGCCGTTGCCGCTTCCTCTATCAGCGCGGCATTCTGCTGTGTGACCCAATCTGGCTGGCGGACAACCGTGTAACATTCTGTCAACACATTATTTACTGCCACTGCGCACGCAATCAGAAGGTTTCCCAGTTCTCATCCGTGGCGGTGGATTTGCGCGCTGCCGTTGCCGGCGCGGCGCTTTGCAGCTTTTTCGCTGCCGTATTAACGTTAACGGCGGCGGCGGCGAATTCTTTACGAATTCTGAACACGGCGACAGCCTGGCTGAGGCGGCTGGCCTGCTCTTCCAGCGTGGCGGCGGCGGAGGCGGATTCCTGCACCAGCGCGGCGTTCTGCTGGGTCACGCGATCCATCTCGGTTACCGCCAGGCCAACCTGGTCAATGCCGCGGCTCTGCTCATCCGACGCCGAGGCGATTTCGCCCATGATGTCGGTTACCCGCGTTACCGCGCTGACGATATTGCTCATGGTTTCCCCGGCGCTTTCCACCAGCACTGAACCGGTATCAACACGGGCAACCGAATCTTCAATCAGTGATTTGATCTCTTTCGCCGCCTGGGCGCTGCGCTGTGCCAGATTGCGCACCTCG
>NZ_NWUO01000016.1 GCF_002895925.1 Mixta theicola | reverse complement strand
GGTGCTCTACCAACTGAGCTAATCACCCATCTTTTATCATCTGTCTTACACTGCGGGCCATCTTAAAGATGGTGGGTGATGACGGGCTCGAACCGCCGACCCCCTCCTTGTAAGGGAGGTGCTCTACCAACTGAGCTAATCACCCCCGCTGTGTGGAGTCGCATTATAGGGAGAGTTGGCATCGAGTCAACGCTTTTTAAAACGAAAATGTTTGTTCGTCTTAAAATTAGGCAGCGTGTCGCGCTTTTAGCCGAAACGAGCATCCGGGCGCATGAAAATTCAGCAGCATGCCGCATCAACACCGGGTTTGCCGTTGAGGAATCAGGGGCAGATGATAGAATATGCGCACTTAAACAATGCATGAAAATCATCTTTTCTGTCATTCCGCAGAAAATCTGCGCACTAAGGCAAGCTCAATGAAAATCAAAACCCGTTTCGCGCCCAGTCCGACCGGCTATCTACACGTTGGCGGCGCTCGTACCGCGCTCTATTCCTGGCTGTTTGCTCGTAATCACGGCGGTGAATTTGTCCTGCGCATTGAAGATACCGATTTGGAACGCTCCACGCAGCAGGCCATCGATGCCATTATGGATGGCATGAACTGGCTGAATCTGGACTGGGATGAGGGTCCGTATTATCAGACCAAACGTTTCGATCGCTACAACGCGGTGATTGACGAGATGCTGGAAGCGGGTACGGCCTATAAATGCTACTGCTCTAAAGAACGTCTGGAGCAGCTGCGCGAAACGCAAATGGCGAACGGAGAAAAACCGCGCTACGACGGTCGCTGCCGTGACAGCCATGAACATCATGCTGATAATGAACCGCACGTGGTGCGTTTTTGTAACCCGCAGGAAGGTTCCGTGGTGTTTGACGATCGGATCCGTGGCCCGATCGAATTCAGTAATCAGGAGCTGGACGATCTGATTATTCGTCGTACCGATGGCTCGCCGACCTATAACTTCTGTGTGGTAATCGATGACTGGGATATGGGCATCACCCATGTGATCCGTGGCGAAGACCATATCAATAACACGCCGCGTCAGATTAATATTCTGCAGGCGATCGGCGCGCAGGTGCCGGTGTACGCGCACGTTTCCATGATCCTGGGCGACGATGGGAAAAAGCTCTCCAAGCGTCACGGCGCAGTAGGCGTAATGCAGTATCGTGACGATGGCTATCTGCCGGAAGCGCTACTTAACTATCTGGTGCGTCTGGGCTGGTCCCACGGCGATCAGGAGATTTTCACGATTGAAGAGATGAAACAGCTGTTTTCTCTGGATGCGGTCAGCAAATCCGCCAGCGCTTTCAACACCGAGAAGCTGCAGTGGCTGAACCATCACTACATTAATAGTCTGCCGCCGGAATATGTCGCTACGCATCTGCAATGGCACATTGAGCAGGCGCAAATCGATACCCGTACCGGTCCTGAACTGGCGCAGCTGGTGAAGCTGCTTGGCGAACGTTGTAAAACGCTGAAAGAAATGGCCACCAGCTGCCGCTATTTCTATGAAGACTTCGAGACCTTTGATGCGGATGCAGCGAAAAAACATCTGCGCCCGGTTGCGCGTCAGCCGCTGGAAGCGGTGCGTGATAAACTGGCGGCCATTAGCGACTGGACGGCGGAAAATATTCATCATGCTATTCAGGCGACGGCAGACGAGCTGGAAGTGGGCATGGGCAAGGTGGGGATGCCGCTGCGCGTGGCGGTAACCGGAGCAGGGCAGTCACCGGCGCTGGACGTGACGGTGCAGGCGATCGGCCGTTCCCGTGCCGTGGCGCGTATTGAAAAAGCGCTGACCTTTATTAGCGAGCGTGAAGCTCAGGGCTAAATCCCTTTCGCGAGACATAAAAAAACCGGAAGCATGCTTCCGGTTTTTTTTACTTGCTGTCAATGTCCAGCCGCTGAAGAAGTCCTTTAACACCTTCACGCAGCAGCCATTTTTCCAGGTCTTCCTGTTCTTGCGTTGTCATCTGTTGAACAAAAGAACTCAGCAGCGCGGACAGCGTATTGGATCTTGCCAGATAGGCGCCAGCCGGTTCCGCAGCATGGCGCGTATCGTCCAGAAAGGCCGTTACCCTTTCATCGATTTTTACCACGCGCGCTTTACCACCTTGTACGCCGGGCTTGGGCTTCGTTATCCAGTGCTCGCGCTTAATCCATTTGTTGATTGTCTGACGCGTATAGCCTGTCCGTTGGGCAAGCTCATCCGGCGTTAACCATTCCTCTTTCACGTTTCATTCCCTGTAAACTTAAGCAACAGGCAAATATATTACATGAAAACGTCACGCGATTAACTAACGTAGCTCACTAACGGAAAAGGTTATGTCCACCGCCCGCGGGCAGAGGACAGGTTAGATCAACGTGAAGTTGTGGCGCTTTCTACAGCAGGACGGAAAGCGAGGAAGTAGGCGAGACCGACGAAAACCGCACCGCCAACGCCATTGCCAAGAAAGACGGCGATAAAGTTCGGCACATATTCGGCCCAGCTAAGCTGACCGGCAAAGATCGCCGCCGGAACGATAAACATATTGGCAACCACGTGCTGAAAGCCGATAGCCACAAATGCCATCACCGGGAACCAGGCGCCGAAGATTTTGCCTACCATATCTTTACTGGCGAAGGCCAGCCAGATGGCAAGGCAGACCAGCCAGTTACAGCCGATGCCGGAGATAAAAGCGTGCATAAAATCTGCATTAACTTTTGCAGTGGCGATCGCCACGGTTTTATTCAGGTAATCGCCTTCGGTCATGCCAAGAACATGACCAAAAAACCAGGCAACGGCCACGCTGCCGATAAAGTTAGCGATGGTGACCCAGAACCAATTACGCAGTACGCTGAAGCCGCTTACCTGGCGGGCGAACCAGGCAATAGGTAACGCCAGCATATTGCCGGTCAGCAGCTCGCCACCGGCAAGAATAGTCAGGATCAGGCCAACCGGGAAGACGGCAGCGCCAAGGAAGCCGCCGAAAGAACCCCAGTCCGCTGGCAGCTTATTAATCACGTGTAGATCGAGCAGAAAACCGGTCGCAATAAATGCGCCAGCCATAAAGCCAAGAATTAACAGGGATGAAATGGAGAGACGGCTTTTCGCCACGCCAGACTGAATAGCAATGGCAGCGATTTCTTTAGGTGAATGCAAGGACATAATAGCTCTGGTGTTAGTCAAAAAAGAGGGATGGTGGCTTTCGCTTCTCGTCGGCGGCAGGACGCAGCCAGGGCGGATTCGATCAACCAATAAATTAATTAGCGCGCGAAGTTTTGCATAGCAGATTAACAATAACAAGCAACATTTTATAAATACATTAACGCAAAATTAACAACGGAGCGGATGTTGGCAGGTCCAGCCAGTAATAAATCTTTCCGCAACGGCAACCCACGTGATAGTCAGCAGTCAGAAGCGCATTTTAAGGAAGATTATCTGGTAGTAATGGTCCTGAACGCTGGCGAGGTTAAATCCCGTTTGACGTCTTTTTCAGCGATCAAACACAGTTTTTGAATTTGCCGTTGACACCCTGGAGGCGGTTTCATATCATGCGCTCCGTCAACACGACACGATTATCCGGTATGGGGCTATAGCTCAGCTGGGAGAGCGCTTGCATGGCATGCAAGAGGTCAGCGGTTCGATCCCGCTTAGCTCCACCAAATCTTATCCCAACAGGTTTGGTAACGGTAATCATCTGATGTGGGGGTATAGCTCAGCTGGGAGAGCGCTTGCATGGCATGCAAGAGGTCAGCGGTTCGATCCCGCTTATCTCCACCATTTTCCTTTCGGTTTTACTTTCTCTTTCTTTCCAGTTGTTATTATCTGCTTATCTGCTTATCTGCTTATCTGCTTATCTGCTTATCTGCTTATCTGCTTATCTGCTTATCTGCTTATCTGCTTATCTGCTTATCTGCTTATCGCCGTCTGTTTAAATGCCTTAACCGCGCGCATAAAAAAACCGGGCCAGGCCCGGTTTTTTATCGTAGCTGAGGCGATCAGGAAAGCACCAGCCCGGCAATGGAAGCAGACAACACGCTGACCAGCGTAGAGCCATACAGCAGCTTCAGGCCAAAGCGTGACACCACGTTGCCCTGTTCCTCATGCAAACCTTTGATCGCACCAGCAACGATACCGATAGAAGAGAAGTTAGCAAAAGAGACCAGGAACACTGAAAGAATGCCTTCACCGCGTGGAGAAAGATGTCCGGCAATTTTTTGCAGATCCATCATGGCCACAAACTCATTGGAAACCAGCTTGGTCGCCATAATACTGCCAACCTGCAGCGCTTCGCTGGCAGGTACGCCCATCACCCAGGCGAAGGGGAAGAAGACGTAGCCCAGCACGCCCTGGAAGCTGATGCCGAAAATAGCGTCAAACAGTGCGTTAATTCCGGAAATCAGCGCAATAAAGCCAATCAGCATCGCCGCAACGATAATCGCCACGCGGAAACCGGCAAGAATATATTCGCCCAGCATCTCAAAGAAGCTTTGGTCTTTATGCAGGTCGTTCAGCTGTAAATCTTCTTCGCTATCGATACGATAAGGGTTAATCAATGACAGCACGACAAAGGTACTGAACATATTCAGCACCAGCGCGGCCACCACATATTTAGGCTGCAGCATAGTCATATAGGCCCCCACGATAGACATGGAGACGGTAGACATCGCGGTTGCGGCCATGGTGTACATCCGGCGCTGCGACATCTGACCCAGAATATCCTTATAGGCGATAAAGTTTTCTGACTGTCCCAAAATCAGTGAGCTGACCGCGTTAAAGGATTCCAGCTTGCCCATGCCGTTGACTTTCGACAGTACCGTGCCGATAGCGCGAATAACGATAGGCAGAATGCGAAAATGCTGCAAAATACCAATCAGGGCGGAGATAAAGACGATAGGGCAGAGAACATTCAGGAAGAAGAACGCCAGACCTTTATCATTCATCCCACCGAATACGAAGTTGGTCCCTTCAGCAGCGTATTTCAGCAGATAATCAAACAGGCCGGCAAAGCCTTTCACGAATCCCAGGCCAGCTTCTGAGTTAAGGAAGAACCAGGCAAGCAGAACCTCAATCACCAACAGCTGTATGATAAAACGGACGCGGATACTTTTACGATCGTGGCTTACCAGCAATGCCAGTAACGTAACCACCACCAGCGCCAGAACAAAATGCAAAATGCGGGACATGTATGCTCCAAATTTGAGGCAGGTTATATTTCGCTGCGTATTCTATGTAACACCGAGCGTAAAAACGAGATCAAGTCCACAATATAACAATTGCCTGTCGTACCGCGCATCAGAAAAGTCAGTCCGATCACAACTGTAACACTGATTAAAAAAAACACATCCGTATTGTTAACATTTTCGGGTTGGCCTACAGTTAGTGGGTTGATGTTTTTTAAACAGTTGGCTATTGTGAACAAAAATATAGCCTTTGCTATACTTTATAGCGCGGGCTATCACAGCGATAACGACAACCCTATTTTACCTGGGCTTAACTCCCTTTAAGCTGTAAGGGCAACATAACTTCCAGACAGGATAATGACTATGTTAGAAAGCCGCACCGCGGAACGAGCAGCACGCGGAGCCCGTAAGATAAAGCTGGCTTTGCTGGGGCCGGCTTTTATTGCGGCAATTGGCTATATCGATCCTGGTAACTTTGCCACCAATATTCAGGCGGGCGCATCCTACGGCTATAAGCTGCTGTGGGTGGTGGTATGGGCCAATATTATGGCAACGATTATCCAGCTGATGTCCGCCAAGCTGGGCATCGCCACCGGCAAAAATCTCGCTGAACATATTCGCGATCGCTTTCCGCGCCCGGCAGTTTGGTTTTACTGGGTGCAGGCGGAAATTATCGCCATGGCGACCGATCTGGCAGAGTTTATCGGCGCCGCGCTCGGTTTTAAAATGCTGCTGGGTATCTCGCTGTTACAGGGCGCGGTACTTACCGGCATCGCCACCTTTTTAATTTTAATGCTGCAAAGTCGCGGACAAAAGCCGCTGGAACTGGTTATCGGTGGGCTGCTGCTGTTTGTTGCCGCCGCCTATATCGTTGAGCTGTTCTTTTCCCAGCCGCAAATGAGCGAGCTGGTGCGCGGAATGGCGCTGCCTTCGCTGATGTCGGCTGACGCGGTGTACCTCGCGGCGGGCGTGCTGGGCGCAACCATTATGCCGCACGTGATTTATCTGCACTCTTCCCTGACGCAAAATGGCGGACGCGGCAGCTCGCGCAGTGAGCGTTACTCCTCCACCAAGCTGGACGTGGCGATTGCCATGACCATTGCCGGTTTTGTTAATCTGGCGATGATGGCAACGGCGGCGGCGGCCTTTCATTTCAACGGTCATTTCGGCGTGGCGGATCTCGATCAGGCTTACCTGACGCTGAAGCCTTTGCTGGGCAATGCCGCGGCGTTAGTCTTTGGTCTAAGCCTGGTCGCGGCGGGTCTCTCCTCCACGGTTGTCGGGACGCTGGCGGGGCAGGTAGTGATGCAGGGCTTTATCCACTTTTATATTCCGCTGTGGCTGCGCCGGACTATCACCATGCTGCCTTCTTTTGTGGTCATCATGTTGGGCTGGGATCCCACGCGCATTCTGATCATGAGTCAGGTGCTGTTGAGCTTTGGTATTGCGCTGGCGCTGATACCGCTGCTGGTATTTACCGGCAAGCAGGAGCTGATGGGAGATATGACTAACTCACGTGCCATGCAAATCGCAGGCTGGGTGATTGTCGCGCTGGTAGTCGCACTGAATATTTACCTGCTGATCGGGGAAGCGCTGGGCCCTGGTTGAAACTAAGCGCCGTAACGACGGCGCTTATTTTTTTACAGAACCATCATCGAACCATACTTTACTGGCCGCCCGCTGAAGGGCGGCAGGCGATTAGTCATGGTGATGTTGTTTTTCCCAGCGACGATGTTCATGTTCACGGGCGCGCTCATGATGTCGCCAATCCCGCTCACGCTGCCACTGCTGGCGTTTCCAGTCATGATGGCGTCGCCATTGCTCATGACGCCACCAACGGCCCTGCTGCCACTCATAGCGATCGTGCCACCAGCGCCCGTCGCGCCAGCGTCCGCCATCCCAGTATTGACCGTGGCGATCGCGATCGCCCAGTTGCAGCGTCACGCCTGGAGCCAGGGTAATTGTGGCGCTATCGGCCCGTGCGGTGTGTGTAGCAAAAGGGGATAAGCTTGCCAGCAAAGCGGCAAAAATAATGGCACGTTTCATATTTCTCCTTATCAGTGCGCAAACAGCAGCACTGTGGCGCCAGCATATAAAGAAAGCTCTGGCATAACATCGGCGGGTTTCTGAAAAAGTTAAGGATAATCTGGATTGGGATTTTTCTGGCTGCGCTGCCGCAGCCAGAGGAGAGGTTAACGCAACAGGGACTCAATTTCCTGCAGTTCTTCCGCGCTAAGGCGGCTTTGCTGCAGCATCTGTACCGCATCGTCGATCTGGCTGGTTTTGCTGGCGCCGATCAGCACGCTGGTCATTGCTGGCTGACGCAGCACCCAGGCCAGCGCCATTTGCGCCAGTTTCTGTCCACGGCGTTGCGCGATGGCGTTGAGCTGCTGCACCTTATGCATTTTATCTGCCGTCAGCTGCCCGGCAGTCAGAAAACGGCTGCCGCTGGCGGCGCGGGAATCTTCCGGTATGCCGTGCAGATAGCGATCGGTCAATACGCCGCCGGCCAACGGTGAAAAGGCGATACAGCCTACGCCGACGCGCTGCAGCACATCCAACAGGCCTTCTTCCGGCTGACGCTCAAACAGCGAGTATTTCGGCTGATGGATCAGGCACGGCGTACCCAACTCGCGCAGAATTTTAAACGCTGCCGCCGCCTGCCCGGCGGGATAGTTAGAGATAGCGGCATACAGCGCTTTGCCCTGACGAACCACCTGATCCAGCGCCATCATCGTCTCTTCCAGCGGCGTTTCCGGATCGGGCCGATGGTGATAAAAAATATCGACATATTCCAGCCCCATGCGCTTCAGGCTTTGATCGAGGCTGGAGATCAGATATTTACGCGAACCCCAATCGCCGTACGGCCCATCCCACATGGTGTAGCCCGCTTTGGTCGAGATAATCAGCTCATCGCGCCAGGCGTGAAAATCTTCCCGTAAAATCCGGCCAAAATTTTCCTCCGCCGAACCCGGCGGCGGGCCGTAATTATTGGCCAGATCAAAATGCGTAATGCCGCAGTCAAAGGCGTGACGCAGCAGGGCGCGGCTATTGTCTGTGCGCGTGCTGTCGCCGAAGTTATGCCACAGCCCAAGGGAAATTGCGGGCAGCTTAAGGCCGCTGCGGCCAGAACGACGATACTCCATCTGCTGATAACGCTCAGCGGCGGGTTGATATTGCATGGCGGTTCCCTGAAAAAATAAGGCGTTAAACAGGCAGCTTAGCAGTGTATACGTTTACACAGGAGGAAAGGCGCGGGGCGCATCGCAATTACAGAAAAATCCTCAGGCGTAACGTGCGCTTGCCACATCGTGACATAAGATAACAATATCGTATGTCGACGCGCCGACAGAATAATCGATACTGAAATGACCTGGTTACGCAAGGAGTCTGCTATGTCTGGCTTAACGGTAAGTGATTATCTGCTACAGCGGCTGAATGAAATCGGTATCGATCATCTGTTTGGCGTGCCGGGGGATTTTAATCTGGCGTTTCTCGATCGGGTTATCGCCCATCCGCGTCTGGCATGGGTAGGCTGCGCCAATGAGCTCAACGCCGCCTACGCCGCAGATGGCTACGCGCGTAGCGGTCGTCCCGCCGCGCTGCTGACCACCTTTGGCGTGGGTGAGCTAAGCGCAATTAACGGCATCGCGGGCAGCTACGCGGAATATCTGCCGGTGATCCATATTGTCGGCGCGCCTTCTTTATCTGCGCAGCAGCGCGGCGATCTTATTCATCATTCGCTGGGCGATGGTGATTTCGGCCACTTTTTAAGGATGCAGCGAGAGGTCACGGTGGCCCAGGCGACGCTTACCGCTGAAAACGCCAGCGATGAGATTGATCGGGTCATTCGTGAAACGCTGACGCAACGGCGGCCGGGCTATTTGCTGCTGCCGGTGGATGTCGCCGGCGCGCCGCGCGTGCGCCCGATCGGCCGTTGACTATCCAGTCGCAGCCCGATGCTCAGGCGCTGCAGGCTTTCCGCAGCGCGGCGGAAACGCTGCTTTCAGGCGCGCGCAGCGTATCGCTGCTGGCAGATTTTCTGGCCGATCGCTTTGGCGTACGGCAGCAGCTGGCGCACTGGCTGGAGGCGGTTCCGCTACCGCATGCCACGCTGCTGATGGGAAAAGGCGTGCTGGATGAACAGCGCTACGGCTTTGCCGGAACCTACGCCGGGGAAGGCTGCGCCGCCGGGACGCGTCGGGTGATTGAGCAGGCGGACGTTATTCTCACTATCGGCGTACGGTTCACCGATACCATTACGGTCGGTTTTACCCAGCAAATAGAGGCGGCAAAAACGATCGACGTGCAGCCGTTTAGCGTAACGGTCGCCGGACAGACATTTGATGCGCTGCCGATGTCCAGGGTGATTGAGGAACTACAGCAGCTCTGCCAGCGTTACGCCGCCCGCTGGACGCTGGACCATTGCCAGCCCGCGCCGCTGGTCACGGACGATCGGCCTGGCCTGACGCAAAATGCGTTCTGGCAGGCGATACAGGATTTTCTGCGGCCGGGCGATCTGATTGTGGCGGAGCAGGGCACCGCAGCGTTTGGCGCGGCGGCGCTGCGTCTGCCGTCGGGCGCGAAGCTGGTGGTGCAGCCGCTATGGGGATCTATCGGCTATACTTTGCCGGCGGCCTTCGGCGCTCAAACGGCAGAACCTGAACGGCGGGTGATCCTGATTATTGGCGATGGATCTGCGCAGTTAACGGTACAGGAGCTAAGCTCGATGATGCGCGATAACCTGAACCCGCTAATTTTTATATTAAATAATGACGGCTATACCGTTGAACGCGCGATTAACGGCGCCAGCCAGCGCTATAACGATATTGCCGCCTGGAACTGGACGCAAATACCGCAGGCGCTGAGCACCGCATGTCCGGCCCAAAGCTGGCGCGTGCTGGAGACGGTGCAGCTTACGGAGGTAATGAGGCTGATTGCCGATGCGCGCCGTCTTTCACTGGTTGAAGTGGTGCTGCCGCGTCTCGATATGCCGCCTTTACTGCAGCAGGTCTCCGCCTCGCTGCATCAGCGTAACTCAGCATAATGATTTCAGAAAGATGGTGCTGTTCAGCATCGGCTTTCACGGTTATGGTATCGGGCAATTTGGTAAAGCGCTTTCGTTTTGATGAGCGTTGTTGTTTTACCGGGGGAAATTTATAGTGTCCCGTAGTGAATCGATATAAGCGGAGCAGCAGAATAATGACTAAATACGCTTTGGTGGGTGACGTTGGCGGTACCAACGCGCGCCTGGCGCTGTGTGAAACAGAAACCGGCCTGATTTCTCAGGTAATGACCTATTCCACCTCAGAGCATCGCAGTCTGGAAGAGGTGATTCGTCTGTTTCTGGAAGAACAGCAGCAGGATATAAAAGATGGATGTATCGCCATCGCCTGTCCGATTACCGAAGACTGGGTAGAAATGACCAACCATGACTGGGCGTTCTCTACCAAAGCGCTGAAAGCCAGCCTGGCATTTGACCATCTGGAAATCATTAACGATTTTACCGCAGTTTCTATGGCTATCCCGATGCTGACGGAAAAGGATGTTATCCAGTTTGGCGGCGGTTCAGCGGTAAAAGACAAACCCATCGCCGTTTATGGCGCGGGCACCGGCCTTGGCGTGGCGCATCTGGTCCATGTCGATCGCCGCTGGGTTAGCCTGCCGGGCGAAGGCGGACACGTCGATTTTGCGCCGAACAGCGTGGAGGAAGATCTCATTCTGCGCGTGCTGCGTGAAGAGCTGGGCCACGTTTCGGCAGAGCGCGTCTTGTCAGGCGCCGGTCTGGTTAACCTTTATCGCGCCATTGTTAAATCTGACAAGCGCGAGCCGGAAAACCTGAAGCCAAAAGACGTTTCTGAACGTGCGCTGGCCGATAGCTGCATCGACTGCCGCCGCGCGCTGTCGCTGTTCTGCGTGATTATGGGACGCTTCGGCGGTAACCTGGCGCTCACGTTGGGCACTTTTGGCGGCGTTTATATCGCTGGCGGTATTGTGCCGCGCTTCCTTGAGTTCTTTAAAGCCTCCGGCTTCCGCGCCGCGTTTGAAGACAAGGGCCGCTTCCACGACTACGTGCATGACATTCCGGTATATATGATCAAGCACGATCAGCCAGGGCTGCTGGGCGCCGGCGCGCATCTGCGCCAGACGCTTGGGCGTGTGCTGTAATCCCGCCTCGTTCGCGTTTTAGCCTGCGCTTGCGCAGGCTAAGCTGATCCAGGCTTGCGCGCGTTGGGTTTATATGGCTGGCCGCGCTTATAAACGCATCAGCTGGCGAAAAGCCTTTACTTTACTGCGGCTAACCGGCACCTGAAACTCCAGATCGCGCAGCCGCAAAATATAGGTGTTATTAAACCAGGGTTCGATTTCACGGATCTTGTTCAGGTTTACGCAGTAAGAGCGATGGCAGCGAAAAAACTGGCTTTCCGGTAGCCGACTGCAAAACTCGCTAATTGCCATCGACATCACATACTCCTCGCGTCGCGTATAAACGAAAGTTAGCTTTTCGTGCGCCTCCAGATAATAGATCTCATTAATATCCGTAACGATAATCCGTTCATCCCTGGTCAGATTAACGGTTTGCGCGACCGGATGAAGCGACGAGTTCCCCGGAGCGGCGGGCTGGCGCTGTTGCTGCCAGTGCGCTTCCAGCTTATGCAGCATGCTGATGATACGCGATTCGTGATAGGGCTTAAGGATGTAGTCAAACGCTTCCAGCTCAAAAGCCTGCACCGCGTGTTCTTTCCAGGCGGTGATAAAAACGATTTGCGGCTTATGGGCGAACTTACTGATGTTTTGCGCCAGCAGAACGCCATCCAGCGACGGAATATTAATATCCAGAAAGATCACGTCTGTTTCGCTGTGCTGCAAAAATTTCAGCACGTCGAGGCCGTCATCAAAGCAGGCGACAATATCGATAGTGCTGTGCTGCTTAATCATCCAGCTCAGCTCCTGCTGCGCCAAAAACTCATCTTCCACAATGATGGCTTTCACTTACATCTCTCCTTCAGGCCGTCAGCGACAGCGTTTCTTCCGGCAGTTTGTCACCGTTCTTACTGATGAAAAAGACGATTTCCGTACCCGGATGCAGCTGCGTAATCTGTAGCCCGCCGCCGTACAGCAGCTTAACGCGATGATGGACGTTTAACAGGCCAATCTTATTGCCGGGCATTTCATTACGCTGTACGCGCGCGATAACCTCATCGCTGATGCCGTTTCCCGTATCCCGTACCGCAATACGCACCCGATCGCCGACATCTTCTATCGACAGCGTCACCACGCCCTTACCGCGACAGGGCTGGATACCGTGTACGATAGCGTTTTCCACCAGCGGCTGGATCAGCAGGCTGGGCAGGGTACAGTTTATCTCTTCGTCGATGTGATAAATCATGGTCAGCTTATCGCCAAAGCGCGCCTGCTCAATGGCGATATAATCCTTAACCTGATACAGCTCTTTTTTAATATCGATCGGCTCGTCATCGTTCAGCTCAAGGTTGTAACGTAAATAGCGCGACAGATTAATAATTAGCTGGCGCGCGGTATCAGGATTGAGACGAATAGAAGAGGAGATAGCGTTCAGCGCGTTAAACAGGAAATGCGGGTTAATCTTGCTTTGCAGGGCGCGCAGTTCCGCCTTATTCGCCATTTCCCGCAGCTGTTCGGTGCGCGACACCTCCAGCTGGGTGGAGATAATTTGCGACAGGCCCACCGCCAGCTCCTTCAGCGACCAGGTAATGCGGTGCGCATGACGATAATAGATTTTCAGCGTGCCGGTAACTTCGCCTTTTTCCCACAGTGGAATAACAATCATTGAATGAATATCGCGCGTGCGATAAGCCTCATCGTTATTTTTAATAATAATTTTACCGTAGTTGATCGCCTGACGCGTGGTTGGGCTCAGGGCATCGTCGCCCTGACGATAATGCTGCTCGCCGTAGCCGACATAGGCCAGTATCTGGTGCTTATTGGTAATTGCGACGGCATCGGCGTTAATATCGTTGCGAATAATATTACACACCTGACGCAGCGACTCGCTGTTAACCTGGCGGAACAGCGGCAGGGTTTTGTTGGCAATATCCAGCGCCAGCTTGGCATGACGCGCGGCAACCGCCTCTTTTTCTCCCTCCACGCTTTGCACCAGCAGCACAATCAGGCCAATACTTACGGTGCCGAGAATCATCGGAATCGCAATTTCAGACACAATCTCCAGACCCAGCGCTGGCGGCCTTGCCCAGAGAATAATCAGCAGCATGGTCAGCGATTCGCACAGCATTCCGCCGAGAATGCCGAGCCGCCAGCGCTGTTCCTTCGCCACTTTCAGGTTAATCCAGCCGGAGACCACGCCAGCGATAATGCTGGTAAACAAACAGGGCACCGAAGAGACGCCGTGTATATCGATCAAAAAGCGGTGCAGCCCGGCGATAGTCCCGGTGGCGATGCCCACCCACGGACCAAACAGAATGCCGCCGGACATCACGGCGATGATGCGCACGTTTAGCAGTGAGCCTTCGACATTAACCGCTGACCAGGTGCTGAACAGGGCAAACAGTGAGAAAATCGCGGTTACCGTCAGCAACTCCTGGCGAGAATGCTCATCTTTCTGTAATAGCTGGCGAAAGTGGCGCGTACGCGTCAAAAAGAACAGGCAGATCAGCATCAGGGCGGCGCGATCGAACACCGCCAGCAGCATATCGAATATGGATTGCACAGGCATCTCGTGGCTTAACATAAGAAGTAACATCATAAAAAATGTGGCCTTACAGCGCCACGATCTTCGCATTTTCCGGAACCGCCCTCGACAAAAAAGTTTATTTTTTCTTTCCTGTCGACAAGCGTATCGCTGCCAGGCTATGTTCATTATTCGACCACGTCGGTGGTCAGCGTCGCTCGGACGGTCCGGGCGCTTACGTACTCTCAGAGGATGCTATGGCTGATAACAGCTCGTCTCGTCGTTTTTCTCGTATTGAACGCCTTCCCCCTTATGTTTTTAACATTACCGCTGAGCTGAAAATGGCTGCGCGTCGGCGCGGCGAAGATATTATCGATTTCAGCATGGGTAATCCGGATGGCGCGACGCCGCCGCACATCGTTGAAAAACTGTGCCAGGTCGCGCAGCGTGACGATACGCATGGCTACTCCACTTCGCGCGGGATTCCGCGTCTGCGGCGGGCGATCTCGCGCTGGTACGCCGAGCGTTATGATGTCGAAATCGATCCCGAATCGGAAGCGATTGTCACCATCGGCTCGAAAGAGGGGCTGGCGCATCTGATGCTGGCGACGCTCGATCATGGCGATACCGTGCTGGTGCCGAACCCCAGTTATCCCATCCATATTTACGGTGCGGTGATCGCTGGCGCGCAGGTGCGTTCGGTGCCGCTGGTGGCCGGCGTGGATTTTTTTAACGAGCTGGAAAGGGCGATCAGGGAAAGTTATCCAAAGCCGAAAATGATGATCCTCGGTTTCCCGTCGAATCCTACCTCCCAGTGCGTCGAGCTTGATTTTTTTGAGCGGGTGATTGCGCTGGCGAAGCAATACAACGTGCTGGTGATCCACGATCTGGCCTACGCCGATATTGTTTACGATGGCTGGAAAGCGCCATCTATTATGCAGGTGCCGGGCGCGCGCGACGTTGCGGTTGAGTTTTTCACGCTGTCGAAAAGCTACAACATGGCAGGCTGGCGCATCGGCTTTATGGTCGGCAATAAAGAACTGGTGGCCGCGCTGGCGCGCATTAAAAGCTATCACGATTACGGCACCTTTACGCCGCTGCAGGTGGCGGCAATTGCCGCGCTGGAAGGCGATCAGCAGTGCGTGCGCGATATTGCGGAGCAGTATAAACGTCGCCGCGACGTGCTGGTAAAAGGGCTACATGAGGCAGGCTGGATGGTCGAGTTACCGAAGGCTTCCATGTACGTCTGGGCAAAAATCCCTGACCACTATGCTCATCTGGGATCGCTGGAATTTGCCAAACGGCTGCTGCAGGAAGCGAAGGTGTGCGTCTCTCCGGGTATCGGCTTTGGCGACTATGGCGATACGCACGTGCGCTTTGCGCTGATTGAGAATCGCGATCGTATTCGCCAGGCGGTGCGGGGAATTAAAGCGATGTTTCGTGCCGATGGTATTCTGCCGGTCAACGGAAAAAGCAGCGACGCTGCGGAGACGGAGCAAAAAAGCGACGTCTCGCTGGGGTAAAAATAAACCGGGCGACGCATTGCGCCGCCCCATTTTCGCACGCTTACAGCATTAGCATGAAGGTGCCAACCCAGACTAACAGGAAAAAAGAGATTCCCATCAACGCATATTTCACCAGACAACTCCCCTGAGCGGTTATGTCGGTGGCGATCCCAGACCTGCATAACGCGAACAGAATAAGAACAAGGCGTGCTTTCTTTAGCGCGACGCCGTTGCTCCGGATAGTTCTGAATAACTCAGAACAGGATCGCGCGCTAATTTACGCGGATTCGATCGCAAAATAAATAGGTAAGCTCCGAGCCGCAGCCCGGCGGCATCGCCATTATTTCACGTTAATCTCCGGTATTACCGACATGCCCACCCGCAGTTGCGCCAGGCCAGGCTGACTGGCATCCAGGATGATTTTGACCGGCAGGCGCTGTACTACCTTAGTAAAGTTACCCGTGGCGTTATCCGCAGCAATGGCGGAAAAGGTCGCGCCGGTGGCGGGCGCTATGCTGTCAACGTGACCGCGAAAATGCTGGCCGGGCAGCGCATCAACGGTAATCTCTACCGCCTGGCCGGGCTGAACCTTGCCCAGCTGGGTTTCCAGATAGTTGGCGACAATATAGCTTTGATCCAGCGGCACCAGCGCCAGCAGGCGGCTACCGGCGGAGACATAGGCGCCCTGACGCAGCGCGCGCTGGCCAACCATACCGTTTACCGGTGCCACAATGCGCGTATAGGAAAGGTTTAGCTGCGCCTGATCGATCGTCGCTTTAGCTGCGGCGATATCCGCCTCCGCCTGCTTCTGGCTGGCCAGTAAAATGCCCGTCTCTTTTTCCGCTGCCAGCACCGCGGCCTGGTTTTGCTCAACCTGTGCCGCGGCGGAACGCATGGTGGAGCTGGCCTTCTGCTGTTCGTCGGCGGTGGCGGTGCCGCTCTGCAACAGGCGGCGATAGCGCTCGGCGTTTTGCCCGGCATAGCTTAACGTCGCCTGGCTGGCATTTACTGCCGCTTTATTTTGCGCAATCACCGCCTGTTGCTGCTCACGCTGGGCAATAATGCTGGCAAGCTTCGCCTCGCTCAGCTGCAGGTTCGCTTTCGCGCTCTCCAGCGCAACGCGGTAGTCGCGGTCATCCAGCGTGGCGAGTAGATCGCCCGCTTTTACCTGCTGGTTATCACGCACCATGACCTGGCTGATATAGCCGGAGATTTTCGGTGCGACCAGCGTATAGTCCGCGGTTACCCATGCGTCATCGGTGCGATAATCCGCCCGCATCATGCTGGACCAGATAAAGCAGGCGATAGCCAGTAAGACAATTAACAGCACCGCCAGCAGGCCGGTACGTTTAGCAGGAGTTAAAGACATCGTTAAATTCCCGGTTTTGTTATCACAGGTTGTTGTAATAAAGTTTGCGGCGGCCAGACGCGCTTCGGCAGCCAGGCGGTAAGCAGGATCAGCAGCAGTGCAAAGGCGATCAGCAACAGGTAGCTATCGCTGATGCTTAATATCTGCGCCTGATGCTTAACCAGCGTGGAAAAATGCGCGATATTTTCCGTAGAGCTGATGCTGCCGTCCGGCAGCAGCGGTGCGGAGGCGCTGGCTTCGCTGGCCGAACCGGCACGCATCAGCCAGCTGCGGTTGGCGGCGCCGTCCAGCAATATGTGCGAGTGAAACTGCTCGCGATGGCTGATAAACCACTCCACCAGCGTACCGGCCGCCACGCTGGAAAAACCGCGCACGGTATTAAACATCGCCGAAGCAAACGGGCCTTCCGGCGGCAACACCACCGACGTCGCGCTCATCAACACCGGCAAAATCATCATCGGCTGACCAAAGGCCTGCATTATCTGGATCAGCCAAAAGTTCTGGCGCGCCCAGTCGCTGGTGAGCTGCGATCCCATCAGGCAGGAGCTGGCCAGCAGCAGGGCACCGCAGGAGAGCACCCAGCGACAGTCGATCCAGCGCAGGTTCAGCAGCATGGCGATAAAAGGGGCAATCAGCAGCTGTGGCGCGCCAATCATTAATGCTAACGGCGCAAACTGCGCGGTGCGAAAACCTTCCACCTGCGAAAAGTAAGCCGACGGCAGCGCCGATCCGGAGAGCGCCACCAGCAGCACGCCCGCCAGCGTAAGCAAACCGTGCGTCAGATTAGGACGTGACAGCATCTGCAGGCGAAACAGCGGCAGCGGATGAAACCATTCATTAATAAAAAAGACCACCAGCAGCGCCACGCTCGCCAGCAGCATGGCGCTAATCAGTGGCGAATTCAGCCAGTCGAGGCGTTCACCGTGATTTAACACCAAAATCAGCAGCGCAATGCCGCTACAGCCGGTCAGCATGCCAAACAGATCCATCTGCCGAAAACGCTCAAAGCGCACCGGATCCTGCGGAATACCCCAGCCAATCAGCAGGATGGCGATCAGCATTGCCGGGATAATTTGCCAAAAGACAAAGGCCCAGCCCACGCTGTCGGTCCAGAACGCGGCAAGGGTGGCGGCCATATTCGGGCCAAAGGTGGCGGTTAGCGCATAGGCGCTCAGCCCGTAAAGCTTTAGCGGCGGCGGTAAGAAGCGCAGGGCAACCGTCATCAGCAACGGCGGCAGCGCGCCGCCAAAAATCCCCTGCAGCACGCGCAGCGCCAGAAACAGCGGATAGTGCGTAACAAAGGGCAGCAGCGCCGCCGTCAGGCCAAAGCCGAACGCCACGCCAAGCGCGAAGCGACGCAGCGATAGCGTGACGGCAAACCAGGGCGCTATCATCATCGCGGCGACTTCCGCCGCCTGGTAGCCAGCAATAAGCCAGCTCCCCTGGTCGTTACTGATGCCCAGCGCGGCGCGAATATCGGCCAGCGCAATATCGGTGACGCGATCGTTAAGCCCGGAGGCGAGGGCGGCAATCAGCACTCCGATCAGCCCCAGCGCCAGACGCAGGGTAAAAGGATGGGGAGCCGGTGCAGCGGCAGGCTGACCGTTCATAGCAGATACTCCATAGCGTTTTTTTATTATGGTGTTGTGTATTGTGATGCGATACAGCAAGCGCGGATCTTACATGGCGATTAAATGTATTGCAATGCGGTACAGGGTGGGAAAGCGAGATAAAACGCGTTACAGTATCGGCGCCCTTCATGGAAAGAGAACAGTAAGTTCATGTCTGAAAAACCGCATCATCGTGATGATGAGAAAACGGGCGGCATCCAGGTGATTGCACGCGCGGCGAAAATCCTTAACGCCTTAGGCGAACAGCCGGGCGGCATGAGCCTGGGAGAAATCGCGCAGGCGGTGGATTTACCTCGCTCAACGGTTCAGCGTATTGTGGCGGCGCTGGACGCGACCCAATGGTGCGTAGCCACGGCGCCGGCGGCGTGCGCCTTGGGCCAGCGCTGCTGCGTTTGATCTCCAGCGTTCATACGGACGTGGTTGAGGTCGCCCGTCCTTCGCTGCAGGCGCTGAGCGATGCCACGGGAGAAACCGTTTCGCTGGCCCGCGCCAGCGGCACCCAGCTGGCGATCGTACATTTTATCGTCGCCGATCGTGAACTGCGCGTAGTGCCGAGGATGGGGCTTAATCTGCCGCTTTTCAGCACGTCGGGCGGACGGGCCTTGCTGGCGCTGGAGAGCGATGACGACGTCCGGGCGCTGGTCGGCGAATCCTGGGATGCGATTACCGAAAACACCATTAAAACGCTGCCGGAACTGCTGCGGCAGTTAAAAGAGATCCGCAAAAGCGGCATCTCTTTCGATCGCGGTGAAACCTTAGAAGGGATCTCTACGATGGGCGTCGCGCTGGATACGTTGCTGGGACGCTTTGCCGTTTCGCTACTGGTGCCGACGGGGCGCTTTCATAAGAATGAAGCGCTCTATCGCGATGAAATACTAAGATGTAAAGAAGCGATGACGCGTGAAATTGGTAAACATCTGGCGCATGACTGAGGAATAAACAGAATGACAACCTTGCTGGTCGCAATAGATAACTCGAATCACTCGCGTAAAGTCGTTTCCCTGGCGACGGAGCAGGCGCGGGCGTTAAAGGCACAGGTCCTGGTGCTGTGCTGCATCGATCCCGCTTACGCTACCTGCGGTGAGCCGCTGGATATTACCGCAGGCGAAGATCCGGCTGATTTTGGCGCCGCGCTGGATGAGCAAAATACGGCGGAGTTGGTGATACGTCATGCGCTGGCCCAGCTGCTGGGCGCGGGGATAGCCGCGCGCGGGCGCGTGGTGGCGGGCGAATCGGCGGAAACCATTGTGGCGCAAGCCGCCGCGCTGGATGCCCAAATGATTATTATGGGACGACGCCATCTTTCGCCGCTTAATCGTCTGCTGAAAGGTTCCGTTAGCGCTGCGGTTATCGAGCGCGCGCATTGTCCGGTATTGGTGGACGTTCGCGCGCAATAGCGGAATTAACAGGAACAAAATTTTGCAGCATTTTCTTTTTATCAGCGCTCTGTTGCTGGCGGCGCTGATATTGACATTAACCGGATTGTACCGGCAAAAACGGCTTTCAGGGCGACGGGCTCTGTTGCTGGCAACGGTATCAGCGCTTATTTTTGGCGGTTGGCTGGGCTACCGCTACGTTGTGTTACCGCAAGCCCGCCTGCAGGCGCAGATTGATACGGCGCAGCAGCAGCTGACGCGTTTACAAGGCTATCGTATTTTGCAGCAGCAGGAGCCGGCGCTGTGGCGGCAGTTAAACGCTGAATTAACGGCGCAGCTGCGTGCCGGTGTCAGTCCATCGTTGGCCTTCGGCCATTTACGCGCCATGCTGACCGATCTGCTGAATCAGCGCATCGGGCGCGCCGGTGATGCCGCAATCAATAGCTATATCGCCGTGTCGCTACAGCAAATGGAAAGCCTGCGCGCTCGCAATGTACAACTCTGTTTTCGCTTTCTTTTTCCGCAGGTTAACGGCGGCGTCAATTTAATTAAGGTGCTGCCGGAAAATCTGATTCAGCAAGACAGGCAAGCCATTGAACAACTGTTACAGGACAGCACGGGATCGGAGCGAGCGGTAAATCTTCCCGCTGCGCATCAACATTTAAGCACTATCGTGCAGCAGCTATATGCTTCGTGGGGCAACGATCTGCGTTGGCTTAATGCGCCCGCGGATGCGCATGTGAATCGGCAAAAAATGTGCGATATGACAATCGATCTTTATCGCGCCATCCTCGCACTTCCTCCCACGCAATCGGCCAACGTTTTGCGTATGATGCTCAGCGCTAACGCCGGATAAGCGATAAAAAAAGCCCGCATCAAGCGGGCAATAACAGTTAATTTATTGTTATTTATAGTGGCAAATCTGGTGTTTGGCACAGACATCATGGCGTCTGAAAAGATAATCGCACTTAACGGGCAACGGCACTAAACGTTAGATTGAATCAATTCAATTGATAAAACCATCCATCGAACGTCGCGCTTTAAGCGACATTCCGATTGTGCCTTTGTTGTTGCCTGTTAAGATGCCGCACCAGCATAAGGAAGAGAGATGAAGAGTAAAATTTACGGCGTCCTGGCGCTGTTTTTATTAGCGGGCTGTACGGCCAGCAAACCAGGCGCTTTCGAACGTGTGGATGAAGATCCTGTTTCGCATACGGTGCAGTATCGTTACCATCCGCAGAAAGTGAACAAAGATGCGCTGAAGCTTGATGTGGCTAATTATTGTCACGCCCAGGGCTTTGATTTGGTTGAAGCATTACCTCCGCAGGATAGCCATATCCCAGGGTTAATCACGGCCTGGTATCAATGTAATTTCGCCATAAAAAGCTAATAAAGAAAAGGGCGAGAATATTCTCGCCCAATTTTTCCTGCCTTATTTTTATTATATTGCTGTGTGCAGGCTTTGCCCGCCAGGTATGTTGCTGTGACCTACCTGTTTAGAATCTGTTTTACCATCCGCGATGATGATGCCAGCCATTATGATAACCGCGATCGTGATGCCATCCCGGCCCGCGATCGTGAGCAATTATACAACCGCTTAGCATACTCACAATGGCCAGAACAAAAGCGCTTTTTATCATTATCCGCATGATCAACTCTCTTAATGCCTTTAATGAAGCTTACTGTAAAGGCTAAAAGTGAAGAAATAACGGCACTAATGTAGAGTTTAATAATTAAATATTTGCAAATATTTCAACGAATTTAAGAGTAGAAGAAAAGGGCCGCGCAAAAATATAGGAATGGACTGAATGGTTAGCCATAATAGCAGGAATTATCCTAAAGGCAATAGCCTCGATATTCTCATTCTCATTTACCGTCCAGTTATTCCGCTGTTTTACCGCAGGCGTTTTTCCTGGTGAAGGCTATTTCCAGATTTGTACGGGGAATTGCTGAAAATATGAAGCGAACCTTCCAGCGGATAAGCAGTGAGCCCGGAGAGGCTGTCTGGACGAATATACAGGTAAGTATTGACTGAAGGAGGTTAATAACAAACGTAATAACCTCGCGTTGGGCAAAACCGGTAAATAAAGCGAAAGTTAACGCTGCGCGCGCCAACGTGGCGCGATAAATCTGGAACGTATCGCACGCGATTAAATAACGTCGCTCGCCCGCTGACGATCGTTATCACGTTTTTATCTATAACGCATTGAGCGCTTTGGCAAAGCTGATAGAGTTGATCCGCTGAATTGTTACTGCATATGCAGGCAAAACCTGATTTTCTGGCTTGTGCCGGAGATCGGGTTTTTTATTTTGAGGGACGCATGAAGATCGCCAAGGTGCTTAATAACAACGTAGTGGTCGTTCTGGATGAACATCAGTGCGAACAGGTGATCATGGGACGTGGTCTGGGTTTCCAGAAGCGGGTCGGCGACAGCGTTGACGACAGCAAAATCGAAAAAATTTTTGCGCGTCAAAATGATGCGCTGGTGGCGCGGTTAACGGAGCTGTTAAGTCAAATTCCGCCGGAGGTGTTGACCGCCTGCGATCGTATTACTGAGCTGGCGCGTCAGCGTCTTGGTAAGCTGCAGGAAAATCTCTGTATCGCCCTTATCGATCACTGCCATTTTGCTATTGTGCGTCATAACGGCAATATTCCTTTACCTAACGCGCTGCTATGGGAAATTAAGCGGCTGTATCCTAAAGAATTTGGTCTCGGTCTGGAGGCGCTGGAAATTATTCATCAGCGGCTTGGCGTGACGCTGCCGGAAGATGAGGCGGGATTTATTGCTTTGCATCTGGTTAACGCCCAGCTTAACGGCGAAATGCCGGAGGTGATGCATATTACCCGCGTTATGCAGGAGATCCTGCATATTGTTAAATATCAGCTTCATCTGGAATATGACTGGCAATCGCTCAGCTACCAGCGCTTTATTACTCACCTGAAATTTTTCGCGCAACGCATGCTGGGGCGCTGTGTAGTGGCGGATGATGAGATGATGCTTTATCTCTCAATAAAGGATAATTATCCGCAGGCATGGCGCTGCGCTGAGAAGATTGAACAGCATTTAACCCGGCAATATCAGAGCGCGTTAACTAACGAAGAAAAAATGTTTCTCGCTATTCATATCGAACGCGTGCGCAAAGAGAGCCAGCAGCCGATCGCACACTAAATGCATCATCTGGATTGTTACTGCTGCGGCAGGCAAAACCTGAAATCAGGCCTCAATAAGAAGGGCTGCTTTCAGGTTTTTTTTTCAGCTATATGCTGCCGCCGGGCAGCCGCCATAAAAGGATTGAATATGTCGTATCAACAGTTAGCCAGGGATATTATTAGCGGAGTGGGTGGGCGCGCCAATATTATTAGCGTCATGCATTGTGCCACCCGGCTGCGGTTTAAATTAAAAGACCTTACGCTTGCGGAAAGCGAACGGCTTAAAACCCATCCGGGCATCATTATGGTGGTGGTCAGCGGCGGTCAGTTTCAGGTAGTAATCGGCAATCATGTGCATGATGTCTATAAGGAAATTTGTCTGCAAAACGGTTCAGGCGAGGATGCCGTCCCCGTGGCGAAAGCGGAAAAGTCAGGCAATCTTTTTAATCGCCTTATCGATATTATTTCCGCTATTTTTACCCCGTTCCTTGGGGTAATGGCAGGCTCCGGGATCCTGAAAGGCCTGCTGGCGCTGTGCGTGGCGTGCGGCTGGCTGACCACCGACAGCGGGACATACCAAATTTGGTACGTCGCCAGCGACGCGCTGTTTTATTTCTTCCCGCTGGTATTAGGCTATACCGCCGGTAAGAAATTTGGCGGCAGCCCGTTTCTTACCATGGCCATTGGCGGCGCGCTAACACATCCGCTGATGATCCAGGCGTTTCAGAGCAGTACCCAGCCCGATGCGGTCCTCGTCGGTTTCCTTGGGATCCCGGTTACCTTCCTTAATTACAGTTCATCGGTAATCCCGATTATTTTTGCCGCGTGGATAAGCTGCTGGCTGGAAAAACAGTGCGGCAAGGTTCTGCCCGCGGTTATCAAAAATTTCTTTACGCCGCTGATCTGTCTGATGATCACCGTGCCGCTGACGTTTCTGCTTATTGGGCCGGCGGCAACCTGGCTAAGTCAGGGGCTGGCCTACGGCTATCAGGCTATTTATCTCTTCGCGCCCTGGCTTGCCGGTCTGGTGATTGGCGGTATCTGGCAGGTTTGCGTCATATTCGGCCTGCACTGGGGGCTGGTGCCTTTGATGATGAATAACCTGGCGGTGCTGGGCCACGATACGCTGGTGCCGCTGATATTGCCGGCGGTAATGGGGCAGGTGGGTGCCAGCCTGGGCGTAATGCTGCGTACCCGCGATCCGCAGTTAAAAGTTCTGGCGGGTTCAGGCGCTACCGCGGGCGTTTTTGGCATTACCGAACCGGCGGTCTACGGCGTGACGCTACCGAATCGCCGCCCCTTTATTTTTGGCTGCGTCGGCGGCGCATTGGGCGGTGCCGTAAGCGGATTGAGCAGCGCCAGCGTTTATTCTTTCGGCCTTGCCAGTATCTTCAGCCTGGCGCAGTTTATTCCGCCAGCCGGGATGGATATTAGCGTTTGGGGCGCCGCGCTGGGCACACTGTTGGCGCTGCTGGTCGGCTGTATATTAACGCTGATTGCCGGTCTGCCGACGATCGAGACCGCCACTGTGGCGGGCGTGGCATCTTCGGCGAATGCCGCTGCGTCTTGGTTACCGACCGCTGTTGAAAACGACGATACGCTGTTTGCTCCGCTAAGCGGGAAACTGCTGGCGCTGGAAAAGGTTGCGGATACCACCTTTGCCAGCGGGCTGCTGGGTGCCGGCGCGGCGATTATACCGCACGATAACTACGTGCTGGCGCCGTTTCACGGCGAAGTCGCCTCGCTGTTTGCGACCCGCCACGCCATTGGCCTGCTGAGTCACAGTGGCATAGAGCTATTAATTCATGTCGGTATTGATACCGTCAAACTGAACGGACAGCACTTTACCGCTCACGTAAAGCCGGGCGATACCATCCAGCCGGGCGATCTTTTACTTGAGTTCGATCGCCAGGCGATCAAAAACGCCGGTTTCGATCTCACAACGCCAGTGATTATCAGCAACAGCGAAGATTATGCTGCCGTTGTTACGCTGGCCAGCGGCGAACTTATCCACCCAGGCGCGCCTTTTCTTGGCGTGCAACGTAATACAAAGGAGTCAGTATGAAACGGTTTCCGGATAATTTCTTATGGGGCGGCGCAGTGGCTGCTAATCAGGTTGAAGGCGCATGGCGGCAGGAGGGCAAAGGCTTATCAACCTCGGATGTTCAGCCGCAGGGGATCTTCGGACCGGTTGTGGAGCGCAGCGCTGGCGACGCCTCTCTGAAGGATATCGCCATCGACTTTTATCAACGGTATCCGCAGGACATCGCGTTATTTGCCGAGATGGGTTTTAGCTGCCTGCGCGTTTCCATCGCCTGGACCCGCATCTTCCCGCAGGGCGATGAAACGCAGCCCAATGAGGCCGGGCTGGCTTACTATGACCGGCTGTTTGATGAACTGGCGCAGCACCATATCCAGCCGATGGTTACCTTATCCCACTATGAAATGCCGCTGGGGCTGGTGCAAAACTACGGCGGCTGGGGAAATCGCCAGCTGATTGACTTTTTTCTGCGCTATGCCCGCACCGTTTTCCAGCGCTATCAACACAAAGTGAAGCTGTGGCTGACTTTTAATGAAATCAATATGTCGCTGCATGCGCCTTTTACCGGCGTAGGCTTGCCTGGCGACAGCAGCGAAGCCCTGATTTATCAGGCGATTCATCATCAGCTGGTGGCCAGCGCGCTGGCGGTAAAGGCGTGCCATGAACTTATCCCGGATGCGCAAATCGGCAATATGCTGCTGGGCGGCCTGATGTATCCGCTGACCTGTAAGCCGGAGGACGTTTTTGAAACGTTGCAGCAAAATCGCAGCTGGCAATTTTTTGGCGATGTGCAGTGCCGCGGCGCCTGGCCGGGCTATATGCTGCGTCACCTGCGTGAGCAGGGCATCGAACTGGATATTACCGATGAAGATCGCGTTGCGCTGCGTGAAACCGTTGATTTTATCTCTTTCAGCTATTACATGAGCGGCTGCGTCACGGCGGATGAAACGCTGAATCAGCAGGCGCGCGGCAATGTGCTCAGCATGGTGCCGAATCCGCATTTGCCCAGCTCTGAATGGGGCTGGCAGATCGATCCTGTTGGCCTGCGCACGCTGCTGAATATGCTGTGGGATCGCTACCAGAAGCCGCTATTTATTGTAGAAAATGGGCTGGGCGCGAAAGACAGTCCGCAGGCTGACGGCACCATTGAGGATGACTATCGCATCAGCTATCTGAACGATCATTTACTGCAGGTGGCAGAAGCGCTGAAGGATGGCGTTGAGATTATGGGCTATACCAGCTGGGGACCGATCGACCTCATCAGCGCCTCGAAAGCGGAAATCTCTAAGCGCTATGGCTTTATCTATGTCGATCGTCATGATAATGGCGAAGGCAGCCTGGCGCGCAGCCGCAAAAAAAGCTTTTACTGGTATCAGCAGGTGATTGCTACCCAGGGCGACAGCCTGAAACCATGATTATTTTGCCTGGCGGGTAAACCGCAGGACACCAATTTCCGCTACAGTTTATGCACTAAACCCGTAGCGAAAAGGAGCCATAATGAACTGGCAGGTGGAGCGCGTTTTACCCATTGCGGCCGAGCTGGGCGAATGCCCGCTGTGGTCAACCGCAGAGCAGGCGCTGTGGTTTGTTGATATTCTGGCCCCGGCGATTCACCGCTTCGATCCTAAAAGCGGTGAACACCGGGTTTTTCCACAGCAGGAGGAGGTGGGCTGCATCGGTTTGCGCCGTGAAGGCGGGCTGGTAGCGGCGATGCGCAGCGGCGTCTGGTTTATTGACCCGCAGGGAAAGCCGGAGCGTAAGGTGGCCGATAACCCCGGCGAAGCCAGTAAAAGCCGCTTCAACGACGGACGCGTCGATCCCTTTGGCCGTTTCTGGTGCGGCAGCCTGTGGGAGCCTCAGGATCGTAACGGCGCTAAGCTCTGCCGTCTTGATAAAAATTTACAGCTGCAGGTTATCGATGAAGATATAAAAATTTCCAACGGCCTGGCATTTTCTCCCGACAGACGCTGGATTTACCACAGCGACACGCCAAACCACATTATCTGGCGTTATCCGCTCGATCCTGTAACCGGTGAGAACGGTAAGCGCGAGCTCTTTCGTCGGTTCAGCGATGGGCTGATGCCGGACGGTGCAGCGGTGGATGCGGAAGGCTTTTATTGGTCAGCGCTGTTTGATGGCGGGCGTATTGTGCGCATCGATCCGAACACGGCCGAGATCGTTGATGAAATCCCCGTGCCGGTGCGCTGGCCGACGATGGTCGCCTTTGGCGGCGACGATTTGAAAACGCTGTATATCACGTCCAGCCGTGAAAACCGTACCGCAGAAGAACTGGCGCAATATCCGTGGTCGGGAAGCGTATTTGCGGTGCGGATGCCGGTTGCCGGTCAGCCTGAACCGCTGTTTGGTTAAAACCGTCCGGGCGGCCTGTGGCGCGCCCGAAACCTGAACGTAAGCCTGCCGGGCGCAGTGCTGCTCGCCCGGCAGGAGGATTAACTGCGCTGTAATATCTGCGGTATGCTGCGCGCCCGGTGCGGCATGCGAATGATTAACGACATCACCAGTGAGATAACCAGCAACGTCATAATCAGGCTGAATGTCACGGTAAAGCCGCCAAACAGCGAGGCGATAAGCGAACCCAGCACGCTGCCGATGCCAAAGCCCAGGTAAATTACGCCATAGTTTTTAGTCAGATTGTTCAGGCCAAAGAAATCGCTGACCAGCGAAGGATAAACGGTAATGGTGCCGCCAAAGCTAAAGGCGATACAGGCAACGGAAATAAAGAAGGTGGTTTCATTCATCCGGGTAAACAGCAAAATAGCCATGCCTGCCAGTGAAACTATCTGCGCCAGCGTAATAACCCGGATGCGCGCTATTTTATCTGACAGCACGCCTAAAATCAGGCGACCGCTCAGGTTAGCGACGGCGATGATAGTCACCGCGTTGGCTGCGGTTTGCGTACTGAGATGTACCATACCCTCACCAATATCTTTCGCTACGCCAATCACGTACAGGCCGCTCATGCAGGCCGTTAAAAACATCAGCGCCAGCATCCAGTACTGCGGCATACGCATCGATTCCGCCAAAGTGTAATCGCGTGCGGCAGTCGCTTCATTACCCTGGGAAAGGTGTTGCTGTGGTGCATCCGTCATCAGCAGCGCGCCCAGAATAACCATGCTCATGGCCAGGGCGCCCCAGATTAAAAACGTATTTTCCAGGCTAAAATGCGCCAGCAGGCTGCTGCAAATAAATTTAAAGCCGAGGCTGCCCAGCCCGTAAGCGCCGATAGCGCAGGCAGAGATGACGCCTTTACGCTCCGGAAACCATTTTACGCAGTTGGATAAGGTCATCAGATAGCCTGCGCCATCCGCCAGGCCTACCAGCACGCCTGCGCTTAGCCACAGCATCAGCAGTGAATTGGCCTGTGCCGTAAGGTAAAAGCCTACTGCCAGCAGCAGACCGGCGCCGATGGCGACGTTGCGTACGCCAAAACGTTCCTGCAGCTTACCGGCCACCGATGATGACAGCGCCAGTCCGAGACTGAGTAAGCCAAAAGAGAAGGCCACCTGGCTAACCGGCGCATCCAGTTTTTGCGACAGCTGCCCGTTAAACAGGCTCCAGGTATAAACTGAGCCGAGTGCAAACTGAGTGATAATGGTGCCGAGTAGCGTTAACCAGCGAACTGAATCTGGAGCGGGTGAGAGGTTTGTTCTGCTCATTATCTTCTCCCTGAGGGAATGCCTGAATTAGCCTGATAATAGAGCCGGTGCGTCTTATGCCGGGGCAAATTGCCATGAATAGCCAGCAACAGGGAATAAACTGCCTGTTTAACGGCATAAACGGCATTGCATTAATAAATACGGTGTTAAGCCGATCCAGATAAAACTGACGCAGCGCGTGGTTCAGCTGCTGGCGACGCGGATCTGGATAAGGGTTCAGCCAGCTAACAATAACAGGCTGACAGAGAAGAAAAGCGCGTTTATCCCTCTCCCGTGGCGTCGCGTTGCTGCCCAACTGCGGCAGAAGAGGGGCATTAAGGCAGCCGGTCATCGGATTCGACGGTGTTTACGGGTTCGCATACGTTGCCGAAATAAAACTAATAAGCCAGTGCCAGCGAGCAAATAAATCGCATTAAGCCACGCCTGATGGCTCTTTTTTCGCAATTTTACCGGTAAATCGCAAGCAAACAACAATAAGCGTTGCAATATATTTCACTGCCGAGACGGTTTCTACAGGAAACTATTATTTGTGCCAGACTTAGTTTTTACATAAGAGGAGGAAATATGAAAGACCGAGCATATGAATCCACTACCAAAGAGGATGAGATTTGTTGTCTTATCGGTCGTGCTGTTATTGAACTGAGTGATGCCACTCAGCCCTTGAACAAATCGACCCTCTCGCTGAAGCTGCTTTCTATGGCAGATGGCGAAGGCGATGATGACCGAGTACTGCTTTACTGGCTTGCAAGGAAAGCGATAAACCAGCCGCATCAGGTGGTTAATCTGAGCGCCTTCCGTCAGGCGCGTTAAGCTAAAGCGGCAGGCATGGAGGCCTGCCATAGTTTTGCCAGCGGCCGTGCATGAACAAAACCGCTAACGGACTGGTATAGAGTCGATTGCTTGCAGGGTAGCGCTTACATTGTCTAAACAGACGCTTCGGAAAGACTAACGTTACAGTAGAAAACTTAGTTAACAGGCTTACTATGTTACGGTTGATATAGCGGGTAATTGCTTTCATGGCCGTGCCCATTGGTTCTGTCAGCCAACTACCATAGTGATGAGCAGATCGCATTGCTCAGTCATTAAATGTATCGCCGCTAATACTGCTTTGAGATGCTACAACGCAGGCTGAAGTTACTTTAGACAGGTTGCCGGAAGCTGAAGTTAGTGTCTGCCGTGGAATCAGATAAGCTAAAAGAGAGACTGGCTGTCAATGTTTGTTACCGTCAGATATTGAGTAAAAAAAATTTCTTGCCCGGTCTGCGGCTATTTAATAGCAATTATCCTGTTTCCTTTCATTCTTCGATATTTTCAGTTCTTTTCCTGATATTCTGGCTCTAAAATTTAAAAGATTGTTATCAATTATATGAAAAATAAACTGTATTGATTTAAATCATCTTTAGTTTACTTCAGTAATAAATTGCCAGTGCTTCATATTCCTGAGAAATATACTTCTGTTTAATGAATATAAAATAGCCTGTTACTCCATCGCTTCAGAATATATTTCTGCTAATGGCTGGTGGAAACTTCTTAATTATTATCTTAATTCAGATCTATGATCTGAGTATTTGATTGAAATTGGCATGTTGCTCTATTATCGCGAGTGAAGGATTGTTGTCCGATAAATACCACGCAGCGATAAACAGAGGGATGGTCATATGGCTGTTAGCTTCCAGAGTGAGGTGCCGAAGGCACGTATTAATTTAAAACTTGACCTGCATACGGGCGGGGCGAGCAAGAAAACCGAATTACCGCTGAAGTTACTCGTTGCCGGTGATTTCAGTAACGGGCAGGAAACCGCACCGTTATCCGAGCGCGATAAAGTAAATATTAATAAAAATAATTTTGATAGTGTTCTTTCTGAATATTCTCCAGAAGTTAATCTCACCGTTGAAAATACCCTGGCCGGTGATGGCAGTGAAGAAAATATCAGACTGACCTTCCGGGATATGAAGGATTTCACGCCGGAACAGGTGGCACGCCAGATCCCTCAACTCAAAGCGATGCTTGCGATGCGCAATCTTCTTCGCGACCTGAAGGCCAATCTGCTGGATAACCAGGCTTTTCGAAAAGAGCTGGAAAAAATTCTGCTTGACCCTGCCCTCAGCGCTGAGCTGCGCAGCGAGCTGTCTGCTCTGGCACCAAAACAGCCATAACAGTTGCGATGTTTTAACGGATTAAATAAGGAATGTTCATGTCTGTAAAAAATGAAAATGCTGCTGCCGGAGAAAGCGTGGCGCTGGATCGCCCGGTAGCGGGCGGTGTGTATGCCTCCCTGTTTGAAAAAATTAACCTTAACCCGGTTTCAACGCTGAGCGCGCTGGATATCTGGCAGGATGCGCAGGCGATATTCAGGCGCAAACCGATGCGATGCGTTTGCAGTCCAGTAAAGCGATGGCCATTAACAGCGTGGATGGAGAAATAGTGCTTAATGCGGCTCAGGGGATCACTCTGATGAGCACGGGGGGCGCTTATATAAAAATTAAAGATGGTTCGGTGGAAATTGGTGCACCAGGAAAAATAGATTTGAAAAGTGTGAATATCCTGTGGGGAGGGACTGCTTCACTTGAACAGGCGCTAAAGCCTGCAACAGTAGCCGATCCACAGTATCAGTTTCCGGTGAGCGGCGGATTTCAGGTAGTAGATTCGGTGACCCAGAAACCTAAATCCTGGGTAGCCTACCGGATAGAGACGCCAGAGGGCAAGACGATACGCGGCAGAACCGATGAAAATGGTTATACACAAAAACACCACGGTATTGATCCGCAAAATATTAAATTCTTTTTTGAGTAATTAAGGTGACCAGGTATGGCGAAAAATGAAAAGGCGAATGCTGAATGCCAGCTGAATAAAGCAGATAATAATATCACTAAGGTTTGCCACGAATCAGGATTGCTTTATTTCCGCCCGGAAACCGAAGAGATTATTGTTGTACCACCACAGGACGCCGGGGATTTTGAGTCTCATTGTCTGGATATGCTGGGGCGAGTTGATGAATTCCATCAGGCCAATCATGCTTATTCCGCCGCACTAGAAAAGTATGGGCAGCAAAGACAACAACCAGGTACGAATATTGATTCGCCGGCTGCAGAGGTGGTCGCTGCGGAAAATACACTGGAAAAAAAGCGTGAAGCATTACTGGAAAAACTCAAAGATGGTGAAACCGGCAATATGGGATACCAGGATGTGGTTGAGCTATTACCGTTGCTCGATACCCGTCGCCGGGGAGCGGGGAACCAGCGACTGGGGCGTCGCTACGCTTACGCCAGCCAGCGCTATTATTCAGAACGTTCCGGCGGCCGCTCGCAGGCTGGCGCCAGAAAGAAATGGCGTACTGTTTCGCTGAGTAATAGAGAAACCTCGACCGGTAAGGAGAGTATCTATTCTGTTGACAGTCACGGTCGCAGGAAAATTGACACTCAGAAACTAAAGGAACAGTTAACTAAAGATCTCCTGCCGACAATAAAAGTTGAACTTAAGGACTACGTTAATCTGGATGATTATAATCTGGATAAAACATTATTTGACTGGGCGGAAAGCTGGAATGAAAGCCTGAATGGTAGCCATACTTTTGATAACGGCGTTGAAGTCTCGGGCGCAGCGCAGTTTATGCGCTATATCTCCAATGTGGGCGCAGAAGCAGAATTTAACCCTAATGAGGGGAGCGCTAAAATTAAGGGGGAGGCAAAAGCGTCTGTGTCTGTCGCATCAGGTATTGGTCGTGCCGTCTTTTATATTCCGGACAGGCTGGGCTGGGATTTAAGCTACCTTCCCGGGGATGCCAGTACCAGCCTGGTGCAGGCGGGTTTTAATATGGGTGTGATACGAATATATATTGAAAATCAGCTTATTGGCTTTGTTGGCGCTTCCGCACAGATAGAAGCTCAGCTTCAGATAATGGTTAAAGATGATGAGCAACAAATTGTAGCCGGCCAACCCCGTGGGCGCCTGCCTCGTTTTCAGGAGCGGCAGGAGGGCAGCAGTGGTCAGTTTTATCTGCAGATGAAAAAGGAAGATGAAGGGGCTTCGGTTTCTGCTGAGGTCTTTGCCGGCGCCAGAGTGGAATACTCGCTTAAGGGAGCCATCCAGTGGCTGAAGCCCACGCAGCCCCCGGCGACAGGTAGTGTTGTGGTTCCTAAAACGGTGGGTGAGTTTACCGACTTTGCGACGATTGGTGCCAGCATTGCCGGTCTGGCAGGGATTGGCGCAGGGGCGAAATTTTTATGTACTTTTATCAACGGTAAATTCTGCTTTAAGGTTGCCGCCAGCTTATGTTGTGGCGCCGGGGCTAAAGGCGCATTTATCTGCGAGGTTGGAGTGAAATCCCTGCTGGAGTTTGGTAGCTGGCTGGCCTATCAGCTATTTGCCCTGGATTATCGCTTTTTTGACCTGGTGATGAAGGCGGCATTTGAAACCTTTACGCGCTTGTGCGTGATGCAATTATCCGATTTAGCTAAAGACATATATGAGAAATACAGTAAACTTAAGTCGGATTTTTTGACTGTGGCAATTGATTTTAGACAATTCATTGTCAATATTATAGATGAAAGTCAGAAGAACATTGAAGCATCCCAAAAGCGTAATCAGTTAGCAAAAAGTATTATTACCAATCCAGAGCGGCTATTAATCTATACTCCAGAGGCTAAGGGGATATTACTCTATCTGCTAACCCGCCACGGTAAGTGGGACCATGTTGATTTGGATAACCGTGGCAGTATGGGGCTGGATATCTATTCCGAACGTAAAGAGGCGATTATTCAGGTACTAAACAGTATTCAGACCCGGCGCGAATGGCTTAAGGTGATGTGCCACCGCAGTAAAGATGGTTCCAATCTGGCTCAGGGAGGTTCGGAGCAGCAGGTAGTGGTGGAGCAGGAGCGGCAGTTGCGTGAGTTTCTCCAGGAGGGCTTTAATCGCGATCGGGATATGAATCGAAAAGCGGCTGAACTATTGGTGGCGCAAATCTATCGCCGCCTGAAAACCGAGCAGGAACTCTCATGGGGCTATGCGTTGGCGATGAATAACACTGCCTGGTATAACCTGAACCGTGCACCAAATCCTCACTTTCCGCAGCGCGGTGAGTTTGGCCCCCGTGAAGCAACCATGACGCAATTAGTTTAAGGAGATAATAATGAATAAATATGGAATCTGGTTACTGGCCCCGTTACTGATAAGCGCCTGTGATAACCCCACCTCAGCAACGCCGGCGGTAGTACCTGAACAGCGTCAACAACACAGCGCTGAACTACAGAATATGATTCGCCAGGTTAAAAATAATCTGGTGTTTGTGGAAGGCGGTGATTTTCTGATGGGCGATTTCGGTAAGGAATATGGCCCCGAAAAGCTCCGGTACGACACCAATCATGACAGCAAACCGCTGCATAAAGTTACGCTAAGCAGCTACTCCATCAGTAAATATAAAACCACCAATCAGGAATATCAGTCTTACCTGAAACTGAATGGTTTACAGTTAAAAAAATCGGATAACTTTCTGATCCAGGAAAGCTGGGATGACCTTAATAAACTGCCTGATACACCAGCGCATATAGACTGGTACGATGCAGAGAAATATTGTGCCTGGCTGGGCAAGGTCAGCGGTCTGCCATTTGCGCTACCGACTGAAGCCCAGTGGGAGTACGCAGCGCGAAGTCGTGGTCAGTTTATTATTGTTGGAACTAACAGTGGTGTGCTGGAGATGGATGGGATTCAGCGAGGTATAAATATATCTGGCTCCTGGGATCGTGAAGAGTTTGCAAGAAAAATGGGGTTAAAGAGTGGAATAGCGACTGCATTACCAGTAGACAACTATCCGCCTAACCCGTTAGGTATTTACGATATGGCGGGTAATGGTTATGACTGGATTAATGACTGGTACGATCCAGATTATTATAAATATTCAACAGCTGTTGATCCTTGGGCCCAGAAAAACCCGTGTATAAGAGCCGTGAGGGAATTTATGATACTGAAGCGAAGTATACAAAAGTAATACGTGGTGCAGATTTTTCTGGGCCTTTTAAGGGATTAACCATCGCCAGACACAGCAGTAAACCGGATACTGGTGTGACAGGTGATAAAACAGTCCGTTGCGTAGTTAACAGCCCGCAACCGGTAAAGTAACGAATCAGGAAAAATGATGAAAAAAAGGAATTTACTGTTAATAGCGCCTTTACTGATAAGCGCCTGTGATAACGCCACCTCAGCGACGTCAGCGGTAGTGCCTGAACAGCGTCAACAACACAGCGCTGAACTGCAAAATATGATTCGCCAGGTTAAAAATAATCTGGTGTTTGTGGAGGGCGGTAATTTTCTGATGGGCGACTTCGGTAAGAAATACGGCCCGGAGAAAATACAGCTTGATACTGAAAAAGACAGCAAACCGCTGCATAAAATTACGCTAAGCAGCTACTCCATCAGTAAATATAAAACCACCAATCAGGAATATCAGTTTTATCTGAAGCTGAATGGTTTACAGTTAAAAAAAGAGGATAATTCACTGAGTCAAAAGCTGTCAGATGCGCTAAATAAACTGCCGGATACACCAGCGCATATAGACTGGTACGATGCGGAGAAATACTGTGCCTGGCTGGGCAAGGTCAGTGGTCTGCCATTTGCGCTACCGACTGAAGCCCAGTGGGAGTACGCAGCGCGAAGTCGCGGCCAGTTTTTTATTGTTGGAACTAACAGTGGTGTGCTGGAGATGGATGGGATTCAGCGAGGTATAAATATATCTGGCTCCTGGGATCGTGAAGAGTTTGCAAGAAAAATGGGGCTTAGTTCAGGGATATATACCGCATTGCCGGTAGACCGCTATCCGCCTAACCCGCTGGGTATTTACGATATGGCGGGTAATGGTTATGACTGGATTAATGACTGGTACGATCCTGATTATTATAAAAACTCCCCTGCTGAAAACCCCGCAGGGCCGGAAAAGCCAGCATATAAAGATTATGAAGGGAATTATACAAAGGTAATACGTGGCGCAGATATTTCTGGACCTTTTAAGGGATTAACCATCGCCAGATATAGCAGTAAACCGGATACTGATGTGACAGGTGATAAAACAGTCCGTTGCGTAGTTAACAGTCCGCAACCGGTAAAGTAAAGAATCAGGAAAAATGATGAAAAAAAGGAATTTACTGTTAATAGCGCCTTTACTGATAAGCGCCTGTGATAACACCACCTTACATTAATCCTGCGAAATTAATGGACACGCAACTTGAGTAATGAATGTTATTCTCTGGAACTTGCCGGAAAATAATGTTATTTCCGGAAAAGGTTGAAAGCTAAATGAGATGATTAATTCTCTTTGCTCTGTTTTGTGATTTTAATTAGATTGATTTTTTTTGATAAAATAGTTATCAGTTTGACTAATGGAAACTTCTATTCTGGTAATGTTGGCGTTATTTTTTATTATGAAGAGGATGAAATATGCCCGGAGTTATTCGAGTTGGTGATACGACATCGAGTGGTGGAAAAGTTTTACAAGGGAGTAGCAACGTTAAATTTCAGGGGAAAGAGGTATCCTGCATTGGTGATAGAGTGTTATGTCCTGTCCATGGAGTAACGTCTATTGCTGAAGGCGATGAATGCTCAAAGATTAATGGTAAACCCATTGCCCTTCACGGGCATCGTTGCGGCTGCGGTTGTTCACTGATTACATCACTTCCCAATGCCGGAAGGCGTTAGTTATGCCCGTTGAATTAAATAAAATACCGGAGAGAATACGTCTCCCTGAACCGCCCTCCGTGTTCCGGTGGCTTATTGCCATTGTGCTAATTACCGTACTGGGGGGATATTGTCGCTTTATCTATGGCCGGAGAGAATGTCCACTCACTCCGCCTGGTTCTGGTTTTGCATCCTTGCGATGCCGCTTTCCATTGGTTTAATCTGTTATTCTTTTCGGCTAAGAGCTTATGAAAATGAACGCGATCGCGCGGACTACTGGAATCATCTTCATCAGGAGCAGCACAATATACAGGTGGAGAGAGGACAGCGCTCGGCAGGAGTTCTGGGGAAAGCCTATATCACCCCAATTGCCTGTAATAAACTGGCTTCCGCACTGTTAAGCTATGGCAGCCAGTTACAGTCTACGTATTTTGCGCATCTTCAGCGCATGCTCACAACGGCTCGGCTTGAGCCTTCAGCTACCCATGTCTCGAAAGAAAGTTACAGCATAAGGTTAACCGGATATATGACTCAGCTTCTTCGTATGCTGGAGCCAGATTTGTCTGCGTTGCCTGATGATGGACTGTCTGTTCGTCTCCGGCATGATGGTTCTCTGGATAATGCGCAGATAGCACAGATCTGGCGGGATATATTTCCTGCAGCGTATGTCATTGATGAGCTTGTGGCAGAGGCAGAAGGCGATGGCATGATGTGGCTTGATTCCTGGCTTGATCGGCGTGGGACAACGCTGATGCTTTCTGTTGAAATCAATCTGTTTATGGAGCCCCGGGATTATCAATCTGAGTCGGTATCGGCGCTGTTGCTGGCCTCATCGGATTGGCTTGCTCAACACAAGGTTAAACCTGAAGCGGTACGTTTTCGCCCTCATCCGGGGATGGGCTTTCCCTCCTCTGAAATTAAAGGCCTGGAAACGCATGAACATGCCCATCTGCCGCCCACCGTCCGGGTTACCTTTATGGGGCTTTATGGAGTGGAGTCGCCACTGCCGACGCACTATATCGATGATATTACTCAGCGCCGGGAAGGGCATGAAGCCACGGCAGATTTTCTTGATATCTTTAACCATCGGCTGATTGCCCAGTTCTATCGTATCTGGCGGAAGTATTCTTATCCCGCGACGTTCCAGGAAGGGGGAAAAGACAAAACCTCACAGTACCTGCTGGGACTGGCGGGGCTTGGAATCGACGGCTGTGCTGAAAATATCGCCACGCCGGTATCACGCTTTCTGGCACTGTTGCCGGTGATGCTGCTGCCGGGGCGTACTGCCGAAGGGATGGTATCGCTGGTACGCCTGCTGGCCCCGGGAACGCAGGCGAAAATATGGCACCACGATAAACGTCGTATACCGCTGAAAAAGCCGCTGACTCTGCATGTTCGCCAGCCCGCCACGCTGAAAGGCTTACCCGTCATGGGGGCATATGCGACGGATGTGAACAGCCAGGTGCTGATGCAGCTGACAACTTCTGACCCGGATGAGGCTCAGGGCTGGCTGCCCGGAGGCGATCTCCATTCTGATTTAATGGCGTTGCTGCACGTTTATCTGGGGGTCCGTCTGGATGTTCGTCTGCAGCTCTGTGTGGAGCGCGGTCTGTTACCCGATGCAACCATGAGCACTACTCCACGACCCGACGGCGTTCAACTGGGACGTACGGCGATAATGCGTCCACTCAATCCGGCTAACACAACGAAACGCCTTAAAACCATAACCATCAATCTGGGGCGCTATGAGCGCGTTCAGGAGAACATTCACCTCAGGGAGACTGATGAAGATGGCGATTACCGCTGGTAAAACCACCATGCTTGCTCTGGCGTCGGGCATCGCGATGATGCTGGCAGGCTGTGGCCTGACCCAGAAAGTCACAGATAGCACTGTCGCTGTGACCAAAGCCATTTTTTATAAGCAGGTGAAAACCCTGCACCTTGATATTCACGCCCGTGAGGCAGTCAATAACAACGCTGGTGGCGTGGCCCTGTCCACGGTGGTACGTATTTATCAGCTGAAAGACAGGAAAAGTATCGACAGCACCGACTATCTGTCACTGTTTGCTGATGACAGTCAGGTGATTAAAGCCGATCTGGTGGCAGAGAAGGATATTCGTCTGCAGCCTGGAGGAGCGGTAACGGTAGATATGCCGATGGACGAAAGCGCGCAGTATGTGGCGGTCGCCGGGATGTTTATGTCACCGGACCAGGTGAACAATACCTGGAAGGTGGTGCTTGCTCGCCAGGATCTCAATCCAAATAAGGCTCGGGTTGTTGAGGCAGGTAACAACCGCCTGACGCTGAAATCGTTAAAGGATGAATGAGATGCCACGTCCGTCACTCTATGAAACCCTCTACGGCAACTTCACCGGTAGCCTCGACCTCAACAAGGTCAGCGAACAAAACCAGGTCATCCTTTCTGTGCTCGATAACATGCAGCGCATCCTCAACTGCCGCGCCGGCACGCTGGCCCATCTGCCGGACTATGGCCTGCCGGATATGACCAAAATCCTGCAGGAAATGCCGGGGACCGCCCATCAACTGCTGGATACGCTGTCGTCCGTTTTACTGAAGTATGAGCCACGGCTGAAGAGCATTAAAGTGGTGCTGCTGGAGCAGACGCAGCCGGGTGAGCTGCATTACGCCATTGATGCGGAGCTGAAAGGCCTGGGATTGGTGCGTTACGGCACGGAATTTATGCCAGAAGGGCATGTTCTGCTGCGCCATCTGAAGCAGCAGCAATATATTGAGCATTCGACAACGTACTGACATCAGAAAGCATGAGAACGGGCAGATATTATACAGAAATGATGACAGGGAAGATTAATAAGTCCCGTATTCAGCTAGCAGAAATGCGTCATTTGTACATAAAGATGTAGATGATGAGGCGGAAGCCATCCCGGCGCTCTACGTAGCCTTCACCCGTGCAACTCGTGATTGACTGGTGACATGCTATCGGGAAAACAGCATTAGTCGCCACCTGGCGCACTTTGCAAAAATGGACTTGCAGGAGCTTCAATAGAGTGAACAGTCATAACAAGCTAAAAACGGGCGGCGATCCGCGTGCGCTGTCGGATTATGCCGCCCTGCGCAATGAACTGGCTAAGCTTTCGCATCCGGCACGCCCGGATATGGACTGGGGCCGCGTGGAGCAACTGAGCCTGGCACTGTTTCGCCAGAACGGCGTTGAACTGCAGACGGTATCCTGGTACACGCTGGCGCGCACTCGCCTCGCCGGAATCGCAGGTCTTAATGAAGGGCTGGCGATTCTGGACGCGTTGCTGACGCATCAGTGGGGGATGTTCTGGCCGCAGCCAGTCCATGCGCGGATGGAAATTCTTGCCGGATTCAGCCAGCGCCTGCAGGCGGTAATGCGTACGCTGACTCTGCAATATGCCGACCTGCCGCTGGTCTATCAGGCAGAACAGCATCTGAACGCTCTGCGTGATGTGCTGCAGCGTCTGGAACTAAAAAATGCCAGCCGGGTGGGGGAATTATGCACCTTTATGCACAATGCCGCGGCAAGGCTTGAAAATAGGGATGGAAATAACAGCGATAGTTCTGCTGTCGTTCTGCCAGCCTTATTTGCTGGGCCAACCGTCCCAGAGTTCGCCACACATTCTGAACCACTGATTTATATTGCGCGTGACGAGCCGGCGCCGCGCGTTGCTACCGTGCTGCCATCTGATACCAGACGCCCGTGGCGAACTTTTGCGGCCGGTATGCTGACTATGCTGGTAACGGGGGCCGTCGGTCTGTGGGGCTGGCAGAAAATGTATCCGATGCCAGGTAGCCCGGTGCCGGTGGCCGCAAATGAAACCTCCCTGACGGAACTGGGGCAGCTTCCGCCGTTGTGGCGACAGAACTATGGTTTTGCGCTGGCCGCCAGGGCTGAGCCTGCAAAGACAGAGAAACTGAAAGCGCAGTGGCAGCATCATATCAACGGGAACGCCCTGCCGCCTGAAGCGCTTTCCGGCTGGCAACAGGGGATGGAAGGGCTACAGGAGCTCACCCGTCGTCTGAACGCACTTGATGAGCGTAGAGGTAAGTACCTGACCGGTTCTGAACTGAAGACGATGGTATTTACCATAACGCAGAACTTCGGGCGTACGGTGCCCGTTGAGGAGCAATTGTATCAGCTGAGTCAGGCCGAAAGCGGAACACCGCTGCCGGCGGCGTTGCTGTTGCAGACGGATAGACATTTTAATCAGCTGCTGAACCGTTACGCTCTGATAAAACAGCAGGCAGAAACGCCGTGACTGATTTTTTTGCCATTGGTTTACCCACAATTTACCCAGACAAAATTAACGAACTATGGCGAACGGCAGATTAACGGGAAGCTTGCTACGGGTGGAGTTTGGCGAACTTTAGCGGAAGGTGGCGAATGATAGAATGGCGTCCCCTGCAGGAATCGAACCTACAACTAGCCCTTAGGAGGGGCTCGTTATATCCATTTAACTAAGGGGACGGCGGCGGGCAGTATAGCGCACTTTGTTTAACAGATTAACCACTTACCCGCCTGACTGCTTATTCTGTCAGCAACTTTGTCATTTACGCTGGCTTTTTTGCGCTTTTTTTTGCTCCGTTTTCGCCTGTGCGTTTTTTTCAGAACTCATATCGTTGCGAATTTGCGCATGGCTGATTAGCGCAAAAATAAAGGTCCCGCCGATAATATTGCCCGCCAGCGTTGGCAATGCGAATGGCCAGATAAACTCCTGCCACGGCAGCGCGCCGGTGAACACCAGATACCAGACCTCTACCGAGCCCACCACGATATGCGATAAATCCCCTAACGCTACCAGCCAGGTCATCAGGATAATCACCAGGATTTTAGCGTCACCTGCGGAGGGAAACATCCAGACCATTGTGGCGATAATCCAGCCGGCAATAATGGCGTTAGCAAACATCGTCGCAGGCGGGTTCGCCATCACTTTTTCACTGATATGGGTAAAGGCAAGGCGCGTGGCGTCATCAAAAACAGGCATATGGGCAAAGGCTAACGCCCCCAAACCGGTGCCGATCAGGTTCCCCAGCAGCACCATGCCCCAAAGGCGCAGCAGCAGCAGGAAATTGCCGCCGGTCGGCTTGTGCATCACCGGCAGCACTGCGGTAACGGTGTTTTCCGTAAACAGCTGCTGGCGCGCCATAATGACAATAATAAAGCCAAAGGTATAACCCAGATTCTCCAGCAAAAACGCGCCCGGCACATCGCCCAGATGCGCCTGAAAAATGCCCTTCGCCATAAGCGAAGCGCCCATAGAAAGCCCGGCGGCAATGGCTGACCACAGCAGCGCTATGCTGTCGCGTTCCAGCTCTTTTTCACCATCCTGGCGTATCTGTTCATGAATCGCCGCCGCGCGTGACGGCAACTGTTTCTCATCAATTTCAATCTCTTCGCCCTGATCTTTTTCTTCGCTTTCCACTTCTGGTTCTTTATTTTTTTGTTGTGATGTCATATTTCCCCCGGCCTTATTAAATGGTGATTTAAGCGTAGCCAGTTTTCAGTTAAGTAAAATGTGACTTAAATTTAGAATAAAAGTAACAAAGCTTTAATATCGCGGTTTTTTTCAGCAAAAGAACGAACTTCTGTAGGTTATTTGGTCATATCAGCACTTTCTAAGCGCAAGCACAGACTACGGGGTAATGCTAACTTATGTTATTATCGCGACCCGATCCAATAGCGCGATATATTCCTCTTATGCTGGAAGCCATTAATCTGACCTGCGTTCGCGATGACCGTATTTTGTTCAGCGAGCTTAATTTTACTGTGAATAGCGGTGATATTGTGCAGATTGAAGGGCCCAACGGCGCGGGTAAAACTTCGCTGTTACGTTTGCTGGCTGGCTTGAGCAGCGCTGAACAAGGCGAAGTGCGTTGGCAGGGAGAGCGGCTACAGCAGCAGCGTGAGCAATGGCACCGCAATCTGTTGTTTCTTGGACATCAGCCTGGCGTGAAAAATATTCTGTCGCCGCTGGAAAACCTCACCTTTTACCATGCTGAATGTCACGACGAGCAGCGGTTCGCTGCGCTTGAAGCGGTCGATCTCCTTGGGTTTGAAGAGGTGGCAGTAGCCCAGCTGTCGGCCGGTCAGCAGCGGCGCGTTGCGCTGGCGCGGCTGTGGTTAAGTCAGGCGCCGGTCTGGATTCTGGATGAACCTTTAACGGCGATTGATGTTCATGGCGTTAAAAAGCTTATGACGCTGTTTGTGCAGCATGCGCAACACGGCGGCATGGTGATCCTTACCACGCATCAGCCGTTACCCGCCGCCGCCTGGCCGCTGAGAAAAATTAGCCTGACGGCAGGAGAACGCATCTGATGTTATGGCGCGTTATAAGCCGCGAACTGCGCATTGCGTTTCGCAGCGGGGCGGAAATCATCAACCCGCTGTGGTTTTTTTTAATTGTCATTACGCTGTTTCCGTTGGGAATCGGACCTGAGCCGCAGCTGCTGGCGCGTATTGCGCCGGGCGTGGTGTGGGTGGCCGCCTTGCTCTCATCGCTGCTGGCGCTGGAGCGGCTGTTCCGGGATGACTTTAACGATGGTTCGCTGGAACAGCTGCTGCTGCTGCCGACGCCGCTGCCGGTGACGGTACTGGGAAAAGTTATCGCGCACTGGCTGATCACCGGCCTGCCGCTGCTGCTGCTGTCACCGCTGGCGGCGCTGCTGCTGTCGCTTAATTTTAATGGCTGGTGTGCGCTGGCGCTGACGTTATTACTGGGCACGCCGGTGCTTAGCTTGCTTGGCGCGATCGGCGTGGCGTTAACCGTCGGTCTGCGCCGGGGAGGCGTGCTGCTTAGCCTGCTGGTATTGCCGTTGGCGGTGCCGGTGCTGATTTTTGCCAGTGCCGCCATTGATGCCGCCAGCATGGGGCTGTCCATTAGCGGTTATCTGGCGATCCTGGGCGCCATGCTGGCTGCCAGCCTTTGCCTGGCGCCGTTTGCTACGGCGGCAGCGTTACGTATCAGCCTGCATTAAGACATGGCTATCGATTTATATTTTTACCGTGAGCAATAACAATGTGGAAATGGATACATCAGCTGGCGAAGCCTGAACGGCTTTATCAGTTTAGTGGTCGCCTGGTGCCGGGTTTTGCGCTGCTGGCGACCGTGGCGCTGTTTATCGGCTGGAGCTGGGGATTTGGTTTCGCGCCGGCAGATTATCAGCAGGGAGAGAGCTATCGCATCATCTATATCCACGTGCCGGCCGCAATCTGGTCGATGGGCATCTACAGCGCAATGGCCGTCGCCGCTTTTACCGGCCTGGTGTGGCAGATGAAAATGGCTGATTTAGCCGCGGCCGCGATGGCGCCGGTTGGCGCTATCTTCACCTTTATTGCCCTGATCACCGGATCGGCCTGGGGTAAACCGATGTGGGGCACCTGGTGGATCTGGGACGCGCGGTTAACCTCGGAGCTGGTGCTGCTGTTCCTCTATATGGGCGTTATCGCCCTGTACAACGCCTTTGATGACCGACGTCTCGCCGGGCGCGCCGCCAGTATTTTAATCCTGGTGGGCGTGGTGAATATCCCCATCATTCATTTCTCCGTGCAGTGGTGGAATACCCTGCACCAGGGATCGTCCGGCATGTTACAGCAGGCGATTGCGCCAGAGATGCGCGTACCGCTGCGCTGGTCGATTATCGGTTATCTGTTGTTGTTTATTACCCTGACGCTGATGCGGCTGCGCAATTTGATCTTATTGAGCGAACGTCATCGTCCCTGGGTCGCCGCACTGGTGAATAAAGGAGGACGTTCCGCATGACGCCTGCATTTTCTACCTGGCACGATTTTCTGGCCATGGGCGGCTACGGCTTTTATGTCTGGCTGGCGGTGAGCTTTACGCTACTGTCGCTGGCGGCGCTGGTGGGGCATATCTTATGGCAGCGCCGCCAGCTGTTAAAAAGCGTCCAACAGTATCAGGCGCGTGAACGTCGCATCAGGGCGGCAAAAATGAAACAGGCCGCCAGCGAAGCGGCAGGAGAGTAATGTGAATACCCGTCGTAAAAACCGCCTCTATGTCGTCGTGGCGATTCTGGTTGGCCTGAGCCTGGCAACAGCATTAGTCATGTATGCGCTGCGCTCTAATATCGATCTGTTTTATACCCCCAGCGAAATTCTGTATGGCAAGGGCGAAGCGCATACTCTGCCGGAAGCTGGCCAGCGGCTGCGCGTTGGCGGAATGGTCATGCCCGGCAGCGTTAAGCGAGATGAAAAAACGCTGCGCGTCTCTTTCAAACTGTATGACGCAAAGGGCGTGGTTAACGTCAGCTATGAAGGTATCCTGCCCGATCTGTTCCGGGAAGGGCAGGGCGTGGTGGCGCAGGGCGAACTGCAGGCGGGCAACCTGATTCAGGCGAAAGAAGTGCTGGCGAAGCACGACGAAAAATATACCCCGCCGGAAATCACCGATGCGATGAACAAAAACCATCAGGGAACAGCGGCAGCGCTGCCGCAGGGTGATCGCTCATGATGCCGGAAATAGGCCACTTTCTGCTCTGCCTTGGTCTGGCGCTGGCGCTGCTGCTGAGCCTCTATCCACTGTGGGGCGCAGCGCGTCAGGATGGCAGGCTAATGGGACTGGCGCGACCGCTCGCCTTTGGCTTGTTCTTCTGCGTGGCGGGCAGCTTTTTGCTGCTGGTGAATGCCTTTATCGTTAACGACTTTACCGTGGCCTACGTCGTCAGCAACTCTAACAGCCAGCTGCCGCTTTATTACCGCATCGCCGCCACCTGGGGAGCGCATGAGGGATCGCTGCTGTTATGGGTATTGATGCTCAGCGGCTGGACGCTGGCGGTGGCAATTTTTAGCCGTGGTATGCCGCAGGATGCGATAGCGCGCGTGCTGGCGGTTATGGGTATGATTAACTTCGGCTTTCTGCTGTTTATCATTTTCACTTCCAACCCCTTTGCCCGTACGCTGCCGGATTATCCCATTGACGGCCACGATCTGAATCCGATGCTGCAGGACATTGGACTGATTTTCCATCCGCCGCTGCTCTATATGGGCTACGTCGGTTTTTCCGTCGCCTTTGCTTTTGCTATCGCTTCGCTGATGGCTGGCCGACTGGATACAGCCTGGGCGCGCTGGTCGCGACCGTGGACGTTAGCCGCGTGGCTGTTCCTGACCATTGGCATCGTATTGGGCTCCGCCTGGGCTTATTACGAGCTGGGTTGGGGCGGCTGGTGGTTTTGGGATCCGGTTGAAAACGCCTCCTTTATGCCGTGGCTGGCTGGTACGGCGTTGATTCACTCGCTGGCGGTAACGGAAAAGCGCGGCGCCTTTAAAGCCTGGACCGTACTGCTGGCGATTGCCGCCTTTTCCCTCAGCCTGTTGGGCACGTTTCTGGTGCGCTCCGGCGTGCTGGTTTCGGTGCATGCTTTTGCCTCCGATCCGGCGCGCGGCATGTTTATCCTCGCTTTCCTGGTGATCGTTATCGGCAGCTCGCTGTTGCTGTATGCGGTTAAAGGCGGGCGGGTGCGCAGCCGGGTACAAAACGACTTCTGGTCGCGTGAATCTTTCCTGCTGGGCAACAACGTGCTGTTGATTGCCGGAATGCTGGTGGTGCTGTTGGGAACGCTGCTGCCGCTGGTGCATAAACAGCTGGGGCTGGGCACCATCTCTATCGGCGAACCCTTTTTTAATACTATGTTTACCTGGCTGATGGCGCCCTTTGCGCTGCTGCTGGGCATCGGCCCACTGGTGCGCTGGCGACGCGATGAACCGCAAAAGCTCTGGAAGCGGCTGGCGCTGGCGCTGTTGGCAACGCTGCTGCTGTCGATAATCCTGCCGTGGCTGATGCAGGATCGCATCGAGGCGATGACGGTGGTCGGGCTGATGATGGCGCTGTGGGTGATTATTTTAACGCTGCTGGAGCTGCATGAGCGCGCCACGCATCGCCATAGCCTGCTGCGTGGCCTCAGGCATCTCTCCCGTAGCCACTGGGGCATGGTGCTGGGGCATTTGGGCGTCGCGGTTACGGTGATCGGCATTGCCTTTAGCCAGAATTACAGCGTTGAGCGCGACGTGCGCATGAAAGCGGGCGACAGCGCTGATATTCATCATTATCACTTCGTCTTTCGCGACGTGCGTGAACTGAACGGCCCTAACTACAGCGGCGGCGCGGCGATTATCGATGTCACGCGTGACGGCAGGCCGGAAGCGACGCTGCGGGCGGAAAAGCGCTACTACAGCGTGGCGCGCAGTATGATGACCGAGGCGGCGATCGATGGCGGCCTGACGCGCGATCTGTACGCCGCGCTCGGCGAGGAACTGGACGACGGCTCCTGGGCAGTACGTATTTATTACAAACCTTTTGTGCGCTGGATATGGTACGGCGGCCTGTTTATGGCCTTCGGCGGCCTGCTTTGTCTGCTCGATCCGCGTTATCGCAGCCGTAAAAAAGCGCAACGGGAGCTGATATGAACAAGAAAATTTTTTATATTCCGCTGATCCTGTTTTTGCTGCTGGCGCTGGCGCTGATGTGGCAGCTGACGCGCAACGCCGGCGGTGACGATCCGACGCGGCTGGAATCGGCGTTGATCGGTAAGCCGGTGCCGCTGTTTAAGCTGGAGTCGCTTGAGAGTCCGGGTAAGGTTTACGATCAGGCGGCGCTGGCGGATGGCAAGCCGCTGCTGCTGAACGTCTGGGCGACCTGGTGTCCCACCTGTCGCGCCGAGCATCAGTACCTGAACCGGCTGGCGGAGCAGGGCGTGCGCGTGGTCGGGCTGAATTATAAGGACGATCGCGCAAAAGCGGTGAGCTGGCTAAACACCCTGGGAAACCCTTACGCGCTTAGTCTGTATGACGGCAGCGGCATGCTTGGGCTGGATCTGGGGGTTTATGGCGCGCCGGAAACGTTTCTGATCGACGGGCAGGGGATTATTCGTTATCGCCATGCGGGCGATCTTAACGCGCAGGTCTGGCAGCGGGAAGTTGCGCCGCTGTGGCAAAAATATAGCAGGGAGGCGGCACAATGAAGCAGCTGATAATGTTGCTGGCGGGGCTGTTATTCAGCCTGAGCGCGCTGGCGGCGATCGAAACCTGGCAATTTGATTCTGCCGCTCAGGAGCAGCAGTACCGCGAGCTAACCGCCTCGCTGCGCTGCCCGAAATGTCAAAATAACAGCATTGCCGACTCTAATGCGATGATCGCGGCGGATATGCGCCTGAAGGTTTATCAGCTGCTGAAGCAGGGACAGGACGAAGATCAGATTACGCAATATATGATCGACCGCTACGGCAATTTCGTCACCTATCAGCCGCCGGTTACGCCGTCAACGCTGATCCTGTGGGCGGGTCCGCTGCTGTTTATTATCGCGGGGGCGCTGGTGATTTTTTTACGCAGCCGCCGTCAGCCGGTCGCCGTCGAGCGGCTGGATGCGGATGAGCAACAGCGCCTCGACGCGCTGCTGAAAGATGACAGGAAATCGTCATGACTCTTTTTTGGATAACGCTTACCGGTCTGCTGCTGGCCGCACTGTTGTTACTGTTAACGGCGGGCTGGCGCAGCGACCGCCAGTCGCCTGTCGATCGGGATACGTTAAATAAAATTTTTTACCGGCAGCGGTTAAACGAGCTGGATCAGGATGAGGCGCAGGGCGTTATTGCCGCTCGTCAGCCGATGGTACAGGAGCTGCAGCAAACCCTGCTGACCGATATTCCCACTTCCTCCTCGCCAACGCCGGCGCGTCCGTTAAGCCGCTGGGCGCTGCTGCCTGGCGCGCTGTTGCTGGTGGCTATCAGCCTGGGCTGTTACCTGAAAACCGGCGGTCTGCCGGGCCTGATCGCCTGGCAGCAGGTGCAGGATGATTATCCCACGCTGCGCGCGCGTCTGCTGGACCCGCAGGCGAAGCCGCTGACGCTGGAGGAGCTGGCGCGCCTGGGACTGGGGCTACGCACGGCGCTTCAGCAGGATGGCAGTCAGCTGCATGACTGGCTGATCCTTGGGCGTATCGGCATGGTATTGAATAACCGCGATACCGCCATTGAGGCGTTTCAGCGCGCGTTGCAGCTGGCGCCGGATAACGAAGAGATAAAACTCAGCTATGCTGAAGTGCTGACCCGCTCCAGCGATCCGCAGGATAACCGTGAAGCGCAGGCGATGCTGAACGCCATGCAACGGCACGATCCAGCGAATCTGCGTCTGCTGAGCCTGGTCGCCTTTAATGCTTTTGAGCAGCAACAGTACCCGCGGGCGATTGAAGCCTGGCAAACCATGCTAACGCAGCTGCCGACAAACGACCCGCGGATAGCGCAGGTGCAGCGCAGCATTCAGCAGGCGAAAACCGCCGCCGGGCTGCAAAGCAGCCAGCTGTCCCTCAGCATAACGCTGGCGGCGCCTGTAGAAAAAATGTTACCGCCGGACGGAGTCATGTATATTTCTGTTTCCGATGGTGTTTCACCGGTTCCGGTGGCAGTGAAGAAACTGCCGCTGAGTCATTTTCCGCTATCGCTGACGCTGGATGACAGCAATGCCATGATGCCGGATCGTCTGCTTTCGGCGCAGCATCAGGTTAAAGTTCGCGTGCGCATTGCGCGTGACGGCAGCGCAACTCCCCGGTCCGGCGACTGGTTCGGCGAGAGTGCGTTAACGCCTTTTGATGGTCATCAGCATCTTACTGTTGAAATTAATCAACAGCAGCCCTGAAGCGGTAAGCCATTAATTATACAGGGAGAAAATTATGAACTACCGCCTGTCGGGGTTGGCGCTGGCAAGCATTTTGTTAGCAGGCTGCGCCAGTTCACAACATAGCGATGAACCGCAGGGGCGTTCCGATCCGCTGGAAGGTTTTAACCGCACGATGTTTGATTTCAACTACAACGTGCTGGATCCTTATGTGCTGCGCCCGGTAGCGGTAGCCTGGCGCGACTATTTGCCGGTTCCCGCGCGCACCGGCATCAGTAATTTCCTCGGCAACCTGGATGAGCCGGCGGCTATGGTGAACTCATTCCTGCGCGGCGATCCCTATCGCGGCATGATTCATTTTAACCGTTTCTTCCTGAATACCGTGCTGGGGCTGGGTGGTTTTATCGACGTCGCCGGCATGGCGAACGATAAACTGGCGCGTGAAGAGCCGCCGCGCTTTGGCGGCACGCTGGGCAACTGGGGCGTCGGCTATGGTCCTTATGTGGTGCTGCCGGGCTACGGCAGCGTTACGCCGCGTGAGGATGGCGGTGACTATCTTGATACGTTTTATCCGGTGCTGAGCTGGCTAAGCTGGCCGATGACCGCCGGAAAATGGGTACTGGAAGGCGTGGAAACGCGAGCACAGCTGCTGGATTCCGATGCTATTTTGCGTAACACCAGCGATCCTTACGCCTTCATACGTAACGCTTACTTCCAGCGTCATGACTTCCTGGCCAACGGCGGCAAGCTGAAGCCGGAGGAGAACCCTAACGCCCAGGCGATTCAGGGCGATCTGAATGAGATAGACGCCGAGTAACGGCACAGAAAAAAGGCGGGATATTCCCGCCTTTTTTATAACACTGTTGGTGCATGCGCAGGGCGTCCGGGCCGATCGTAAAGACGCAAAAAACGTCATTCCTGACAGCTCGGCCCGCGCCTTCCCTGGCGCGGGACGCTTTACTCTTCTGCCCGGACGCCCCGCGCCTTAAGTTCGGTGCCATAAAGGCGGGATATTCCCGCCTCTTTAGCTGGCTATCAGAAACGGTAGTTAAAGCTGGCGCCGTACAGCCAGGCTTTGCCCTCTGAATCAAACTCGTAAGGCGTAGCGGTTCCGTTGCGCGCGGTGGCTACCGGATCGATACCCTCATGCACCGTGACTTTCTGGCCGTGCATATAAGAAACGCCAACGTCTACCGACGCGTTTTCATTAAAGGCATACGACGCGCCGGCGCTTAGCCACAGACGATCCTGGTCCGGAATCGAGATGGAGCGTTTGTCGGCCGGAACCGGGCTGTCATCAAAGGCGATACCGGTGCGGAAGGTCCAGTGTTCGTCATAGAAGTAAGTGGTGCCGAGCGCAATGCGGTAGGCATCGCGATAGCTTTCATCCTTATAGAACAGCTCCTGGCTGTTGTTGCCGGTGGCTTTGAGCTCTTGGAACTGGCTCCAGCTGGTGTAGGCCAGGCTATAGTGCACCGCCCACTGCGGAGCGACTTTATGATAGCCTGAGATTTCCCACATTTCCGGCAGGTTCAGGGTCAGCGCGCCCGGAATAGTATTGCCGCTGGTGCCGTAAGGCAGATCCATTCCCAGTCCGCCAATAACCGGATTTAACTGGGCAGGAATCGAGCTTTTGTAGTCGCCGTTAAAGTCGATTTTCACTTCGGAACGGTAGGTCAGGCCGAAGCGGTTGTTTTCATCCACTTCATACAAAATACCGGCGTTCCAGCCGTAGCCCCATTCATCGCCTTTCAGGTGCGCAATCTGCGTATCCGCAGCGGCGGCTGGCAGACCGGCAGCAGGCAGCAGGCCGCCATATTCGCCCATATAGCGTTCAATTTTCGCCCGGGCATACACCGCATCGAAACCGACGCCGAAGCTGAAGTGCTGATTCATGCGCCAGGCGGTGCTGAGGTTAAGGTTAGTGGTCAGCAGATCGGTTTTGCCGCCGAAAGCGCCAGCCGCATAGTCATTATTAAATTCGGTTGCCAGGCCGTAATTAGTGGTTGCGGAAGCGCCCACCCACCACTGATCGTTAATAGGCTGCACGTAATGAACATCAGGTACCCACTGCGTTGGGGCGATATTATTAGCCTTCAGGCTATTACCCGCACCGCTGTCGCCATCAATATTCACGTCGGGATCGATAAATACGGCGCCGATAGAAAACATCGGACGATCCATTAACGCCATCGTCGCTGGGTTACGGCTGGCGGATGCTGCCGTATCGCCCATGGCACCCTCGCCAGAATAAGAACGGCCCAAACCAATCGAGGAGAATTCATTGAGCTGAAAGCCCGCTGCATAAAGATTTGAGGAAGCGATTGCCACTGCAACTGCCAAAGCTGACTTTGCACACAGGTTTTTATGGTTCATGACCACAACCTCATTATGTAATTTTTATAAATTCTGTTACGTCAAGTAACAAGGAGCCGGGGATTGTAGGGGCTGAAATACAACGAACAAATCAGACCAGTGCGCACAGTATAGGTCCGACCTGTGTGAAGGTTGCAATATTGTTTTTTAAATATTTCAAATGCGATCGATAAAATAAGATCCGCTTAACAAAAAACGCCGATTTCCTGAATAGAACCCGGCTTAATCCTGCGCCAGATCAATATTATTCGTGATTGCGTTCACATAATTTAGCGCGGATAAAAAGGCGAGGTAAAATAGCGGGCAGTTAATATTGTCTGGATAAATAACCTGGTGGGAGAAAGCGATGAGTGATGCTTTAAATAAATGTAGCGCTAACGAAACGGCGGCCTGCTGCTGCGTTGATGTCGGCACCGTAATGGATAACAGCGACTGCACGGCCTCCTGGTCACGTCTGTTTGATAACCGTCAGCAGGCAGAAGCGATGCTGGCCTCGCTAACTGAAAAAGCGCGCGGCGTTGAATCTGAACCCTGCCTCATAACCCCAACGTTCACTGATCAGCCTGACGGCGTGCGTCTGGATGTGGATTTTACCTTTAGCTGCCAGGCGGAAACCCTGATTTTCCAGCTCGGCCTGCGCTAAGGCTGCCCGTCGGCGCAGAGAAAACGGCGCCGATTTTTACCGGCTAAACGCTGTGCTCCCGCTCCCATTTCTTCTTTTCGGCAACTGTGTTGCTGCTCTCATTTTCTGGCCGCGCCACTGGCACCCTTTAACAAACCGCTTACACTGTGCAGGTCTGACCTCTTTGGCAATGATGCTGCGGTCGCGGTTAACAGGTGAGAATAATGAGCAGAGCGCTTCCTTTGCTGACGCGTCAGGGCGATCGCATCGCCATTACCCACGGACTTCGCACCCCTTTTGCCCGCCAGGCAACGGCGCTGCATGGTATCCCGGCGGTCGAGCTGGGCAGGATGGTGGTCAGCGAACTGATGGCCCGTAGCGAAATCCCGGCGGAAATCATTGAGCAGCTGGTTTTCGGGCAGGTCATCCAGATGCCCGAAGCGCCCAATATTGCGCGGGAAATTGTCTTAAGCAGCGGGCTTAACGTGCAAATCGATGCCTACAGCGTCAGCCGTGCCTGCGCCACCAGCTTTCAGGCGGTGGCTAACCTGGCGGAAAGCCTGCTGGCCGGCAGCGTAAGCGCCGGTATCGCCGGGGGCGCCGATTCCTCATCCGTTTTACCGATTGGCGTCAGCAAAAAGCTGGGCAGAACGCTGGTCGATCTCAATAAAGCCCGTACCCTGAGTAACAAGCTTAAGCTGTTCAGCCAGCTGCGTCCGCGTGACCTGTTGCCGGTGCCGCCCGCGGTGGCGGAATATTCTACCGGCCTGCGTATGGGCGATACCGCTGAACAGATGGCAAAAAGTCATGCTATCAGTCGCGAACAGCAGGACGCGCTGGCGCATCGCTCCCATCAGCGTGCGGCGCTGGCCTGGCGGGAAGGCAAGTTAACTGATGAAGTGATGACAACCTGGGTGCCGCCCTGGCGGACGGCTCTTCAACAGGATAATAACGTGCGTGAAAACAGCGCCGTTGAGGATTACGCCCGGCTGCGTCCCGCCTTTGACCGTCAACACGGCAGCGTTACGGCGGCCAACAGTACGCCGCTTACCGACGGCGCTGCCGCAGTTATCCTGATGACCGAGTCGCGGGCGCGCCAACTGGGAATTACGCCGCTGGGTTATCTGCGCAGCTACGCCTTTACCGCTACCGATGTCTGGCAGGATATGCTGCTGGGCCCTTCTTACGCTTCGCCGCTGGCGTTGGATCGCGCGGGCGCAACGCTAAACGATCTTACGCTGATTGATATGCATGAGGCGTTTGCCGCGCAAACGCTGGCTAATCTGAAAGTATTTCGTGACGAGCGCTTTGCCCGCGAGGTGCTTAATCGTCCCCAGGCGCTGGGAGAGGTGGACGAAGAAAAATTTAACGTTCTCGGTGGCTCTATCGCCTATGGACATCCTTTTGCCGCAACCGGCGCGCGCATGATTACCCAAACGCTGAATGAGCTGCGGCGGCGTGGCGGCGGTCTGGGTCTGGTCACCGCCTGTGCGGCTGGCGGTCTGGGTGCGGCAATGGTACTGGAGGTTGAATAAGGTCATGGAACAGCAATCCGCATTTCATCTGAGCGTGCGCAGCGACAATGTCGGCGTCATCGTTATTAATGTGCCCAGTGAAAAAATGAATACCCTGAAGGCGGCGTTTATTCAGCAAATTCGGGCGGTGATTAGCCAGGCGCGGCAAAATCCGGCGCTGGCCGGGCTGGTGTTTATTTCGGGTAAGCCGGACTCCTTTATTGCCGGCGCGGATATTAGCATGATTGACCAGTGCCGCAGCGCCGACGAGGCGCGCAAACTGGCCGAACAGGGGCAGCGCGTAATGTCAGAGATCGCGGCGCTGCCGGTGCCGGTGGTGGCCGCGATACACGGTGTCTGCCTTGGCGGCGGACTGGAGCTGGCGCTGGCCTGCGATCGGCGCGTTTGTACGCTGGATGATAAAACCCGGCTTGGGCTGCCGGAAGTGCAGCTGGGCCTGCTGCCCGGCAGCGGCGGCACGCAACGCCTGCCGCGTTTAATTGGCGCGTCACAGGCGTTGAACCTGATTCTTACCGGGAAAACCCTGCGGGCCAAACAGGCGCTGAGGCTGGGGCTGGTTGATGAGGCGGTGCCGCACAGCATTTTGCTGGAGGCGGCGGTTAAGCTGGCGCTGAAAGGTAAAGGTCCACGCCGCCCGCTGCCGCTGCGTGAGCGTTTGCTGAACGGGGCGGCGGGACGCGCCATTCTGTTCCGGCTGGCGGCACGCCAGAGCGAGGCGAAAACGCACGGCAATTATCCGGCCACGCGGCGTATTCTGGAGGCGGTAAGAACCGGGCTGGAACAGGGGATGCGAGCCGGTCTGGAGGCGGAAGCGCTCGCCTTTGGCGAGCTAACCATGACCTCGCAGTCCGCTTCGCTGCGCCAGCTGTTTTTTGCCAGCACCGCGCTGAAAAAAGAGTACGACGCCGAGCCAGTCACGCTGCGCAGCATCGGCGTACTGGGCGGTGGATTGATGGGCGGCGGCATTGCCGCCGTTACCGCGACCAAAGCGGAACTGCCGGTACGTATTAAAGATATTAGCGTGGAAGGGATTAACCATGCGATGAAATATAGCTGGGATCTGCTGAGTAAAAAGATTAAACGCCGTCAGATTATCGCCGCTGGACGGCAGCGGCAGATGGCGCTGATTACCGGCAGCACCAACTATCGTGGCTTTAGCCAACGCGATGTGATTATCGAAGCGGTATTCGAGGATCTCGGCTTAAAACAGCAGATGGTGGCGGAAGTGGAGCAGCACTGCGCTCCACAGACTGTTTTCGCCTCGAATACCTCTTCCTTGCCGATTGCCCAAATCGCCGCGCGGGCGCAGCGCCCGGAAAATATTATCGGCCTGCACTACTTCAGTCCGGTAGATAAAATGCCGCTGGTGGAAGTCATCCCGCATCAAACCACCTCCGCCCGCACCGTCGCCACCACCGTTGCGCTGGCGAAGCGGCAGGGTAAAACGGCGATTGTGGTGGCCGACCGCCCCGGTTTTTACGTTAACCGCATCCTGGCGCCCTATATAAATGAAGCAATGCGCTGTGTGCTGGAAGGCGAGCCCATTGACGCGGTGGATAAAGCGCTGATCAAATTCGGCTTCCCGGTTGGGCCGGTACAGCTGCTGGATGAGGTAGGGATCGATGTGGGCACGAAAATTCTGCCCATTCTGGAACAGGAATATGGTATGCGTTTCGCCGCGCCGGAGGCCTTTGCCGCCGTGCTGAACGACAACCGCAAAGGGCGTAAGAACGGACGCGGTTTTTATCGTTATGACAGCAGTAAAAAGCGGCCCGATAAAACCATCTATTCCCTGCTGCATATTCAGCCGCAGCATCGGCTGGACGGTGCGCTTATCGCTCAACGCTGCGTGATGATGATGCTGAATGAGGCGGCGCGCTGCCTGGAAGAGGGTATCGTACGCAGCCCGCGCGACGGGGATATTGGCGCGGTGTTCGGTATCGGTTTTCCACCTTTCCTCGGCGGCCCTTATCGGTATATGGATAGCCTTGGCGCTGCCAATATGGTTAACACATTAGCCAGCCTGATGCATCAATATGGCGATCGTTTTGCGCCTTGCGAAGCGCTTCGCCAACGCGCTAAGCGCGCTGAAAACTTTTACAATTCATCGCCGGAAATGAATAACCATAATGATTCAGTGGTTTAGGCAGAATGCAATTTTATTGCGGCGGGCGGCAGATCCCGACAATAGCTCGTTTAATAAACAATCGGTTGACTATACTCAAGTCATTAGGTTACAACACAACGTTCATTCGCAGAATGAAGCGTCGGACAGTCTGATGATCCGACGATTTTGTTAAACAACAGCGGTGCTTTATGCAAGTTTTTATCATGCGTCACGGCGACGCTGCACTTGAGGCGGCCAGTGATTCGGTTAGGCCTCTTACCCATTGTGGTTGTGATGAATCACGCCAGATGGCGAGCTGGCTGAACAGTCAGACTCTGGATATTGAACGGGTGCTGGTTAGCCCCTATCTGCGGGCGGAGCAGACGTTAGCCACGGTACGTGAAGCCCTGCGGCTGCCGCAGGAGCAGGAAGTTTTACCTGAGCTGACGCCGGGCGGCGATCCGGCGCTGGTGGCCTGCTATTTACAGACGCTGGCAAAAGAAGGCGTGAAATCCGTGCTGGTTATCTCGCATCTTCCACTGGTTGGCTATCTGGTTTCGGAGCTTTGTCCGCAGGAACCGCCGCCGATGTTTGCCACCTCGGCCATTGCCTGCATTGATTTTGATGCCGATGACGGCGAAGGCGCCTTAAAGTGGCAGATTAGCCCTTCTAAGCTGGCAAAGGCGATGTAGCCTTCTCTGCCGTCAGGGTAACTCTGGCGGTTGCCACTCTTCCACCTCAATCAGCACCAGCAACGCCGCATCGCCACCAAAGGCTTTGGGCGCCTGATGAAACGCCATCACATGGGGATGCTGCGCCAGCCACAGCGGCGTTTGTTGCTTCAGGATATGTTTGCCGTGACCGTGCATCACGCTGGCGCAAAAAATATGTTCGCGACGGCAGGCGGCGATCAGCGCGCCCAGCTCCTGTTTGGCCTGCTGCTGCGTTAACCCATGCAGATCGAGAAAAATTTCCGGTGAATAATCGCCGCGCCGCAGCTTTTTTAGCTCATAGTGGCTGACATTGCTGCGCACATAGCGCACCGGACCTTCCTCCGCCAGCAGCGGCTGAAACTCATCTGAGAAATAGTGGCTGTTATCCGCCTGTTCCGACAGCTGACGCTTCAGCGAAACCTCCGCTTTTTTACGCACCGGCTTATGCATCAGGGTATCCTGCTTCAGCTTGCGGGTGCCGGTCATCAGCTGACGAAACAGCGCTTTATCATCGGCGCTGAGCTGCTCTTTCTTCTTCATAATCTTCAATTTCTGATGGTTGAATGCCGCAGGATGCACGGCCTGCCGGCTACGATAACCCGCATTGTAAACAAAAGTCAGCTTTTTCACCTCGCCGCGCTGAATTCTCGCCCGCTTCATGGCAAACTACCCGCCGTAATTACGGAACGGCCTGTGGAGGGCAACGTGGACAAAATTTTCGTCGATGAGGCAGTGAATGAACTGCATACCATTCAGGACATGCTGCGCTGGGCGGTGAGCCGTTTTGCCGCCGCCAATATCTGGTATGGCCACGGCACGGATAATCCCTGGGACGAAGCTGTTCAGCTGGTTTTGCCAACCCTTTACCTGCCGCTGGATATTCCTGAAGAGATGCGCAATGCGCGCCTGACCTCCAGCGAGCGCCACCGCATCGTTGAGCGCGTCATTCGCCGCGTTAACGAGCGTATTCCGGTTGCCTATCTCACCAATAAATCCTGGTTTTGCGGCCACGAGTTTTATGTCGATGAGCGCGTGCTGGTGCCGCGTTCGCCGATTGGCGAGCTGATTAACAGCCGCTTCGCCGGGCTGGTAAACCGCACGCCGCAGCATATTCTGGATATGTGCACCGGCAGCGGCTGTATCGCCATCGCCTGCGCTTACGCCTTCCCGGAAGCGGAAGTGGACGCGGTGGATCTCTCGCTTGATGCGCTGGCGGTTGCCGAGCAGAATATCGACGAACACGGTATGATTCATCAGGTTACGCCGATCCGCTCCGACCTGTTCCGCGACCTGCCGAAGCTCCGCTACGATCTGATCGTTACCAATCCGCCCTATGTTGACGCGGATGATATGGACGACTTGCCCAGCGAATATCGGCATGAGCCGGAGCTGGGGCTGGCGGCAGGCAGCGACGGCCTGAAGCTGGTGCGCCGTATTCTCGCCTGCGCGCCGAACTATTTGCAGGAAGATGGCGTGCTGATTTGCGAAGTGGGCAACAGCATGGTGCATATGATGGAGCAATATCCTGACGTGCCCTTTACCTGGCTGGAGTTTGATAACGGCGGCGACGGCGTATTTATGCTGACCCGTCAGCAGATTATCGACGCACAGCATCATTTCAAATTCTTCAAAGATTAATCGCACAATAACGGAGCCGAGATGGCAGGCAACACGATTGGACAGATTTTTCGCGTCACCACCTTTGGTGAGTCGCATGGTATTGCGCTGGGCTGTATTGTTGACGGCGTACCGCCGGGCATTCCACTAACCGAAGCGGATTTACAGCGGGATCTTGACCGGCGGCGTCCGGGCACCTCGCGTTATACTACCCAGCGGCGTGAACCGGATCGGGTGCGCATTCTGTCCGGCGTGTTCGAAGGCGTTACCACCGGCACCAGCATTGGGTTACTGATTGAAAATACCGATCAGCGTTCGCAGGATTATGGCGCGATTAAAGATCTGTTTCGTCCGGGCCATGCTGATTATACCTACGAGCAAAAATATGGTCTGCGAGACTATCGCGGCGGCGGACGTTCCTCCGCACGCGAAACGGCGATGCGCGTAGCGGCAGGTGCCATTGCGAAAAAATATCTGCAGATGAAATTTGGCGTTCAGGTTCGCGGTTATCTGGCGCAGATCGGCGATGTCGCCTGTGAGCTGAAAGACTGGAGCCAGGTTGAGCAAAACCCGTTCTTCTGCCCCGATCCCGACAGGCTGGAAGCGCTGGACGAACTGATGCGGGCGCTGAAAAAAGAGGGCGACTCGATTGGCGCGAAGGTCACCGTGGTGGCGGAAAACGTGCCGGTCGGCCTTGGCGAGCCGGTCTTTGACCGTCTCGATGCGGATCTGGCCCATGCGCTGATGAGCATCAATGCGGTTAAAGGGATCGAAATCGGCGACGGTTTCGCCGTGGTTAACCAGCGCGGCAGCCAGCATCGCGATGAGATCCGCGCCAGCGGCTTTCAAAGCAACCACGCGGGCGGCATTCTTGGCGGCATCAGCAGCGGCCAGACGGTAATTGCCCACCTGGCGATGAAACCGACCTCAAGTATCACCGTGCCCGGAAAAACCATTACCCGCACCGGCGAAGAGGTCGAGATGATTACCAAAGGACGTCACGATCCTTGCGTGGGGATCCGCGCGGTGCCGATCGCCGAAGCGATGATGGCGATCGTGCTGATGGACCATCTGCTGCGCCATCGCGCCCAGTGCGCTGACGTTACCACCGCCATTCCCCGCTGGTGATGATGAAAAAAACGCTTCTCATGCTGGCTGCGCTGCTGGCCAGCGCGTCGGCGCTGGCGGCAACGCCGTGGCAACGCATTACCCATCCGATTCCCGGTTCGCCGCAGGCGATTGGCGCGTTTGCCAACGGCTGTATCGTCGGGGCCGAAGCGTTACCGCTTAACGCCCCCTCTTATCAGGTGATGCGCCAGGATCAGCGCCGTTACTTTGGTCATCCCGATCTGATTCTGTTTATCCAGCGTCTGACTACCCAGGTGCATAACCTGGGGCTGGGCCAGGTGCTGATTGGCGATATGGGCATGGCGGCAGGCGGGCGCTTCAGCAGCGGTCACGCCAGCCACCAGAGCGGTCTGGATGTTGATGTCTGGCTGCAGCTGCCGAAAAAACGCTGGACGCCGCAGATGCTGTTGAAGCCGCAGCCGCTTGATTTGGTTCGCGCTGACGGTAAACGCGTCGTGGCGCGCCACTGGCAGCCGGAAATCGACAGCCTGATTAAGCTGGCGGCAAAGGATGAGCAGGTAACGCGTATTTTTGTCAGCCCGGCGATCAAAAAGCAGCTCTGCGCCGATGCCGGCAGCGATCGCGACTGGCTGCGTAAGGTACGCCCGTGGTTTGGCCATCGCGCCCATATGCATGTGCGCCTGCGCTGTCCGCCGGAAAGCCTGGCGTGTCAGGACCAGGCGCCGCCGCCGCCGGGCGATGGCTGCGGCACGGAGCTGGAAAGCTGGTTTGCGCCGAAAAAACCAGGCGCCGGTGCGCCGGTGAAACGCGAACCACCGCCGTTGCCGCCGTCCTGCCAGGCGCTGCTGGATAAACATTTACTTTAGGACGTTGCATGGACTGGTTGGTTGTCACGCCGCAGATAGTAGCGGTGCTGTTTTTCGTTGCTATGCTGGCTGCGTTTATTGATTCGATTGCTGGCGGCGGCGGCCTGCTTACCGTGCCTGCGCTGCTGTCAGTCGGGCTAACGCCTGCTCAGGTGCTGGCGACTAACAAACTGCAGGCGGTCGGCGGATCTTTTTCCGCCAGCCTCTATTTTGTCAGGCGCGGGGCGGTATTGCTGCGCGAACAGCGCCTGAATATCGCGATGACCTTTATCGGCGCGGTCTGCGGTACGCTGCTGGTGCAGCATGTGCGTTCCGACTTTTTGCGGCAGGTATTGCCGCTGCTGATTATCGGCATCGGCCTCTATTTCCTGCTGATGCCGCGATTAGGCGAAGAGGATCGGCAGCGTCGTCTGCACGGCCTGCCGTTTGCGCTGGTGGCGGGCGGCACGGTCGGCTTCTACGATGGCTTCTTCGGGCCGGGGGCCGGCTCCTTTTATGCGCTGGCTTTCGTGACGCTGGCCGGTTTTAATCTGGCGAAATCCACCGCGCACGCCAAAGTGCTTAACTTCACCTCGAACTTTGCCAGCCTGCTGTTTTTTATCATGGGCGGCAAAGTGGTGTGGGGCGTTGGGCTGGTGATGCTGCTGGGATCGATTTGCGGCGCTCGTCTGGGGGCGCGTATGGTACTGTCGCGCGGACAGAAGCTGATCCGTCCGATGGTGGTTATCGTTTCGGTGGTAATGAGCAGTAAGCTGCTGTATGAAGATTACGGCGCGGCCATTGGGCACTGGCTAACGCACCTCTTTTGATAATGCTCGTCAATGCGCACGCTTAATGCGACAATTTGCGCGTTTTTTTCAGCAGACGTTTAGGTATATGAACACAACGCACCAATACCAGGACCTGATTAGCGTATTCGATCGCTGTTTCCAGGATGATTTTCAGACGCGTCTAATTAAAGGCGACGATGAACCTATTTATCTTCCGGCGGATGACGCTTCACCCTGGCATCGCGTGGTGTTTGCTCATGGCTATTACGCCAGCGCGCTGCACGAGATTTCCCACTGGTGTATTGCCGGTGCCGAACGTCGCCAACTGGTTGATTTTGGTTACTGGTATTGCCCGGACGGACGTGATGCCGTCACGCAAAACCAGTTTGAATCCGTAGAGATTAAACCGCAGGCGCTGGAGTGGATGTTCAGCGTCGCGGCGGGCTTTCCCTTCAACGTAAGTTGTGACAATCTCAATGGAGACCATGAGCCGGATCGCATTGCGTTTCAGCGTAAGGTTCATGCTCAGGTAATGCACTATCTTGAAAACGGCATTCCGGCGCGTCCGGCCCGTTTTATCGCTGAGCTACAGCGTTTTTATCACACGCCCCCGCTGACGTCGGCGCAGTTTCCCTGGCCGGAAGATCTGCGCTGAACGGAGGCGCGACTTAATGAGGAATTGAGATGATCGCAGAATTTGAAACGCGTATTCTGGCCCTGATTGACGATATGGTCGAGCATGCCAGCGATGATGAGCTATTTGCCAGTGGCTACCTGCGCGGTCACCTCACTCTGGCGGTAGTGGAGTTGGAAAAGAGCGGCGAGCATACCGCCGAAGCGTTACAAATCCAAGTGCAGAACAGCCTGCAAAACGCCATTGCCGCCGGTGAACTCTCGCCGCGCGATCAGGCGCTGGTGATCGGCATGTGGGATAATCTGTTTTTGCAGGCGCGCCAGCCCGCCTGATTTTTGTTAATAAAAGCAGCGAAGAGCAACTGACATTACACCGTGCCTGCACGGGGAGCCCAGGCCGATCGTAAAGACGCAAACAACGTCATCCCTGACAGCTCGGCCCGCGCCGTCCATGGCGCGGGACGCTTTACTCTTCTGTCTGGACTCCCCGCGCCTTGAGTTCTGAGCAGTAAAAAGCGGCCCGCAGGCCGCTTTTTTATTTTCTCATTATCGATAACGTAAGCAGAGCGTCAGCCGACCGGTTTGCCTTTTAACAGCTTGCGCACCCAGTAACGGTTGGGGTTAAGCGCCGCCAGCGTATCGCGATCCAGCGGTATCGGCTCATCACACAGCTGCGCCGCCAACGCTTCCGCCGCCAGCGGACCGCTGCATAAGCCGCGCGAACCCAGCGCGCCCAGCACAAACAATCCCGGCCACACAGGCGCTGGCGTTATCTCAGCCTGAGCGTCGCGCTGCCGCGGCAAATCGGCATAGCATTGTAAAAGAGCCGCATAATCCGGCAGGTTGCCCGCCATCGGCAGATGGTCGCGCGTCGCACAGCGTACGCCGTTGCGGGCTTCGCCCGCGCTAACATCGACCGCCGCCGTCCATTCACAGTCTGGCAGGCAGTGCTGCAGCCGTTGACGGTTCTCCTGCTGATCCTCTTCACGATAGTGGACCGAGGTATCGCCGCGATGATAGCTGGCGCCAATGCAATGCGTATTAAACTGCGGACTGACCGGCGTCAGATAACCTTCATAACACAGAACCTGCTGCAGATCGGCCAGGCCGGGAGCGCTCGGAATATGGCTGACCTGGCCGCTAACCGGATAGACCGGCAGCCTGGCGCTTTGCGCCAGCGCGGTAATGGCGTGGCCGTTCGCCAGGACCAGGTTTTGATGCTGCCTGTCCGGCGCAGCGGAAAACTGTAACCGCCAGCCGTTATCCGCCTCCTCCAGCTTCTCTAAGCGATGCTGCCAGTGAACCTGTAACCCCTGCCGTTGAGCCAGTTCAAACAGCGCCGTGGTAAGTTCCGCCGGCGCCAGCCAGCCGCCGCCAGGATAGTGAATGCCGCCGCAGCCGAGCGTCACGCCTGCAAGCCGTTCGGCCTGTTCCATATCAACGCCCTGCGCCAGGGCTTCAGGCAGCGCTATTGCCAACATTTGCTGAATTTTATCATAACTCTTTTGATCCCACGCCAGCTGCGTAACGCCGCACCAGTCATGCGCAAAGGTGACCGGCAGGCTGTCATAAAGCCGACGCGCAAAGCTGAAGGCGGCCGGGAAAAACTGCGCCAGCGCCGGATCGTGCTGGTTAAGTAAAGGATAGAGCGCGCCCTGACGGTTACCGGAGGCATTTTGCGCCGGAGCGTCGTCGGCGCAGTAGAGCGTCACGCGTTTACCACGGCGCAGCAGCGCCAGCGCCAGCAGCACGCTGGCGATACCGCCGCCGATAAGGGCAATATCTTCGCCTGCTGCGGGGAAGCGCGCATACCACGGGGCGGAGTGGGGCAGAGCGGGCGCGTCAGCCAGCGTGCCGCACAGCATTTCGCGCTTATGGCCAAACCCTTTGCGCTTCGTCACCGTGAAGCCCGCCTGCTCCAGACCGCGCCGCACAAAGCCCGCCGCAGTAAAGGTGGCGAAGCTGCCGTCGGATCGCGCCAGGCGCGCCATGGCCTCAAACAGCCCGGATGTCCACATTTCAGGATTTTTTGACGGCGCGAAACCATCAAGAAACCAGGCGTCCACGCTGCGCTGCAGGCTGTCATCAAAATGATGAATAAGCGTATTAACATCGCCAAACCACAAATCCAGCGTGACGCGCCCGCCATCTAACAGCAAACGATGACAGCCCGGCAGCGCCAGCGGCCACTGCTGACGCAGCTGTGCAGCGTACGGCTCCAGCTCCGGCCAGCGCGCATGCGCGGCCGCAAGATCGTCCAGGGCCAGCGGAAATTTTTCCATACTGATAAAGTGCAGGCGCTGCAAATTCGCCAGCGGCTGCTCCTGATGAAAGCGATCGAAAGCGCGCCACAGCGTCAGAAAATTAAGGCCGGTGCCAAATCCGGTTTCGGCAGCAACAAACAGCGCGCGCGGATGCGTAGCGAAGCGGGCAGGCAAATTATTGCCGCCCAGAAAGACATAGTGGGTCTCTTCCAGACCGTTCTGGTTAGAAAAATAGACGTCGTCAAATTCTCGGGATACAGGTGTACCCTGATCGTTCCAGTCCAGTTTTGCATGTTCTATTGGGATCTTTTTCAACGGGAATGGCTCACTTATCAGGCAGTGCCGCGATTTTAGCGAGAGCGGTCACATCAAGCAAATTTACACAAGTATTTTGCTGATCGGACTTGTTCGGCGTACAAGTGTAAGCTAGAGTGCCTGTCAAAACCTAATTATGATGATGGAAGAGGTATTTTGATGAAACGTGCAGTGATTACTGGCCTGGGGATCGTTTCCAGCATTGGCAACAACCAGGAAGAAGTCCTGGCATCTCTGCGTGAAGGCCGCTCTGGCATTACCTTCTCTCAAGAGATGAAAGATTCCGGCATGCGTAGTCACGTCTGGGGTAACGTTAAGCTCGATACCACCGGCCTCATCGATCGCAAAATTGTGCGTTTTATGAGTGATGCGTCCATTTATGCTTATCTTTCTATGGCCGAAGCGATTAAAGACGCTGGCCTGAGCGATGAAACTTACCAAAATAATCCGCGCGTGGGTCTGATTGCCGGTTCCGGCGGCGGTTCTCCGCGTTTCCAGGTATTTGGCGCTGATGCCATGCGCAGCCCGCGCGGCCTGAAAGCCGTAGGCCCGTACGTGGTGACCAAAGCGATGGCCTCCGGCGTTTCCGCCTGTCTGGCGACGCCGTTCAAAATCCACGGCGTTAACTACTCAATCAGTTCCGCCTGCGCCACTTCTGCGCACTGTATTGGTAACGCGGTAGAACAAATCCAGCTGGGTAAACAGGATATCGTTTTTGCCGGCGGCGGCGAAGAGCTGTGCTGGGAAATGGCCTGTGAATTTGATGCGATGGGCGCGCTTTCCACCCGCTATAACGAAACGCCGGAAAAAGCATCCCGTACCTATGATGCTAACCGTGACGGCTTTGTAATTGCAGGCGGCGGCGGCATGGTCGTTGTCGAAGAGTTAGAGCATGCGCTGGCGCGCGGTGCGCATATCTATGCCGAGATCGTTGGTTACGGCGCGACCTCCGACGGCGCTGATATGGTTGCGCCGTCAGGTGAAGGCGCGGTGCGCTGCATGAAAATGGCGATGCAGGGCGTAGATACCCCAATCGACTATATCAACACGCACGGGACTTCTACGCCGGTTGGCGATGCGAAAGAGCTGGGCGCGATCCGTGAAGTGTTTGGCGAAAATCAGCCGGCCATTTCCGCAACCAAAGCCATGACCGGTCACTCGCTGGGCGCGGCAGGCGTACAGGAAGCGATCTACAGTCTGCTGATGCTGGAACATGGTTTTATCGCGCCGAGCATTAACGTTGAAGAACTCGATCCGGTGGCGGAAGGGATGAATATTGTCACTATGCCGACCGAACGTAAGCTGACGACGGTAATGTCTAACAGTTTCGGCTTTGGCGGCACCAACGCAACGCTGACGCTGCGTAAATATCAGTAACAGCATGATAAACAGCCCGGCGAAAGCCGGGCTTTTTTTTATCTGTTATCCGTGGATTACTCGCTTTTTTGCGAGTCGGCGCGCACTTCTGTCGCCATAAGAAAGAAATTCGGGCGGGGCTATTGTTGCTGCGCGCCTGACTCCATTACACTGCCGACGCTGGCGGCTCTCGCGTTTAGCTTTCTGTCAGCATCCCCGTAAACAATATCGTCATGATATTACGTAAGCGTTTACGTTAACCAACGCACCCATGTCAGCGCTCTGGGCTGGCGATATGGGCGCGCATGGCTAACCGGCGTGCGCCCGCAATATTCAGGAGTTACGTGACGAATGTCTGAGACGACAGTCAACACTTCACGGGGTACGGCTTTTCTTGCCTGTACCTCCTTCGCTGTATTTTTAACCTATCTGACCGCTGGCCTGGCGCTGCCGGTTATTCCGCTATTTGTGCATCAGGAACTGGGCTACAGCAACGTTATGGTAGGCGTGGCGGTGGGCATACAGTTTTTCGCCACGCTGCTAACGCGTGGGCTGGCCGGAAAGCGGGCCGATCGCCACGGCGCAAAAATCACTACCCAGCAGGGCATGGTGGCGATCGCCTTCGTTGGCGTTGCCTATTTGCTGGCGGCTCAGCTTGCGCTGCCTGCGGCGGGGAAATTCGCTCTGCTGGTGGTGGGACGCCTGCTGTTGGGTTTTGGCGAAAGCCTGCTGTTAACCGGTAATCTGATCTGGGGACTGGGGCTGGTGGGGCCAAAGCGCTCCGGCCTGGTAATGTCCTGGAACGGCATGGCCATCTACGGCGCGCTGGCGGCTGGCGCGCCGCTGGGGCTGTGGATCCATGCCCGCTGGGGGTTTAGCGGGTTGGGCATCGTCGCGCTTATGCTGCCGTTGATTTCCCTGGCGTTGAACGGCGGGATACGCGCGGTGCCGACCCAGGCTGGCGAGCGTCCTTCGCTGTGGCGCGTAGTAGGGCAAATCCTGTCGCCGGGCAGTGCGCTGGCGCTGCAGGGCGTAGGCTTTGCGGTAATTGGCACCTTTACCTCGCTGTGGTTTGCTGAACGTCACTGGGGCAACGCGGGCTTTGCTCTGAGCGCCTTTGGCGGCGCTTTTGTATTGATGCGCATCTTTTTTGGCGGCTTACCCGATCGTCTGGGCGGGATTCGCGTTGCGGTGATTTCGCTGGCAATTGAAGCGGCTGGGCTGGTGCTGCTGGGATTCTCGGTCAACGGCTGGATGGCGCTGGCGGGTGCGGCGCTGACCGGCTGCGGCTGTTCGCTGGTGTTTCCGGCGCTGGGCGTTGAGGTGGTGAAGCGCGTAGCGCCTCAGGTGCGCGGCACGGCACTGGGGGGATTTGCCGCCTTCCAGGATATTGCTTACGGCATCAGCGGACCGCTGACCGGCCTGCTGGCGACTTCGCTGGGTTACGGCTCAGTTTATCTGGCCGCCGCCGCGTGCGCCGTGCTCGGTATGTTGCTGTCGCTGTTGATGTCGCGTCAGGCAAAAACGCAACCTGCGTAATGATACGCCGCTGCCAACGGCGCGCTGGCATTAAAAAAGGGCCGCCAGTCGGTTCACGCCGCTAATAATTTCCGCGCGTTCCAGCGCGGAAAAACCCAGCAGCCAGCCCTGCTGTTCCGGCAGATTGTTAAGCCAGCAGGGAGCCAGGCGCGGCAATATTAGCTGCGCCGCCGTCGCCCGCGCGGTTAGCTCAGCTTCATCTCCCTGGCGCAGTAAAACCGTCAACTGCAGGCCGCCACGACAGGGCAAAATATCCAGCCGTTCGGACAACAGAGCGGTAAGCCGTTCCTGCAGCAAATCACGGCGGCTGTGATAAAGCTGGCGCATCAGCCGCAGGTGCGCCGCGTAGTGGCCCTGCTCAATAAAGGCAGCGGTAACCGCCTGCGGCAGCTGCGCGCTGTGCCCATCCATCACGCTACGTAAACGGATCAGCGGCATAACCAGCGGTTCGGGCACCACCATCCATGCCAGACGCAGCGAAGGAAATAGCGATTTAGAAAAAGTGCCAAGATAGATGGTGCGCTGCGGCGCCAGCCCCTGCATTGCGGGCATCGGTTGCGCGTCGTACCAAAATTCGCTGTCATAATCATCTTCAATAATCCAGCTTTGCTGCTTTTCCGCCAGCGCCAGCCATGCCAGCCGACGCTCAAGGCTAAGCGCCGATCCGCCAGGGTACTGGTGCGAAGGCGTCAGATAAATAAGCCGTGGCGAACCGTCGCCGGGAATGGCTCCCTGCTCATCAACCGCCACGCCGGTAACGCGCGCGCCGGCGCTATGAAAAGCGTGGCGCGCGCCGGGATAGCCGGGATTTTCCATCCATATTTCTTCACCGCTGTCGAGCAGCAGCAGCGCCAGCATCTGTAACGCCTGCTGTGAGCTGGTCAACACCAGCAGCTGCTCCGGCTTACAGCGCACGCCACGCGCCTGGCCCAGATAAGTGCTTAATGCCTGGCGCAGCGGCAGCCAGCCCTGCGGATCGCCATAGCGCATCAGAGCGTTGCCGTGCAGCTTCTGCTGTCGTGCTGTGAGCCTGCGCCACAGATCGTGAGGAAAAGCGCGCAGTTCCGGCGAGCCGGCGGCAAAGGCGTAAGGAAACGGAGGATCCTGACAGCCTCCGCTGGCAACCACCGCCGCCGCACGCGCTGAAGGTGTAAAGGGTAACGCGGCGGTTTTCCTGCTGACGGAAGGCGATCGTACAGTAATGGCGACAAAGGTTCCCTGACCGGTTTTGCGGCACAGATAGCCTTCGCTTTCCAGCTGACCGTAGGCGGCTTCCGCCGTTACCCGTGAAAGCTTTAGCTCAGCGGCCAACAAACGGGAAGAGGGCAGGCGGCTTCCTGCCGGCAAACTGCCTTCGCTGATGGTCTGACGCAGCGCGCTACAGAGACGATCGCGACGGGTCGTGCCCGTTTGGACGGCGTACAGCATTGAAATTCGTGCGCTAAGCGAAGCCATAATGGGTCTTATCAGCAGAGAATAATTGGTATCAGTTATCATACCGACGTAACGGTATGATGGCAGAAAAACTACCGGAGAAAAAACATGTCAGTGACTTCCAGCGTTCTCGCTTTTCCCCCACCTGCCGCGGATGTCAGCGCCGCCTGGCTGGCGCATAAACTGGCTTATTACGCTGATGCATGGGACGTAGCCGAAGACTTAGCCAACGGCGTGACGGAGATTGTCGTGATCGATGCGCGTTCAGCGCAGGCCTGGCAGGCCGGACATATCTGCGGCGCGGTTCATTTTCCGCATCGTGATATGACGCCGGAAAGCCTGGCGCGCCTTGACCGCAGTAAGGTGTATATCACCTACTGCGATGGTATTGGCTGTAATGGTTCGACTAAGGCGGCGTGGAAGCTGGCCAGCGCCGGGCTGCGGGTAAAAGAACTGATCGGCGGACTCGATTTTTGGCGACGTGACCAGCATCCGGTTGTCACGGGAGATAGCCCCGGCGAATGGCCGCCGCAGGCTACGGCCCGTGACTGTGGCTGTTAATCAGAACAGCAGCCACAGCAGGCCGATAACCAGCAGCACGATCAGCGCCGCCAGCGCGGGCCGGTTTGCCAGCGGCTGCAGCGGAGCCGGAAGCCACGGAACCAGCGGATTATAGATGGGCTGCGGATTAATATCGCTGGCTGCCCGCTGCGTATCGCTTTCGCTGATGCGTTCGGCGCGGCGGGAAAACAGCAGGTTCAGCAGATCCTGCGCCTGGGCGGTGGTAAGGATGGACTGCGGCGTCGCCTGGAAATTCTGCTGGCTGTACTCTTCCAGCATCTGTTGTTCAACGCGATCCAGCGGATGCTTCAGCGCCGTCTCCAGCATATGCAGCGTCGGCGCATGCTGCTGGCTCAGCGTCTGGCGAACCTGCAGATATTGCGTAAGCAGCGGAAAGTGGCGTAACGGGATCGGATCGCCGCTTTTCAGGCCGACCAGCTTCAGGGCCGATGACCAAACCGTTGAGGATTGCTCGCCGGTTGCGGCCGCCAGCTTGACCACCTGCTGATTCAGCGTCTGATGTTCTGCGGGCAGCAGCGAACGATCGCTATTGCGCGTCAGCTGCGGCTGCGGAATGGTCATTTGGCCGTTCTGCAACATTGTCAGCACCTGACGCAGCTGATCCTGCGACAGCGAACTGAGTACCGTATGACCAAACTGCTGGCGAATAAAATCGCTGACGGCCTGGCGATTATTGCCCTGCGGCAGCAGCTCGGTCAGCTGCTGTAGCAGTTGACGCGTGGCGTGATTATTTTGTACCTGCGTAAGTCTGCCATTAAGAAAATTTTCGGCGACGGGGAAGTGACGCGACTGCAGCTCGGCATCGTTTTTCACCCCAACCTCGCGGCGTAACCCCGCCCACAGCTCAGGCGCCTTTAAGGTACTCAGCGACATAATGCGCACCACTAACCGTTCCAGCGTAGTGCGCTGGCCGGGCGAGAGCGGCTGCTCGCCCGGCGTGCCGCCGCCGCGAGGGGGCGGGCCGGATACAGTGGTGCGATCGCCCTGGGGCGCGCCGGGGCCAGTAAGAGGTTGCATGGCGGAATCCTTAAAACGGCAGGTCAATATCCGGGGCGCGCCGGAAAAGTAGAATAGTCGGCTATGATACCAATCCTGGCGGGGAAAATGTAGAGAGTCAGGCCGGATAATTCACCGCTGGCGGCGTTTATCGCGGACCGATGCGAAGGCTTATCGGCATCGGCCCGATGAAGTGCGGAAAAAGCGTGCAATCTCAGCCTGTCAGGCAGCCGGATCGCTGGCCGTACGACGTGCGGACATCAGCGGTATGCGCAGGCGCTGCGCCACAATCACCCCAAGCAGCGTAATGCCGCCGCCGATAAAATGATAGCTGTGCAAGGTTTCATGCAACAACAGCACGGCAATCACGGCGGTAAATATCGGCACCAGGTTCATAAAAATACTGGTGGTGCTGGCGCCCATGCGCAGTACGCCCTGGATCCACAGGAACGGCGCGATAATGGAGGCGGGAATACCGGCAAACAGCACCAGCGGAATATTCTGAGCGGTCAGGCTGACATCTGGCGCGCGTAAAAAGCCGGGGATTAACAGCAGCACGCCAAAGAAAATCTGCATATACAGGCTTTGCCAGCCCGGCAGGCTAAGCGCCCAGCGCCGGGTCAGTACGCCATACAGCGCATACGAGGCTGAAGCGGCAAACATCATCAGTTCACCTTTGCCCATGCCGTGCGTCAGCAGCTGAGCCGGGTTCCCCTGGCTTACCAGCCAGATCAGCCCGCCAAACGAGAGCAGGCTGCCCAGCAGGATGCCCACCGTCGGCGCGACGCGCAGAATAACCACGCTTAACAGTACCGTCAGCAGCGGGATCAGCGCGTTCAGGATGCCCATAAACAGGGCGGTCACGCTGTGCGCCGCGTAATAGGTCAGACACTGATACAGCACCATACCCAACAGGCCAAGCACCAGCAGCTTCCACCCTACCTGCGCCACCGCGCGGCGGTTGCGCCAGACGGCGGGCAGCACAAAGGGCGTTAGCGCCAGCAACGCCAGCAGCCAGCGATAGAAGGAAATCGCCGCCGGATCGATAGCGCCGGCGGAAAGCTTGCTGACAATGGCGTTAATCGACCAAATCAGCACCGCAAACAGGGGAAATAAAAAGCCCATGATAGTTTCATCGTCTCTGAATCGATGTTGCGCAGTGTACGCTTATCCGTTTTCAGACAGATAGTTAAAATCGGACAAAATTTATCACCGACCGGACAGTTTGTCGCCCGGCGCAAACCGGAGGAGAAATGGTTCAGCTTGTTTATCAGGAACCGGACTTTGCCAGTGATTTTCGTTTTTTCCTGCGTTATGAGCAAACCAACGCCCGCACGGAATATTTGCCGCATGCGCACCGCTGGGGGCAACTGATTTTTGTCGAGGGGAACGTGTTACAGATTGAGGTGGAAGGCAAACGCCTGCTGACGCCCGCTGCGTTTCCGGTCTGGATCCCGCCCGAACACCAACATGCCAGCTACAACCATAAGCATACCCGGCTGCTCACCTTTAATATCGCCGTTGAATGTTGTACCGGCATGCCGCAGCAGGCCTGCCTGATCCAGAGCGGCCCGATCGTTAAGGCGATTATGGCGGATTTTGCGGCGCGGCAGCTGCATCTGCCGCAGACGTCCGCTGATTTGCGCCTGTGCGAAGTGGTGCTGGAATAGGGGAAGCAGGTGCAGGATATTGCGCTGGAACTGGGCTACAGTTCATCTTCCGCGCTAATTGTCATGTTTCAGCAGCAGGCCGGCACCACGCCGGAGCGTTACCGGGCGCGCCGACGGCACGTCGCAGCATGAATTCCGTCCCTGGATATGGCAACATAACCGACAATTTTTCAGTCGATGCAGGAAAGCCGTTGTGAAAATTCTGGTAGATGAAAATATGCCTTACGCCCGCGAGCTGTTTAGCCGTACCGGGGAGGTAGTCGCAGTGCCCGGTCGGCCGGTTCCCACCAAGGCGCTGAAGGATGCCGATGCGCTGATGGTGCGCTCGGTCACCAAAGTGAATGAGGCGCTGTTGGGCGGCAAAGCGATAAAATTTGTCGGCACCGCCACTGCGGGCACCGATCATATCGATGAGGATTTTCTGGCGCGTGCCGGGATCGGCTTTTCCGCCGCGCCAGGCTGTAACGCTATCGCCGTGGTGGAGTACGTCTTTTCCGCGCTGCTGATGCTGGCGGAGCGCGACGGCTTTCAGCTCACCGATCGCACCGTGGGGATTATCGGCGTCGGCAATGTCGGCGGCCGGCTGCAAAAACGGCTGGAAGCGCTGGGTATTAAGACGCTGCTGTGCGATCCGCCGCGTGGCGATCGCGGCGACGCGGGCGATTTTTATCCGCTGGAAAAGCTGGTGGCGGAAGCGGACATACTGACATTCCATACGCCGCTGCATAAAGACGGGCCTTATCAAACGCTGCACCTGGCGGATGAGGCGCTGCTGCAGGCGCTGAAGCCGGGATCGATTTTAATCAACGCCTGCCGCGGGCCGGTGGTTGATAACGCAGCGCTGCTGCGGGTGCTGCAACAGCGCCGCGATTTAAGCGTGGTGCTGGACGTGTGGGAGCCGGAGCCGGATCTAAACGTGGCGCTGCTGGAGCGGGTGGATATTGGCACCGCACATATTGCCGGCTATACGCTGGAGGGGAAAGCGCGCGGCACCACGCAGGTTTTTGAAGCCTGGACCCGCTTTATTGGCCAGGCGCAGCAGGTGGCGCTGGAGACGCTGCTGCCCGCGCCGGAGTTTGGCCGCATTACGCTGCACGGGCCGCTCGATCAGCCAACGCTAAAACGTCTGGCGCATCTGGTGTATGATGTGCGCCGCGATGATGCGCCGCTGAGAAAAGTCGCAGGTCAGCCTGGCGAATTTGACCGCCTGCGCAAACAATATCTGGAGCGCCGCGAATGGTCATCGCTGCGGGTAGAGTGTGACAACGCTGAAGCGGCGGCGCTGCTGCAAAAGCTGGGCTTTAACGCGGTCCATCAGCCAGCATAACCCTTATTATTTCGTCGGCGCTTATCGCTGGGGAATAATCTGAATCAACGGGCGGTGAATATCACCGCCTTCTGTTTTTATGTCATTGTCTGGAGTAAACCAACATGTCTGACGGCTGGAATATTGCGCTTTTAGGCGCGACAGGCGCAGTAGGGAACGCTTTACTGGAGCTGCTGGCCGAACGCCAGTTCCCGGTTGGTGAAATGTATTTGCTGGCAAGCGAGCGCAGCGCCGGTGAAAGCGTGCGGTTTGCCGGGCAGTCATTGCGCGTTCAGGACGCCAGTGAATTTGACTGGTCGCAGGCGCAGCTGGCGTTTTTCGTTGCCGGTCGTGAGGCCTCGGCGCGCTACGCGGATGAAGCCGCCAGCGCCGGTTGTCTGGTCATCGACAGTAGCGATCTGTTTGCTCTCGAACCGGACGTGCCGCTGGTGGTGCCGGATGTCAATCCGCAGGTGCTGGCGGATTACCGTAACCGCAATATCATCAGCGTTGCGGACAGCCTGACCAGTCAGCTGCTGAGCGCCATCAAGCCGCTTACCGATCTGGCCGGCATCGGGCGACTGCAGGTGACTAATCTGCTGTCGGTATCGGCGCACGGGAAGGCGGCGGTGGATTCGCTGGCGGGCGAAAGCGCACGTCTGTTGAACGGCCTGCCTGCCGAAGAGCATTACTTTGGCCGTCAGCTGGCGTTTAACCTGCTGCCGCAGCTGCCGGACACTACGGGCAGCGTGGCAAGCGAACGTCGGCTGGTCGAACAGGTGCGTAAAGTGCTGCAGGACGAGGGATTGCCGATTGCTGTCAGCAGCGTGCAGGCCCCGGTGTTTTATGGCAATGCGCAGGTTGTGCATCTGGAAAGCCTGCGTCCGCTTTCGGCGGAAGAGGCGCGCGATGAGCTGTCGCGCATCGATGAAATCGTGCTGGCGGATGAAAACGACTATCCGACGCAGGTTACCGATGCCTCTGACAGTGCCAGCCTGAACGTGGGCTGCCTGCGTAACGATTACGGCATACCGGAGCTGCTGCAGTTCTGGTCGGTGGCCGATAACGTGCGCTTCGGTGGCGCGCTGATGGCGTTAAAAACCGCTGAGAAGCTGGTACAGGAGTATCTGTACTAATGACGCAGGCGGTTAACCCGAACGTTTATAAACTGGCGCTCGGTATTGAATATGACGGCAGCCGCTATTATGGCTGGCAGCGGCAGCAGGAGGTGCGTAGCGTACAGGCGCGTCTGGAGCAGGCGCTGTCGCAGGTGGCGAACCATGAGGTGACGGTATTTTGCGCCGGACGCACCGATGCGGGCGTACACGGCACCGGCCAGGTGGTGCATTTTGAAACCACCTCGCTACGCAAAGATGCCGCCTGGACGTTGGGCGTAAACGCGAATTTGCCGGACGATATTGCCGTGCGCTGGGTAAAGGCGGTGCCGGAAGAATTTCATGCACGCTTTAGCGCTACGGCACGGCGTTATCGCTATGTTATTTATAATCACCGGCTGCGTCCGGCGATTTTGCACGGCGGCGTCACGCATTTTCATCTGCCGCTGGACGTGGAAAAAATGCACCGCGCCGGACAGTGTCTGCTGGGCGAAAACGACTTTACCTCGTTTCGTGCGGTACAGTGCCAGTCGCGTACGCCGTGGCGTAACCTTATGCACCTTAACGTTAGCCGCCACGGCGGTTATGTCGTGGTGGATATTAAAGCCAACGCGTTTGTTCATCATATGGTGCGCAATATCGTGGGCAGCCTGCTGGAGATCGGCTGCGGCAATCAGCCCGAAGGCTGGATGGCTGAGCTGCTGGCGGCCAAAGATCGCAAGCTGGCTGCCGCGACGGCAAAAGCGGCAGGACTTTATCTGGTCGCCGTTGATTATCCGGCGCATTTTGCTTTACCCCGGCCTCCGATGGGGCCGTTGTTTCTCGAAGATTAACTTTCAGGCGCTGCCGCTCACTAAGGAAGAGTTATGGATCTAATCCGTTTTGTTGTCGATTTTATCCTGCATATTGATGTCCATATGGCCGAGCTGGTGGCGCAGTATGGCATCTGGGTATACGCCATTCTGTTTCTGATTTTGTTCTGCGAAACCGGACTGGTAGTAACGCCGTTTTTACCCGGCGATTCACTGCTGTTTGTCGCAGGCGCGCTGGCGGCGCTGCCGGATAACGGTCTCAACGTGCATATGGTGGCTGCGTTGCTGGTGGTCGCCGCGGTGCTGGGCGATGCGGTTAACTACACCATTGGACGGCTGTTTGGCGAAAAGTTATTCAGCAATCCCAATTCGCGTATCTTCCGCCGCAGCTATCTGGATAAAACCCACGCTTTTTACGAGCGTCACGGCGGAAAAACCATTATTCTGGCGCGCTTCGTGCCGATCGTTCGCACTTTTGCGCCGTTCGTCGCGGGCATGGGACATATGTCTTATCGCCATTTCGCGCTGTTTAACGTAACCGGCGCGCTGCTGTGGGTGCTGTTGTTCTCCTATGCGGGCTACTTTTTTGGCGCCTTGCCGATGGTGCAGGACAACCTGAAACTGTTGATTGTGGCTATTATCCTGGTATCGATACTGCCGGGCGTAGTGGAAGTGTGGCGTCATCGCCGTGCGGCCCGTCAGCAAAAACAGCCTTAAGCCATCGGCGCTAACGGGTATGACCAGATTTTTATCCACAGCGCGTAATGGTTATGGTTTAATAAGCGACATTTATGGTCTGCTGAAGACGGCTTCAGCAGCAACAAGAAAAACTGGTCTCACCAGGTTCAAACAGAAAGGTCATCAATGAGCTGGATTGAACGAATTCTCAATAAGAGCACAATTACCCCGTCGCGCAGAGCAAACATTCCTGAAGGGGTCTGGACAAAATGCGACAGCTGCGGGCAGGTGCTTTACCGTGCCGAGCTGGAGCGCAACCTGGAAGTTTGTCCAAAATGCGACCATCACATGCGTATGCACGCGCGCGAGCGCCTGCAGAGCCTGTTAGATCAGGGCACGCTGGTTGAGCTGGGCAGCGAACTGGAACCGAAAGACGTTCTCAAGTTCCGCGACTCCAAAAAGTATAAGGATCGTCTGGCTGCGGCGCAGAAAGAAACCGAAGAGAAAGATGCGCTGATCGTCATGAAGGGCACGCTGCACAGCATGCCCATCGTGGCCGTCGCGTTTGAGTTTGCCTTTATGGGCGGCTCAATGGGCTCAGTGGTCGGCGCGCGTTTTGTCCGTGCCGTAGAGCAGGCGCTGGAAGATAACTGCCCGCTGATCTGTTTCTCCGCCAGCGGCGGTGCCCGTATGCAGGAAGCGTTAATGTCGCTGATGCAGATGGCGAAAACCAGTGCGGCGCTGGCGAAAATGCGCGAGCGCGGTCTGCCTTATATCTCCGTATTGACCGACCCGACCATGGGCGGCGTCTCCGCCAGTTTCGCCATGCTGGGCGATCTGAACGTGGCGGAGCCGAAAGCGCTGATTGGCTTTGCCGGCCCGCGCGTTATTGAGCAGACGGTGCGTGAAAAACTGCCGCCGGGCTTCCAGCGCAGCGAGTTCCTGATTGAAAAAGGCGCGATCGATATGATTATTCGCCGTCCGGAAATGCGCTTTAAACTGGCAAGCCTGCTGGCGAAAATGCAGAATCTGCCTGCGCCGCTATCTGACAGCGATGAGCCGTCAGATCAGCCGAAAGCGGAGAGCCAAGAGGCCTGACAGATGATGGAAAGGCGCCGTTAACGGCGCCTTTCACCAATGAACCGTAACCTTGTGAACGGGATCCATGGAAAATCTTCACCTTCCTCAAGCCACGTCGCCTCTGGCCGCGTGGCTTTATTATCTTGAGCGTCTGCATACGCAGGCCATCGATCTCGGTCTGACGCGCGTTGAACGCGTAGCCCGCACGCTCGATCTGTTAAAACCCGCCCCCTTTGTTTTTACCGTTGCCGGCACTAACGGCAAGGGCACCACCTGCCGTATGCTGGAAACGCTGCTGATGGCCGCCGGTTACCGGGTTGGCGTTTATAGCTCACCGCACCTGCTGCGCTATACCGAACGGGTGCGTATCCAGGGCGATGAGCTGCCGGAAGCGGCGCATACCGCCAGCTTTGCCGCTATCGAAGCGGGGCGCGGCGAAACCTCGCTCACCTATTTTGAGTTCAGTACGCTATCGGCGCTGCAGCTGTTTAAACAGGCGGCGCTGGACGTGGTGATTCTGGAAGTGGGGCTGGGCGGCCGTCTTGACGCTACCAATATCGTTGATGCGGATGTGGCGGTGATCACCAGCATTGCGCTGGATCATACCGACTGGCTGGGCCCGGATCGTGAAAGCATTGGCCGTGAAAAGGCTGGCGTTTTCCGGGCTACCAAACCCGCGGTGGTTGGCGAGCCTGATATGCCGCAAAGCATTGCCCTGGTCGCGCAGGAAAAAGGCGCGCAGCTGCTGCAGCTGGGACGCGACTGGAGCTGGCAGCCGCAGGAGAGCGGCTGGCGTTTCAGCAACCCCAGCGTGACGCTGGAGAATCTGCCGCTGCCGCAGGTGCCGCTGCCTAACGCGGCGACGGCGCTGGCTGCGCTGAGCGCCTCCGGGCTGAACGTCAGTGAAGCGATCGTTCGTCAGCAGCTGGATAAAGCCGTGCTGCCGGGGCGTTTTCAAACCGTGGCGCAGCAGCCGCAGGTGATTCTGGACGTGGCGCATAATCCACATGCCGCAGGCTACCTGGCCGGACGGCTGGCGCAGCTGCCGAAATCGGGGCTGGTGCACGCGGTAGTAGGCATGCTGCATGATAAAGATATTGCCGGTACGCTGGCGTGTCTGGCTCCTCAGGTCGATCGTTGGTATTTAGCGCCGCTGGAAGGCCCGCGCGGCGCCAGCGCGGCGCAGCTGATGGCCGAGCTGACAACGGATCGGGCGCTCGCCTTTGGTTCTGTCACCGCAGCCTGGCAGGCCGCCATGCAGCAGGCAGCTGTACAGGATATTGTGCTGGTATGTGGCTCGTTCCATACCGTGGCACAGGTCATGGAAGCGATAGAAATGGAGAAGGGCAGTGGCAAGTAAGTTTCAGAACCGCTTAGTCGGCACGGTCATTCTGGTCGCCGTTGGCGTTATCGTACTGCCGGGCCTGCTTGACGGGAAAAAAAAGCATTATAAAGAAGAATTCGCGGCGATCCCGCTGGTGCCGAAGCCGGACGATCAGCAGGACAGCGATATGGTGCCGCCGGTCACGCAGTCGCTGCCCGCTCAGCCGCCAGAGGGCGCAGGGGCGGCGATCGGGGGCGACAGCAATCGTCCACAGCAGTCGGGCGATAACGGCGCTGCCGTACCGCAGCACAACAGCGAACCATCGGTAGTCGCACCGCCGCCGGTAGTTCAGTCGCCGCCAAAGGTGAAAACGGAACAGCCGAAGCCCAAACCGGTTGAGCAACCGAAGCCGAAACCGGCAGAAACGCCAAAACCGGTGGAAGCGCCGAAACCGGCAGAGCAAACGGCTCCGACGGGTCAGGCCTGGATGGTGCAGCTGGGCGCGCTGAAAAATGCGGCGAAGGTGAACGAGATTGTGGCGCAGCTGCGTCTCTCCGGCTATCGTGCCTGGACCGTGCCGTCAACGCCGGTGCAGGGACAGATTACCCGCATCTACGTTGGCCCGGATGCCTCAAAGGCCAAAATGCAGGCGGCGGTAGGCGAACTGAAAAGCCTCTCCGGCCTGAGCGGCGTGGTTAAACCTTACAGCGCGCGTTAAAGAACGGGTACTGCAGCGGATCCCGAACCGGGTATTGCCGCTGCGCCCGTAACCGCTGCGGTTTTTTTGCCCGCTTTTTTATTTTTATGGGATGGGGAAAACGCTACGCAAACGTTTTCTTTTTCTGTTAGAATGCGCCCCGAACTGGATGCAGGGGCATTGTCGCTGGAAGAGTTCATGGTCTGGATAGATTACGTCATCATTGGGATTGTTAGTTTTTCTGCTCTTGTCAGCCTGATCCGTGGGTTTGTTCGGGAAGCTTTATCTCTTATCGCCTGGGGATGCGCATTCTTTGTTGCCAGTCATTACTATCCCTTTCTTGCTGTCTGGTTCACCGGATTTAACGAGCCGCTGGTGCGCAACGGCATCGCCATCGCAGCGCTCTTTATTGCTACTCTGATTGTCGGAGCGATAGTGAACTATGTGATTGGCTCGCTGGTCGAAAAAACGGGTTTGTCGGGAACCGACAGAGTACTGGGTGTCTGTTTCGGGGCGCTGCGCGGCGTGCTAATCGTTTCAGCGATGCTGTTCTTCCTCGATACCTTTACCGGCTTTTCCAAAAGCCCTGACTGGCAGCAGTCTCAACTGATCCCTGAGTTCAGTTACATCATCAGATGGTTCTTTGACTATATGCAAAGCACGTCGAGTTTTTTACCCCGGTAATCGCGCCGGGTGTGCGGCTAATGAGGATATGACAACATGTGCGGTATTGTCGGTATCACCGGTTTTATGCCGGTCAACCAGTCGATTTATGACGCGTTAACGGTGCTTCAGCACCGTGGGCAGGATGCCGCAGGCATTTGTACTATCGATGCGCTGAACTGTTTCCGTCTGCGCAAGGCGAACGGGTTGGTAAACGATGTGTTCGAAGCTCGCCATATGCAGCGTTTGCAGGGCAATATGGGCATCGGTCATGTGCGTTACCCTACCGCCGGTAGCTCCAGCGCGTCCGAAGCGCAGCCCTTCTACGTCAACTCCCCGTACGGTATTACCCTGGCCCACAACGGCAACCTGACCAACGCGCATGAGCTGCGTAAACAGCTGTTTGAAAGCGGCCGTCGTCACGTTAATACCACCTCCGATTCTGAAATCCTGCTGAATATCTTTGCGCAGGAACTGGATCGCTGTCCGCATCATCCGCTGGAAGCGGACGATATTTTCTCCGCCGTTGCCGCCGTACATCAGCAGGTGCGCGGCGCCTACGCCTGCGTGGCGATGATTATCGGGCACGGCATGGTCGCCTTCCGTGATCCTAACGGTATCCGTCCGCTGGTTATGGGCAAACGTGAGCTTTCTGAAGGCCGCACCGAATATATGGTGGCCTCGGAAAGCGTGGCGCTGGATACGCTGGGCTTTGAGTTTCTGCGTGACGTGGCGCCGGGCGAAGCGGTATATATCACCGTAAACGGCCAGCTGTACACCCGTCAGTGCGCTGAAAACCCACGTAATAATCCGTGCCTGTTCGAATATGTCTATTTTGCTCGCCCGGACTCTTTCCTTGATAAGATTTCGGTCTACAGCGCCCGCGTACGCATGGGCACCAAGCTGGGAGCGAAAATCGCGCGCGAATGGGAAGATCTGGATATTGACGTGGTCATTCCGATTCCGGAAACGTCCACCGACGTGGCGCTGGAAATCGCCCGAATCCTTAATAAACCCTATCGTCAGGGCTTTGTGAAAAACCGCTACGTTGGCCGCACCTTTATCATGCCGGGCCAGCAGCTGCGCCGTAACGCGGTGCGCCGTAAGCTGAACGCCAATCGCGCCGAGTTCCGCGATAAGAATGTGCTGCTGGTGGATGATTCTATCGTGCGCGGCACCACTTCAGAGCAGATCATTGAGATGGCACGTGAAGCAGGCGCGAAGAAGGTCTATCTGGCCTCTGCGGCGCCGGAGATTCGCTTCCCGAACGTCTACGGCATCGATATGCCGAGCGCCACCGAGCTGATTGCTCACGGTCGTGAAGTAGAAGAGATTCGCCAGCTGATTAAAGCTGATGCGTTGATCTTCCAGGATCTCGACGATCTGATTGAGGCGGTACGCGAAGAGAATCCGGACATTGATCAGTTTGAATGTTCAGTGTTTAACGGCATTTACGTCACTAAAGATGTCGATCTACAATATCTGGAGTATCTGCAATCGCTGCGCAATGACGATGCCAAAGCGCTGGCGCGTCAGAATGAGGTTGAAAGCCTCGAAATGCACAACGAAGGTTAATCTTCGCAGCGGGCCGGTTATCCGGCCCGCGCTTTTTCCACCGTATCCCTTCAGTTCTGCTGCTGTTCTTATCCATGCTTTAACAGGCCGATCGTTTATATCAGGAGAAAACATGTCGGAAGGTATTGAAAGACGCGTCCCTTTGCCGCCTTTTACACGTGAGACCGCTATTGAGAAAGTGCGTCTTGCTGAAGATGGCTGGAACAGCAGAGATGCAGATAAAGTCTCGCTGGCTTACAGTAAGGATACTTACTGGAGAAATCGCGCAGAGTTTGTGACCAGTCGAGAAGAGGCGGCAGCCCTGCTGCATCGGAAATGGCGAAAAGAACTCGATTACCGATTGATTAAAGAGCTGTGGGCTTATGAAGGCAACCGGATTGCGGTGCGTTACGCCTATGAGTGGCATGACGATGCCGGCAACTGGTTCCGTTCTTACGGTAATGAAAATTGGGAATTCGATGAGAACGGTTTAATGACTCATCGCTATGCCAGCATTAATGACCTGCCTATCCGCGAAGAAGATCGCAAATATTTCTGGCCGCTTGGGCGTCGTCCTGACGATCATCCTGGCCTCAGTGAGCTCGGTTTATAACAACGTATCACAGAGCAAGAATATATTTAACGCCTCATATCATGCTGCTGACTGACAGGGCTAAAAGCCGTTTTATTGGCCCTGACCGTAGAAATAAAGCAGGTAAGCCCTTCTGATATAACTACATGAACCATTTAGTTTAGCGCATAAGTGATTGATATATATTGATTTAATCGTTGATATCAGCGCCGGGATGTGCAATCGTTCATCCAGCAATTTTCATCATAAGGATATGATGTATGAGCTTTAGCCTGCCCGGAAGCGATCTTTATTATCTGCCTCGTGACAACCTTTCCCCGGAAAAATATGAAGAGATTATCAGCCCTGTTTTTGCATGGCCGAAAATCGACAGTAAATATATTTTTGACGACAGTATGCATTTCGGTTTTCAGCTGATTAATATGCAGGAACGCGCCTTTAACGGTTATACCAATCAGCTGCCGCCGCACGGGCCGCAGGCGCGTGAAAAACTGAAAAACATGATCTACCATGGTGAAGTGGTGATGCTGGACGGTTTTTCTGGGTCAAAAGGCGGGCTGTTTTATATCAATGAGCATGGCGAACTGATTTGCCGCGATCCGCTGGCGTTTAAGTTTGACGGGGCGCAAGCCGTCATTCGTGAATATACAAGATCGGTCGCCCGCCGGGACTACAGCAACAAAGGCGGTAAACCGCGCCCCACCGCGTTACCTGAACGTTCATCCGGCATTAAACAGCCCGCTCCGCTGAGCACCATTAACAGCAAAGCCGCCGGACGGCTGCTGGCGGCTGGCGGGATCTATAACGGTAATCCTGAAGGGTTCAGACAAGCCGCACAACAGCTCGGCGGCGATGCGCCTGCCGGTTATGACCAGATGATGTCTGACCAGGCTAAAGGCTTGCTTATTGCGGGTGCTTCTGTTGCCGTTGTTTGACAATGGGGCGTGTAAATGTTGCAGTTGGTAAATCTACTGTAAAAACGAGGCTTGCTGCGGTTAATCCTTTAAAACAAATGGAAAAGGCAACCGTGCAGGTTAAAGGTTTGGGTAATGTTAATGAATTTCTCTCCTCACAATCAGCAAACATCAGTAGGAAGCTGGGGGCGAAGATTGGACAAGGACGTTTACCCTATTCGGCGAGTAAAGCTGGAGTGGAGCATGCAAAAAAACCATAAAGGAAACATTAGAAAACGCAACGCAGATCAGCACGGTAATTCCGCGTTCTTCTGTTCGGGGTAACTATGATTTAATTCATGTTTATAGTGAAAAAACGAATAGCACCGTCAGTTTAAGAGTTTTTTCTGATAATAAATATGAATTTGATACGCTAATTCCTGAAAAATCATCGAAATTTTAACGGAGTTGATATGTTGATTAATGAATTTTTTAAAGATTTCAGGTTTCGTTCTTTTTTGATCGAGAACGAGTTAGTTTGCCGGATGCTAACATTGTTTTTCCAGGTTTCATCTTCTGGCTGGGTGTCATTAACTATCGATGAAGGTATTTTGAGCTGGTCAGTTGAAGATTCAGAGCCGATGCTGTTGCATATCAAAAACATTGACGATGCGTTTGCATACCCCATAGAAACCGCTGTTGAGTTCAATAAATATCTTGGCAAGAAAATAACTAACATATCTGAGTACAGACTGGAAGGCATCGAAGAGGGTTGCGTTGGTGTTTATGTTGAATGTGATGATGAAGGATTTAGTGTTGTAGAAAAGGACGGCTGCTTGTTTTTATTTGACGGTATATACCAGAATTTTCAAGAAAAAACCTTTTTATCCAGGTTAGATATTTAACATTGGTGTTTGGGTGCCTGGTAGAGGTAGCCGGTAGTTCTTACCTTCCTTGTCTTGCCTTTTAGACGGTTAAGTTACGGTAGCTGGACAGTAGGGGAAGGAGAGGGGTTGGCAGTGGATGCGGGCCTCCTGCGGCCTGGGAAGGCACGGGCGGAGGCCCCAGGGATGGGTTTATGCCGTCCCGCCGGAACTGCCCACCCCTCGACTGACCGGCACGAACCGCCTTTAAGCTAACCGGCACGAACCGCCCTAAATATAAACGATAAAAGCTATTCTTCATAACTTTGCGAACCGCTCCACAATTTACAAAAAACTTCACAATAAAATAATAAATCCTTCTAACCCGAACCGTCTCCAACCATGGTTAAGCAATGTTTTTCATCATAAGGATATGATGTATGAAATTCAGCCTGCCCGGAATTGATGTTTATTACCTGCCTCGCGGCAATCTTGGAACGGGAAATTATGATATGGATAACGATTTTGAAATAATTTTATAGTGATTTTAATTATGAAAAAATTACCGTAGAAATTTCATTCAGAGATCACATTCTTTGTTAATTAAACAAAGATAAGGGGCCTGATAATATTGAAGTTGAGTTTTTTGCTGACGCCAGGGTATTAGCTGAACAAAATGCAATGAAATTTAATTTGAATAACTTTTTGGCCGTCCTGGTAGAAGCAACGGAAGCGCTGAAAATGACTTAGCTAATGTAAGTCAATCCTCTGAGATTTTATTGGATAAATAGCCTGTTAAATTCAAGCTGTTGGCCCAAATGGGTTCCTGACGCAGGGAACCTCACACAGTAGTAACTCTGTGCCGTATGCAGGAACGCGCCTTTAACGGTTATACCAATCAGCTGCCGCCGCACGGGCCGCAGGCGCGTGAAAAACTGAAAAACATGATCTACCATGGTGAAGTGGTGATGCTGGACGGTTTTTCTGGGTCA
>NZ_NWUO01000015.1 GCF_002895925.1 Mixta theicola | reverse complement strand
CTATGGCCCTGGTACGAGCGCTGAACAAAATGACGAAAGCAGGTATGCCTGAAAGCGTGCGTATTGCCTGAAAACACAACCCGCTACGGGGAAGACTTACCCGAAATCTGATTTATTCAACAAAGCCGTTCTTTAGCGTAACGATTAGCAAGGTTAAATGTACGCCAACCTGATTAAGCAGAAACATATCCTGATAGTGTTCAAAGGGATCTCTGCCGAATAGCAGATGCGGTCTTAAACCACGGCATCGGCTTTAACACCGCCGCCATTGAGCGACGACGCGGGGTAAAGGTACGCTCTCTCCTGGTATGGGATTACCCACAGCGGGAATCTGGCTTAAGGCTTTTTGTTAAGATCATTTCGCCTGTAAATAACGGAAAAATTTGTCAACCTTGCCGATATGAATGGAAAGGCTTCGTCCGATAACGTCATGCCGGGCAGATTGACAAATTTTTCTTTAGCGTAGCGCTGACCAGCCAGATGCATTACGTTGCCATGTCCAACCCACCCAAATCTCTCATTTAGGCAGCAACCGGGCAACATGATGAACGAGAATCCAGACACATTTTATCGGCTACTGGTGGAAAGCGTCACCGATTACGCCATTTATATGCTCGATCCCGGCGGCCACGTGGCGAACTGGAATGCAGGTGCCCAGCGTACCAAAGGCTATATGGCGCATGAGATCCTCGGCCAGCATTTTTCGCTATTTTACAGCCCGCAGGAGCGCCGGAACAAAACGCCGGTGGCCAATCTGAATATCGCGCGCGCAACGGGCCGCTTTGAGGATCAGGGCTGGCGCTATCGTAAGGATGGCAGCGCTTTCTGGGCGCACGTCGTGATCGATGCGATTCACGACGAGGGTGGCCAACTGGTAGGCTACGCCAAAATTACCCGCGATATTACCGAGCGGCGTGAATATGAGCAGCAAATTCTGCGCGCCAAAGATCTGGCGGAGGCGCAGAGTGAACGTATGACAGCTATGTCGCGCTTTCTTGATACCATCATCAGCAGTATTCCCTCCTGCGTGCTGGTGGAGGATGCCGTTTCACGTGAGATCCTGCTGGTAAACCGCAAGGCCGAGCAGCTGTTTGGCGTCGAAAAAAACAGTATGCACGGGAAAAAGCCGCATGAATGCCTGCCGCCGGAGCTGAGCGACTATTTTGACATGCTGGCGGATGCGGCATTGCGTAGCGAAGGGATCCATCAAAGCGAACGTCAGCTGAGCGCTGCTGGCGGCGAGCGCATTCTGCATACCCGGGCGGCGACGGTACGCGGCGGCGATGCGCGTACGCAATACGTCATGCTGATTGTCGATGACGTTACCGACCAGCGCGCCGCCGATGCGCGTATTCATCATATGGCGCATCACGATTATCTGACCAGCCTGCCAAACCGCATTCTGTTTCGTCAGCGGCTCAGCGACGCGCTGCGTCAGGGAGAGCTGCATGAGCGGCAAACGGCGGCGCTCTGTCTCGATTTGGATAACTTCAAAAATGTTAACGACGCGCTGGGGCATCAAATGGGCGACGAGCTGCTGCGCGCGATTGCCAAACGCCTGCGTGCCGTGCTGCGTGAGCAGGATACGCTGGCGCGCATCGGTGGCGATGAGTTTGCCATTGTGCTGCCCAGTCTGAACCACCAGCAGGAGGCAAACGTGGTGGCGCAGCGATTAATCGAGGTGGTGCATCCGCCGGTGAATGTTGACGGGCATAATTTATCGGTGGGCCTGAGCATCGGTATCGCTTTTGCCGATGCCGAGCTGGCCTCACCCGAGCAGCTGTTACGCTGCGCCGATATGGCGCTGTATGAGGCCAAGCGCAACGGGCGTAATCGCTATGAATATTTTACCCTGGAGATGGACGTTCAGGCACGCACGCGGCGCTGCATGGAGAACGATCTGCGCGAGGCGATAACCGAAAACCAGATGCGGCTGTATTATCAGCCGATCACCAACAGCGATCAGCAGGCCATTATCGGCTACGAGGCGCTGATGCGCTGGCATCATCCGTCAAAAGGGTTAATTATGCCGGGCGATTTTATTCCGCTGGCGGAAGAGACCGGGCTGATCCACAGCCTTGGCGCATGGGCGCTATATGAAGCGTGCCGTGAGGCGAAAAACTGGGCGGGCGGGCAGGCGGTATCGGTTAATCTTTCCCCCATTCAGTTTAAAAACAGCGCGCTGGTTTCGGTGGTCGAAGACGCGCTGCGTGGCTCAGGGCTGGAGCCGTGGCGGCTGGAAGTGGAGATTACCGAGTCGGTGCTGCTGGATGATACGCTGGGCAATATTCACATCCTGCAAAGCCTGAAAGCGCTGGGCGTGCTGATCGCGCTGGACGATTTCGGCACCGGCTACTCTTCGCTAAGCTACCTGCGCTCTTTTCCGTTCGATAAGATTAAAATCGACCGTTCGTTTATCAATGATATGAGCGATAGCCGTGAAGCGCTGGCGATTATTCGCGCCATTACCGGAATGAGCCGCAGTCTGGATATTCAGATTACCGCTGAAGGCGTTGAGAACCGTGAGCAGTTCGATAAGCTGAAGGAAGAAGGATGTACTCTGTTTCAGGGCTACTTCTTTGGCCGACCGCAGCCTTCTGAACTGCGGTTAACCATGCTTTAAACCTGGCCCCGGCGCGGCGATTCGCGTCGGGGCGGCTACAGATTAGGCCGTTGGACCGTGGCTTTCACCGTCCATTTTCGCCAGATCTTTATCCACGAAGAACAGACCATTGCCGCTGTTGCCCACCAGCGCCAGCTTATCCAGCACCGATTTAAACAGTTTCTCTTCTTCATGCTGTTCCGCCACGTACCACTGCAGGAAATGGAAAGTGGAATAATCCTGCGCGGTCATCGCCGCGTGGGCCAGCTCGTTGATTTTACGCGTGATCAGCTGCTCATGCTCATAGGTTTGCTCAAACACTTCCGCCAGAGAGTTAAAGGCGACCGGCGGCGCAGCGATGCTGCCTAAAACCGGCATCGCGCCCGTATCGCTGAGGTAATCAAACAGGCGCTGCATGTGTTCCATCTCTTCACGAGAATGAGATTTCAGAAACGCCGCCGCGCCTTCAAAGCCTTTATCGCTGCACCAGGCGCTCATTTGCAGATACAGATTGGCGGAATAGAACTCCAGATTTAGCTGTTCGTTTAAACGCGCAGTCATGTCATTGGTCAGCATAGCGATTCCTCAGGGTAGTGACAGATGAAAGGTGATGCGCTGAATTATGCAGCAAAGCCTGTTAAAGGAATACGCTTTTTTTCGATTTTTATCTTTTTAATTTATTGATTTTAAAGATAATTAATTCACTACCTGAATGCGGCTTATTCGCATTTTCACCCGCATTTGCCACGCTAACAGGCGCGCTTATCATGCTTTTGCGCCGTTATCTGTTACATCCTCAATAAATGTCACACTTTTCCCGGTGGATATGCATCTTTTCGCTAGTTTGACCAGGCGACCTCTTTATCATGAACGGCAAAATGAGAATGAATAAAATTATTATTTAATAAATGAAAATTCGTGATTTTGCCGCTGAAGAAAAGCTATTTACCCGGCGCGCGCTAACTGCTTTTGGCCTGGTGGTAGTGTGCTTCGTCGTGTTAGTCGTAAACCTCTGGCACCTGCAGGTGCAGCAGCACGGCTATTACCAGACGCGATCCGATCGCAATGACATCAAAATGATCCCTGTCGCCCCCAGGCGCGGCATTATTTACGATCGTAACGGCACGGCGCTGGTAAAAAATATTACCTGGTATGACGTGACGGTGATGCCATACAAAATCAAGAATATGCAGGCGCTGCTGCAGGCGCTGACGCCGGTGATTGGGCTAACGTCGGAGGAGCTTGCCGATTTCCATCAGGCGCTGAAGCAGAGCAGCCGTTATCGGCCGGTGGTGCTGAAAAGCGAGCTAAGCGAGGAAGAAGTCGCGCGCTTTGCGGTTAATCAATATCGTTTTGAAGGTGTGGAAATAGATAGCTATCAGGATCGGCAATATCCCTACGGCGCGGCGCTGGCGCACGTGGTGGGCTACGTATCGAAGATCAATGACCGCGACTATCAGCGGCTAAATGAAGAGGGCGTGGCGGAGAACTACGCCGCCGATCATAACATCGGTAAACAGGGTATCGAACGCTACTACGAATCGCTGCTGCATGGCAAAACCGGCTATCAGGAAGTTGAGGTGGATAACCACGGGCGCATTGTGCGGGTGCTAAAAGAGGTGCCGCCGGTAGCCGGGAAAAATCTCTGGCTTACGATCGATCTGCCGCTGCAGCAGTATGTGGAAAGCCTGTTAAAAGGGCAGCGCGCGGCAGTGCTGATTGAAAACCCGCGCGATGGCGCGGTGCTGGCGATGGTTTCCAGCCCCAGCTACGATCCCAACTTGTTTGTGAAGGGCATCGGCTATCGGGCCTGGCAACAGCTGTTAAAAAATAAAGATCTGCCGTTAATCAATCGGGTGACTCAAGGGCTGTATCCGCCCGCCTCAACGGTAAAACCCTATATGGCGATGTCGGCGCTGCTGAGCGGCGTGATCACTCCGCAAACCACCTTTTACGGCGCACCGACCTGGACACTGCCGGGAACGCAGCGGCGCTATCGTGACTGGAAAAAAAGCGGCCACGGCACGCTGGACGTGACCAAAGCGATTGAGGAATCCGCCGATACGTTTTTCTATCAGGTGGCTTTTGAGATGGGGATCGATCGTATTCATCAGATGCTGAGCCAGTTCGGCTATGGCAAATCCACCGGCATCGATCTGAAAGAGGAGTACAGCGGCCTGCTGCCGGATCGCGCCTGGAAACAGAAGGTGCATAAGCGGGCCTGGTATCAGGGCGATACGGTATCGGTCGGCATTGGGCAGGGATACTGGATCGCCACGCCGATACAGATGGTGAAGGCGCTGGACGCGCTGATCAATAGCGGGCGCGTGGTAACGCCACATCTGCTGTATGCCACGCAACGCGGTAAAAACATTACCCGCTGGCAGCCGGAAAGGCCGCAGCCGCAGATAGCCAACGCACGCTCGCCTTACTGGGCGCTGGTGCGACGCGCTATGTTTGGCATGGCTAACGCGCCCAACGGCACCGGCTATAAATATTTTCATACGGCACCTTACGGCATTGCGGCAAAAAGCGGGACTTCGCAGGTTTTCAGCCTGAAGCAGAATGAAGTTTATAATGCCAAAATGATCCCGGTACGGCTGCGCGACCATGTGTTTTATACCGCTTTCGCGCCCTATAACGATCCTAAAGTGGCGATGGCGTTGATCCTGGAAAACGGCGGCAGCGAGGGCGTGGTGGCGGCCCCGGTGGTCAGGCAAATACTGGATCATATTTTTTTGCCTGTCCCGCTCCCTTAAGGCGCGCCGCGCCAGCGGCCTTTTTATCGCTGTTTTTACTGATTGCGCTCTTTTGCAGCAATCAGTAAAAATCCGGTGAAAAGCATTTGACGACTTCGCGGCTTTACGGTTTAATGCGCCCCGTTGCCCGGATAGCTCAGTCGGTAGAGCAGGGGATTGAAAATCCCCGTGTCCTTGGTTCGATTCCGAGTCCGGGCACCAAAATTTAGTTTCATGGCGTGCCTATACGTCGTGAAACGTTAAAAATCAGTAAGTTAAAGAAACCTGATGGTGCTGAAAAGTTCCGTCAGGTTTTTTGTATCCATAGTTTTTGGGCGCTTAATTGGGGGGCTATTGGTTCGATAAACTCCAGAGCCCCCGCCATGCCACTCACCGATACCGCCATCCGCAACGCAAAGCCGCTCGATAAACCTTATAAACTCAGCGACGCGCAGGGCCTGTACCTGCTGATTAAACTCAACGGTTCTAAACTCTGACATCTCAAGTACCGCTTCGGCGACAAGAAGAAGCTGGCGTTTGGCGCTTATCCACAAGGCGGAGCACCTCGACGAGCGCACGCAGATGATGCAGTGGTGATCGGACTGCTACTGTATAAATATACAGCAACAATTATAAAAGTTAACATCCCGATATATCCATTTTTGATCAAAAACTAATTTTGCGCTCTGTCTCGAAAAAGTTATCAATTTCCCCAAGCCTCTTATTGATAAAGCCACATCAGCATGCTTTAAAACCAATAGCCATGCGGCTTAGTTTGTATTTTAAGCTCCCAAACACTACATTTAGTTTAAAAATAACAAAAATTGTCTATTAAGAGGCGACATTTGGCAAACTATCTAAACTGGCTGATGCAGAACATCCTTCCCGGTCAGGTACTGCTCCAGTCATGGCTTACCCGCAACGGCATAGACCGTAAGCTCTCTTACCTCTATGTACAGAACGGCTGGCTCAGGCGGATCGCACACGGCGTTTACTGCCGGACGGGCCGCGAGCCGGACTGGATAGACGCGGTTTACTGCCTGCAAACGCAGTGGAAAAAACCTGTTCGGGTGGCGGGGCTGACCAGCCTTGCACTACAGGGCCATGCCCACTATACCGAACCGGGCAGGCAACAGATCTGGCTCTCGCTTCCGGCTTACGTCAAACTACCGGGATGGTTTGTCGCCTTTGAACAATCCACGACGTTTGTCACGCTGTATACCTCTGGCCTCACCGTCGATATAACGCCATTCACAACAAAGCTGAATATCGGCGACCGATTGTTAACGGGCAGTGTCCCGGAACTGGCCGCGTATGAGATCGCCTGCGGCGTTCCTTCGTTGATCTCATTCGAACATGCCGATGCTCTGTTTCAGGGGATGAATCTTCTCAGCCCGCGTAAATTACAGGCTCTGCTCTGCGCCAGTCATTCGGTTAAAACCAACCGGGTAATGCTCTATCTTGCCCGACGCAATGAGCATCCTTATTTTCAGTATCTCGATCAAAGCGGTATAGAAACAGGCACGGGAAAGCGGCAAATCGTCCCCGGCGGCTGGCTGGAGCCGGATTATCAAATCACCGTTCCCCGCGCATTTAAACCGGAAGGAGTCGAAGATGGATCTGCGTGATATTTATGCCCGACAGGTCAGGCTATTAATGACTGCCCTGCCGCATGTGGCAAAGGAGTCCTGCTTCGCGCTGAAAGGCGGTACGGCAATCAATTTGTTTGTGCAGAATTTTCCCCGTCTGTCGGTGGATATCGATCTGGCATATAAGACCTTCGTAGATCGAGATACCGATCTGGCAGCCATCAATGATGCATTAATGCGTATCACGGAATCGCTGAACGATAGACCGGGACTCACGGCTATCCGGCAGGAGAATAAAGCAGATGAGAAGCGCATTATCGTTAACGCCGCTGATGCGCAAATAAAGATTGAGGTCAACCCGGTCTGGCGCGGACTGCTATTGCCCCAAGAGAAATGCCGGTGTGTGAACAGGTGGAAATGGAGTATGGCTTTACTGCGATGAATGTCGTCTCGCTGGCGGATCTTTACGGCAGTAAAATCTGCGCCGCGCTCGACCGCCAGCATCCGCGCGATCTGTTTGACGTACTGAATATGCTGGAGAAACCGGGACTGACGCGCGAGATCTTTGACGGTTTTCTTTGCTATCTGGCAGGCCATCCCCGCCCCATTGCTGAACTGCTGGCACCTAACTGGGACACAGCGCGGATCGCTACTCTGTACGCACAGGAATTTTCAGGGATGACACAGCAGGAAACATCGCTGGGATCGCTACTGTCAGTAACAACATTATTGCCACAGACATTGAAATCACACCTTACGGATCGGGATCGTCAATTCTTGCTCGGTTATAAGCAAAATAAGCCTGACTGGTCATTGTATCGTTATCCAGAAATTCAGCATCTCCCGGCCATTCGCTGGAAGCTGCGTAATCTGGCAGTGCTGAATGATAAAAATTCGCTCAAGTATGCGGCGGCGGTGAACAAGCTGGAAGAGGTTCTGGAACAGTGCTTTTAGCTCAGGTTCAGGGGGATTGAATTGAACCATGATATTTGATTATCTCGACTGCCTCATGGCGACATCCTAAAAGTGCCTAATCCGGTATATCAACTTAAAGCTCAATGCTGGGATAACGGATCAATACCATACGAGCGAGGTGGGTATGTTTTTCACGCCGTTATATGTAGACCTCGAACTGTTATGTATGGAGTTCCATCCACTATATGTGGGCCTCAAGCCGTTATGTGTGGACCTGACTCCTCATATAATGAAGCCCCATTCGCTAAATGGCGTTTTTCGTGATAACCCTCACAAAAACAAATCGATTTTTTATGGGGGCCTTAGTGGGGGCGCTGTTTGAGAGAAACACCAGTAAATCCAATAACAAACAGTGCGTTAGTCGTGGATATGATTCCGAGTCCGGCACCAAAATTTAGAACCCTCGCTTCGGCGGGGTTTTTTGCTTTTCTGGCTACGGTAGATCTCTGGTCGTTATCAGAGGCTATTTACTTGCTGTATTCCGGTAAGCCTATACATTCTATTCAGCTGCAGTACGGTGTACCCATTCCTCACGATTGATTCGATAAAGGCAATGGCGCGCCAATTCATCCCCTGGGGTTAATTTTGGATGATCGAAGTCCTCGCCAATATTTTGCATACCAGACTTAATCATGACACGCTGCGATGGCTTGTTAACTAACGCTGTAAAGGAATAGATTTCCGTTGCCTCCAGCTCTTCAAAAGCATATTGGATCGCTCTCTTCGCCCCTTCAGTTGCGTACCCCTTTCCCCAGTGCGTAGCCAGAAGACGCCAGCCGACTTCAATCATCGGTGCGTGAGGGATACCGCTATCAGCATCAACTGTATTTAATCCGATAAAACCGATAAATTCTTTGCTCTCTTTCAGTTCCACCGCCCAGAATCCCCAACCTTTTTTAGCGATTTTGCTTTTCAACGTATCTGCCTGCTTAAAACTCTGTTCCTCCGATAACGGGCTGGGAAAGTAGCGCATGACTTCCGGGTCAGAAGTAAGCTTTGCATAGACGGAATAATCTTCTTTGCGCCATTGCCGTAAAATCAGTCGATTAGTTTCCAGTACCATTGAATAGAAGCCTCTTTTTCAGGCAGGTTCATGACCTTTCCTCACCCTTTAATACATCTGCTCAGCTTAATAGCTGGCATATCTCGGCAGCCGGTAACTTCCGCACCATCTTTTCTTCATCAGGAGACTTCTGCTGGCGAAGGATTTTGCCAGGCGTATTAGCTTCAGGTACCTATTTTTGAGGTAAATAGACAATCAAAGACGATACCGTCGGGTAACTGTATAACTTACCAATGGTTAGCGCCACTTCGACCTCAGGCGCAATACTTTTTCTCAACGGCGTCATTGCAGGGTATCAAGGCCAAACGCCTCGGCCTTTTTAATATTGCGGCTTTCATCGTTTTTTGCCCGGTAGATGCTGGAATTCGCAGATTTGCTTAGCGATAGAAAATCTTCGCTGAGAAGCGGAGGGTGGCTTTCCCGGATGGTGATACAGAAATAATCTGGGTTAATAACGGCGAAAGTTCAGGGGAATTTTTAAATACGCTCAGCCTGTGATGACATATATCAGCAGGGTATTTTACCTGATAAGAGTCATATATCGTATTGCGTTACCGGTCCTTTATGCAGTTCAGAAAGCATAACCTCAACGTCAATAAGCACAAAGACGCTTCTGTTGATCGCGCTTAATACCCGCACGGTTAATTTGGGGTAAAAAGTCACGGTTCTGTAGCCCATCGTGGCCGTCTACTCCTTATTGATTGATAGTGTTGGTTAACCGTTATGTCAGGAAAGCGTATCCAGAGAGAAAAGCGAACCATTGAGAAAATGATCGCCCTGTATCAGGCAAACTGTCCGCAGGCCGATGCCGATCGCTACCGATCGCTGTACGAATATGCGGTGAAGCGCCTCGATCGCTGCGCCTTTGGTGAAGAAAAACCCGCCTGTAAACAGTGTCCTGTTCATTGTTATCAGCCCGCCAAACGCGCAGAGATGAAGCAAATTATGCGTTGGGCGGGGCCGCGTATGCTGTGGCATCATCCTGTTCTGGCGATTCGTCATCTGATTGATGATAAACGTCCGGTGCCGTCGATCCCGGAAAAATATCAGCCTAAGAAAAAACCGTAACCTCTCTTGTTATTTAGCGCGCTGTTAATGGCGCGCCTGCCAAATAGATGAGCGCGATTTTATCCGCAAAGGATGCATAGCTTTATAAGCGTCGCCGGTTACGTTTTCCAGCTGGCTTGCGCTATCAGCTGCGCGGCCAGCGTATCGGCATCGGCGAAGCCGGTTCCTGTCTGGCAGGTAATCAGCTGTGCGGGGTAAGCTCGCACCAGCTGCGGCAGGCAGGCCTCGTGAAAATGCTTCAGATCGAGAAAATAATCCAGCGTATAGGCGGTTTCTCCCACCCGGCCGCGCGCCATGCAGCTGGCAAAGCAGGCCTGCGGATCGCGATCGATATACAGCACCACGTCAATCGGCGGATAGTCGCTCAGGCAGGCTTTGATCCGATAGTAATAATCCATATAGGCGGCGTCGGGGCGTTCGGTATGCAGAAAGTTGGCGTGACAAAATACCACGTCGCTGTAAAGCGAGCGTTCAATCAAATAATTACCGTCGGGCAGATTTTTCAACAGCCGCTGGCGCATTAGAGTGATATAGAGCTGAAAGCGTATGCGGACGCTGGCATCGCCGGGGCTGCTGGTAAACGCCTGCAGCAGCGCCAAAAACTGCGGATCGGCATCAACCGGCTCCATCATTACCTGCCACGCTTCGCCGCTCAACGCGGTGAGCCGTTCAGCCAGCGGCCCGATAAGAGAGCTTTTACCGGCGGCGATATTGGCTTCAATCGTAATTATTTTCATTAACTCCAGCCTGCCATACAAAAAACGTTGCGAATGTCGCGTGACATCAACGATGCCTAGGAGCGGAATAAGCGTTGGCGTAGCGTGTTAAAAAGTCGGCGACGTCGCGGTAAAGCATAGCCTTCATTATGGGCAATCATCTCTTCCACACCGATTTCTCCCAGCAGTTCGCGCATCATATTTTCGCTGCTGGCGCATTTTTCTACCTGACGCTGTAAATCATCATACCAGGGCATGGTTGGCTCCTTTAGCGGTTAGCACAGTCGCAGTGGCGCTACTGTTACCACTTTTATTGCAAGCCGTATGCCATCATTAATAGATTGAATTTAAAGGTTTAAAATAAATCGCGCTGTCATTTTGATGCCATCGGAACGCGTCAAAATGACTCTGGCCTGTCATTTTGACGTGCAGCCTTTTTGATGAAGGCCAGCAAGGTTAAGTTTGTTTAATGCCGCCTGCTACACTCGGTTCAGCGTAGTCGTTACTTAATCACTACTATTAAGGACACCACATCATGTCAGAGAACAATTATCAGCCGCCGAAGGTCTGGCAATGGGATCAGCAGGGCGCGGGAAGCTGGTCGAAAATAAACCGTCCGATGGCTGGCGCAACGCATGAAGCGGCGCTGCCGGTGGGTAAACATCCGCTGCAGCTTTACTCAATGGGTACGCCGAACGGGCAGAAAGTGACTATTCTGCTGGAGGAGCTGCTGGCGCTGGGTGAAAGCGGCGCGGAGTACGATGCGCATCTGATTCGTATCAGTGAAGGCGATCAGTTCTCCAGCGGCTTTGTTGAGATTAACCCCAACTCCAAAATACCGGCGCTGCTTGACCGCTCGGAAACGCCTGCGTTACGCGTGTTCGAATCCGGCCATATTCTGGTTTATCTGGCGGAAAAATTTGGCCACTTCCTGGTGCAGGAACGCGCCGCCCGCACTGAAACGCTGAACTGGCTGTTCTGGCTGCAGGGCTCAGCGCCCTATATCGGCGGCGGCTTCGGCCATTTTTATCACTACGCGCCGGAGAAGATCGAATACGCCATTAACCGCTTTGCTATGGAAGCCCGGCGTCAGCTGGACGTGCTGGATCGCCAGCTGGCTCAGCACCGTTATATTGCCGGTGAAGAATACAGCATCGCCGATATAGCGATTTGGCCGTGGTATGGCGCGCTGGTGCAGGGCGGCTTGTACGAGGCAGCGGAATTTCTTGACGCCTCTTCGTATAAAAACCTGCAGCGCTGGGCGCAGGAGATCAGCAAGCGTCCGGCGGTGCAGCGCGGACGCATCGTTAACCGTACCAGGGGCGAGCAGCAGCTGCCAGAGCGCCACGATGCCGCTGATTTTGACCAATTTGGTCTGAACAACGCGCGTTAATTCTCAGCCACGGCGGGCGGCCGCCGTGGTTTCTGGCGCATTAATTTCTTCCTGATTTATATTGATTCCCGCCGACGCTTATTATTAGCAGGCTATTGTCTATTTTTCCTGATGCGTATTAACGGATTAAATAAGCGTAACCTGCAACGGATAATTCTAATAAACCAGGGCGGGTTTAATATCACTGATGTTTTAAAAAATAACGCCCTGGCTACTGGTTAAATTGGCTGCTGTTTATTGATGCGTATACGATTAGTTATTTAACTAAGCGTAATGGCTAAAGAGCGCCTCGCAAAGCCTGCCGCGCCGCGTTAAATTTATTTTTCTCCGGCATTAACCAGAGCGGCGTAAAAAATAGCTGAGCAAGCTATTGTCAGTACGGGTAATAATATATTAACAGCAACTATCCATAATATTAGTCATCTCTTTTTTTGTTTTATGTGAAAATGCACGCATTTTAATCTGCCCGGAAAAGAGAAAGTAATGGCCGAAAACTATTTGGCATTGATATTCCTTGGTATGACATTACATGGGGCGGGCTATGAAAGAAAAATTTCAGCATATTATAAATAACCAGACGTTATTTACCACGCTGCGGCGCGATCTGCATCAGCATCCTGAGATTGGGCTGGAAGAGCTACGTACCAGCAATATCGTCGCCGATAAATTACGCTCCTGGGGCTATCAGGTGCATCGCGGAATGGCGAAAACCGGCGTAGTGGGCACGCTAAAGGTGGGCAGCGGCGGTAAAACGCTGGGCCTGCGGGCGGATATGGATGCGCTGCCGATGCAGGAGCAGACTGGCAAATCCTGGAGCAGCAGAACGGATGGCAAATTCCACGGCTGCGGCCACGATGGCCATACGGCGACGCTGCTGTGCGCGGCGGAATATCTGGCGAAAACCCAGCATTTTAACGGTACGCTGCATCTGATATTTCAGCCGGGGGAAGAGCTGCTGTACGGCGGTAAACTGATGCTGGAAGACGGACTGTTTCAGCAATTTCCCTGCGATGCGATTTATGCGTTGCACAATATGCCGGGCTTAAAAAAGGGACATTTTTATTTTAAAACCGGCGCGATGATGGCCTCATCCGATACGTTGCATATTGAGGTGAGCGGCAAGGGCGGCCACGGAGCTTTCCGGAAAAACCAACCGACGCTACGCTGGTGGCCTGCCAGATTGTGCTGGCGCTGCAAACTATCGTCTCCCGCAACGTCTCGCCGTTTTCTCCCGCCGTGGTCACCGTCGGCAGCCTGCGTTCAGGGGAAGCGCCCAATATTATCAACGCCAGCGCTATGCTGAAGCTGAGCGTACGCGCGCTGGATAATAAGGTGCGTCTGCAGCTGCTTAAGCGCATCGGCGATATCGCTCATGGACAGGCGCAAAGCTTCGGCGCGAAGGTGAAAATCGAGCATGTAAACGGCAGCCCGGTACTGATCAACGACGCTGCGGCAACCGGGTTCGCTATCGACGTGGCGCGCGAGCTGGTCGGTGAAAATCGCATCTGTACTGATACCGCACCGGTAATGGGCAGCGAAGATTTCGCCTTTATGCTGACGGAAAATCCGCACGGCAGCTATCTGTTCCTTGGCGCGGGTGACGAGCCGGAAAGATGTATGGTGCATCATCCTGGCTACGACTTTAACGACGAGCTCATTGTTCCGGGCGCGCTGTTCTTTAGCCATCTGACGGAACGTTTTCTAAGTTAACCATTTTCGGTTGAATAGTCCTCGCGCCGCGTTGGGCGTCGAATAATAACCGACATAGCACGATAAAAAACAGAGGGAATCTGGATGTCCGCGACAGGTATAAATCAGACTGGGTCCGTAGCGGTTCAGGGAAGCGGCCGATTAATTATCGGAATTATGGCCGGAGTGCTGACGTTTTGGCTATTTGCGCAATCGGTGGTGAATATTGTACCGGCTATTCAGCAGGACGTGGCCATACCGTTGGGATCGTTAAATTTAGCTATTAGCCTGACGGGATTATTCTCCGGCTGCTTTATTGTTGTCGCGGGCGGTTTTGCCGATCGCTTTGGTCGGGTGAAAATGACCCAGCTGGGGTTTGTATTAAGTATTATCGGCTGCCTGTGCCTGATTATGGCGCAAAATACCCTACTGTTTGCCGTCGGGCGTATTATTCAGGGATTATCTGCCGCCTGTATTATGCCCGCCACGCTGGCGTTAATAAAAACCTATTATCAGGACGCGGCAAGGCAGCGGGCGCTCAGCTACTGGTCGATTGGCTCCTGGGGCGGCTCCGGCCTGTGCTCGCTGGCGGGCGGGGCGATAGCTACTTACTGCGGCTGGAAATGGGTGTTTATTCTGTCGATCCTCTTTGCGCTGGCGGGAATGCTGCTGATACGCGGCACGCCGGAAAGCAAGGTAGCGGCCACCGTCTCCCATCGCTTTGATTATTTTGGCCTGTTTACCTTTGTCGTTATGCTTATCTGCCTGAACTGGACCATTACTAAAGGCAACGCTTTTGGCTGGACGAGTAGCTTTATTCTGATCCCCGGCGGTATATTTTTGCTGGCGGCGCTGCTGTTTTTACCGGCGCGCGGCGTAAAAAAGCGCCAGCTTTATCGACTTTGCGCTGTTTAAGCATCGCGCCTACAGCGGAGCGACGCTCTCCAACTTTTTACTGAACGCCGTCGCCGGCACGCTGATCGTCGCCAGCGTCTATGTGCAGCAAGGGCGCGGATTCAGCGCCTTTCAGTCGGGAATGCTTACCATTGGCTATTTGATTGCGGTGCTGGCAATGATCCGCGTTGGTGAAAAGCTGCTGCAAAAGGTGGGCGCACGCAAGCCGATGATGTGGGGCACCGCGATCACCGGCAGCGGCGTGGCGTTAATGGCGCTAACGCAGCTCCCCGACAGTACCTACGTGGCGGCGGTATTTATTGGCTATATCCTGTTTGGCCTGGGGCTGGGCTTTTATGCCACGCCCTCCACCGATACCGCCATTTCCAGCGCGCCGGAGGATAAAATTGGCGTGGCGTCCGGTATCTATAAAATGGCCAGCTCGCTGGGCGGCGCGTTCGGTATTGCCATCTCCGCCTCGGTTTATGCGGCGATGCTGCCGCAGGGCACGGCAACCGCCGCGTCCGCTGGCCTGCTGGTTAACGTCGCGTTCTGCATTATTTCATTTATTACCATCGTGCTGATGGTGCCGCGCCAGGCCTGACGGGTAACCAGGCCTTCTTTTATCTTTGTGTAGCTCAATATCGGCTCTTTTGTTTCGTTTGCTGCCGGAAACGTATGGGAAAAGCCCGGAGGAGATCGAGAATAGAATGCGTAGCAAATACGGTGAAGTTTAAAAAATATGGGCGAGTTATTATCGGCTTTCTTTTTGGGCTGACCGGCCCGGCCATATTCACTTTTCCTGAACGCAAGAGGTTTAAATGTCAGGTTTATTTTCACCGTTTTCTTTGAAAGACGTGACGCTGCGTAACCGCATTGCGGTGCCGCCAATGTGCCAGTACACCGCCACCGACGGTCTGATCAATGACTGGCATCGCGTTCACTATAGCGGGCTGGCTCGCGGTGGCGCGGGCCTGGTAATTGTCGAAGCGACGGCGGTGGCGCCGGAAGGCCGTATCACTCCCGGTTGCCTTGGTATCTGGAACGACGAGCAGGCGGAAAAGCTGGCGCAGATCGCCCGTGATATTAAAGCGGCAGGCGCCGTGCCGGGCATTCAGATCGCTCATGCCGGACGTAAGGCGAGTGCCAACCGTCCGTGGGAAGGCGATGACCATATCGCTGCCGACGACGGTCGTGGCTGGGAAACCATCGCACCTTCCGCCGTTGCCTTTGGCGCTAACCTGCCGCAGGTGCCGAAAGCGATGACGCTGGAAGATATTGCCCGCGTGCGTGAAGATTTCGCTACCGCCGCCCGTCGCGCTCGCGATGCCGGTTTTGAATGGCTGGAGCTGCACTTTGCACACGGCTATCTGGCGCAGAGCTTCTTCTCGGTACGGGCTAATCAGCGCCAGGATCAATATGGCGGCGACCTTGCTGGACGCAGCCGCTTTATGCTGGAAACCCTGGAGGCGGTACGCCACGTGTGGCCAGAAAACCTGCCGCTGACCGCGCGTTTTGGCGTGATTGAGTATGACGGCCGTGATGAAGAAACGTTGGAAGAATCGATCGAGGTGACGCGTCAGATGCGTGCCGGCGGTCTGGATCTGCTGAGCGTTAGCGTCGGCTTCTCTACGCCGGACGCCGCTATTCCGTGGGGCCCGGCTTTCCTGGCGCCGATTGCTGAGCGCGTACGCCGTGAAGCGCAGATCCCGGTCGCTTCCGCCTGGGGCATCGATGCCCCAGCGATTGCCAACCGTACCGTTGAGGAGCAGCAGCTGGATCTGGTTATGGTAGGCCGCGCTCATCTGGCGAACCCGCACTGGCCTTACCAGGCCGCGCTGGCGCTGAAACAAGATAAGGCGGCCTGGGTGCTGCCTGCGCCGTACGCTCACTGGCTGGAACGCTATCGCACCAGCGAATAATCGCTAATCACTCGCCTTCGGCCATGTCGAAGGCGAGTTTCCCTGCTGCATTTCCCGCTCATTGCTGACCGTATCGGTAGCAGAACCCGCCGTTTGCCGCTTCTGGCTAACTACGCTCGATCTTTTTCGCAGCCTCGTCCAGCACATCGATAATCGTATGCAGCGCCTGCTGCGAGATATGCTCGTCGGCCAGACGCGTATTTAGCGCGGTGCGCATATTATGAATGGCGCGCTGTACTTCCGGCAGGCTGCGATTATTAGCCAACACCGCCAGCGACTGCATACGGGCGATCACACTTTGCAGCTGCGCCTGCTGCTGGTTCAGGAAATCTTTCCCTTCGGGGGAAAGCCAGTGGTTTTTCTTGTGGTTTTCTTCCGTCTTTGCGGTGACATAGCCCATCTCTTCCAGCAGCGTCAGGTTAGGGTAAATCAGGCTGGGGCTGGGCGCGTATTCGCCGCGCGATAACTCTTCAATCGCCTTAATAATTTCATAGCCGTGCGCCGGTCGCGTATCCAGAATACTCAGAATAAGCAGACGAACTTCCGTTGCATCCAGCAGCCGTTCTTTACGTTTTTTGTGGGCAAAAAAAGCAGAACTGTTTTTATCTTTCATCACTATTTCTCTTTAACAAGCTATTGAACAAACAAGCGATCCCTGGCGTCCCTGCCGGGGAGAGAAGATTATTTCTGATGCCAGTAGGCCACGCCACGCAGATAGTTTTCATTAATCTGGCGTTCCCCGGTGAGGTAGTCGATCAGCGTTTTTACCCGATCGCCTTCGCCGGTCAGCCACAGGAAATATCCCTGCTGCGGGATCGCCAGCTGTTGCAGCGCACGCTGCGCAGCATCCACATCGCCTGCGGGCAGGAAGTGACAGTTCACGCCCGTCAGCGACGGCAGGTAAGCTCTGCTCTGTGCTTCGTCCGCCATAATCATGACGTGAATTTCCGCCTCTACCCGTGCCGCTGCAATCTCGGCCAGGCGGCGTCCCAGCGCCGGCAGGCTGGATTCATCACACAGATACAGCTGAAACGCATATTCCAGCGGCATACAGAAAGAGCCACGCGGGCCGCCAATCACCAGCGGATCGCCGGGCTGCGCTTTTTCCGCCCAGCCGCTGGCGAGACCGCCAGGATGAATAAAGAAATCGATGGTCAGCGTATTGGCCGCTGCGTCCCAGGCCAGCGGCGTATAGTCGCGCGCCTGCGGACGTTTGCCTTCCGGCCATATTACGCCTTGATCGCCTGTTTCCGGCAGCACCAGCTCGCCGTTTTCTGCGTCGGGGAAAAAGAGTTTGATATGGTCATCAAAGCTGTGGGACAGAAAGCCCTGCAGGTCGTCGCCGGTTAGGCAAATACGATAAAAACTGCCAATCTGCGTTTTATGCAGCACGCGCAACTGCCGCAGTCTCAGCTGATTTTTCTTACGCGTCGGAAGGGGCCAGTTCTGAATAAACGTCTCTGCGCTCATAGTGTTAGTCTCATGGTGAAGTAAGGACAGAAACATATCTAAGATATATCTTTGTCACAAGCGCCTTTTGTGCGCCTGTTGGCAAAGATTGATTATTTTTGCCTGTTTTGTGACCGAAAGTGGTTATTTTTACTACGCTTTTTCAGGATGGCGCTACGGCAGCAAATGCCTTGCGGCCGATCTTTCTCGTTACTACAGGAGCCTGCTATGAATCCCTATGCGACCAGACGCCGTTCTGCGCTTGCAGTGGCGCTGTATGAATTCCTTAATCCTGTTCCGCTGGGCTTTTTCGTCGCCGCCTGGATTTTTGACATCATTTATCTGAATAGTTACAACCAGATGTGGACCAAAAGCGCCAGCTGGCTGATCGCTTTTGGGCTGATTATCGCTATTATTCCCCGGCTGATTAATCTGGTGCAGGTATGGGTTGGCGCTTCATGGCCGCAAACGTCGCCGGTAAAAATTCATTTTTGGGCAAATATCGTGGCGATCGTGCTGGCGATTTTAGATGCCTTTGTTCATAGCCGTGATGCTTACGCCGTGGTGCCGGCGGGCGTGATCCTCTCTACGCTGGTGGTGGCGCTGCTTTGCCTCGCCAATATCCAACTGGCCCTGCGCCTGCGTAGCGCAGAAGGAGCGACACGATGAAAAAATTACTGTTGCTCGGCGTTTCTTCCGCGCTGCTGTTAAGCGGCTGCGATGATCGGGCTTCGGTCGATCCCAGTCAGCAGATGGGACCCGATCCGGTATTGCCGAAGGCGCAGGATTTTCTGCTGCCGCCGATGCAGGTGCCGAAAGGCGTCGCCTGGAAGCCGGGCGAAACGCCGAAGGTAGCCAGCGGCCTGCAAATTACCAAGGTGGCGGATGGTCTGATGCATCCACGTCAGGTTTACGTCCTGCCTGATAATGATGTGCTGGTAGTCGAAGCTAACAGCCCAGGCACGGAGGCGGTGAGTATGCCGAAGCAGCTGGTGATGGGCCTGGTGCAGAAAGCAGCCGGTAAAGGCGGGAAGGGTGGCAACCGCATTACGCTGCTGCGCAATCCCAGCGGCGACGGCGTAACCTGGGAAAAACATATTTTCCTTGAAAACCTGCATTCGCCGTTTGGCGTACAGCTGGTGGGCGATACGCTGTACGTGGCTAACGCCGATAATATTATGCGCTATCGCTATCAGAACGGTGCGACGCGCATTACCGATCCCGGTACGGAATTGACCGATCTGCCGGGCGGGCCGCTGAACCATCACTGGACCAAGTCGCTGCTGGCCAGCCCGGATGGCAGTAAGCTGTATGTGGGCGTCGGCTCCAACAGTAATATTGTAGAAAATGGGATCGAAGTGGAGTATCGCCGGGCAGCGGTGCTGGAAGTGGATACCGCCACCGGCAGCAGCCGTATTTACGCCAGCGGCCTGCGTAATCCCACCGGGCTGCAGTGGGAGCCGCAAACCGGCAAGCTGTGGGCAGTGGTTAACGAACGTGACGAGATCGGTGCCGATCTGGTGCCCGACTATCTGACCTCGGTACGGGAAGGTGGATTTTACGGCTGGCCCTACAGCTATTATGGTCAGCATATCGATCATCGCGTAATGCCGCAGCGCCCCGACCTGGTGCAAAAAGCCATTAAACCGGACTATGCGCTAAGCTCGCACGTTGCGCCGCTGGGCCTGATGTTTTATACCGGTACCAGCCTGCCGGAAAAATATCACGGTGGGGCGTTTATCAGCGAGCATGGCAGCTGGGATCGTACGCCGCTGAACGGCTATCGCGTGTCGTTTGTCGCTTTCCGGGATGGGCGCCCGGTTGGCAAGCCGGAGCCGGTAGTAACCGGCTTTCTGACGGACGATCATAAAGAAGTACGCGGCCTGCCGGTTGGGCTGGCGATGGATAAACAGGGCGGCGTACTGATTGCGGATGATGCCGGGGATACCGTCTGGCGGGTTACCGCCGCACGGTAATAGCGCCTCCCGGAATGCCGCCGGCGCTCCGGGAAAACCTTAATCACCTGCGGCCTGGTTTTTCACCGGAACTGCAGAAAATGTATACCGAAACGGACAGAGAAAGCGTGAAAAGGTTATATGGATATACCATTACAGAATGAGGGTTTATCTTGACGAGAGCCAGATAACCGTATGATAATTTTTAAATAAATTTTCCCTGGTGTTGGCCAGATGGCAACCTGATCTTCTATGGTCAGGTTTTTTTTTGCTCAAAATTTATTCTTTGTCTTTTGCTTTCATACATTTTACGATGTATGTAGCATGGTTATAAGTTAGACTTTAGCACCGGGACCTGCGTTAGTGGGCAAATTAAGGACGATACAACGTTATTTTGAGGTTATGGATGTCACTATTTTTTTCAGAAAATCAGGCGATCATCGACACCGCACAGCACTATTTCGATAGCGAATTAAGTCAGCTTGGGGACCTAAAATATGCTTATATGATTTTGAATAAGAAAAATCCGGCTGATATGGTGATTATTTCAAACTACCCTAAGGAATGGGTAGAAATTTATAAAGAAAATAATTATCAGCAAATTGATCCGGTAGTTATTGCCTCTTTTACCCGTATTTGTCCTTTCTCATGGGATGAGAATATTACCATCAATAGCGAGCTGAATTTTTCCAAGATTTTCAATCTTTCTAAAAATTATAAAATTGTTAATGGCCATACATTTGTTTTGCATGATTATTACAATAATCTTGTGCTGCTTTCTATTTTAATGAATGAAAATCACATTCATGAAACGGAAGCGATTGTCGCGCAACATCAGGAACAATTACAGATGTTGTTGATCAAGGCGCATGACAAGGTGATATCGCTGTATAAAGATATGGATAATAACGCTGCCAGGAAAAAACAGGTGAATAAAGATATGTTCTCACCGCGTGAAAATGAGATTCTTTACTGGGCCAGCGTTGGAAAAACCTATCAGGAAATAGCGCTCATCCTGGGTATCAAAGTCAGTACCGTAAAATTTCATATTGGCAATGTTGTTAAAAAACTGGGCGTCATGAACGCGAAACATGCCATCAGGATGGGCATTGAACTACAGCTGATTAAACCTGCTGCAGGTTAGGCTGAAAAGCCAGCGGCCACCTGGCTAACTGTTTGTCATCAAAAACTTTATTCTGGTTTGACTTTTTAATAAGTATATCGCGGTTTTTAACGTCAACCGGTAAAAACACGATATAAATTTTCTCTTTTTTCTCAGAAAGTGTTTGCTCAACTACAGAAACTCCCCAGCCGGAACGCTTTAATATACGCAGCATTGCATGGCTGACCAGAGTATATATTCCCTCATAACCATAATGACGAGAATAATTAATCATCGCCAAAAAAAGCATACTACTGACAGGATATTGATAAAGCTCAGAAGAGCGTGCGCGTTCTTTATCAACAAAGAAGCGGCTGGATTCAATATAATTTCCGGCAGGCAATAGCACTTTATCAAACCATGGTGCAAAGGTATGGCTGATCATATTAGGATAGCGGGTTTCGATAAACCTTACGCTGCATAATACGTTATCGTTATGAATGCCGAAAACGTAGGTGGTGTGTTCGTTATCATATTCATCAAACTCCATGCCGTTGATGCAGTTAACTGCCCAGTTCAGGCGATCTTTGAAGGTTTCCTTTCTCAGGATAAATAGTTCGCTCGACCTTTGCTCTGATAATTTTTGGTAGTTAATATCAAGAAAATTTATCATGCTGACTCCATTTCGATGACGATGTTTTGCATCTGAATTACAAAACCTAATCCGGAGCGTTAACTATTCCGGCAAAATCCTGTCCTGATTTTCGCTTTTTCCGACGCGCTTGTACAGCGGACAAAGAATATGTTTTGAAGAGAAAATAAGAATGAAAGCGCGTGTCACGACAAACATAAGGTAAAGGCTGCGCGTGTTCCAGGCAAGAAAACAGGAGGTGAACTAATAACGCTTCAGCCAGCAATAAGCGGCGCTATATTGGCTGGCTAAGAATCAACCTGTAAACTTTTGCTCAACTGGCAGGCGATGAAAAATGCCTAAACCCATAAGGCCTGGCAGATAACTTACCAGGGATCTATTTTTCAGTGTCCGATTCCGACTGCGCGTCTTCCCGCGCCTGGCGTACGATAGCCCTGGCAATCCAGCGCGCAACGTCCTGCAGAGAATCATCATCACAGCCCCAAATATCTTTCATCACCAGAAAAATTTCAGAGCCATAAACCAGTGATAACGCATACATTACCTTTTGCAGCACTTCTGGAGGCAGCTCGGCTCGCAGCGGCTCAACCACTCGCTGCAGCGTTTGCTTACGGTTGCCGCGTATCAGCTTTTCTTTAACCAGCGGTAAATCCGTAGAGCGGGACTGCGCCCACTGCGTCAGGGATAAATGCAGCGCCGCACGTAGCGTGCCTTCATGTTGCAACATGCGCGGAAAAGCGAAAGCCAGTAGTTCATCAATACGATCGCTGACATCCGGCTTTGTCGGCTGGAAATTTTTCATCGGACTCAGCGTTTCAGTCACAATTGCTGAAACCAGCGCGCTTTGAGTAGGGAAGTAACGGTATGCTGTGGCGCGCGAGAGCTGAGCTGCCTGCGCTACCTCGGTAATGGAAGGAAAGCTACCGCTATCAAACAGTTTCATTGCCGTTTCAATTAATAGCCTGCGCGTACGGGCGCGCGTAGACGTCATCGGCATATCTGCCTGGGTGTCCCTTTCAACCACTTTAACCCCTTGTTTTTCTGTTCGGACCCAGTGTCCGCTGATTTGCCAAGCTCTGTTGGCACTATAGCAAACTAATAATATTAACAGCCAACATTCGATCTGTTTAATCATCAGTTTTTTCTTATTATTGTTGAGACGTGCATTTCATTCGCTTGATTTAACAATCAAGACGATGATACTGTGGTCTCGAACGAACGGCCTTCCATCCGCTTATAAAGAGCATTTTGGTTTTTATTTCAGTTTTATCAAGTGATTAATGCCTTACTTAACAGGAATGGTTAACAGAAATGAAAAAAGAAACCGGTTACATCTATATTGCTGCTACAGCGGATACTAAAGGAAGCGAACTGTTTTACGTTCGAGATTTGATTAGCAAAACTGGCTTACGGGCGCGGACGGTTGACCTGTCAACACAATCACTTAACGCCAGGTCTGCTGCAGATGTGAAGCCAGAAGAGGTTGCCGCTTTTCATCCGCAGGGCGCGGCGGCAGTTTTTTGCGGCGACCGTGGTCGTGCAATCGAGGCGATGGCGCTGGCTTTTCAGCATTACCTTAGTACGCGTCAGGATATAGCCGGTATTCTCGGTTTAGGCGGCTCTGGCGGCACCGCGCTGATTACGCCAGCGATGCAGGATTTAGCGGTTGGCGTGCCGAAAGTGATGGTTTCCACCATGGCCTCAGGCGATGTGGCGGGCTATATCGGCGCCAGCGACATTAGTATGCTTTATTCCGTTACCGATGTGGCGGGCCTTAACCGTATATCGCGTCAGGTTCTGGGCAACGCCGCGCATCAAATCGCGGGTGCGGTGCTATTCCAGCCGGAAGCCTGCGCGGACGATAAACCTGCGCTTGGCTTAACCATGTTTGGCGTAACCACGCCCTGTATCCAGGCGGTGAGCCGGCAGCTGGAAGACGAGTTTGATTGTCTGATTTTTCATGCCACCGGCAGCGGCGGCATGGCGATGGAAAAACTGGCGGATAGCGGAATGCTGGCCGGCGTACTGGATCTGACCACCACCGAAGTTTGCGATTTGTTAGCCGGCGGCGTACTGGCCTGCGCTGAAACGCGCTTTGAAGCAATCGCTCGCTCACAGGTGCCTTATGTTGTTTCCTGCGGCGCGCTGGATATGGTCAATTTTGGCCATCCATCAAGCGTGCCGGAAAAATATGCGGACCGGCTGTTTTATCACCATAACGCCCAGGTCACGCTAATGCGCACCACACCAGGGGAAAACCGCGCGATAGCAAAGTGGATTGCCGCCAGGCTTAATCGCTGCGAAGGGGAAGTACGGTTTTTAATTCCGGAAGGGGGATTTTCCGCTCTTGACGCGCCGGGGATGCCATTCTGGTCGCCCGAAGCGAATGAAGCTTTTATCTCCACGCTGGAAGCAGAACTGATACCAACCGAAAAAAGAAAAATAATACGATTACCTTATAACATTAATGATGCAAAGTTTGCTGACGCTGCCGTTAAAGCGTTTCGTACTATCAACACCAGGGAACTCTAATCATGCCTGCGTTAAACCGACAGGAATTGCTGGAAAATTTTCGTGCCATGATTGCCCGGCGTGAACCGATCATTGGCGGCGGCGCGGGCACCGGACTCTCCGCCAAATGTGAAGAAGCGGGCGGCATCGACCTGATCGTAATTTATAACTCAGGGCGTTATCGTATGGCGGGACGTGGTTCATTAGCAGGGCTGCTGGCCTACGGCAACGCGAATGAAATCGTGGTTGATATGGCGAAAGAAGTGCTGCCGGTCGTTAAAAAAACGCCGGTACTGGCAGGCGTAAACGGCACCGATCCTTTCTGCCATTTTGATAAGTTTCTGGACGACTTAAAGGCGCTCGGCTTTTCCGGCGTACAAAACTTTCCTACGGTGGGCCTGATAGACGGTAACTTCCGCGCCAATCTGGAAGAGACCGGCATGGGTTATGGGCTGGAAGTTGAGATGATCCGCCTGGCGCATCAGAAAGATATGCTCACCACGCCGTATGTTTTTAGCGAACAGGATGCTGTCGCGATGACCGAGGCGGGCGCGGATATTATCGTGCCGCATATGGGATTAACCACCGGCGGAAATATCGGCGCGGAAACCGCGCTGAAGCTGGAGGATTGCGTGCCGCTAATCAATGCCTGGGCACAGGCGGCGAAAGCGGTGCGTGAAGATATTATCGTGCTGTGCCACGGCGGTCCGATTTCTACGCCGGAAGATGCGCAATTTATTATGGATAACTGCCCGCTGTGCGACGGTTTTTATGGCGCCAGCTCAATGGAGCGGTTACCAACGGAAGTGGCTTTAACCAATACAACTAAGCAGTTTAAAAATATTCAGCGTTAATAGTTAACGCCAGCATCAGGGTTTTAAATAAAAGGCCAGCCTGGTTCAGGCTGGCTTTTTTATGCGCGTTAAAAGCGGTTGTAGCTGCGCTGGGCGTGGCTGACTTTATACAGATAACGGCGTGACTCGGCGGATGGATGCCGGGTGGTCAGGGTTTGGTACACGTCGTCCGGCGCCAGCGAGTTGATCTGCGCAAAGGCCCGATCTTTATCGCTGGAGAACACGCGCAGCACGCTGCCCGCGCCGCCGTTATAGGCGGTAATCACCGCATAACGTCGCGATACTGGATTAGCAATCCCCGCCAGATAATTGTCCTGCAAAATCGACAGATAGGCGGTGCCGGTATCAATATTATTTTCCGGATCGAACAGATAGCTGCGGCTGGGTTTGCCCCATTTCCCTTTCATTCTGAAGACGTCAAGACCGGCAGAATGCTGAACCACCTGCATCAGACCCAGCGCGTCGGAATGGCTGACCGCATACGGGTTAAAGCTGGATTCGATTTGCATAATCGCCAGGATCAGCGAAGCATCAACGTTATATTTTTCCGCCGCCTTACGCACCAGAGGCAGATATTTGTGCGCACGCTTGTCGAGATGGTTAGGCACCATCGGAATGGTGACGGACCAGATCACATGCAGACCGGAAACGCGGCGCTGTAGCTTATTCTGAATCAGATAATCCGCGAAGCTGGCGGCGCGGCCCTGCCAGCGAATAGGCTGACCGGTATTATCCAGCACCTGGCCATACAGCAGCGGCTCTTTGCTAAGTTGCACATCGTTGGCATCAGAATAGAGATCGACATTGCCGGGATCTTCACCAATCAACAAGGTGGTGATAATCGCCTGACGCAGGCTGGCCGCCGGATCGGTGCCAGAAATGGTCTCAATCGTGATCGAGCCTTTTTCAAAATTGATATGGCTGCGGGTGTAGTAGTTATCGCTGTATTTAACGTAGTCTTTTGGCCCGGCTATCAGGACTTCGTTGATTCCCCAGATATTCTCGATGTTATGAGCAAACTGGCCCATCAAAATGTCGAAGCCGTTGGTATCTTTTACCCATTCCTCATGGAAGGTCTGTTTTTTACTTCCTGAGCAGGAAACCAGCAGCGGTGCTATCACCAGCAAAGCAATAAATTTTTTTTTCATCGTATCTGCGCTGAACCCAAAACAGGGGCCTCAAATGAGGCCCAAAATTTTATTTCTCTGGTGGGGTATAACCTTCGATATGCACATCTTTGCCTTCGAACAGGAAATTGACCATCTCCTTCTCCAGCACCTTGCGATCTTCCGGGTTCATCATGTTGAGTTTCTTCTCGTTAATCAACATGGTCTGTTTACTCATCCACTTTGACCAGGCTTCTTTCGAGATGTCATTGTAGATGCGTTTTCCCAGTTCGCCTGGGTAAAGCTGAAAATCCTGGCCTTCAGCTTCGCGTTGCAGAAACGTACAAAAAATTGTGCGGCTCATTACTTTTCCTCTTCAGAAACGCGCATATGCAGCGATATTTGCTGGGGATGCCGCAATTCTTGCAGCAGGCGTTCGACCGGCGCGGCTAATCCCACGGCCGGTGGTTGCGCTAAGTTATACCAGAGACCCGCGTATTCATCCATCGCCGCGCCTGTGGATGGCAGCTCCAGCCACATTGGCACAATATCCAGGTGAAAATGACTAAAAGTATGGCGAAAAGCCGTCAGCTGCTGTAGTGCCGCGCTGCGGATGCCGCGCGCGGTTAGCCAGGCTCGCAGCTCCTCTTCGTTAGCGAACTGCGGAAAGCAAAACAGGCCGCCCCACAGCCCAACGGGCGGGCGCTGCTCCAGCCAGACGCCGTCGCCGCGCTGCATCAGCAGCATATAGCCGGTGCGTTCCGGCAGCGTCTGCTTTGGTTTTTTACCGGGATAGCTGGCCCAGCTTCCCTCGGCATAAGCCATACAGCCGTTATTCAGCGGGCAGATTTCGCATTTGGGCTTTGAGCGCGTGCAAACCAGCGCGCCGAGATCCATCATCGCCTGATTAAACTGGCTAACGCCTGCCGCAGGCGTGACCTCTTCTGCAATCTGCCACAGGCGCTTTTCCACCTCTTTTTTGCCCGGCCAGCCGCCAACCGTATAGCAGCGCGCCAGCACGCGCTTTACGTTGCCGTCCAGAATCGGGTAGTGCTGGCCCAGCGCCAGCGATAGCACCGCGCCTGCGGTAGAGCGGCCAACGCCGGGCAGGGCGGCAACCTCATCAAAGGTTTCAGGGAAAATGCCCTGATGACGATCGGCGATGGTTTGCGCCGCCTTATGTAAGTTGCGCGCGCGGGCGTAGTAACCTAACCCGGTCCACAGATGAAGCACTTCATCCAGCGGCGCTGCGGCCAGATCGTTGACCTCAGGAAAGCGCGCCATAAAGCGCTCAAAATAGGGGATAACGGTGGCGACCTGGGTTTGTTGCAGCATGACTTCAGAGAGCCAGACCTTGTAAGGCGTTTTGGCCTGTTGCCACGGTAGGGTTTTACGTCCGAAGCGCTGATACCAGTCCAGCACCTGCTGCGCGAACTGTTGCGCTTGCATCATGAGAAGGAAAATTTCCGTTATTGCTCTACACTCAGGCAGGCATTCCAGCATAGACATTGCGTGGAGTAAACCGGAACTTTGCAAGTGCTTGCTTCTGTCCGGTAACTTTGCATAATGCCCGTTTTCCTGAATATGCAGACAGGCAGGCAACGACATGATTAATGACGTCATCACACCGGAATTTGATGAAAACGGACGCCCTTTGCGTCGTATCCGCAGCTTTGTGCGTCGTCAGGGTCGCCTGACAAAGGGCCAACAACAGGCGCTTGATACCTTATGGCCGGTTATGGGCGTAGAGTACCAGGCGGAGCCGGTGGATCTGGTGGCGTTATTTGGCCGGGAAGCGCCGGTGGTGCTGGAAATCGGTTTCGGCATGGGCGCATCGCTGGTGGCGATGGCCAGCACGAACCCGGAGCAAAATTTCCTCGGTATCGAGGTTCATGCACCTGGCGTGGGAGCCTGCCTGGGATCGGCTCAGGAAGCCGACATTAAAAATCTGCGCGTGATGTGTCACGATGCGGTTGAAGTGCTGGAAAAGATGATCCCGGATAACTCGTTGCGTATGGTGCAGCTATTTTTCCCCGATCCCTGGCATAAAGCGCGTCATAATAAGCGCCGTATTGTGCAGGTGCCTTTTGCCGAGCTGGTATTGCGTAAACTGAAGCTGGGCGGCGTATTCCATATGGCCACCGACTGGCAGGAATATGCTGAGCACATGCTGGAAGTGATGAGCAGCGTGGCGGGTTATCAAAACCAGTCCGCAACCAATGACTATGTGCCGCGTCCGGAAACGCGGCCATTGACGAAATTTGAGCAGCGCGGGCAGCGACTGGGCCATGGCGTATGGGATTTAATGTTTGAGAGGATTAAATAATGGCAACACAGCGTAGCCGCCGTTTACGTAAGAAGCTGCATATCGACGAGTTTCAGGAGCTGGGCTTTTCCGTTGCCTGGACGTTCCCGCAGGGCACGGCGATAGAAGAGATCGATACGACCGTTGATGCTTTTATCAATGAAGTGATTGAACCTAACGGGCTGGCATTTGACGGCAGCGGTTATCTGCAATGGGAAGGGCTGGTTTGCCTGCAAAAAATCGGTAAATGTACCGATGAGCAGCGCGAACTGGTCCGACAGTGGCTGGAAGCGCGCAAAATGGAAGGCGTAAAAGTCACTGAACTGTTTGATGTCTGGTGGGACTAAACGCTAAGTTGGCGCGCATACTGGCAGACCGGCAGCGCGCTAACTCAGCGCCCCGAAGCTGGCTGGCAGCGGTGGAAATTGCGGCAGGCTTACCGCAGCGTCTGTTTTTCAGGCAGACGCACAGGAGAATGATGACCTATAACGAATGCAGGAGTCTTTATGATGCGTAAAGCGCTGACGGGCGCACTTTTTCTGGCTGCGGTGCAGGCGCACGCGGCTTATGAATGCCCGGTGAAACCGCAGGATGATGTGGTTATTACGCCGCAGTCGGTACAGGTAGTAGGCGCCAGCGGTAATCTGATCATCTCCCCGGTGGGCGATCTGCAGTACAACGGCAAGCAGATTCAGCCAGATAATGCGACGCGTCAGAAAGCGATAGATTATCAGACGGCGCTGCGTCGCGATCTGCCATGGGTTGACCAGGGCGCATCGCAGCGGCTGGAAAAAGGTCGCGTGGCGCTGGATAAGGTGGTGGTTGAAAAATTGGGGGCGGACAGCAACGTGCGCAACCGGCTCACCACGCTGGATAAACAGCTGAAGCAGCAAATGAACCGCATTATCGAGCATCGCAGCGACGGATTAACCTTCCATCATCAGGCTATCGATCAGGTTCGTGCTGACGGAGAGCGGCTGGTACAAAGCAGTTTGGGCGGCGTAGTTCAGGACAGCCTGAATGAAATGGGCACCAAACAGGCCAGCCAGGGCAATAACCCTTTGCAGGCGATTATGGGCAACCTGGGCGGCCTGCAGCAGGCGATCCAGGCTGAATGGAGCAATCAGGAACAGGATTTCCAGAACTTCGGCCACGAAGTGTGTAATCGCGTGACCGCGCTGGAAAACCAGCGTAAAGCGGTGTTAGCTGGCCTTAAATAGTCATACGCCCTGATGGCCAAAAGGTGATCAGGGCGCTTAAGTATTGTCCGCAGCTGCTGGCTGAAGGAGTAATGTTAATTCAATGGCTCAACATCGCTAAATTTAATATAGCCTCTTTTATCGCTTAATGGATCGGGCTTGGTGAGATCACGTAAGGAGACATACATCCATTCTTTATTAATGGTTTTAATTTTTACGACGTTGTTATCATGCGTAAAGGTATAGCTGGTTTTAGCGTTATCATTGGGCTCACGCTTGAGTTGACCGCTTTTCGCATCTGATTTAAGGGTATATGAGGTTAGGTAGGGGTATCGGCCACCGTAACCACAGTTGGTGTACCTGTTTTCTCCTTGTGTATTAATGTTTTCGTTAAATACAATCGGGGTGAACGAAATTAACTCCGCTTCATAGTTAGAGGAATTACATAACATATACTCCTCTACTTTTTACATTAACAGTGCCTTGCTGGTTAACATACCATTCATGATAATCTAAAAAATTGCTGGGTATATTAGCGAAGATTTTTTTAATAAAAGCTATTTTTTCCTCCTCACTTCCTTTGAATATTATGTCTATAATGTATTTTCCGTAAGAGGAACCTTCTGCAGGGAAATATCTGAAATTCAGTTCAGGCGTATTGATGGTTGCTTCAGCGTTCCATTCTGCCCGCCAGTAAGCCTGTAGCGTACCACCAGTTAATTTTTCCTCTGCAGAAACGGTTATACTAAAAAATAGTAGAGCAAAACTAAAAATTGCTGATTTCATGATCTTTATCTGCATGATTGGTTCCCATGATCAACGTAGCAAGACATTATAAAAACCTTAAAGTTATGTATTCCATTTTTAATCATCAAACATTTTAGTTTTTCGTATAAAATAACGCTTTGTGTTACTTCATTAATATTTCTGTTTGTGCCTGGTAACAGGCATCCTTCGGTATCCTGGGGCTTATTGCCGGGATGAATAAGTATCAAACGGCTCGATGGTACTTGAGCATTTGTCTTTCTGAACACTCGATGACATATAGAATGCGGCCAGGATGGGTCAAGCGCTATAGCGCTATAGCGCTTTGTGCAGTAAGTCATTAACCAGCAGGGAATTATTTTAGGGAGTTATAATTAATAAGTTATCAAAGCATTATGTTAAAACTCATACCAATATAATTAGCGTTGTCGCTTAGCGAAATGAGGAATACAGGCTGATGCTGAAGCATTTAGCGATATTAAAAGAAAAAGGTATTATTCTGTAGATGATAAAGACAATGCAAGCATCATTATTTAAATCGCCATCCGGCCATTAAGAGCGTTAAAAAAAGCTCATGATATCAGCGTAATATAGCGGCTAATACCAATGAGCCTTCGGTTTTAATCGAGCAGATCACTCCGCTAAAAACAGCTCCAGCAGCGAGTTAAGGAACAGTTTACCTTTCTCCGTCACCTGCCAGAATTCCGGCGTTTCCGTCAGATAGCCTTTCTCCAGCGCGCTATCCAGCTGCGGTCGGATAATTGCTTCGTCCAGACCGGTATAGCGCGTAAAGTCGCGGCGCGGCGCTGGCTCCAGCAGGCGGAAACGGTTCATAAAGAATTCAAACGGCTTATCTTCATCCGCCACTTCGTGCTGCTTATCGAGATAATCTCCTGCCATAAATCCGCGTGGATGGCGCGTTTTTACCGTACGCACAATCCGGCCATCCGGCTGCGTTAGCTTGCCATGCGCGCCGCAGCCAATGCCAAGATAGTCGCCAAAGCGCCAGTAGTTAAGATTATGCTCGCAGCGATAGCCAGGTTTGGCATAGGCCGAGGTTTCATACTGCTGATAGCCTGCCGCCGTCAGCAGCTGATGCCCCTGCTCAAAAATATCCCACAGCGCGTCATCATCCGGCAGCACCGGCGGACGCGAAGCGAACAGCGTATTCGGCTCAATCGTTAGCTGATACCAGGAGAGATGCGGCGGATTAAGCGCAATCGCCTGGCGCAGATCGTCCAGCGCTTCGGTCAGTGACTGATCGGGCAGGCCATGCATCAGATCAAGGTTAAAACTGCGCAGGCCAAGGCTGGCGGCCAGCTGCGCTGCGCGCTTTGCCTCTTCCGGGCCATGAATGCGGCCAAGGCGCTGTAGCTTAAGCGGGCTAAAGCTCTGCACGCCGATAGAAATACGGTTTATTCCTGCCGCCTGATAAGCACTAAAACGATCGGCTTCCACCGTACCGGGGTTGGCTTCCATGGTAATTTCCGCCCCGGCAGCCAGCGGCAGGCGCGACCGCACGCCGTCCAGCAGCTGCTGCATTGCGGCGCTGCTTAACAGGCTGGGCGTGCCGCCGCCGATAAAGATAGTGGCTACTTCCCGCCCGCCGGTTAACGGCAGATCGCGCTCCAGATCGGCCAGCAGATGATTAACATATTCTTCATGCGGCACCTCGCCTTTTAAAGCGTGCGAGTTGAAATCGCAGTAGGGGCATTTCTGTACGCACCAGGGAATATGAATATAAAGGCTGAGCGGTGGAAGATTAGCCATTATGCATTGCTTCCAGCAGCAGAGTCAGCGCCTGGCCGCGATGAGAAACCGCGTGCTTTTCCGCCTTGCTCAGCTCGGCTGCGGTTTTGCCCAGCTCCGGGACGTAAAAAATCGGATCGTAGCCAAAACCGCCAACGCCTGCCGGCGTACGGATAATTTCACCGCTCCAGCTGCCGTGGCATACCAGCGGCGTCGGATCGGCTGCATGACGTAGATAAACCAGCACGCAGTGGAACTGCGCCTGACGCTGGCCTTCCGGTATATCCTGCAGCGCGTCCAGCAGCTTCTCCAGATTCTGCCGATCGCTGGCCGCCTCGCCGGCGTAGCGCGCCGAGTAGATCCCTGGCGCGCCGCCGAGCGCGTCCACCGCCAGCCCCGAATCATCGGCAATCGCCGGCAGACCGGTTATCTGTGCGGCATGACGCGCTTTCAGAATGGCATTTTCAATAAAGGTTAAGCCGGTTTCCTCAGCGGATTCCACGCCCAGCTCGGTTTGCGCCACAATATTCAGGCCGAAATCCGCCAGCAGATCGGCCAGTTCACGGACTTTGCCCGGATTACCGGTGGCGAGGACAACTTTTTGCATATCAGTTCCAGAAACGTTTACTGCGATAAAAACAATTACAGCTGCGCCCAGCCAGGAATGAAATCCATACCCAGGAAGTTCAGCATATAAAGGATCAGAATCACCACCATGGCGGAGAAATCGATACCGCCCATCGCCGGCAGAAAACGACGCACGGGGGCCATCAGCGGTTCGGTCAGCTGAATCAGCACATAATCGACCGGATTACGGCCCTGACTTATCCAGCTCATCAGCGAGCGGACGATAATCACCCAGAACACCAGTACGCCAGCCGCTTTAACCAGCGAGACGAGCCCAAAATAGAGGAAGACCGGATCGAACAAAAAAACGCTGCTCTGTAGCGCGAAAACCAGCGTAAACATTACTACGCTAAGCACATAGGCCAGCAGCAGCGACGCGGTATCTACCGGGCCAATAGAAGGAATAACGCGGCGCAGCGGCTTGATTACCGGCTGGGTAATTTTGACCACAAACTGGGAAAACGGGTTATAAAAATCGCATCTTGCCCACTGCATCCAGATGCGTAGCAACAACACTTTCACGTACAGATTAATCAGCGTCGTTACCAGGAAAGTCAACGTCAGCATGAGGTTCCTCAATTATTGTTGTGGGGGAGTGGTGCCGTAATCACGCGCGCCAAAAATAGCGGTGCCGATACGAACCATGGTACTGCCTGCCGCAATCGCGGCCTCCAGATCGTCGCTCATTCCCAGAGAAAGTGTATCGACGAATGGATAATGCTGTTTTAGCGAAGCCAGCGCGTCCGCCATTTTCTGACAGACCGCCAGCTGACGCTGATACTCTTTTTCCGGCGCCGGAATAGCCATCAGCCCGCGCAGCCGCAGATGCGGCAGGGCCGCAACGGCCTGCGCCAGTTCTGGCAGCGCCTCAAGCATAATGCCGGATTTACTGTTTTCGTCACTGATATTTACCTGAATTAACACATTCAACGGCGGCAAATGGGCCGGACGCTGATCGTTCAGGCGCGTGGCGATGCGTAAGCGATCCACCGTATGGCACCAGGCGAAATTTTCCGCGACCAGACGGCTTTTATTGGATTGCAGCGGACCGATAAAGTGCCATTCAGGCTGTTCATCGGCTAACGCCTGAATTTTATCCACGCCTTCCTGGACGTAATTCTCGCCAAAGGCGATCTGCCCTGCCTGCAGAGCTTCTGCGACGGCGCTCGCAGGTTTAGTTTTACTGACGGCAAGCAGCGTAATTTCTTGTGGATCGCGGCCGCAACGCGATGCCGCCGCGGCGATACGCTGGCGAACTTCCTGTAAGTTGTGCTGAATAGAAGTCATAGTCAGGAGAAAATCATGGATGTGGAGGAAATCGTGGCCCTTAGTGTAAAGCATAATGCCGCCGATCTGCACCTTTGTAGCGGACATTTGCCGCGCTGGCGAATAGAGGGCGTACTGCAACCGATCCCTGAACAAACGCCAACCAGCGCGGCGATGCTGGAGGCGCTGTGCCATCGTTGGCTGGATGCCGGCCAGCGGGCCAGCCTGACGCATGACGGGCACGTTGATTTCGCGATATGCACCGCCAGCGGGCAGCGCCTGCGCGCTAATTTGTTTCAGCAGCGGCAGGGCATCTCGCTGGCGCTGCGCGTGATTGCCAGCCGTTGCCCGACGCTTGCGGCGTTGCGGCTGCCTGCCAGCGTACCGGCGCTGCTGGAACAGCAGGATGGCCTGATACTTATCACCGGCGCTACCGGCAGCGGCAAATCGACGACGCTGGCGTCAATGGTTGATGCCTTAAATCAGCAGGCCGCTCGACATATCATTACGCTGGAAGATCCCATCGAGTTTATTCACCTTAGCCGTCGGTCGCTGATTCAGCAGCGACAGATTGGCCAGCACTGCAGCAGCTTTCAGCAGGGATTACGGGCGGCGCTGCGCGAAGATCCTGATGTGATTCTGTTGGGAGAGCTGCGCGATCTGGAGACGATTCGGTTAGCGTTGACGGCGGCAGAAACGGGGCATCTGGTGCTGGCGACGCTGCATACGCGCAGTGCGACACAGGCGGTGGATCGCCTGATAGACGTTTTCCCTGCGGAACAGAAAAACCTGGTGCGCAGCCAGCTGGCGGCCAGCCTGAAAGCGGTAATCGCGCAACGGTTGGTCGCGGCGAAAGAAGGAGGGCGCGTTGGGCTGTATGAGGTGCTAATCAATACCCCGGCGATCGCTAACCTGATCCGCGAGGGAAAAACGCATCAGCTCGCTGGCCTGCTGCAAACGGGTATGCAGTCAGGTATGCAAACTTTCGAGCAAAGCCTGCTACAGCGGCAGCAGCAGGGGATAATCGCTATGCCGGAAAGTTCTCAAACCAGCTTTCCAGGATAATCACCGCCGAGAGTGAATCGACGCTGCCTTTAGTCAGCGCTTTATAGCCGCCGCGGGCAAACAGATCGGCGCGCGCCTCAACCGTACTGAGTCGCTCATCATGTAAAACAACCTGCACGCCGAAACGGCCATGCAGCCGATTAGCAAACTTACGCGCTCTGGCGGTTAACGGCTGTTCGGTACCGTCCATATTAAGCGGCAGGCCGACCACTACCTGATGCGGCTGCCATTCCCGTAGCAGACGTTCGACCTGCTGCCAGTCAGGCACGCCGTCCTGCGCTTTCAGGGCGGTCAAAGGGCGTGCGGTGCCGGTAAGCGGCTGGCCTACCGCGACGCCAATGCTTTTAGTGCCAAAATCAAACGCCAGAAGTGTCATGTTGCTCATCAGGCGTGACCTGCCTCGCTGGTGATGTTGTGTATATCTACGCCGATGCTTTTTGCCGCTTCACGCCAGCGTTCGGCAATCGGAGTCTGGAACAGAATATTGCTGTTAGCGGGAGTAGTAAGCCAGGCGTTTTCCAGCAGTTCGCCTTCCAGCTGATCTTTCTCCCAGGCGCAGTAGCCCAGCGCAACCAGCACCTGTTCCGGCTGTTCCGACGTACCAAGCGATTCCAGCACATCGCGTGAGGTGGTAATAACGGTGTTATCAGAGATACGAATGCTGGAAGCAAAAGTGCGCTGGGCTGAATGCAAAATAAAGCCGCGATCTTCGGCCAGCGGGCCGCCGGAAAAAACCGCTTTATCCAGCTTAAACTGTGGATCGCGCGAGGTGGGCTCAATTTTTAGCCGGGTCAGAATGCCTTCAACCGTCAGGTTCTCCATCGGCTTATTAATAATTAATCCCATCGCGCCGTCCTGATTATGCTCGCAGATATAAACCACCGAACGTTTAAACAGCGGATCCTGCAGGGCGGGCATCGCAATTAAAAAATGGTGCTGTAAATTCATTCTCACTCGTCTGAATACGGGTTAACGGCTATCGGCGGGTGACCGAAGAGGCCATTAACGGGTTGAAGACGGGGCTACTGCCCCGTTCAAATTTATGCCAGGCGTTTCTCAATGGCATCCATCAACATACCGGTAATGGAGACCGGGAAAGCAGCTTCGATTTCACGAATGCAGGTCGGGCTGGTCACGTTTATCTCGGTCAGCTTGTCACCGATAATATCCAGCCCAACAAAAATCAGGCCTTTCTGCTTCAGCGTTGGCCCAACGCGTCGCGCAATTTCCCAGTCGCTTTCGCTAAGCGGGCGCGCTTCACCGCGTCCACCGGCGGCCAGGTTGCCACGCGTTTCGCCCGACTGGGGAATACGTGCCAGGCAATAAGGCACCGGTTCGCCATCCACCACCAGCACGCGTTTATCGCCATCTTTAATCGCCGGCAGATAATTTTGCGCCATGCAGAAGAACCTGCCGTGGTTGGTCAGCGCTTCAAGGATCACCGCAACGTTTGGATCGTCCTGTTTTACGCGGAAAATAGAAGAGCCGCCCATGCCGTCCAGCGGCTTCAGAATAATGTCGCCGTGCTGATGCCAAAACTCACGGATCTGCTTCGCATTACGCGTTACCAGCGTATCGGGCGTCAGCTCGGCAAACCAGGCGGTAAACAGCTTTTCATTACAGTCGCGCAGGCTCTGCGGTTTGTTAACGATCAGCACGCCCTGTTCTTCCGCACGCTCCAGCATATAGGTGGCGTAAATAAATTCTGTGTCGAAAGGCGGATCTTTACGCATCAAAATCACGTTCAGCTCAGCCAGCGCAATGTCCTGCTCGTTGCCAAACGTAAACCATTTATCGTAGTTTTGCTCAACGCTTAGCTGACGGGTACGGGCACGCGCCTCGCCACCGCGTAAATAGAGATCGTTCATCTCCATATAATGAATTTCATAACCGCGGCGCTGTGCTTCCAGCAGCATTGCAAAGCTGGAATCTTTTTTAATATTGATCGTCGTAATGGGATCCATGACGATGCCAAGCTTAATCATTCTGTTCTCCTCGATCGGGCGGCCGGTATGCCGCTTGCCGCAGGTTGGCATAAATTCTTTTTACAGGCTTAACGCAACGGGCCGCTTATTCAGCTTAACCCAGATCGCCAAACCTGACCTGAAGTGCCGTAATCGCAGTGAGCGCGGTTGTCTCGGTGCGCAGCACGCGTGGGCCAAGTAAAATATCGGTAAAACCATGACGGCCGGTCATGGCGATTTCTTCAGCGGTCAGTCCGCCTTCCGGGCCAATCAGCAGGCGAACCCGCTCTACCGGCTGCGGCAGCGTGTTAATGCTGTGCTGCGCACGTGGATGGAGATTCAGCTTCAGCGCATCGTCCTGCTCGGCGCACCACGCCTCCAGCGACATCGCCTCACGGACTTCAGGCACCACATTACGTCCGCACTGCTCGCAGGCGGCCACGGCGATTTTTTGCCACTGTTGAATTTTTTTTGCCTGTCGCTCGGCGTCCAGCTTTACGCCACAGCGTTCAGAAAACAAGGGGGTAATAACATTAACGCCCAGTTCAATCGACTTTTGGATGGTAAATTCCATTTTTTCGCCACGCGACATAACCTGTCCCAGGTGCAGATGAAGCGGCGATTCGCGGCTATCCGCGCGGCTTTGCGTCACTTTTACCGTTACGCTGCGCTTATCGGCACGTAAAATTTCACCGTCAAAAACCAGATTACTGCCATCAAACAGTTCCAGCGCCTGGCCGCTGCCCATACGCAGCACCCGGCCAACGTGATGGGCGGCATCTTCGCTAAGGGCGATTTCATGGCCGACCGTTAAGGTTTCGGGATGATAAATGCGGGGTTTTCGCATGAGGTTCCTGATAATAACAGACCGCGCAGGCGCACGGCATAAAGGCCCTTCGCGTGACAGGCGCGCAGCGTATCACGCGGTTATGTAAAGTTTAGGGTAGCGCTTTTAACGCTGGCAAGCGCGTTCAACATAGGGATTATGGTTGCCCTGAATTTTTGCGATACGTTTATCACGCTCGCATTCCCAGGGCGTTACCGGATATTGCTTATCCCATACCTGCATCAGCTGCGTCTGCTGACGAGAAAGGCGCAGCTGGTAGCTATCGCGCATATAAAAATAAGTCCGGGCAATCATGCCGCGCGCCCGCGCTGGTGGCTCTGCCTGCTTATTTTTAAAATCGATTTTCATTGCGCACTGGCCGTACTGTTGTTCGCTGCCGTTCCATTGACTGTACATAAAGTTGCCGCGATCGCCGTTCACTTCGCCAATCGCCGGCTGCAGGTTATGTAAATCGGATTCTATCTGACGATAGCCTTTATCCTTGCTGCAGTTTTTACGGCCGCCGTCCTGCCAGCACTGGCGCTGATGGCCGAACTGCCAGGCGGGAACCACGTGTTCCCATTCGATGCGGTTTGCGCGGTTGGCGTTTTTACGCACCTGATAGCCGCATGACGCCAGATCGGGCACGCCTTTTTTCCCCTGCCAGTTAATTTTACAGCCGCAGTAAAAAGAGCCGGGCGCATCGGCGTTGATCTCAGCGGAGATTTTTTTCGCCTGCTGAAAATTATTCTGATGATAAGAGGTGACGCTCAGGCTGTGCGCTGCTAAAGGCGCAAGCAGGGCGGTAAAGGCAACGGTAAACAGAAATTTGCGAGACATATTCCATTTTTCAACTGATGAAAAAGAGCGCGCAGCGTATCAGATTGCGTCGTCTGTCGGAATGCTAAAGCGCCGATCGGCATGAAACGCGCGTTATTCCGGCGGTTCAGCCGGTTAGCGGACGATAGTCGCCAGGCTGAAGCAGATCGCCGCACTGGACGCAGCGGTATTCTGTTTCACCGCGCAGTACGCGGTTATGGCGGCGCACCGTCAGGTGATGTTGTTGACAGCGACAGCAGTAGGGAAAGGATTTGCCGCGCACCGAGGCAATTTCAAACTGATGCGTGCGGCGCGCCGGGACGTCCAGAATGGTTTCCATCATCCATTTCCACTCTTTGCCATGCGGTGCGACGCGGCCAAAGTGACGCCATACCAGCAGGTGCGCCAGCTCATGCGGCACCACCTCTTCAATAAACGCCCGTTGATTTTCCAGCAGCAGCACGGGATTAAGGCGAATCTCCCAGCTTTCCAGCCAGGCAGTGCCCGCTGCCGTACCGCGCTGCTGATAAACCAGACTGGGTTCGGGATAATGACGCGCCAGGCGCTGATTGGCCTGCTGCAGTTTCTCACGTAGCGCACGCATAACGGCCTGCTGCAGGGCGATGGGAAGGCGAATGGATTTCATAGCGGCAAAGAATACGGCGCGTCCAGAAAGAAAACAATGGCGCGCGTTTATCGACTGGAGCCGATAAACGGGCTGGCAATGGACAAAAAAAAGCCGGGGCGGCGGCGGCCCCGGCTGTTGCATGCCATATGATTACTCTTTCGTACCAATATCGCGCAGTTTTTTACCGGACATCAGGTTACGTTCGATATGCTCCAGCGAGACGTTTTTCGTCTCCGGGATCAGCATCACCGTAAAGATGATAAACAGGATATTCAGGCCAGCGTATACCCAGAAGGTATTGGCGTTGCCCAGCGAATTCAGCATCGTCAGGAAGGTCGCGCCGACGATCATATTCGCAATCCAGTTAGTGGTTGTGGAAACGGTAATCCCGAAATCGCGGCCTTTCAGCGGCTGAATTTCAGAGCACAGCACCCAAATCAGCGGACCGGCGCTCATCGCAAAGCCAATAATAAACATCAGCAGCATGGCAACGGCAAAATATTGCGCGCCCGGCGATTCGATACCGATATGCAGCATGGTGCCGAGGATACCCATACCTACCGCCATCACCAGGAAGCCCAGCGTTAGCGTCGGTTTACGACCCCAGCGATCCACCAGGCCGATAGCGATAAAGGTCGCCAGGACGTTGATCAGCCCGACGATTACCGTGCCCCACATCTGCTCGGTAGTGTTGCTGAAGCCCGCGATTTCAAAAATTTTCGGCGCGTAATACATAATGACGTTCATGCCGGTGAACTGCTGCATGACCTGCAACAGCACGCCCAGGAACACCGCACGACGGAAGTTGCTGTTCTCGCGGAACAGGCTCCAGCCGGTCTGCTTGATTTTCAGGCTTTCGCGGATCTCATCCAGTTCACGCTTCGCCTGCTCGCTGGTGTCACGCAGGCGATCCAGCACGCGCTGTGCATCGCGGAAGTGACCTTTTGCCGCCAGCCAGCGTGGACTGTTCGGCAGGAAGAACACGCCAATCAGCAACAGAATGGCAGGAATGGTAATCACGCCCAGCATCCAACGCCAGTTACCGGTATAGCTAAAGGCGGTATCCGAAAGGTAAGCGCCCAAAATACCGATAGTAATCATTAGCTGATAGAGGGAAATCATGCTGCCGCGAATTTTTTCCGGCGCGATTTCCGACAGATAAAGCGGCGCGGTATAAGAGGCGACGCCCACGGCCAGGCCAAGCACCACGCGTGCGGCGATCAGCAGTTCCGGGTTTGGCGCCATTGCTGACCAGAGAGAACCGATAACAAACAGGATCGCACCGGCCATCAGGCTTTTTTTACGGCCCAGGCGGGAAGACATCCAGCCGCTACCGATTGCGCCGATGGCTGCGCCAAACATCATTGAGCTAACGATCCACTCCTGTTGATGGCTGGTGACGTTAAAATCTTTGGCGATAAAGGGGAGGGCACCGGCGATAACGCCAATATCCAGGCCAAACAGCAGGCCAGCAAGTGCAGCAAGAAAGCAGACAAATAAGGTCATCACCTTATTCGAGGTTCTGCTTTTGTGGGTATTACCAGGCATATTGCCTCCGAATAGTATCCATCGTTGTAGTTATCAATGTTAAGAAACCTGAGCATGGCGAAAAGTGATACAGATCACACAGGTGTAATCGGTTACACTTGTCGGAACCCTGAAAAGCAGCATTTATCCCCAGGCTTTGCTTACATAACCAGTAAGGTATAGCACCTGTTAAGTTTCTGTCAGTCCGGTGTTAATGGGCTATCAGACGACGCTGAAAATAACGCATTTACAGGCAAAATACATCCGCGATTAAATCCTAAATAACAGAAATATAAGGCCTTTCAATTTGTAAGCGTTATCATACCAGTGGTAAATACAGGCAACAGAAAGTGTAGCTGGTGAAAAAACATGCGGGATAAAAAAAGGGAGCGATTAATGCTCCCTTTTAGTATGAACGCCGCCGACGAGTGCGGCAGCGTGAATGTCTTACAGACCAGCCGCGTCGCGCAGCTGTTGTGCTTTATCGGTTTTTTCCCACGGGAAATGCTCGCGACCAAAGTGGCCGTAAGCTGCCGTTTCGCGATAGATCGGCTGCAGCAGATCCAGCATCTGAATCAGGCCGTACGGACGCAGATCGAAGAATTCACGCACCAGCAGCGTCAGCTGCTCGGTAGAGATTTTCTCCGTGCCGAAGGTTTCAACCATGATAGAGGTGGGTTCAGCCACGCCGATAGCGTAGGAAACCTGAATCTCACAGCGATCGGCCAGGCCGGCAGCCACGATATTTTTCGCCACGTAGCGCGCCGCGTAGGCTGCGGAACGGTCAACTTTAGAAGGATCTTTACCAGAGAACGCGCCGCCGCCGTGACGCGCCATGCCGCCGTAGGTATCAACGATGATCTTACGACCGGTCAGGCCGCAGTCGCCCATTGGGCCGCCAATAACGAAACGTCCGGTTGGGTTGATAAAGAATTTGGTGGCAGAGCTCAGCCATTCAGTCGGCAGGACCGGCTTGATGATCTCTTCCATCACCGCTTCCTGCAGATCGGCCTGGGAAATATCTTCCGCATGCTGCGTAGAAAGCACTACGGCATCGATACCGACAATTTTGCCGCCGTCGTACTGGAACGTTACCTGGCTTTTTGCATCCGGACGCAGCCACGGCAGGCTGCCGTTTTTACGTACTTCAGACTGACGCTGCACCAGACGGTGCGCATAGGTCACCGGCGCAGGCATCAGCACATCGGTTTCATTGGTGGCATAGCCAAACATCAGGCCCTGGTCGCCCGCGCCCTGTTCCAGCGGATCGATGCGGTCAACGCCCTGGTTAATATCCGGCGACTGTTTGCCGATAGCGCTCAGAACGGCACAGGAGTTGGCATCAAAGCCCATATCGGAGTGAACATAGCCAATATCACGCACGGTCTGACGAGTGATTTCTTCAATATCAACCCAGGCGCTGGTAGTGATTTCGCCACCGACCAGGACCATACCGGTTTTCACATAAGTTTCGCAAGCCACGCGAGCTTTCGGATCCTGAGCGAGGATCGCATCAAGAACAGCGTCCGAAATTTGGTCGGCGATTTTATCAGGATGTCCCTCGGATACGGACTCTGAGGTAAAAAGGTGTTTAGCCATTTTATTCTTTACCTTACTAAAACGGTTTAATGAACAACTGCCCGGCGCAGGAGAAAGGCTTAGCCTGATCCAACGCCCCTTCAGGCAAAGCCGCGTGCAGCACAGAAGTTAACCAGTTTAGACGGATTAACTTCTGGACGTCTATTTTAGGTTACTCTGTAAGCGAATTGCCAGCCCTTTTTTGTTGGGCGGTGCTTTCTGATTATCGGCAGGGCTGCCGATTTCCTGACGGCAACCACAGCTTACATAATTTGTTTTTGCATTTTGCCCGCGTGAGCGGTATAAAACGCGGCTGCTGTTTTCAGCGAAAAAACAGGACGCTTACGGCGTCTGGCCCGTCAGATCATGGATCTGATTTTCACCCTCAGGCCTTTTTTCCACATGCCCGACATGTGTGGAGGTGATACGAGTAATGAACCAGGTTTTCATCCCTTCTTCCGGTTCACTCCGCTGCACTGATGTGCATTCGTCTCTTTCCGTTTGCTCCTTCGCCAGCCTTTTCCGCCGACGTTTTCTCTGTTTCGGTCATCATTACGACACGAGCGCAGGCTAACTTGCTACAGTTTTGACTGGGTGCCTTCAGTATTAACTGAGGGTGAGCTGATGCTTTTTTTAATCCCGCAACACGGAGTTCGGCGACGTGTTTTACACTGAATCTATGACGCAGTGGGTTGAGGCGACAGTTCAGCATTTTATGCTGGCAACCTCGCCGGAAGGTGGCTTGTTCCGGCAGCGCCAAACTGCGATAGTTGTTAATTATTCTGCAACACTAATTAATGTTGAGGTTCGCGATGTCTGACGACATAAAGAATATCAAGGGTTCGTCAGCAGGCGAACAGGGTGGACTGCGCTCGATGCAGGAGGTGGCGATGAGCGATCAAGATGCGAGCAGAATGCTGCGTACCTATAACATTGCCTGGTGGGGCAACAACTATTACGACGTCAACGAGCTGGGGCATATTAGCGTCTGCCCCGATCCGGATATGCCGGAAGTGCGCGTAGACCTGGCCCGCCTGGTGAAAGAGCGTGAAGCCGACGGCCAGCGCTTACCGGCGCTGTTCTGCTTTCCGCAGATCCTGCAGCATCGCCTGCGCTCGATTAACGCCGCCTTTAAACGCGCGCGTGAATCGTACGGCTATCGGGGCGACTATTTCCTGGTTTATCCGATTAAGGTTAACCAGCATAAGCGCGTCATCGAATCGTTAATCCACTCCGGCGAGCCGCTGGGTCTGGAAGCGGGTTCGAAAGCGGAGCTGATGGCGGTGCTGGCTCATGCCGGTATGACGCGCACGGTGATTGTCTGTAACGGCTATAAAGATCGTGAATATATCCGTCTGGCGCTGATTGGCGAGAAAATGGGCCATAAGGTTTACCTGGTTATCGAAAAAATGACCGAGGTAAAACTGGTGCTGGAAGAAGCGGAGCGCCTGAATGTGGTGCCGCGTCTGGGTATCCGCGCCCGCCTGGCCTCGCAGGGTTCCGGTAAATGGCAGTCCAGCGGCGGCGAAAAATCGAAGTTCGGTCTTTCCGCTTCACAGGTGCTGCAGCTGGTGGATATTATGCGTAACGCCGGGCGTCTCGACAGCCTGCAGCTGCTGCATTTCCATCTCGGTTCGCAGATGGCCAATATCCGTGATATTGCTACCGGCGTACGTGAATCAGCGCGCTTCTACGTTGAACTGGCGAAGCTGGGCGTCAATATTCAGTGCTTTGACGTTGGCGGCGGCCTGGGCGTTGACTATGAAGGCACGCGCTCGCAGTCAGACTGCTCCGTTAACTACGGCCTGAACGAGTATGCCAACAACGTAATCTGGGCGATTGGCGATGCCTGTGAAGAGCATAACTTACCGCATCCGACGGTGATTACCGAATCGGGCCGGGCGGTTACCGCGCACCACACCGTGCTGGTTTCCAATATTATCGGCGTTGAGCGCAGCGAGTTCAGCAAGCCGTCGGCCCCGGAAGAGGATGCGCCGCGTCCGCTGCTGAGCATGTGGGAAACCTGGCAGGAGATGCACGAGCCGAATACGCGTCGTTCGCTGCGTGAATGGCTGCACGACAGCCAGATGGATCTGCATGATATTCATACCGGCTATTCGCAGGGCACCTACGATCTGTCGCAGCGCGCCTGGGCAGAGCAGCTCTATCTGAGCATCTGTCACTATATTCAGCAGCATCTGGACCCCAGCAACCGCGCCCATCGTCCGATTATCGATGAGCTGCAGGAACGCATGGCGGATAAGATCTACGTTAACTTCTCGCTGTTCCAGTCAATGCCGGACGCGTGGGGCATCGATCAGCTGTTCCCGGTGCTGCCGCTGGAAGGGCTGAATAAAACGCCGGAGCGCCGCGCGGTGCTGCTCGACATCACCTGTGACTCTGATGGCACCATCGATCACTACGTTGACGGCGACGGTATCGCCACGACGATGCCGATGCCGCAGTACGACGTGGATAATCCACCGATGCTGGGCTTCTTTATGGTGGGCGCTTATCAGGAAATCCTGGGCAATATGCACAACCTGTTTGGCGATACTGAAGCGGTTAACGTTTACGCTTTCGCCGACGGCAGCGTTGAAGTTGAGCTGTCGGATGAAGGGGACACCGTTGCGGATATGCTGGAGTATGTGCAGCTGAATCCGCAGGAGCTGCTGGATCTGTTCCGCAATCAGGTGAAACAGACCGAGCTTGACGATGAGCTGCGCGAGCAGTTCCTCGAAGAGTTTGAGGCGGGCCTCTACGGCTATACTTATTTAGAAGACGAATAAGCGGCAATGCGGCGGCCAGCGTCATCAATGACATTTGCCGCCTGCGTTCCGCGCGGCGATAATTGCCGTCAGCTACCCCATCAATCCCTTCCTCGTCGGGTTTAACGACGCGGAGGGGATTTTTTTCATCTGAACAACCATGTCGGCCGTGCCGTCATGAATAAAAGGAGTTGTTATGAATAACACCAACACCTTAGGTCATCAGTACGATAATTCGCTGGTTTCCAATGCTTTTGGCTTTATGCGCTTCCCGCTGAATTTTCAGCCTTACGACAGCGATTCTGAATGGGTGATCACCGGTATTCCTTTTGATGCCGCAACGTCCGGTCGTCCCGGCAGCCGTCTTGGCCCAGGCGCAATTCGCCAGGTTTCGACTAACCTGGCGTGGGAAGGCTGCCGCTGGCCGTGGGATTTCGATCTGCGCGAGCGTCTGAATGTGATTGACTGCGGCGATCTGGTTTACGCATTCGGTGATTCACAGGACTTGACCGACAAGCTGCAGGCGCACGCCGAGAAACTGCTGGCGAGCGGCAAGCGTATGCTGACTTTCGGCGGCGACCACTACATTACGCTGCCGCTGCTGCGCGCCCATGCGAAGCATTTCGGCAAAATGGCGCTGGTCCATTTCGATGCGCATACCGATACCTATTCCAACGGCCCGAAATTTGACCACGGCACCATGTTCCATCATGCGCCGCAGGAAGGTCTGATCGATCCGCAGCGCTCGGTACAGATCGGTATTCGTACCGAATTTGATAAAAACCTTGGCTATCAGGTGCTGGATGCGGCGCAGGTCAACGATCGCGGTGTGGATGATATTCTGGCGCAGGTGAAGCAGATCGTCGGCGATATGCCGGTTTACCTGACCTTTGATATTGACTGCCTCGATCCGGCCCATGCGCCTGGCACCGGCACGCCGGTAATTGGCGGCCTGACCACCGATAAAACGCTGAAGCTGATTCGTGGTCTGCAGGGCCTGAATATCGTCGGTATGGATCTGGTGGAAGTGGCGCCGGGCTACGACCAGTCCGATCTCACCTCGCTGGCGGCGGCAACCATCGCGCTGGATATGCTGCACGTGCAGGCGGTGAATAAAGCGAATAAAGGCTAAGGCCTGTGCCGCCGCGCTGTCTCGGCGCGGCGGTTCTTTTTTTTGTCCGTCACTCTTCTGAGAAATATCTTAATTCTTTCCCCTTTATTTTTTTATTTCCAGGCAACGCGGCGTCGTTATTTACTCCTTTTTGCGTAGTGCCGTGCTTAACCTTCCTGAAAGCCGCGTCTAAACGCGCCTGGTGCGTCAGCAACGCGCATCAGGCGATCGCTATTTTGCATAAGGCGATTCAGGAGGCGCAAACGCCGCCCTGCGGCCCGGTCTCCGTCGAAATTCCGATCGATATTCAGGGCAGCCTGATTCCGCTGGCTCTGGCGACTGCTTCCGTCACGCCGCTGGCGGGCGCCATCGGCATGGGACTGCCGATGGCGATTGGCGTCGCGGTCGCCAATCCGCAGCGTAAGGTGGTGGGGCTGGTGGGCGACGGCGGACTTAGCCTGAGCCTGGGCGAGCTGGCGACGCTGGCGCAGGAGCAGGCCAACGTCACGCTGCTGATAATGAACGACGGCGGCTACGGCGTGATGCGCGGCATCCAGGATAAATATTTCGGCGGCCGCCAGTACTATAATCAGCTGCATACGCCCGATTTCACCCAGCTGGCGCAGGCGATCGGCCTGCAGGCGTGGCAGGTTGAGCATGTTGACGATTTTCAGGCGGTGATGACGAAAGCGCTGGCGTCGGTCGGGCCGTCGGTGGTGGAGATCAGAGTGGATAAAATCGGCGCGCTGCGCTTTGCCGGGCCACCGCAGAAAACGCTGTATTGATTTTCTTATAGCCATTGGGGAGGCGAGAAACCTCCCCTTTTTTATTGCCGCGGGCACAAAGGGAGAGATAACGTCTCCCGATGGGCTTATTTAAGGCCGTCGGCGGCGATACGCTCTTTGATATGTTCAGCACGCGCCTCAGACGTTGGGTGATCGTCAAACATGGAGCTCTGTTGAGTTCCTTCCAGCTTCGCCAGTTTTTCAAAGCTGGTGACCAGACCGTTCGGATCGATGCCGCGTTTTTTCAGCAGATCGTAAGAGTAATCGTCCGCCTGCGACTCCTGCGTTTGCGAGAACTGTGCGCTCACCAGCTTTTGTCCCAGATCGCCGAGCTGCGACTGCGACAGCGTAGCGGCAATACCGCCCATCGAGGCCGCAGCGGTACGCGCCGCCGTAGTGGCGTAAGCGACCTGCATCGCTTTACGCGAGTGGCCCAGCGCAACGTGGCCCATCTCATGACCCAGCACCGCTTCCACTTCGTTGTCGGTCATCATATCCATCAGACCGCTGTAAACGCGGATACAGCCGTTGGCCATCGCCCAGGCGTTAACATCTTTGGTGATATAAACCTTATAGTTAGCCGGCGTACCGTTAATGTTATTGCCCAGCGCGGCGGCGATTTTATCCAGACGCTGTTGATAAGTGCTGCCGGACTGAGCGATTTGCGCTTCGCTGTCCATCTGCTGACAGGACTGGTCGCTGAGCGTTCTGACCTGCTCGTCGCTAAGGGTGGCGGCCTGAAAAGCCTGTGCGCCAGACTGCATCAGCGCGGAGCTATCAATATTCTGACAACCAGAAAGTAACGTGGCGACCGACAGGGCCACCAAAGAAGCACGGATTTTCATTCCATTCATATCCCATCACAGTAACAAGGTAGTAAACACTAATTAACCTGAAAAAAATGCGCGTGGCGCTTTTCCAGTAAGGCTCTCTTATAGCGGTTTCAATATCTAAAGCCCAGTAGACAACGCTTAAAGCGCGAAATCTCCCTGATATTTCGTCGCTCACGCCATGTACTTCTACCCCGCTTTTCATGTACATTGTTTGGCGACTTTTCTCTGGCTTTGCCTGATAACTCATTAATTACAATAGGTTAAGGACGGCGAAGCACTAATCCGACCTGGAGTAACACATGTCTTCTCGTAAAGAGCTTGCCAACGCCGTTCGCGCCCTGAGCATGGATGCAGTACAAAAAGCGAAATCTGGACATCCGGGTGCCCCGATGGGCATGGCGGATATTGCCGAAGTGCTGTGGCGTGATTACCTGAATCACAATCCGACCAACCCTCTGTGGGCCGATCGCGATCGCTTCGTTTTGTCTAACGGGCACGGCTCTATGCTGATCTATAGCCTGCTGCACCTTACCGGCTACGATCTGCCGGTCGAAGAGCTGAAAAATTTCCGTCAGCTACACTCTAAAACGCCAGGTCACCCGGAATATGGTTATACCGCAGGCGTAGAAACCACCACCGGTCCGCTGGGGCAGGGGGTTGCCAATGCGGTCGGTATGGCTATCGCTGAACGCACCATGGCGGCGCAGTTTAACCGTCCGAATCATGACATCGTCGATCACCATACTTACGTATTTATGGGCGACGGCTGCATGATGGAAGGGATTTCTCATGAGGTATGCTCGCTGGCCGGGACGCTGAAGCTGGGCAAACTGCTCGCGTTTTATGATGACAACGGCATCTCCATTGATGGTCATATTGAAGGCTGGTTCAGCGACGATACCGCTGCCCGTTTTGAGGCTTACGGCTGGCACGTGGTGCGCGGCGTAGACGGCCACGATGCCGACGCGATTAAAAAAGCGATTGAAGAAGCAAAAGCGGTTAGCGATAAGCCGTCACTGCTGATGTGCAAGACCGTTATCGGCTTCGGCTCACCGAATAAAGCCGGTACGCATGATTCACACGGCGCGCCGCTGGGCGATGATGAAATCGTCCTGACCCGCAAACAGCTGGGCTGGGAACATGCGCCTTTTGTTATCCCGCAGGAAATTTACGCGCAATGGGATGCCAAAGAAGCCGGTCAGGTGAAAGAAGCCGCATGGCAGCAGAAATTTAATGCTTATGCGCAGGCTTATCCGGAGCTGGCCGCTGAGTTTACGCGCCGCATGAACCATGAATTGCCGGCCAGCTGGCAGGAAGAGTCGCAGAAATTTATCGAGCAGCTGCAGGCCAACCCGGCTAACATCGCCAGCCGTAAAGCATCGCAGAATGCGATTGAAGCGTTCGGTAAGCTGCTGCCGGAATATCTGGGCGGCTCCGCCGATCTCGCACCGTCGAATCTGACCATGTGGTCCGGTTCAAAAGGCATTAATGATGATGCGGCCGGTAACTATATCCACTACGGCGTGCGCGAATTCGGTATGACCGCTATCGCTAACGGCATCGCGTTGCACGGCGGTTTCCTGCCTTATACCGCCACCTTCCTGATGTTTGTGGAATATGCCCGTAACGCGGCGCGTATGGCTGCGCTGATGAAGATTCGTCAGGTGATGGTTTATACCCATGACTCTATCGGTCTGGGCGAAGATGGCCCGACTCACCAGCCGGTTGAACAGATCGCCAGCCTGCGCGTTACGCCGAATATGAGCACCTGGCGTCCGTGCGATCAGGTCGAATCTGCCGTGGCGTGGAAATATGCCATTGAGCGTCAGGACGGCCCGACCGCGCTGATTTTCTCTCGTCAGAATCTGGCGCAGCAGACGCGTAGCGCTGAGCAGCTGGCAAATATCGCGCGTGGCGCCTACGTGCTGAAAGCGTGCGAAGGCCAGCCGCAGTTGATCCTGATCGCCACCGGTTCGGAAGTCGAACTGGCGGTTGCAGCCTGGGATCGGCTGACTTCTGAAGGCTATCAGGTGCGCGTGGTTTCCATGCCGTCTACCGATGCGTTTGATAAGCAGGATGACGCGTACCGCGAGTCGGTGCTGCCGAAAGCGGTCGGCGCGCGCGTAGCGATCGAAGCGGGCATTGCCGACTACTGGTATAAATATACCGGCCTGAACGGCGCGGTTATCGGGATGACCAGCTTCGGTGAATCCGCCCCGGCGGAGAAGCTGTTCGAGCTGTTTGGCTTTACCGTTGAGAACGTGGTAGCAAAAGCTAAAGCGATTCTGTAAGTATTAAGGTGCGCTCATTAATGGGCGTACCGTTTTATGTATGGCGCCCTATTTTAATCCGAATCCGGCGCCATTATTACTATACTGAGCAGCTAAAATATCCGTAGTGGCTACTGATAATGCGTTATGGAGTATATTCTTCCTGCATATTATCGGGGAAATGCTGAACCATGGAGAAATTTTCTATGCTGCTTTCTTTAACCGTGGCTTTGTCGGTATAGTCCGGGTTTTCCGCTGCTCTATCAGCCTGTGTTTGCTTACCCGTCCTCGGTTTTGAAATACCGTAAAAGTGCCCGCTTTTATTAATCGACAGATCGTCGCTTTCAATCGTACCGTCAATATAACCATTAGCGTTGATTTCTACCGTCTCGCTGGCGCAGGTGCCGGTTAACTTTCCATCCACTACTACTTTTTCAGCGTAGATCTCGCCTTCAACGTTGCCGTGATGCAGCACATAAACGGTTTTCTCCGCCGTAATAATCCCATTAACAGAACCGCTAATACATATATCGCCTGACGTGTTTATTTCGCCCTTGATATGACATGAAGGCGGAATAATCGTTGTATTCTTTTCCATGCCCACCGCAGCTAAAGCCGTTTCTTGCAACTCCGGCAAAGAGGTGACGGAAATAATCTCCTCCGGCTCTGTCGAAGAAGAATGATTATTTTCATTTAATATTTCTTTACGTTTAAACATTTTCAATCCCTTGTGTGGTAACAGATAACGCATGAAAAATAAGATAATCAAAGATAAAATAATCGGCGCTATTTTTAACAGAATGTTTAAAAGCCCCTGGTGCGCTTCCCATTGCAGACAATAAGCCAGCAAAGCCAGAGCCCAGATAAACCAGATGCCCCAAAGCAGCTTGTAGTTCATAACGTCCTTTTACTGAACCAGAAAAAACGAGCAGCGCAGCCGTAACGGCTGAGCTTTATTCGACGATACAGGCCTGCCGGATAACAATGTCAGCGCGATAGATAAAGTATGCGCAGGCTGGCAGGCGACGCGCACGCGATGCAGACTAAAGCGATCCCTTTTCCCTGAGCGGTGAAAGCAAAAGTGAGGCATGGCGTCGTCTCACGATACTATGACTGCTAACGAAAGCGGGGTCGGGCACGACGACTTTTATTCAAATTTGTGATCTGCGTCAGAAGTTTGTTGCAAGGGTTGATCGCTATCATTTTAATTATTCCTGGTAACGAATATTCTGGCTGAAGCGTTTCAGTTTAGGCAGTTACCTATCTTTACGATGGATTGCACTGGCGGATTTTTCCCTGTACAAATCGTAACGGCTGGCTCAGGCTATCGGCACGTTTTTATCAGGTTCTGACGCAGGAGAATTATGACCCTTCGCGTAGCGATTAATGGCTTTGGCCGTATTGGACGCAGCGTATTACGTGCGCTGTACGAAACCGGCCGTCGGGCAGAAATTAGCGTGGTCGCCATCAATGAACTGGCGGAATCCGCTGGTATGGCCCATCTGCTGAAATATGATACCAGCCATGGCCGTTTCGCCTGGGAGGTGCGTCAGGAACGCGATCTGCTATGGGTGGGCGAGGATACGATTCGTCTGCTGCATCAGGCGCAAATCGCCGATCTGCCGTGGCGTGAACTCAACGTTGACGTGGTGCTGGACTGTACCGGCATTTGGGGCAGCCGGGCCGATGGCGAAGCCCATCTGCAGGCCGGCGCGAAGAAAGTGCTGTTTTCTCACCCCGGCGGCAACGATCTCGACGCCACGGTGGTTTTCGGCGTGAATGAGCAGGCGCTTAAACAAACCGACCGCATTATCTCCAACGCCTCATGCACCACCAACTGTATTATTCCGATTATTAAGCTGCTGGATGATGCTTTCGGCATCGAATCTGGCACCGTAACGACTATCCATTCCGCTATGCACGATCAGCAGGTGATCGACGCCTATCACAGCGATCTGCGCCGTACGCGCGCTGCCAGCCAGTCGATCATTCCCGTTGATACGCGGCTTGCCGCAGGCATCGGACGCATTCTGCCGCAGTTTCACGATCGCTTTGAGGCGATCGCCGTACGGGTGCCAACCATCAACGTAACCGCGATGGATCTAAGCGTTAGCGTACGCGCGGCGGTAACGGCCGGCGAGGTAAACGCCGTGCTGCAAAATGCCTCAGCGGGGGCTTTTAGTGGTATAGTTGACTATACGGAAATGCCGTTAGTCTCGATCGATTTTAATCACGATCCGCACAGTGCCATAGTGGACGGCACGCAAACGCGGGTCAGCGGTCACCACCTGGTTAAGACATTAGTCTGGTGTGACAATGAATGGGGCTTTGCTAACCGGATGCTCGATACCACGTTAGCGCTAGCCGCAAGCGGTTTCAGGTAAGACGCGGATGCGTCTGACAAAACTTATGAGAATCAACGAGAGGGTTCACCATGTCTGTAATTAAGATGACCGATCTGGATCTTGCTGGTAAACGCGTTCTGATCCGTGCCGATCTCAACGTGCCGGTTAAAGAAGGGAAAGTGACGTCAGATGCGCGTATTCGCGCTTCGCTGCCGACCATCGAAGCTGCTCTGAAACAGGGCGCGAAAGTGATGGTGACTTCCCACCTGGACGTCCGACCGAAGGCGAATATAACGAAGAATTCTCCCTGCTGCCGGTAGTGAACTACCTGAAAGAGAAACTGAACGGCACCAACGTAACCCTGGCTAAAGATTACCTCGACGGCGTAGAAGTCGGCGCGGGCGAACTGGTGGTGTTGGAAAACGTGCGTTTCAACAAAGGCGAGAAGAAAGACGACGAAACCCTCTCAAAAAAATATGCCGCGCTGTGCGACGTATTCGTTATGGATGCATTTGGTACCGCTCACCGCGCGCAGGCTTCCACGCACGGCGTGGGTAAATTTGCGCCGATCGCCTGCGCCGGCCCGCTGCTGTCCGCCGAGCTGGAAGCGCTGGGCAAAGTGATGAACAACCCGGCTCGTCCGCTGGTTGCGGTGGTAGGTGGTTCTAAAGTTTCTACCAAGTTCGACGTGCTGAACTCGCTGGTTAAAATCGCTGACACCGTGATTGTTGGCGGCGGTATCGCTAACACCTTCGTGGCTATCGATAACAACGTGGGTAAATCCCTGTACGAGCCAGATTTCGTTGAGGCCGCGAAAGGGCTGCGTGACCAGTACGGCATTCCGGTACCTACCGATTCCCGCGTAGGTACGGAATTCTCTGAAACTGCTGTCGCTACGGTGAAAAAAGTTACCGATGTTGCCGATAACGAAGAGATTATGGACTTCGGCGATGAAACGGCGCAGGCGCTGGCGAAAGTGCTGAAAGAGGCGAAAACCATCCTGTGGAACGGCCCGGTAGGCGTGTTCGAATTCCCGAACTTCCGTAAAGGCACTGAAATCATCGCTAACGCGATCGCTGACAGCGAAGCGTTCTCTGTTGCTGGCGGCGGCGATACGCTGGCGGCAATCGATCTGTTTGGCATCGAAGATAAAATTTCTTATATCTCTACCGGCGGCGGCGCGTTCCTTGAGTTCGTGGAAGGCAAGAAACTGCCAGCGGTCGCTATGCTCGAAGAGCGTGCTAAACAGTAACCTTTAGGGCAGGGCGATATGCTCTGCCAGAACGTATTGCCCAGCTTACTTAAATGGGCGTGAATCCGTAACACGGCCGACGAAACAGGACAAAACAGATGTCTAAAATTTTTGATTTCGTAAAACCAGGCGTTGTCACCGGTGATGACGTACAGAAAGTGTTCCAGGTAGCGAAAGAGAATAAATTCGCCCTGCCAGCAGTCAACTGCGTAGGTACCGACTCTATCAACGCCGTACTGGAAGCTGCTTCTAAAGTAAAAGCTCCGGTTATCGTTCAGTTCTCTAACGGCGGCGCGGCATTTATCGCCGGTAAAGGTTTTAAATCTGACGAGCCGCAGGCGGCTGCTATCGCCGGTGCGATTGCTGGCGCTCATCATGTGCATCTGATGGCTGAAAAATATGGCGTGCCGGTTATTCTGCATACCGACCACTGCGCGAAGAAACTGCTGCCGTGGATCGATGGTCTGCTGGACGCGGGCGAAAAACAGTTCGCTCAGACCGGCAAACCGCTGTTCTCTTCTCACATGATCGACCTGTCTGAAGAGACGCTGGAAGAAAACATCGAGATCTGCAGCAAATATCTGGCGCGTATGGCGAAAATGGATATGACGCTGGAGATCGAACTGGGCGTAACCGGTGGTGAAGAAGATGGCGTGGATAATTCCCATCTCGACAGCTCTGCGCTGTACACCCAGCCGGAAGATGTCGATTACGCTTACACCAAACTGAGCGAAGTGAGCCATCGTTTCACCATCGCCGCTTCCTTCGGCAACGTACACGGCGTTTATAAGCCGGGTAACGTGGTGCTGACGCCGAAAATCCTGAAAAACTCTCAGGAATATGTGTGCCAGAAACATAACCTGCCGCACAACGCGCTGAACTTCGTTTTCCACGGTGGTTCTGGTTCTTCTGCTGAAGAGATCAAAGAATCTATCGATTACGGCGTAATCAAAATGAATATCGACACCGACACCCAATGGGCGACCTGGGACGGTATTCTGCAGTACTACAAAAAGAACGAAGGCTATCTGCAGGCGCAGCTGGGTAACCCGGAAGGCGACGATAAGCCGAACAAAAAATTCTACGATCCGCGCGTTTGGCTGCGTGCTGCACAGGCTTCAATGGTTGTGCGTTTAGAGCAGGCGTTTAAAGAGCTGAACAACATCAATACGCTGTAATAGCGAACTGGTGATAAAAGGCCCTGCGGGGCCTTTTTTTATGGCATTTCGCGACAAAAGTGTAACCTTTATCGTCACTTGTTTGGCGAAGCGGATTGTTATTGTTTACCCTTGGTGGAGGGTTCGTCAGTTCTCACTGGCGATTTTAACGATTTTTTGAGGAACGATAATAAGGTGGATAGATGGAAGATTTAAATGTGGTAAACGGGATTAACAGCGCAGGCGGCTGGCTGGTCCATAATCAGGCGCTGCTGATTAGTTATGCGGTCAATATCGTGGCCGCCTTCGCCATCCTTATTGTGGGGATGATCGTTGCGCGTATCATTTCGAACGGAATAAACCGTCTGCTGGTTGCGCGGCATATCGATGCCACCGTGGCGGATTTCCTGTCAGCGCTGGTGCGTTACGGCATTATCGCCTTTACGCTGATTGCTGCGCTGGGGCGCGTCGGCGTACAAACGGCTTCGGTTATCGCCGTATTAGGTGCGGCGGGTTTGGCGGTGGGCCTGGCTTTACAAGGCTCACTCTCTAACCTTGCTGCAGGCGTACTGCTGGTCACCTTCCGTCCGTTCCGTACCGGTGAGTTTGTTGATCTTGGCGGCGTGATGGGCACCGTATTACACGTGCAAATCTTCTCTACTACGCTGCGTACCGGCGACGGTAAAATTGTCGTGGTGCCGAACGGTAAAATTATTGCCGGCAATATCATTAACTTCTCGCGCGAGCCGGTGCGCCGTAATGAATTTATTATCGGTGTAGCCTACGAGGCCGATGTCGATCGGGTAATTTCACTGCTGCGTGAAGTGGTGGATGCCGATCCGCGCGTATTGCAAGATAAAGGCGTACAGATTGGGCTGAACGAGCTGGCGGCCTCCTCGCTGAATTTTGTGGTGCGCTGCTGGAGCAATAGCAGCGATCTGCAGGATGTTTACTGGGATCTGATGAAGAACTTCAAGCGTACGCTGGATGCGCACGGTATTGGCATCCCTTATCCGCAGATGGATGTTCATCTCCATCAGGTGAAATCCTCCGCAGAGGAAAAAGAGAAGGCAGAAACGGCAAACGCGTAGTCGCAAACGCATAGTAAGCCAGCGGGCGAGGGAAACCTCGCCCGCGCTGTTATTAGCCCCGCTGATATTCCATTAGTTCTTTCCATTTCACCCCTACGCCTGCGCGCTATACACTGCCCGTCATTATCGTTATCGGGAAAAACTGCATGTTATCCGTTTATTTTCAGGGATTTGCTTTGGGCGTGGCGCTTATATTACCGCTGGGCCCGCAAAACGCGTTTGTCCTTAACCAGGGAGTACGCCAGCAATACCATCTTATGACCGCCACGCTCTGTACGCTGAGCGATATTATTCTGATTTCCGCCGGCGTTTTCGGCGGCAGCGCGCTGCTTAATCAGTCGCCTCTGCTGCTAAATCTGGTAACCTGGGGCGGCGTTGCTTTTCTGCTGTGGTATGGATGGGGGGCGCTGCGTACTGCGATTAGCGCTGATATTTCACTTGTCAGCACGCAGCTGAAACAGCAGAGCCGCTGGCGAATCATCGCGACGCTGGTGGCCGTAACCTGGTTAAATCCCCACGTTTATCTGGATACGTTCGTGGTGTTGGGCAGCCTTGGCGGTCAGCTACCCGCTGAGGCTCGCCGCTGGTTCGCGTTGGGCACCGCCAGCGCCTCTTTTTTCTGGTTTTTTAGCCTGGCGCTGCTGGCGGCCTGGCTGTCGCCACGGCTGAGTACGCCTGGCGCGCAGCGCATCATTAATCTGTTTGTGGGCGTGGTGATGTGGTTTATTGCGCTAAAACTGGCATTACAGGGTTTTGCGGGCTTGCACTGAGCGGCCGGAAGAATTAAATGCGGCGGTGCGGCAAAAAAAGAAACTTTTGCCACAATAAAAACTCAGAGGAACACGCATGTCGCCCGCGCTTAGCTTGTGGCAGGCTTGCGTGGCCGTTATGGTAACTGCCAGCGCGGCCCCCGTTAATTTGTTTTGTCTTCAAGGAGGACCTTGCGTGAAACTGAAAGCACTGGCACTGACCGCAATGATGGGATTAAGCACCGGGCCACTGATCGCCCAGGCGGATGAGCTGCCCAACGGGCCGCATATTGTCACATCAGGGCAGGCCAGCGTAGATGCCCGGCCTGACATCGCCACGCTGGCGATAGAGGTCAACGTTTCCTCAAAGGATGCCGCGGAAGCGAAAAAACAGGCGGATGATCGCGTGGCGCAATATTTCGATCTGCTGAATAAAAACGGCATCGAGAAAAAAGATATTGATGCGGCGAATCTGCGTACCCAGCCGGAATATGACTACACCAAAGAGGGCAAGTCGGTGCTGAAAGGCTACCGTGCGGTGCGTCAGGTGCAGGTGACGTTGCGTCAGCTGGATAAGCTGAACGACTTACTGGATGGTGCGCTTAAGTCGGGCCTGAATGAAATTCGCTCGGTAGAGTTGGGCGTAGCGAATCCGGATGATTACAAAGCGAAGGCGCGGCAGGCAGCGATTGAAAACGCCACGCAGCAGGCGGCGGCGCTGGCAAAAGGGTTTAACGCCAAGCTGGGCCAGGTCTACAGCGTGCGCTATCACGTTGCCAACTATCAGCCGATGCCGATAGCGCGCATGTATAAAGCTGCCGACGCCGCGCCAATGACCTCTGCGGCACAAACCTATGAGCAGCAGAGCATTCATTTTGACGATCAGGTTGATGTGGTGTTCGAGCTACAGCGCAATTAACTGAATCAGGCGACGGATACCGTCTGAATAGCCTAAGGCGCGGGGAGTGCAGGCGCACTTCCCGCGCAGACACGTTTTTAAAGCTCTGGCGAATAACGTCGCCTGATTTATCGCTTTTACCGAACCTTAATTGCTGAGCGTCTCATCTTCCTGCCGCAGTACGCGATGGCCATGCGCCAGCAGCGCATCGGTAACCTTGCGCATCAGGCGGCTTTCCGGCGCGAAGCGGTGCCAGTAAAGCATCCGGCGCTGATAAAGGCCGGGCGTGAGATCGATTAGCTCACCGCTTGCCAGCTCTCTTTCGATTTGCAGATGTGGGATCATACAACAGGTCGATCCCTGGCGCGCCAGCTGCACAAAAGCCTCAGACGAGTTAACGATATGGCAGGGAACGCTGCCGGGCGACAGATCGAAATTCTGCTGTAAAAAGGCCTGATGCATATCATCAAGGTGGTCAAAGGCCACCGCAGGCGCTTTCAGTAGCGCCGGGCGCGTTACGCCGTTAGGAAAGTAGCGCGCGGCAAATTCAGGCGAGCCAACAAACAGATAATCCAGCGCGCCAAGCCGATCCACTAAGCAACTGGGCAGCGGCTGCGGCTGAATACTCACGGCGCCCACCACCTCACCGCGACGCAAGCGTTCCTGCGTGCGGGTTTCATCTTCCACCTGTAAATTCAGGCGTACCGGCGAATCGGTCAGCACATCTTTTAGCGCAGGCAGCAGCCAGGTCGCCAGACTGTCGGCGTTTACCGCCAGCGATAGAAGCAGGGGCGTTGTACCGCCGTTTTCATCGCCAAGCCACTCATCCTCCAGCAGTTCTACCTGATGCAGCAGGGCCAGCAGTTTTTGGCCCTGTTCGGTCGGGCGGGGCGGAATAGTACGCACCAGTAAAGGCTGGCCGAACATATTTTCCAGCTGCTTAATACGCTGTGACACTGCCGACTGGGTGATGCACAATTTTTGCGCAGCGCGCTCAAAGCCGCGCTCGCGGATCACGGCATCCAAAGCCTGAAGCGTTCGATAGTCGGGTCTTTTCATTGTTATTCTGTTCTCCTTCAGGAATGCCGGGACACTATGCCATAAAATTAATGCTTTGCCGCTGCGGATAGGGGCGGCAGTTTGTGGGCTGCTTTGCAAAGCGACAAAACGCCACGTATCCAATGCGCATTTTAGCCAGAGCTTGTTTTATACTACGTGCACACCATTAGCACAGGTTTTAAACATACCATGACGCAGGATGAACTGAAAAAAGCAGTAGGCTGGGCAGCGCTGGATTATGTCACGCCAGGGACGATTGTCGGCGTGGGCACCGGTTCGACCGCCGCCCACTTTATCGATGCGCTCGGCTCGATTAAGCATCAAATCGATGGCGCAGTCTCCAGCTCGGAGGCTTCTACGCTGAAGTTAAAGAGTCTGGGTATTCCGGTATACGATCTTAACGAGGTGGATGCGCTGGCGGTGTACGTTGACGGCGCCGATGAAATCAACCCGCAAATGCAAATGATCAAGGGCGGCGGCGCGGCGCTGACGCGTGAGAAAATCATTGCGGCGGTGGCGGAGAAATTTATCTGTATCGCTGACATCTCAAAGCAGGTTGATGTCCTTGGCGGCTTTCCGCTGCCGGTGGAAGTTATTCCGATGGCGCGTTCTTATGTTGCGCGCGAGCTGGTGAAGCTGGGCGGCCTGCCGGAATATCGTCAGCAGGTAGTAACCGATAACGGCAACATTATTCTCGACGTGCATAATCTGAGTATCGTTAACCCGGCTGAGCTGGAACGCGCCATTAATGCGCTGCCTGGCGTGGTAACGGTGGGGCTTTTTGCCGCGCGCGGGGCCGACGTGGCGCTGATTGGCGGTCCCAACGGGGTAACAACCATTACCCAATGATCTGGCTGGCGCGTGTCCCGCGCCGGTTATTTCTTGCTGAAAAACATCTTTTCTACAGATGGCGTAATTTGGTGACTTATGTCACATAACGGCAAGCTGCAACGCTATCGTTCTGCCTGTAACGCGCTTCCCATCATAATCTGTTGAATCCAACCCAATCCTCCTTTGCCCGTGCTGAGCGGCAGGCAATCGTTTGTATTGCCGCGCGCGTAAATTTTGATATTTTGGCAGAAGGCTGGCTTATCACAGCCTCTTCTGAAGTCTGCAAAATAGGGTCGGGAAATGGCAAAAGTATCGCTGGAGAAAGACAAGATTAAGTTTCTGCTGGTGGAAGGCGTTCACCAAAGCGCGCTGGATAATTTGCGTGCGGCAGGTTACACCAATATTGAATATCACAAAGGCGCGCTTGATAGCGAAGCGCTGAAAGCCTCGATCCGCGACGCGCACTTTATCGGTATTCGTTCCCGTACTCAGCTGACTGAAGAGATCTTTGCTGCGGCTGAAAAGCTGGTAGCCGTAGGCTGCTTCTGTATCGGTACTAACCAGGTGAACTTAGACGCGGCGGCAAAGCGCGGCGTGCCGGTTTTCAACGCGCCTTTCTCTAATACGCGTTCGGTGGCGGAGCTGGTCATCGGTGAAATGCTGCTGCTGATGCGCGGCATCCCTGAAGCGAATGCTAAAGCACATCGCGGCATCTGGAATAAACAGGCTGCGGGCTCGTATGAGGCGCGCGGTAAGAAACTGGGCATTATTGGTTACGGCCATATCGGCATGCAGCTGGGCGTGCTGGCGGAAAGCCTGGGCATGCACGTATTTTTCTACGACATTGAAAACAAGCTGCCGCTGGGCAACGCCACGCAGGTTATGCATCTTTCCGATTTGCTGAATATGAGCGACGTTGTCAGCCTGCACGTGCCGGAAACGCCATCTACCCAGAATATGATGGGAGCAGAAGAGCTGGCGCTGATGAAACCCGGCTCGCTGCTGATTAACGCCTCGCGCGGAACGGTGGTGGATATTCCGGCGCTCTGCCAGGTGCTGGCGAATAAACATCTGTCCGGCGCGGCCATCGACGTCTTCCCGGAAGAGCCAGCGACCAATAGCGATCCGTTTAAATCCCCGCTGTGCGAATTTGACAACGTGATCCTGACGCCGCATATCGGCGGCTCAACTCAGGAAGCGCAGGAAAATATCGGCATTGAAGTTGCTGGCAAGCTGGCAAAATATTCTGATAACGGTTCTACGCTGTCTGCCGTTAACTTCCCGGAAGTCTCCTTGCCTACACATGGCGCGCACGTTAGCCGCCTGCTGCATATCCATGAAAACCGTCCGGGCGTGCTGACCGCCATCAACCAGATATTTGCCGAGCAGGGCATCAATATTTCCGCGCAGTATCTGCAAACCACGCCGATGATGGGCTATGTGGTTATCGATATTGATGCCGAGGTGGACGTAGCGCATAAGGCGCTGACGCTGATGAAGGCAATTCCGGGAACGATGCGCGCCCGCTTACTTTACTGATTACGCGCTTTATCACTCATCACGCCGCCTTGCCTGTAAGGCGGCGTTTTATTTTTCCCACTGCCACAGGCGTGAAGGGGTCAGGATCGCCGGCAGCGGAATATCCCATGCTTCGGTTGGCAGCGTATCTACCTGCTGGCAGTCGTGCGCCAGGCCAATGGGAAGAAAGCGATGCCTGCGCCAGTGCTGCAGGGTACGATCGTAAAACCCGCCACCCATCCCCAGGCGTTGCCCCTGCTTATCAAACGCCACCAGCGGCACAAACATCACGTCCAGCCGATCGAGAGGAATAATATGCTGTACGTCCAGCGGTGGCTCCGGAATGCATAAGCGATTTGGCATCAGTGCCGTTTCCGGCGTATAGCGGATAAAAAGCAAATTTCCCGCCGAGAAAGGATGCAACACCGGCAGATAAACCTGCTTATGCTGCTGCCATAGCCGGGCGAGCAAGGGGCGGGTATTCAGTTCGCCATCAACCGAAAGAAACAGCGCGATATGCTGCGCCCGATCTACCGACGCGACGTTTAATGCATGTTCAGCGACGCTATTCGCCGCCAGCGTTTGCTGTTCAGCGCTGAGCCCACGCCGTAAATGGCGCACATGCGTACGTATAGCCTGCCGTTCGAGTGGTAAAGACATGAGGGTTTTCCTGCGCCAGCGGGGATGTTGCGAATATAGCACAGAGAAGGCGAAGAATTTACATCCGAACGCGATGGATGACCGCCGGGAAAAAGAAAGGAATCTCCGAGATGCCGCCGTAGGCTGTAACCCTTGAACCCTTGGTTCAAGGTGAATGTGTCGTCGTAACCATCAGGCTTCCCGGACGGACCGGGCATGCACACAGGCTGCGGAGCGCCACACTCTGTGGTATTGAAATATCGGCTCAGGGGACTGGCCCACTTGCAAACATCTCAGAGAAATTGTACTTCACCGCCACTGTATCACAGCAGGCCGTAAAGTGTTATTCGAACTTCGCACCCTGGCGTTCAGTTATGCGACCTTGCTCAAGCAACGCTTGCTCAATGGTCTGCTGCAGCATTCGAATGCGTTGTTCCATATTAGCTGCGTAGTCACGGGTTTTCCCCTTTTCCTGCGCCAGCTCATGGCAAATGTTCAACGCAGCGATGAACACCAGCTGCTCTGTATTTGTGACTCTAGTGCGAACTTTCAGATCTTGCAACCGCTGATTAAGATCTTCCGCCGCCGCGTTCAGCGCATCTTGCTGCTCAGGCGGACAATTCACGCGTAACGAACGTCCAAAAATCTGAATATCTACCGGTTGTGCAGACATGCCACCTTCCTGACTGATTACTGCGCCCGCATCGTTTTGAACCTGCTCCGGCTCAAAAGGGGCGCCACTATATCTACCCTTGCGTGAAGAAACAAGCCCTTTCTGGAAACCTCAAGGCACCTGGTGGTAGCATAACACGAACTTACTCCGCCAACGATGATAATGCATATGTCTACAGATAACACACAGCCGGGCTATCAGACGCTGGCATCCCTCCTGACCCAACAGGGGGTGGGAATGACACCCGCTGAAATGCACGGCTTGATCAGCGGCATTGTCTGCGGTGGCAATAAAGATCACAGCTGGAAAGCGCTGGTGCACGATCTCACTAACGAAGGGTTAGCCTTTTCACAATCGCTCTCGCAGCCGCTGCAAGAGCTGCATGCGCATATTCAGGATACGCTGGAAGATGAGGGTTTTCTGTTTCAGCTGATGCTGCCGGAAGAGAATGAAAGCAGCGTCTTCGAGCGTGCGGATGCGTTAGCCGGATGGGTTAATCATTTTCTGTTAGGGCTGGGCGTGACGCAGCCTAAACTGGATAAAGTCAAAGGCGAGGCGGGCGAAGCCATTGACGATCTGCGCACCATCGCGCAGCTTGGCTATGATGAAGAGGACGATCAGGAAGAGCTGGCTCAGTCAATGGAAGAGGTTATTGAGTATGTGCGCGTAGCCGCGTTGCTGTGCCATGAGACCTTTAATCCGCCGATGCCGCCGGGCGCGCCGGAAGTTAAAAAGGTTACGCTGCACTGATTCTTTGCTATCGCCGCGCGGCGGCCTAACTCAGGGAGAAGATACGGATGATTACGCTGGATACTTTTTTGCAGCGCCACCAGGCGCTGTTGTCGCGTATGGCTGTGGGCAGCGCGGCGTTAATTTTTGCGGCGCCGGAAGTCACGCGCAGCGCGGATAGTGAATATCCATTCCGCCAGCACAGCGACTTCTGGTATTTCACCGGCTTCAACGAGCCTGAAGCGCTACTGCTGCTGATTAAAAGCGATGAAACCCACAACCACAGCGTGCTGTTTAACCGCGTGCGCGATAAGCAGGCGGAAATTTGGTTCGGCCGTCGTTTGGGCCAGGAGGCCGCGCCGGAAAAGCTGGGCGTCGATCGTGCGCTGCCCTGGGATGCGCTGCACGAACAGCTTCATCAGCTACTGAACGGGCTGGACGTGGTTTACCATGCGCAGGGCGAATATGAATTTGCCGATCGCATCCTGTTCAGCGCGTTGGAAAAGTTACGTCGTGGCTTCCGGCAAAACTTACAGGCGCCGAATACGCTGACCGACTGGCGGCCCTGGGTGCATGAGATGCGCCTGTTTAAAGGCCCGGAAGAGCTGGAGCTATTACGCCGGGCCGGAGAAATCAGCGCTATGGCGCATACGCGGGCGATGCAGGCTTGTCGTCCCGGCATGTTTGAATATCAGCTGGCGGGTGAAATACATCATGAATTTACCCGCCACGGCGCGCGGCATCCTTCCTACAACACCATTGTTGGCGGCGGTGAAAACGCCTGCATCCTGCATTACACCGAAAATGAAAGCGAGCTGCGCGATGGCGATCTGGTGCTAATCGATGCCGGCTGTGAACTGCACGGCTATGCGGGCGATATTACCCGCACCTTCCCGGTTAACGGCAAATTCAGTGCGCCGCAGCGTGCGATTTATAACATCGTGCTGGCTTCGCTGTACAAAGCGCTTTCGCTGTTTCGTCCCGGCACCAGCATTCGCGAGGTTAACGAAGAAGTGGTGCGGATTATGGTCACCGGGCTGGTAGAGCTGGGCGTTATGCAGGGCGATGTTGAACTGCTGATAGCCGAAAACGCCCATCGACAGTTCTTTATGCACGGCCTGAGCCACTGGCTGGGGCTGGATGTGCATGATGTCGGTCATTACGGCACGCCGGATCGCGGGCGTATTCTGGAGCCGGGCATGGTTCTCACTGTCGAGCCGGGTCTGTATATCGCGCCGGATGCGGATGTACCGGCGGAATATCGCGGTATTGGCATTCGTATTGAAGATGACATCGTGATTACCGAACAGGGAAATGAAAATCTTACCGATAGCGTGGTAAAAGATACCGATGCTATCGAAGCGCTGATGGCGGCAGCGCAGCAGGCATGAGCGTGATCATTGCCGGTGGCGGCATGACCGGCGCAACGCTGGCGCTGGCGCTTTCGCATCTGACCCAGGGAGCGCTGCCGGTTACGCTAATTGAAGCGGTATCGCCGGGGGAACGCGCGCATCCTGGCTATGACGGACGAGCGATTGCGCTGGCCGCAGGAACCTGCCAGCAGCTGGCGGCCATTAATCTCTGGCCCGCGCTTGCCGACTGCGCTACGCCGATTACCCATGTCCACGTTAGCGATCGCGGTCACGCCGGGTTGGTAAATATTGATGCCGCTGACTATGGCGTTAACGCGCTGGGCAATGTGGTCGAGCTGCATGAGACGGGAAACCGTCTATATCAGCGGTTACGCAAGGCTCCTGGCGTTACGCTGCGTTGCCCGGAGCAGGTAAGCCGCGTTGAACAGCATCAAAATCATGTCAGCGTTACCCTGGCTTGCAAAGAGCAGCTGCAGGGAAGTTTACTGGTGGCTGCGGATGGCTCTCATTCACGCGTTGCCGCCGCCTGCGGCGTCCAGTGGCATCGGGATGATTATCAACAAATCGCCGTTATCGCCAACGTTACGACGCAGATCGCCCATCAGGGACGCGCGTTTGAGCGTTTTACCGAACATGGCCCGCTGGCATTGCTGCCGATGTCGCACGGTCGCAGTTCGCTGGTCTGGTGCCATCCGCCAGCGGCTAAATCCCGTATCGATAGCTGGAGCGACGCCGAATTTTTAGCGGAGCTTCAGCGGGCGTTTGGCTGGCGGCTGGGCCGCTTTACCCAGGTGGGACAGCGCACCAGCTATCCGCTGGCGCTGCAAAGCGCCAGCCGGACGGTTGGGCATCGGCTGGCGCTGGTGGGCAATGCGGCGCAGACCTTACATCCGATCGCCGGTCAGGGATTTAACCTCGGCATACGTGACGTTATGTCGCTGGCTGAAACGCTGGCGGCGGCGCAGCGTCAGCAGCAAGATCCCGGCAGCTTTGCCGTACTACAGCGTTATAATCAGCGTCGAGAGCCGGACCGCGCCGCCACTATCGGCGTTACCGATGGACTGGTGCGGCTGTTTGCCAATCGCTACCTGCCGCTGGCGGTGGGACGTAATCTTGGCCTGATGACAATGGATAATTTACCCTGGCTGCGCAACCGCCTGGCGGAGCGTACGCTTGGCTGGGTAACGCGCTGAAAAGAGGATTTCAATGCAAACTTATGATGTGGTGATCGCCGGTGGCGGAATGGTGGGGCTGGCGGTAGCCTGCGGATTACAGGGCTGCGGTCTGCGTATCGCGGTACTGGAAAAGTCTGTGCCGGAACCCTTTAACCCCAGCGAACCGCACGGATTACGCGTTTCTGCGATTAACGCCGCCAGCGAACGGCTGCTGCAGCATCTTGATGTCTGGTCCGCGATCCTGGCACAGCGTGCCAGCGCTTATCACGGCATGGAAGTATGGGATCGCGATAGTTTTGGACGCATCGAATTTGATGAGCCGCAGGGCATTAGCCACCTTGGCTATATTATTGAAAACCAGGCCATCCATCAGGCTTTATGGCAGCGGGCACAGCAGCTAAGCGATATTACGCTGCTGGCACCGGCGCAGCTGCAGCAGGTGGCCTTTGGCGATAACGAAGCCTTCATCACTCTGCAGGACGGCAGCATGATGAGCGCGCGCCTGCTGATCGGCGCTGACGGCGCGCATTCCTGGCTGCGTGAAAAAGCCGATATTCCCTTAACTTTCTGGGACTATCAGCATCACGCGCTGGTAGCGAATATTCGTACCAGCCAGCCGCATCAGGCGGTGGCGCGCCAGGTTTTCCACGGCGAAGGGATACTGGCCTTTCTGCCGTTGAGCGATGCGCATCTTTGCTCGATTGTCTGGTCGTTGCCGCCGCAGGAAGCCACCCGGCTGCGCGAGATGCCCGCTGCGCTGTTTAACCAACAGCTGTCGGTCGCTTTTGATATGCGCCTTGGTCTGTGCGAGCTGGAAAGCGAACGTCAGACTTTCCCACTGACGGCGCGCTATGCCCGCCAGTTTGCAGCGCATCGACTGGCGCTGGTTGGCGATGCGGCGCATACCATCCATCCGCTTGCTGGGCAGGGCGTTAACCTGGGCTTTATGGATGCCGCTGAGTTAACCGGCGAAATCCGCCGTTTGCATCAGCAGGGCAAAGATATTGGTCAGCATCTTTACCTGCGCCGCTATGAGCGCAGCCGCAAACACAGCGCGGCATTAATGTTGGCAAATATGCAGGGATTTCGTGAACTGTTTGCCGGTAATCATCCGGCGAAAAAACTGCTGCGCGATGTTGGCCTGCGGCTGGCGGATCGGCTGCCCGGCGTTAAGCCGCGTTTGCTGAAACAGGCGATGGGCTTGCAGGATCTGCCGGAGTGGCTGCGCTAAGCGTAGTCGGCTAACAGGGCCGAGCTCCCTATAGCGCAGGCACGTTTCCACCCTCTCAGGGCCGTTCGGCCCTTTTTTACGCCGTTAAACGCGCGTTATCCGTTTTTTCGCGGCGCTTTGCGGCGTAATGCACCCGTTTAAGGCAGCTGCATGCTTTTCGCGCGCTCGTTTGAATTATTCTAATTTTACCCTCTCATTCGCATTAGTTTTTCTAATTTCGGGAACCGTTCGTTAGCGGCTTTTTTTAACGTTATTTATTAACTGACTGGTTTTTAAACTGCTTTGTTGCGCTTCTGTTGTTAGTTATGTGCCTCGCCACGCATTTTTTCAGTGAAAAATTCTGCACAATCCGTAAGGCTCTGGACGCTATCGGGCTGGATTCGCCCTTGTTTAGCTTATGGTTAAACGGGCCATTCAATGATAACGTCAGAGTAAAGAGAACGTTTGCGTCAGACGTTTTAACCTCTTTTAGCGTCTGTTTAACCCGTTAACGCACAGGAATGTTATGAAGCAGACTCCTTTGTATCAACAACATCAAGCCTGCGGTGCCCGCATGGTCGATTTTCACGGCTGGATGATGCCGCTGCACTATGGCTCGCAGATGGATGAACATCATGCGGTGCGGACGGATGCCGGCATGTTTGATGTTTCCCATATGACCATTGTCGATCTGCGCGGTGAACGCACCCGGGAATTTCTGCGCACGCTGCTGGCTAATGATGTTGCGCGACTGACGCAGCCAGGCAAGGCCCTTTACAGCGCCATGCTGAACGCATCGGGTGGCGTGATTGATGATTTAATTGTTTATTTTATCACCGATAACGCGTTCCGGCTGGTGGTCAACTCCGCCACGCGTGAAAAAGACCTGGCGTGGATTAGCGAGCATGCGCAGCCGTACGGCGTCACGTTACAGGTGCGTGACGATCTGGCTTTGATAGCCGTACAGGGGCCGAATGCCCAGCAGAAAGCGCAAACGCTGTTTAGCGATGCGCAGCGTCAGGCCGTTAGCGGTATGAAACCTTTTTTTGGCGTTGAGTCAGACGGCTTTTTTATTGCCACCACCGGCTATACCGGCGAAAACGGCTATGAAATCGCGCTGCCTGCTGAGCAGGCAGCCGAATTTTGGCAGCAGCTGCTGGCCGCAGGCGTGAAGCCCGCCGGGCTGGGCGCGCGTGACACGCTGCGCCTGGAGGCCGGGATGAATCTGTACGGTCAGGATATGGACGAAGGCGTCTCGCCGCTGGCGGCGAATATGGGCTGGACGATCTGCTGGGAGCCAGCCGATCGTCAGTTTATCGGTCGCGAAGCGCTGGAACATCAGCGTGAAAAGGGCACCGAAAAACTGGTCGGCCTGGTCATGACGGAAAAAGGCGTACTGCGTAACGATCTGCCGGTCATGTTTACCGATGCGCAGGGCAACCTGCAGCAGGGCGTAATTACCAGCGGCTCTTTTTCCCCTACCTTAGGCTGCAGCATTGCGCTGGCCCGCGTTCCGGCAGGTATTGGCGAGCAGGCCATTGTACAGATTCGTAATCGGGAAATGCCGGTCAAAGTCACTAAACCTATTTTTGTTCGCGCCGGTAAACCGGTCGCTCAGTAACCAGTGCAGGAGAATGCAGCGATGAGCAATGTGCCAAATGAATTAAAATATCGTGAAAGTCATGAGTGGGTGCGTAAGGAAGCGGACGGCACGTATACCGTTGGCATTACTGAACATGCGCAGGAGCTGTTGGGCGATATGGTATTTATCGATCTGCCGGATGTGGGCAGCAGCTTCGCCGCCGGTGACGACTGCGCCGTTGCGGAATCGGTTAAGGCGGCCTCGGATATTTACGCACCGTTAAGCGGCGAAGTTGTGGCGGTTAACGACGCGCTGGAGGCCTCGCCGGAGCTGGTAAACAGCGAGCCTTACGCTTCTGGCTGGCTGTTTCGCCTTAAAGCCAGCGACGAATCTGAACTGGACCAGCTGATGGATGCACCAGCCTATCTGGCATCCATTGACGAATAACATCCGGCAGGCTGTCGGCGCCACGATGATGCGCTGACGTCCAGGTTTTAGCGGTCGGCTGCGGCTGGCCGCTTATGTTGATAGCGGTAGCCGCCCTTCAGGATTGACGATTCATGACTCAGACACTCAGCCAGCTTGAACATACTGGCGCCTTTATCGAACGCCATATCGGCCCCTCTTCCACACAGCAGGAAAGCATGCTGCAGGCAATCGGCGCCGGTTCGCTCAGCGAGCTTATCGCCAGCATCGTTCCCGCCGACATTCAGCTGCCTGGCCCGCCTGCCGTTGGCGATGCGCTGACGGAACATCAGGCGCTGGCGGAGCTAAAAGCGATCGCCAGCCGTAATCAGCGCTGCAAATCTTATATCGGCATGGGCTATACGCCGGTTCTGACGCCGCCGGTTATTCTGCGCAACCTGCTGGAAAATCCGGGCTGGTACACCGCCTATACGCCTTATCAACCGGAAGTTTCGCAGGGACGACTTGAAGCCCTGTTGAATTTCCAACAGCTGACGCTGGATTTAACCGGAATGGACATCGCTTCCGCCTCGCTGCTGGATGAGGCCACCGCCGCGGCAGAAGCGATGGCGATGGCGAAGCGCGTCAGCAAGCTTAAAAACGCCAATAAATTCTTTATCGCCGACGATATTCATCCGCAAACGCTGGACGTCGTTAAAACGCGGGCGGAGACGTTCGGCTTTGAAATTCTGGTGGATAAAGCAGAGCGCGCGCTGGAACATGAAGCGTTATTCGGCGTGCTGTTGCAGCAGACCGGCACCACTGGCGAAGCTCATGACTACGGGGCGCTGATTGGCGAACTGAAAGCCCGTAAGGTTGTGGTTAGCGTGGCGGCCGATTTTATGGCGCTGCTGCTGCTGGAGGCGCCGGGCAAACAGGGCGCGGATATTGTTTTCGGTTCCGCCCAGCGCTTTGGCGTACCGATGGGCTACGGCGGTCCGCACGCGGCCTTCTTTGCCGCCCGCGATGAATTTAAACGGTCGATGCCGGGGCGTATTATCGGCGTATCGCGCGATACCGCCGGCAACACTGCGTTACGTATGGCGATGCAAACGCGCGAACAGCATATCCGGCGTGAAAAGGCGAACTCCAATATCTGTACTTCGCAGGTATTGCTGGCCAATATCGCCGGTTTTTATGCCGTGTTCCACGGTCCGCAAGGGCTGAAGCGTATTGCCAGCCGCATCCATCGTCTGACCGATATTCTTGCGGCCGGGCTGCAAAAAGGCGGCCTGACGCTGCGTCATCACAGCTGGTTCGATACCCTTACCGTTGAGGTTGCGGATAAGGCGGCGGTGCTGGCGCGCGCGCTCAGCTTTGGCGTCAATCTGCGTACCGATATTCATCAGGCGGTTGGCATTACGCTGGATGAAACCACCAGTCGCGAAGATGTCGCCACGCTGTTTGCTATTCTGCTGGGTGACGAGCACGGGCTGGATATTGACGCGTTAGACGTCGAGGTTGGCGTTGACAGCCGCTCCATTCCGCCCGCGCTGCAGCGCCAGCAGCCTATCCTGACCCATCCGGTCTTCAATCGTTATCACAGCGAAACCGAGATGATGCGTTATATGCACAGCCTGGAGAAAAAGGATCTGGCGCTGAATCAGGCGATGATCCCGCTCGGCTCCTGCACGATGAAGCTCAACGCTGCTGCTGAAATGATCCCGATCACCTGGCCGGAGTTTGCCGAGCTGCATCCGTTCTGCCCGGCGGAGCAGGCGGCGGGCTATCTGCAAATGATCGGCCAGCTCTCTCAGTGGCTGGTGCAGCTGACCGGCTACGATGCGCTGTGCATGCAGCCTAACTCCGGCGCGCAGGGAGAATATGCCGGTCTGCTGGCGATTCGCCGTTACCATGAAAGCCATAACGAAGGCGAACGTCATATCTGTCTGATCCCCAGTTCGGCGCACGGCACCAATCCGGCGTCGGCGCAGATGGCGGGCATGACGGTGGTAGTGGTAGCCTGCGATAAACAGGGCAATATCGATCTGCATGATTTACGGCAGAAAGCGGAGCAGGCAGGAAGCGCGCTCTCCTGCATTATGGTGACTTATCCTTCCACGCACGGCGTATACGAAGAGACCATCCGTGAGGTTTGCCAGATCGTTCATCAGTACGGCGGCCAGGTCTATCTTGACGGCGCCAATATGAACGCGCAGGTCGGGATCACCACGCCGGGCTATATTGGCGCGGACGTTTCTCACCTGAACCTGCATAAAACCTTCTGTATCCCGCACGGCGGCGGCGGTCCGGGTATGGGCCCTATTGGCGTAAAAGCGCACCTGGCACCGTTTGTGCCGGGCCATAGCGTAGTGCAAATTGATGATTTGCTCACGCAGCAGGGCGCCGTATCCGCCGCGCCGTTTGGCAGCGCGTCGATTCTGCCGATTAGCTGGATGTATATTCGCATGATGGGCGCGGAAGGGCTGAAACAGGCAAGCTCGGTGGCTATCCTGAACGCGAACTATATCGCCAGCCGTCTGCAGTCTGCTTATCCGGTGTTGTATACCGGACGCGATAACCGCGTAGCGCATGAATGTATTCTGGATATTCGTCCGCTAAAAGAGCAGACCGGCATCAGCGAGCTGGATATTGCGAAGCGCCTGATCGATTACGGCTTCCATGCGCCCACGATGTCATTCCCGGTTGCCGGTACGCTGATGGTTGAGCCGACCGAATCAGAAGGGAAAGCCGAGCTGGATCGCTTTATTGATGCGATGCTGGCGATTCGTATGGAAATCGATCGCGTGGCGGATGGCGAGTGGCCGCTGGAGGATAACCCGCTGGTGAATGCGCCCCATACCCAACAGGAGCTGGTGGGCGAGTGGACGCATCCTTACAGTCGTGAACTGGCGGTATTCCCGGCGGGAAGCGCCAATAAATACTGGCCGACGGTGAAACGTCTGGATGATGTGTTCGGCGACCGCAATCTGTTCTGTTCCTGCGTGCCGCTTAGCGACTATCAGTAAGCCTGTTTGCAGTAGCCAAAAAGGTCGGAATTTATCTGGCTTTCGAGGTTGATGCCCAAGTGCCCGTTCAGGGAGGAATGCTGGTCACTTAAGGTGACCAGCAGTTTTTTATCAGGGTATTTTGGATTTCACTCTGAGCTCCCGTAGATAACTTCGCTTCCATCGGCCCGGTAATACCAGCCATTTCACCTGTTCTTACAGAAATGGTTCTATATTTAATGTTGGCTTTTGCTATTGTGCTGTAGATAATATTCACAGGGAGTGAAACTATTATGGCAATAAAATCATTTAATTATTCTCAGTTTGCTGATCTAAGAATTGAAGGTGTAGGTATACATGCCAGCTTTTCTATTAATTTAACCGTTAGAGATGAAAATTTATCAAACGTGAAAAAATTGTCTATATCGGCCACTGGAAAAACTAACGCAGCTAAGGCTGCGGGAAGTGGTAATGTTTTGTTTTGGTGTAATGTCAGGGATGTTTTAAACAATAAAATATATAAATTAGAAAGAAATAAAGGAAAGTATTTCGCAGTGGGTGTTGATGATATTTTTATTGGTTCAGTTCAGTTTGAGATGAAAAGAAATATATATTAATTACCAGAAATAGAAGTTGAGTCTGGTTATATCTATGATGGAGGCTATGTTGGTAGTGCCGTACCATTTCCATCATCTATGAAAAAATTATTGTTTTAACTCCATTCGCCAGGTTTTAATATGATCCTAAAGAATATGTTGCTTACGATGACATTTTTGTGGGTAATTAATGCTTATGCTGTTGAGAAACAATATGAAAAATCAACAAAGGAAGCATCCTGTCTGATAAAAAAATATGCTATTTCAAGTAATGAAGACATAAAAAAATCAATATTAAATAATTTATCTTCCCTTTCTGATGATAATCCAGACAATATTAATGTCATAAGGATGTATTCAGGGGTTCTGTCTTCAAGGGGGGAATATAAAAAAGCAATTTCTGTGCTTGAAGCATTTAACCAAAAACATAAAAACACCTCTTTGCTTTTACATGAGTGTATGTTGAAAGACAGGGTTGGTGACTATAAGCCATCATGCTATAAAAAAGTCATATCATTAAAAAGAGCTGGTGGAGTTAATGATATAGATTATTTGATGGCTTTATTTATGATGGATGATAAAGACTTTAATAAAGAAAAAGATATTTATATGAAAAAAATGAACGATAATCACGACCTTGAGGTTTTTAAAAATAAAAAAGAAAAACTCCTAAAAGTTTTTTATCCAAATTGAAGTGTGAATAAGTAAAATTTAATGAAAGATTAGCTATTTACAGGACGCTGGATGGCTATACCAAAACGGCCCATGATTTTATTAAGGGCAAACCTGTCTTTATGGGAGTGGTGATCGGTACGGTTGCCGCACGCATCGTGGTAATTCGTGCGCAAAATACGACGACACCCCAGAGTGCATAAAAAAATCCAGAAACGAGTGAGCATTTCCGGATTTTTACACAGCTACTGGATCGGTCAACCGATCCTTAATTGAGCGGCATTACAGCTCAGGGAGCCTGTATCTTCCGCAAAAATACAAAAAGCGGGCGGCATGGAGCGGGGAGTATCTCTTTCTGTTTACAGCTGCTCGCCGTTGCTGGCGATCACCTGCTGATACCAGGCGAAGCTCTTTTTCTTCGCGCGCGCCATGGTGCCGCTGCCGTCATCATTCTTATCCACATGGATAAAACCATAGCGCTTATTGTACTGGCCGGTAGTGAAAGAGACGCAGTCAATACAGCCCCACGGCGTATAGCCCATCAAATCGACGCCATCTTCCAGCACCGCTTTTTTCATCTGCTCAATGTGCGCGCTCAGATAATCGATGCGGTAATCGTCTGCAATAAAGCCGTCGGCGTTCGGTTTATCGATAGCGCCAAAGCCGTTTTCCACGATAAACAGCGGTTTCTGATAGCGTTCATACAGAATATTTAGCGTATAGCGCAGGCCGACCGGATCGATCTGCCAGCCCCAGTCAGACGCCTTCACGTGCGGGTTCGGCACGCTGCCTTCAAAGCCGGTAATCGAGTCGCCTTCGCCTTTCGTATTCGCCTGTACCGCATTGCTCATGTAATAGCTGAAGCCGATATAGTCGCAGCAGCCGTTACGCAGGATCTCTTCATCGTCGGCTTCCATCTCAATGTGATAGCCTTTGCGCGCCCACTCATGCAGCGTATAAGCAGGATAGTAGCCGCGCATCTGCACATCGCTGAAGACATAGCGCCGATGCATCGCTTCCTGGGCAAACATGACATCGTCCGGATGGCAGGAGAAGGGGTAAACCGGCACCATGGCGATCATGCAGCCAATCTGGAAATCGGGGTTGATGCGGTGACCCAGGCTCACCACCTGTGCGCTGGCGACAAACTGATGATGCATCACCTGATACATCGCCTGTTCAGGCTTTTCATGATCGGTAAAGACCACGCCGGAACAGCAGTAGCCGAACAGCGGATAGTTCCAGGTGCGCTGGTTATTGATTTCGTTAAAGGTCATCCAGTATTTCACTTTGTGCTGATAGCGACGCATGACCACTTCGCTAAACCGCACAAAAAAATCGACCACTTTACGGTTCAGCCAGCCGCCGTACTGTTTCACCAGATGCCACGGCATCTCAAAGTGTGACAGGGTGATCACCGGTTCGATGCCGTGTTTCAGCAGCTCATCGAACAGATCGTCATAAAACTGCAGGCCCGCTTCGTTCGGCTCCAGCTCATCGCCGTTGGGGAAAATGCGCGTCCAGGCAATAGAGGTACGGAAGCATTTAAAACCCATCTCGGCAAAAAGTGCGACATCTTCTTTATAGCGATGATAAAAATCAACCGCCTCATGGTTCGGGTAGTTATAGCCGGGCTGCACGCCATCGGTCATCACACGATCGACGCCGTGCGAACCACCGGAAAGCACGTCGCAAATGCTGATGCCTTTACCACCCTGATCCCAGCCACCTTCAACCTGATGCGCGGCAACGGCGCCGCCCCAGAGAAAATCCTTCGGTAATTGCTGCTGCTTTGTCATAAAGAGATCCTTACTGTTACAGTAAAACCAAGGCCTGGTTCACGCAGCGCCCGGTGATATTAAGCGGCGGCAGGAGAATAATAGTGCAGCCGTCATCAAGGGCGTGGAGAAATATAACGGTTTGGTTGCAAACGTTGACCGGAGTGTAGCAAAGCGCGGAAGAATGTCACGTTATAACGAAACGTGACAAACGTGATTTGTTACCTGAGAAAAACAGACTGTTTTATTTCACCTTGCGACCGGCGAGTTTACGACCAATCGTCTCGATAATATACATTGTCGGCACCTGACTCGTAATATCAAGGCCGCCGTTCATGCGTATTAACGGCATATGACAGGAAATATTAAAATCGGCCAGTTTGGCCAGAGAGCTGGTTTCGCTATTGGTAATCGTAATGATTTTGCAGCGGTGCAGGCTGAACTGGCTGGCCAGCCTGAGGATTTCCTCCGTTTCACCCGAAACGGAAAGAATAATCGCGACGGCATCCTTATACATATCGCTGCTGACCGGATAATAAGGATCGTCAATATAACTACTGAATTTACCCACGTTAGAGAAAAAGCGTGCGCCATATTTCCCTAACGTACCGGAAGTGCCCGCGCCGACAAAAATAATACGCTGCGCGGCTAAAATATGATCCACCGCCTGGCTAATTAAATTTTCGAATTCATCGTTATTAATGCTTTTAAAAAAGCTGACGATTTCATTAACGCCATAATTAATGGGCCGCTGCTGCTCCTGCTCCAGATATAATTTAAAACGAATGCGAAATTCGGAATAACCCTCACACTGCATTTTACGACAGAAGCGTAATACCGACGTAGTAGAGACGCCAGCGGCATCGGCCAGTTCACGAATGGTCATATACATCACTTTGTCACCGCTTTTGATCACGGTGTTGTAAACCATCATCTCTGTGTCATTGAGCGTTGAAATTATACTGTGAGTAAACATGCTGTATCCGCCAGTGATTTCCGCGCCATACCTTACCAGATTTTGCCCCGGACGCCGACGAGCGCGTACGGGTTAAATGTCTCCACCGTTTTTATCGTTCTGTATTGACGTGCCGTGGCCAAATAAGCGTTAAAAAAGGCGGCCGTGCAGCCGCCTGTTACCTTGTGATTTAATCAGGCTTCTGCCAGCGAATAGGGAAGCGGCTGAATTGCCAGCTGGCCGCCTTCATCACCCTGTACGCGCAGCACGCTTTCCGCTTCCAGATCGTTATTTAATACCGCCTGCACCCACACATCGCCTGATTCCAGCTGTACCGCCGCCAGAATGGTGCCGGTGCGCCGCCAGTTTTCACCCATTTTCAGCTCCAGCGCATCGCCCGCTTCGGGAACGCGCCCGGCTTTCCCTGCCAGCCAGTAAAGCGCGCGCTTGTTGGCGCCGCGGAATTTGGCGCGTGCCACCATTTCCTGGCCGGTATAGCAGCCTTTCTTGAAGCTGATCGCGTCCAGCGCCTGTAAATTGGTGGCCTGAGGGATCAGCTGCGCGCTGGTTTTTTCATCCAGCACCGGCAGGCCCGCTTCAATATCCAGCGCCAGCCACTGCTGGCTGTCGTTTAGCTGGGCTTCGCCCTCCAGCGCCTGTTTCAGCTCGCTGACTTTCTCTGCGGTGGTCACCAGCAGGAAACGCTCGGCTGGGGCCGCAAACCACAGCAGCGTGGAATCACCATCCTGCACTACCGGCGTTTGTGCATCCGGCAGGGCGGCAAAACGGTTAGTCAGCGCCGCTCTGGCCTGAAAGCCCGCGACGCCAAGCAGCACCGCGCTCTCATCGGCAGCGATGGTCACTTTAGAAAATACGGCGTATTTCTTCAGCTCGGTAACCTGCGTATCGCGCAGGCCGCGGCGTACCAGATAGGCGTAGCCTGCGCCACGGTGAAACAGGCGCAGGTTGCTCCACATTTTGCCTTTGGCATCGCAGTGCGCGCAGGGTAGATGCTTTTCAGCCGACAGAGCGGCGACATCCAGCGTCACCTGGCCTTGTAAATAAGAGGTGCTGTCAGCGCCCTGAACTGAAACCAGCGCCCAGTCTTCCAGTGAAACTAACGTCAGCGGCAGCCGGGATGAAGCCACAGGCTGGCGCGGTGGAAAAGTAAAGTCAGGCATAGCGAAATCCTGAAGAGTCAGTGAATAACAAGTGTGACCTCATATTAAAAGAGCAAGAGGGCTTTGCAACCTGTTTCCGGAAACGGACGCACAAATCGCGCGATAACCCTGCAATTTGTCCTGGTGCTGTGCGGCGCGGCGCGCAGGGAAGGAATTTGCTTACAACAGGCCGGAAAAAAAGCGCTACACTAGCCAGCATATTTGAGCTAACCGATGACGGAACACATGGATATTAACGATAAATCCCGTATTCACTGGGCATGCCGCCGGGGCATGCTGGAGCTGGACATCGCCATCATGCCTTTCTTTAAATATGAATATGATTCGTTAAGCGATGACGATAAAGCGCTGTTTATTCGCCTGCTGAAAAGCGACGATCCGGATCTGTTTAACTGGCTGATGAATCATGGTGAACCGGCGGATGCAGAGCTAAAACGTATGGTGCAGCTGATCCAGACGCGTAACCAGCAGCGTGGCCCGGAACGTGGTGCGGTGGCAATCTGATATTAATCCCTCGGCATGGGCGCGGCGCGTTACCTTTGCGCTTTACCTGCCGATCGCCGCCGGGCTGCTGCTGTTGCCCTGGCCAACGCCGCTGGCACCGTTTATTGTCGGGCTGCTGCTGCTATTAATCATTGAGCTACGGCATCGTCTGCAGTTACAGCAGCGTTTGCGCGGGCAGTTAACCACGGATGAAAGCCGCTGCTGGCGTTGGCAGCAGCAGAGCGGTTGGGTAACGCGGCCGCCTTTTATCCTGCCGTTTGGCGTACTGCTTTCGCTACGTACCCAGCAGGGAAAACGCCTTTCTCTGTGGCTAATGCGCGATAGCATGAGCGAAGCGAACTGGCGTGCGCTGCGTCGCCTGCTGAATGGCTATCTTTGACAGATTACTCCCAGGCAATACGCACCCGGGAGAGCGTTGAAGAAGCCTACAGTAACGTCGCGGTTTCCGTCAGGATCTGTTCGCACCACTGTTCTATGCGCTCATCGCTTTCTTCAAACTGATTCACGTCATCCAGCGCCAGACCAACAAACTGTTTACCGTCGGCGGTGAGTGGTTTAGGGCTGGTAAATTCATAGCCCTCGATTGGCCAGTAGCCGACAAACTGTACGCCCATCGGCGCCAGCAGCTCATGCAGCATACCCAGCGCGTCAAGAAACCACTCGCCGTAACCCAGCTGATCGCCCATCCCGTACAGCGCCACCACTTTACCGCGCAGGTTAAGCGTCGGGACCTCCAGCCATATCGCTTCCCAGTCTTCCTGTAGCTCGCCGAAATCCCAGGTCGGGATGCCGAGGATCAGCATATCGTACTGCTCCATTAGCGCCGGAGAATCGTCTTTCAGGTTATGCAACGTTACCAGCTCCTCGCCGATAAAATCACGAATTTTCTCGGCGGCCATTTCGGTATAACAGGTGCTGGAACCGTAAAAAAGGCCAATTTTCATGCGGAACTTTTACTCATAAATAGCTTCAGATGGGCGCAATTGTATCAGAAGGCCGCAGCTTTCAGGCATAATGAAGGCCAAATCACACGATTGCGCAAAGAGGCAAAAGTGCAGGATAACGATCTTATTGAACAGTTTCTGGATGCGCTGTGGATCGAACGTAATCTGGCGCAAAATACCCTGGCTTCTTATCGTCAGGATCTGCAATCGCTGACCGGCTGGCTGAAGCACCATGAGCGAACGCTGCTGCAGGCCGGGACGACGGATTTACAGGCTTTTCTTGCCGATCGCGTGGCGGGCGGTTATAAAGCCACCAGTTCGGCGCGCCTGCTGAGCGCTATGCGGCGTCTGTTTCAATATCTTTATCGCGAAAAACTGCGGGATGACGATCCCAGCGCGCTGCTTTCTTCGCCGAAACTGCCGCAGCGCCTGCCGAAAGATCTTTCCGAAGCGCAGGTCGAACGTTTGCTGCAGGCGCCCAGCGTTGAACAGCCGATTGAGCTGCGTGATAAGGCGATGCTGGAACTGCTGTACGCCACCGGGCTACGCGTTTCGGAACTGGTGGGACTCACGGTAAGCGACGTCAGCCTGCGTCAGGGCGTGGTACGCGTGATTGGCAAGGGTAACAAAGAGCGGCTGGTGCCGCTGGGGGAAGAGGCGATACACTGGCTGGAACAGTATCTGGAGTATGGCCGCCCCTGGCTGTTGAACGGCCTGGCGCTTGATGTGCTGTTTCCCAGCAACCGGGCGCAGCAGATGACCCGCCAAACGTTCTGGCACCGGATTAAGCACTATGCCACGCTGGCGGGCATCGACAGCGAAAAGCTTTCGCCGCACGTTCTGCGGCACGCCTTCGCCACGCATCTGCTGAACCACGGCGCGGATCTTCGTGTCGTACAGATGCTGCTGGGGCACAGCGATCTCTCCACCACGCAGATTTACACGCATGTCGCCACCGAGCGCCTGCGTCAGTTACATCAACAGCATCATCCGCGCGCCTGAGGCGGCGGAATAATAAGGGAACAGGATGAAGAAAACATTTGCCATCGTCGCCTTGCTGGCTGCCGCTGTTACCGGCGCCGCACAGGCCGACGACGCTACGATTCAGCAATCGCTGCGCAAGCTGGGACTGCAGCAGACGAAAATCCAGCCCTCTCCGCTGCCGGGAATGAAAACCGTGCTTACGGAAAGCGGCGTGCTGTATGTTACCGAAGATGGAAAACATTTTATTCAGGGCCCGCTGTATGACGTCAGCGGCGCGCATCCGGTTAACGTCACCAATCAGCTGCTGCTGCAGAAAGTTGATGCGTTAAGTAAAGAAGCGATCGTTTACAAAGCGCCGAAAGAGCAGCATGTGATTACCGTTTTCACCGATATTACCTGCGGCTACTGCCGTAAGCTGCATCAGGAGATGGCGGATTATAATGCGCTGGGTATCACCGTACGTTATCTGGCTTTCCCGCGTGAAGGGATGAACGGTCAGGTGGCGGAAGAGATGAAATCTATCTGGTGCGCGGCGGATCGTAATAAGGCGTTTGATGCGGCGATGAAAGGCGGCAAAGTTTCTCCTGCCGACTGCAAAATTAATCTCGACCAGCACTATCAGCTGGGCATTCTGTTTGGCATTCAGGGCACACCGGCAATGCTGCTGGAAAATGGCTTGATGATCCCTGGCTATCAGGGGCCGCAAGAGCTGAAACAGCTGCTTGATAAACAAAAAAGCGGTAGCTAAATATTCGTGAATAAACCGACGCAACTCCGCCGCCGTGAGGCGGCAAACGATACGGCGCTGCCAGCGGATCTTCATCCGCTGCTGCGCCGTCTGTATGCCCTGCGTGGCGTAAGCGATGAGCACGCGCTGGAACGCGGCGCGAAGTTCCTGCTTCCCTGGCAGGGATTGAGCGGTATGGATCGGGCAGTTTCCTTGCTGCATCAGGCGCTACGCGATCGGAAGCAGATTATGATCGTCGGTGATTTTGATGCCGACGGTGCGACCAGCACCGCGCTGAGCGTGCTGGCGTTGCGTAGTATGGGCGGCCAGAATATACAGTATCTGGTGCCTAACCGTTTTGATGACGGCTATGGCCTGAGCCCGGAAGTAGTGGAGCAGGCGGCAGCGCGCGGCGCGGAGCTGATACTAACGGTTGATAACGGTATTTCCTCGCATGCGGGCGTTGAATGCGCGCATCAGAAGGGGATCCCTGTGCTGGTGACCGATCACCATCTGCCGGGCGAAACGCTGCCTGCGGCGGAGGCGATCGTTAATCCCAACCTTAACGACAGTACTTTCCCCTCAAAAGCGTTGGCCGGGGTTGGCGTTGCGTTTTATTTGATGCTGGCGCTGCGGGCGCATTTGCGCGAGCAGGGCTGGTTCGACAACGGCCTGGCCGTACCTAATCTGGCGGAGCTGCTGGATTTGGTGGCGTTAGGCACGGTGGCGGACGTGGTGCCGCTGGACGCCAATAACCGTATTTTGGTCTGGCAGGGAATGAGCCGCATCCGGGCGGGCAGGTGTCGTCCGGGAATTCGCGCATTGCTGGAGATCGCCAATCGCGATGCGCGTCAGCTGGCCGCCAGCGATCTTGGCTTTGCGCTGGGACCGCGTTTGAATGCTGCGGGCCGTCTGGATGATATGTCAGTCGGCGTGGCGCTGCTGCTGACGGAGGATTTGGCGCAGGCGCGCATGTTGGCCAGCGAGCTGGATGCGTTAAACCAAACGCGCAGAGAGATTGAGCAGGGGATGCAGGCTGAAGCGCTGACGCTTTGCAATCAGCTGGAGCGCAGCAGCGAGGCGCTGCCTTTGGGGCTGGCGTTTTATCATCCTGAATGGCATCAGGGCGTCGTTGGTATTCTGGCCTCGCGGCTGAAAGAGCGTTTTCACCGTCCGGTAATTGCCTTTGCTCCGGCGGGCGACGGCACGTTGAAGGGCTCTGGTCGTTCGATAGCCGGTTTGCATTTACGTGATGCGCTTGAGCGGCTGGATACATTGCATCCCGGTTTGATTTTGAAGTTTGGTGGACATGCAATGGCCGCCGGGCTATCGCTGGAGGAGGCGAAGTTCGAGCAGTTCAGCGCCTTGTTTAGCGAGCTGGTTGGCGGCTGGCTGGATGCGGAAGCGTTGCAGGGCGTTATCTGGTCCGATGGCGAACTGATGGCGCAGGAGCTGACGTTGCCAACCGCAGAGATGCTGCGTGATGCCGGTCCCTGGGGGCAGGCGTTCCCGGAGCCGGTTTTTGATGGCAAGTTCAAGCTGTTACAGCAGCGGCTGGTGGGCGAACGGCATCTGAAGGTGATGATTGAGCCGTTAGGCGGCGGTCCGTTACTGGACGGTATCGCTTTTAACGTGGATACGCGCCTGTGGCCGGATGCCAGCGTGCGGCACGTAGAGCTGGCCTATAAGTTAGATGTGAATGAGTTCCGCGGCAACCGCAGCGTGCAGCTGTTAATTGAGCATATCTGGCCGCTGTAAGGCTAAGCTGGCATCGGAGAAGGGCCTCTTCTGTCAGCTTTTGATTATCATACAATGCGTTAACTGTTTTTCTTGACGATATAAATAATATCCTTGCTCAGGTTTGCGGTTTCCGTCGGCCGCAACTGGGTTTAATGGTATTTTTTAGGTACCAGCTTGATCAAGATGTAGACAGCCAGCAGCGTCAGGCCAATATAAACGCCACGCTCCGTCCAGGTCTCAAAATGGAAAAACCAGTAGGCGCATAACAGAAAAACCGGAGTGCCGAGCAGTGAACCCAGGTAATGCAGGATCGTGCGAATCACCGTCTCGCGTTTCGCATTATCTTTTTTTGAATTCATTATCTACCGCATCAAGGATTTGGTTAAAAGCTAACGTTCCGTTAGTCCATCTAACGTGTAACGCCTCTACAAAGGGTTGAAGAGCCGGCTCAAGTAAAAAGTATAGAAAATCATAATCGTGAGGCCGTAGAGCGCTATATACCTCCGGGACATCAGATTGAAGCCGACGGGAAGTATAAATGCAGCGTTCTGCCATTCCCCCAGCCAGCAACGCATTACCAATAATACTGCCACGTATACCGATGAGTAAGCTACTCTTTTGCGCAATATTCTGCGCGATACGTCCAGAAATCAAAGTGTTAGCTGTAGCTCTGCCAGCAACGGAGAACAGTGCTTTACTATAAATACTGTTCTGTCTTTCTTTCGGAACATATTGGTTGAAGGCTTCAAAAACGATCTCTAAGGTTTTAATGAAATTATGATTTTTCAAAATACCGTAGCGGATCGCTGTCATCATCCTGATCCGTTCGTTTTCCCTAACGGAGCGTGAATCTGTGTCTATAAATCCGTACGCCAGATAACCAATATCTTTTGGTACTGACATTACGCCATTCCAAAAGCCGAAGACTGCATCAGGCGAAACCAATATTTTTACTATCCGCTGGGCTATTTCACTGTAGCTACTCATACCCAAAACTCCCTTTAGGTAATTTAAATCAAACTTAATTTACGGTTTTTTTAGGGCCAGTAAACCATAAAGATTGAATAAGGGGATGTAGGCGGAGGCGCTAACGCTTTGTAACCAGTTGGAGCTCAGCCGCGAGGCGTTGTCGTTAGGGCTGACGTTTTATCATCCCGCATGGCAACAGGGGGACGGCCCGTTACTGGACGGCATCGCGTTTAACATCGATACGCGTCTCTGGCCGGATGCCAGCGTGCGGCACGTAGAGCTGGCCTGTAAGTTAGATGTGAATGAGTTCCGCGGCAACCGCAGCGTGCAGCTGTTAATTGAGCATATCTGGCCGCTATAGCGGCAGGGCAGGCCGCCCGGCGGAACGGCATGAACCCATCCCTGTGGCCTCCGCGCCTTCCCAGGCAGCGGAGGTCCGCCTCTTCTGCCTGCCTTGTCCTTTATTTGGCGTTACGTTCATCGTTTAATATAAAAATAGATATTATTATCAATGTCTTTATATTAAAACGATGAATAATAGCCGTCGTTAATTTATTGAAAGGTGAGCCCTGTCAATTTAAAAGAAATAGGATTTCTGATTATATACTCTCCTAAGTAAAAGGATGAGCGTCAATGCTTAGATTAATTTATTTATTATTATTCAGCTTATCATTACCCGTTAATGCCATGAGCGTTGAAGAAGAGCTTGCTCAGGTAAAATATTTCTCTTTGGGCTATAACGGCTTTGTGGCAAGTAAATCAGAAGGCGAACTCCTCTATGAGAAGATACTGTCTGCAATAAACCCTGAGGAAGTTTTTTTAAGGATAATATGGTCAGAGCGTGCCACAAACGAAAGTAAACTATATGCTGCGTGTGGATTATGGACTATTAATAAAAAAATTCCTGGCGAATTCACGCCCGCGAAAGGATACGTCACCGTTCTTCAGGGAGATATTTTGCGCAAGGAAGATTTTGAAGAATATTTCTTCAGAATAAAGGAAAGAGGATGTACCTGATAAATTAAAGGAGGGTTATATGAAAAAGTTATTCACTTACGAAATAAAAAAAGTATCTGGCGCAATGAATCTTAGTGGATTACGGCCATCGAATAATGTTTTTGACGGCAGGGGTAAAGATATGGGAGGGTGGTTAGATGCGAATAATATATGCTGGAAACCAGGCACTCCAACCTGGATCATGTACCCACAGGGCAATTATCCGCGTTTTTGAGAGTCTTGCTGCTCTGTTTTGCCGGTACGTTCTTTTTTAATTTTACCGGATGGCTTGTTATAAACCTCACAGTTCCGAAAAGCGGCGGACAGACTGGCACTTAAGCCAGGGAAGCGACAGGCTGGCCGTGGAGTAAAGCCTCCGCGTCAGGGATGACGCGGCGGAGTCTCCAGGGATGGATTGACGACGTCTTTACGGAACGGCCAGCCTGTTGCTGACGCCCCCCGAACTAAATACCCCCCAGTCCGCCGCGACAGCTCCGAACTCACTTCCATCCCCAGTTCGCCGCGACGCCCCCGA
>NZ_NWUO01000014.1 GCF_002895925.1 Mixta theicola | reverse complement strand
AAGTCTGATGCTCATAAAAACGTCGTAATGAATTACGTGTTCACTCTGAGACTTGATACTGCAATTAGTTTTGCGATATCCCGTCCGTGAGTGCCCACACAGATTGTCTGATAAATTGTTAAAGAGCGGTGCGACCGGCGTGTTGTGCCGTTGTCGCGAGGTGGCGTATATTACGCTTTCCTCTTTCAGAGTCAACCTCTTTTTCAGAAGTTTTTCTCCGGCGATTCAGTCACTGCTGAACCGCTCAACACCGCGTGGCGTAAGCCGTTGTGCCGTGTCGATGGAGGCGCATTATAGGGAGTTCTCGACACCTGACAAGTGTTTATTTCAAAAATATGATCGTTAGGTTTATTTTTCAGCAAACCGTCTCTTTTTAGCGCGATTTGCTGCTCATTTGGGCAAATTCTTTAGCGAAACGCTCTACCTGTTGCCAGTCGGTGTACTCTACCTCTTTACGCGGATCGGTCTCGCCGCCGGTCATACGCATAATAAACTGGATCATCACGCGGTCGAACCAGCCGTAGCGCGGATAACGCAGCGCTCCGGCAAAGACTGCGCAGCTATCCGGCTGCCATGGCGACTGCAGCAAAAACTTACGCGTATAGGCATTCGTTTGTGGCGTGCGCTTTTCCGGTTTACGTGCCGTCAGGTTAACGGAAAAGAATCCGCTAACGCGCTGTTGCAGTTCGGCCAGATGCTTTTTCACAAAACGCGCCACAGCCGGCTGGAAATGCCCATAGCGAATCGATGCGCCTATTAGTACCCGATCGTACTGCGTCCAGTCGATCTGCTGAGCATGCAGGATATTAATGACATCGCACTCCTGATGCGCTTTCAGCGTATTTGCTATGTAAGACGCAATTTCCCGCGTTTGCCCGTCACGGCTGGAAAACAGAATCAGCGCTTTCATTATTCTCTCCCTGGGTTTACTCACGCCAGAAGGTAGGAGTAAACAATACCAATAACGTAAAGACTTCCAGACGACCAAAAAGCATGGTCGATATCAAAATCCATTTTGCGACATCATTCATGGAAGTGAAATTATCTGCCACCACGCCCAATCCTGGGCCAAGGTTATTCAGCGTAGCGGCTACGGCAGCAAAAGCCGAAAAATCGTCAACGCCGGTCGCGATAATAGCCAGCATGCTAAGCAAAAATACCAGCGCATAAGCGGAGAAGAAGCCCCATACCGCTTCCAGTATACGTTCCGGCAAAGCGCGATTACCCAGCTTGATGGTATAGACCGCATTGGGATGGACCAGCCGTTTCAGCTCACGCGACCCTTGCTTAAACAGCAACAGAATACGGATAACCTTCAGGCCGCCCCCGGTTGAACCGGCGCAGCCTCCGATAAAGGCGGAGCAAAGAAGCAGTACCGGCAGAAAGAGCGGCCAGCGCGCAATGCTGTCGGTAGTAAAGCCCGCAGTCGTTGCCATCGATACGACCTGAAAAAATGCCTGGTTTAGCGTTTGCAGCCCACTGGCGTACACATTATGGAGCCACAGCACCAGCGTACATATGACTACCAGCGTCATCTGTACGCCGATAAACATGCGAAACTCCGGGTCCCGCCAGTAGACGCGCAAATTACGCCCGCTCAATAGCGAGAAATGCAGACCATAGTTACAGCCCGATATCAGCAAGAAAACAGCAATGATGGTATTGATGGTAGGACTATTAAAATAGCCGACGCTGGCATCATGGGTAGAAAAGCCGCCGATAGCGATAGTTGAGAAACTATGACCGATAGCGTCAAACATGGGCATTCCCGCCAGCCACAGCGCCACGGCACAGGCTATCGTCAGCAATACATAGATAAGCCACAGCGTTTTGGCCGTTTCAGCAATACGGGGGCGCATCTTATTATCTTTTAGCGGACCGGGCATTTCCGCCCGATACAGCTGCATTCCCCCAACCCCCAGGATTGGCAAAATGGCCACGGCTAATACGATAATGCCCATCCCGCCAAGCCATTGCAGCATCTGACGATAAAAAAGAATCGCTTTTGGCAAGGAGTCCAATCCCACCAGCGTGGTGGCGCCGGTGGTCGTTAAGCCGGAAAACGATTCAAAAAACGCGTCGGTCACCGAGAGGTTGGGATGCTCGGCAAAAATAAATGGCATCGCCCCTACGCTGCCCAGCACCGTCCAGAACAACACCACAATCAAAAAACCTTCGCGCGGCTTCAGATCATTTTTCTGTTTACGGTTAGGCCACCACAGCATGGCTCCGATCAGCAACGCCATGATAAATGTCTGACTGAATGCGCGTCCTGCGCCATCACGATAGATTAACGCCACTAAGCCGGGTACGATCATTGTTCCGGAGAACAGAATAACCAGTAGCCCAACGATTCGGGTAATGGCACGAAAATGCATTCTGCCGTTTCCTTAAGATAAAAATTAGAGGGTTACCGGCTTGAGCGCTAAGGCTCCGCGGCTAATGTCCGTTAAATTTTGGGTAAACCCGGCAACCTGCGCATGGGGTAATGCCAAAGTTAGCGAGACAACATCCAGAAATTCCGTCTTAAGCAGTTCTCCTTCAAAACGCTGAACCAGGCGCTCTACATCACCAAGCTGAGCATAATCGCAGCGTAGCTGAAAATGGTGCATCGGTATCTTTTGTTTACGGGCCAGTTGTTTTAGCGCCTGCTGCACACCGCCGCCATACGCTTTAACCAGCCCGCCGGTACCGAGCATAATCCCACCATAGTAGCGCACCACTACGGCGGTAATCTCTCCGACCTGGCTGCCCATCAGCTGCGCCAGCATAGGCTTTCCTGCCGTGCCAGACGGTTCGCCATCGTCAGAAAATCCCAACTGCTGTGAGTCATCAGGAGCCCCGGCTACGTATGCCCAGCAGTGATGGCGGGCAGCCGGATGTTCAGCTTTAATCTGCTGGACAAAAGCTTTCGCCGCCTCAACGCCTTCGGTATGCGCCAGCAGCGTTATAAAGCGGCTTTTTTTGATGGTTTCTTCGCTGATGCTCAATGGCTCAGCGGGAATATCATAAGCGTCCATTATTCCAGATGCAGATCGCGCGTCATGTTCTCAACACGGTTAGCATAGATCACCACGTTATCCTCAATACGAATACCGCCATACGGCTGTAGGGCATTAATCGCCTGCCAGTTAAAGTGCTGGCTATATTTCCCGTCTCGCCATGAGGCCAGAAGCGATTCAATAATATAGAAACCCGGTTCGATAGTGAGAACCATGCGCGGTTCCAACACGCGTGTGCATCGCAGGAAAGGATACTGCTGAGGCGCCGCCAGATGCGTTCCCTCATCGTCCTGCATAAAGCCGGCCACATCATGCACCTGCAGCCCAAGCGGATGACCTAAACCGTGCGGCATAAACGGCCCGGTAAGATTTTCCGCCACCATCGCCTCTTCGCTGATACCGCGCACCAGATCAAACTTCAGCAATAGCCCGGCGATACGCTGATGCATTTGTAGATGGTAATCGCTATAGCGGACGCCCGCTTTTAACGTATCGATCAATGCCAGTTCGTGTTGGTTCATCTCGCGTACGATCTGAGCAAACAGTGAATCGTCCTGTGCTGCATATGTACGCGTCAGATCGGCAGCGTAGCCGTTGTATTCCGCGCCGGCATCGATTAAAAAACTGCGGCGCTGCGGCGGTGCCTGGTGATCGAGCCTGGTGTAGTGCAGCACGGCCGCATGTTCATTCAGGGCGATAATATTCCCATAGGGAACGTCGGTATCACGATGCCCCGTAGCCGTCAGATAGGCGAGATTAATTTCAAACTCGCTCATGCCGGAAAGAAAAGCCTTCTTTGCCGCCTGATGACCGGCTACTGCCAGTTTTTGCGCTTCACGCATACAGGCCAGCTCATAGTCGGTTTTATACGAGCGATGGTAATGCAGAAAATCAATCACGCCCTGCGGATTGATATGGTCGGCGCTGATATTCAGCTGCGTGGCGCGCTGCGGCACCGGACCGATATAGGCGACATTCTGACGCGGCTGTGGCAGCAGCGCGCCAATATCATCCGCGTTACTCAACGCCACAATATCTATCTCATCGGTCCAGAAACTGTGCGGCAGTGGCTCAACGCTATGCCAGTAGTCGACAGGTGAATAAAACCACAGCTTAGGCTTATTGACGCCATCAACCCACAGCCAGCAGTTCGGCACCTGCGTCACCGGCACCCAGGCTTTAAACTGAGGATTGACCTTAAACGGGTAGTCATGATCGTCAAGAAACACCGTCAGCAGCTCGCCGGAATGAATAAGCATGGCGTCGAGCTTAAAGCGCGCCAGCACCTGTTGCGCGCGCTGCTGTAAAGTGGCGATGTGATCTTTATACAAGGTAACCAGGGTATCCATTTCCGTACTCCGCATCAGAGAATTGACCGCATCTTACCATAGCAGGCTGCAGGATGCCGTGTCGCCGCCGCCTGTGATCTTGTTTGCAAATGATCAATGTTTAGTTTGCAAATAATTAACATAAATCCCACACTCCGATCATCTGGTACGACCAGATCCCCTAAACGCGGTTTCAGGAGACGGACATGCTCTACCAAGGCGACACACTTTCCCTGGACTGGCTGGACGATGGCATCGCCGAGCTAACTTTCGATGCCCCCGGATCGGTCAATAAGCTGGATACACAAACCGTAGCCAGCCTGGGCGAAGCCATTGCCGTGCTGGAAAAACAGACGGCGCTGAAAGGCGTTCTGCTCAGCTCATCGAAGCCAGCCTTTATCGTTGGCGCGGATATTACTGAATTCCTCTCGTTGTTTAATGCCCCGGCAGAAAAACTGGCGCAATGGCTGACGTTCGCTAACAGCATTTTTAACCGTCTGGAAGATCTGCCGGTTCCGACCATTTCCGCCATTCAGGGCTATGCGCTTGGCGGCGGCTGTGAATGTGTTCTGGCTACGGACTTTCGTATCGCCACGCCGGATGCGCGAATCGGATTGCCGGAAACCAAACTGGGCATTATGCCGGGCTTTGGCGGCTCAGTACGCCTGCCCAGACTGTTAGGCGCCGACAGCGCACTGGAAATCATCGCTGCCGGGAAAGATGTGGACGGTAAAAGCGCGCTGGCGTTGGGCCTGGTTGATGCCATCGTGCCCGCGGAAAAACTCCGCGCCGGCGCTATCGCCATGCTACGGATGGCGACTGAAGATGCGCATTTCTGGCAGCAGCGCCGCCAGCCAAAATTGCAGCCGCTCAAGCTCAGCGCCATTGAAGCGGCGATGAGCTTTACCATCGCGAAAAGCATGGTGCAGCAAACCGCCGGGAAACATTATCCGGCGCCGATGATGGCGGTAAAAACCATTGAAGCTGCCGCCGGTTTAGGCCGCGATGAGGCGTTAAAGCTGGAAACCAACGCGTTTGTTCCGCTGGCGCAGTCGAAAGAAGCGCGGGCGCTGGTGGGTATCTTCCTGAACGATCAATACGTCAAAGGCAAAGCGAAAAAACTGGCGCAGGGTCAGCCGCTACCGCAACAGGCGGCCGTACTGGGCGCTGGCATTATGGGCGGCGGCATTGCTTATCAGTCCGCCATAAAAGGGGTGCCGGTAATAATGAAAGATATCAGTGAGAAATCACTGACGCTGGGCATGAGCGAAGCAGGAAAACTGTTAAATAAACAGCTGGAGCGCGGCAAGATCAATGCGCTCCAGCTGACCAGCATCATCTCCACGATTCAGCCTACTCTCTCCTTTAGCGGCTTTGAACGCGCCGATATTGTGGTTGAAGCGGTGGTGGAAAACCCGCAGGTTAAAGCCAAAGTGCTGGCGGAAACCGAAGCGCTAGTATCGGAAGAAACCGTCCTGGCCACCAATACCTCTACCATCCCGATTAGTCAGCTGGCGCGGGCATTAAAACGCCCGGAAAATTTCTGCGGTATGCACTTCTTTAATCCGGTGCATCGTATGCCGCTGGTGGAAGTGATTCGCGGCGACCAAACCTCAGAGGCAACGCTGGCGAAGGTAACGGCCTGGGCCAGCAAAATGGGCAAAACGCCTATCATAGTCAACGATTGCCCCGGCTTCTTCGTCAATCGCGTGCTGTTTCCCTATTTTGCCGGTTTTAGCCTGCTGCTGCGCGACGGCGCTGACTTCCGCCAAATCGATAAGGTGATGGAAAAACAGTTTGGCTGGCCAATGGGTCCGGCCACCCTGCTGGATGTGGTGGGCCTTGATACCGCACATCATGCACAAAGCGTCATGGCCGATGGCTTTCCGGCGCGGATGAAAAAGGATTACCGCGACGCTATCGACGTTCTGTTTGAGGCGCAGCGTTTTGGTCAGAAAAATCAGCGCGGCTTTTACGCCTGGGAAACCGATAAAAAAGGCAAAACGAAGAAAGTGGCCGATGCGGAAACCGATGCGCTATTGCAAAGCGTTAGCGCACCAAAGCGCGTTTTCACCGATGAAGAAATTATTGCCCGCATGATGCTCCCGATGATTAACGAAGTGGTGCGCTGTCTGGAAGAGCGGATCATTGCCAGCCCGGCGGAGGCGGATATGGCGCTGGTCTATGGGCTTGGCTTCCCGCCGTTCCACGGCGGCGCCTTCCGCTATCTTGACACGCTGGGCAATGCCGCCTTTATAGCCCAGGCGCAGCAGTTCGCCAGTCTGGGTCCGCTATATGCCCTGCCGCAGCTGCTGACTGAAAAAGCGCAACGTAATGAAAGCTGGTATCCACCCGCCGAACCAATTAATGAGGCCGCGCTGGCAACGGCGTGAGGAGCAAGATAATGGAAAATGTAGTTATCGTTGATGCCATCCGCACGCCGATGGGCCGTTCAAAAGGCGGCGCATTTCGTCAGGTTCGGGCTGAGGATCTCTCCGCCCATCTGATGCGCAGCCTGCTCAGCCGCAACCCGGCGTTAGAACCCACGGCACTGGATGATATTTACTGGGGCTGCGTACAGCAAACGCTGGAGCAAGGTTTTAATATTGCGCGTAACGCCGCGCTGCTGGCGGAAATACCGCATAGCGTACCGGCAACCACCGTTAACCGCCTGTGTGGCTCATCCATGCAGGCGCTGCATGATGCCGCACGCGCGATTATGGTCGGCGACGCGCACGCCTGCATTATTGGCGGCGTGGAGCATATGGGCCACGTGCCGATGAATCACGGCGTCGATTTTCATCCTGGGTTAAGCCGTACCGTGGCTAAAGCTGCGGGCATGATGGGCCTGACGGCAGAAATGCTGGCGCGTATGCATCATATCAGCCGCGAAATGCAGGATAACTTTGCGGCGCGTTCGCATCAGCGCGCCTGGGCCGCCACCCAGTCGGGCCATTTCCGCAATGAAATTGTCGCTACCAGCGGACACGATGCCGACGGCGTACTGAAACGCTATGATTTCGATGAAGTTATCCGCAGCGATACCAGCATTGCAGGGCTGGCGACGTTGAAGCCGGCATTCGATCCGGTCAACGGCACGGTCACGGCGGGCAGTTCATCAGCGCTATCGGACGGCGCGGCGGCCATGCTGGTGATGAGTGAATCACGCGCACGCGCGCTGGGCCTGAAACCACGCGCGCGTATTAAAGCGATGGCGGTGGTCGGCTGCGATCCGTCCATTATGGGTTACGGGCCGGTTCCCGCTTCTAAGCTGGCGCTGAAGCGTGCGGGACTGAGCGTGAGCGATATCGATCTGTTTGAGTTAAATGAGGCATTCGCGGCGCAAACTCTACCCTGCATTAAGGATTTAGGTCTGCTGGAACAAATTGATGAGAAGGTTAACCTGAACGGCGGCGCGATTGCGCTGGGGCATCCGCTGGGCTGTTCCGGCGCGCGTATCAGCACCACGCTCCTTAATCTGATGGAGCGACGCGATGCTCAATTCGGCCTTGCCACCATGTGCATCGGCCTCGGTCAGGGCATCGCTACCGTCTTTGAGCGCGTGTAAGCGTTGTTGTTTTCCCGCCTGTCAGGGGCGGGCTTTTTCCTGGCGAGGGCGACAGCTTTGCCGCCCTGCAATGGCGCTTAGATAAAGGCGAAGGCATCGCCATAGATCTGCGCTTCCTGCGCGCCACGTTCAGCGCAAAAACGCTCGCGAGCGATTTTTGCCATCTCAAAACGACCGGCAATATAAATATCATGCCCGGCAAGCGTGCCGAAATCCTGCATAACCGCCGTCAGCACGGTGCCGCTACGCCCCTGCCATTCTGCATTAGTCTGCTCGACAACCGGCACCACCTTCAGATTCGCATGACGCACCGCCAGCGCGTTCAGCTCTTCCAGATCGTACAGATGATGGCTTTCACGGCCGCCCCAGTAGATTGAAATATCGCGCTCCGGCTGCTGCGCCAGAGCAGTCAGCAGGATAGAGCGGGCGTAGGAAAAGCCGGTGCCGCCAGCAATCAGAATCATAGGACGCTGACTCTCTTCACGCAGCCAGGCTTCACCGTGCGGAATATCAACCACCACTTCCCGCCGCTGCTGGATGCGCTCCATTACCGCCATTGCATACAGGTTGAGTTCAGAAGCCCCGATATGCAGTTCGATAATATCTTTTTCCATCGGCGTAGAAGCCAGAGAGAACGGACGCTTATCGCGCTCATCCATCACCACCATCAAATACTGTCCGGCACGGAAGCTAAAATCCGCCTCCGGCACCAGTCGTACCCGATAAACAGTATCGGTAATCGCCTCTACTGAGGTCACTTTACAGCTTAACGTTGTCATGCGTTCCCTCTGTCGGGTCGTCATTGCGTAATTTGCGCCATTAGCGTGACGGCAAATCGTTAAAAATTCCCAACCGATCCCAGATGGCATCAACTCGCGCCGTAACCGCCGGATCCTTCACAATCGGACGGCCCCACTCACGCTGGGTTTCTCCCGGCCATTTATTGGTGGCGTCCAGGCCCATTTTAGATCCCAGACCCGAAACCGGAGAGGCGAAGTCAAGATAGTCGATCGGCGTATTTTCGATCAGTACCGTATCGCGCGCCGGATCCATCCGCGTTGTGATCGCCCAGATCACATCATTCCAGTCACGCGCATTCACATCGTCATCGCAAACGATAACAAACTTGGTATACATAAACTGCCGCAGGAATGACCAGACGCCCATCATCACGCGCTTCGCATGTCCGGCGTACTGTTTCTTCATGGTTACCACGGCCAGGCGATAGGAACAACCTTCCGGCGGCAGGTAGAAGTCTACAATTTCCGGGAACTGTTTAATCAGAATCGGCACCAGCACTTCATTCAGCGCCACGCCCAGCACCGCTGGCTCATCTGGCGGGCGACCGGTATAAGTTGAATGATAGATGGCATTACGACGTTGCGTAATATGGGTGACGGTAAATACCGGGAAGTTATCTACTTCATTATAATACCCGGTGTGATCGCCATACGGCCCTTCCGGCGCCATGTCGCCGGGTTCGATATAACCTTCCAGCACGATTTCCGCGCTGGCCGGGACTTCCAGCTCGTTGGACAGGCACTTAACCACTTCTGATTTCGTGCCGCGCAGCAGGCCGGCAAAAGCATATTCCGATAACGTATCCGGCACCGGCGTTACGGCGCCGAGGATCGTCGCGGGATCGGCGCCCAGCGCCACCGAAACCGGGAAACGTTCACCAGGATGGGCCTTGCACCACTCCTGAAAATCAAGCGCGCCGCCGCGATGGGACAGCCAGCGCATAATCAGCCGATTTTTGCCAATCACCTGCTGACGATAAATGCCAAGGTTCTGGCGTTCTTTGTGCGGCCCACGCGTTACCGTTAATCCCCAGGTAATCAGCGGCGCGGCATCGTCTGGCCAGCACTGCATCACCGGAATGCGCGATAAATCAACCTCGTCGCCCTGCCACACCTGCTCCTGACAGGGCGCGCTGCGCAGCCGTTTGGTGGGCATATTCAGCACCTGCTTAAACTGCGGCATTTTATCGAACAGATCGCGGAACCCTTTTGGCGGCTCCGGCTCTTTCAGAAACGCCAACAGTTGGCCTACCTCGCGCAGGGCGCTAACCTCTTCCCGGCCCATCCCCAGCGCCACGCGCTTCGGCGTACCAAAGAGGTTGCACAGCACCGGCATGTCATAGCCTTTCGGGTTTTCAAACAGCAGGGCCGGGCCGCCGGCGCGCAAAGTGCGGTCAGCGATCTCGGTCATCTCCAGAATGGGATCGACCTCCAGCGTTATACGTTTTAACTCGCCACGCTGTTCAAGCAGCGCAAGGAACTCGCGTAAGTCGTGGTATTTCATCAGATTCATTATTCAGGCCGCAGAATCGGCCATTATAAGGAGGATTCAACGGATATGCTGAGGTTTGTGTGTTTACGCCTGACGCGGAAACAACACCTGTAGCGCAGAGCCCGTTTAATCAATCACTTTTTATTAACAGGTTGCGCTGCGAGTCTGAACCAGAGACGCCGCCTTCGTCAATTTTCAATTCTAAAATTTGAGCCAAATGACCGCCGGTAGCGGCTATTTTGCGCGCGGTTCGGGTTGATAAATCAGGTGTGGCGCTGGCCCTGACGCGGCGTGATGTCGCTATCGCTCTGAAAGCAGTTTTGCTATTCTTAGCCTTCAATAATTGGAAAGTGACATTATGGAATCCTGGTACCTTCTTTACTGTAAACGTGGTCAGTTATTACGCGCTAAAGAGCATCTGGAGCGGCAGGCGGTAAATTGCCTTAGCCCAATGATTGCTATGGAAAAAATTGTGCGCGGCAAACGAGCCACGATAGAAGAACCGCTGTTCCCCAATTACCTTTTTATTGAATTCGATCCGGAAACGATTCATACCACCACGATCAGTGCCACGCGTGGCGTAAGTCACTTCGTACGTTTCGGTACCCAGCCGGCAAACGTGCCGCCGGATGTCATCGATGCGCTACGCACCCATACCCCGGAAACGATGGTCGATCCCGATACGCCCTGTCCGGGCGATAAAGTGGTGATCGTTAAGGGTGCGCTGGAAGGGCTGGAAGCTATTTTTACCGAGCCTGACGGTGAAGCACGCTCTATGCTGCTGCTTAACCTGCTAAATAAGCAGGTTAAGCAAAGCGTGGAAAACAGCGCCTTCCGTAAAGCCTGAAGCGTTTATCGCCTCGCATTTCAGCGCTGGCGCTTACGGAAGAAACAGACGGCGGCTGTTGGCGTCGGTTTGCTGCGCCAGCCAGGCGGCCTCTTCTCCGCGCCACTGCGCCACCTGCTGCACAATGTGCGGCAGGAAACAGGGCTCATTACGGCGTGAGGTCGGCCTTGGGCGCATATCGCGCGGCAGCAGATAAGGCGCATCCGTTTCCAGCAGCAGTCGCTCAACCGGGATCTGCGGCAGCAGCTCGCGTAGCTCCATCCCGCGTCGCTCATCACATACCCAGCCGGTAATGCCTACCGATAATCCTGACGCCAGGCATTCCGCCAGTTCTTCAGCCGTACCGGTAAAGCAATGCACCACCGCGCCGGGCAGACGCGGCATCCACGGCTTCAGCACCGCCATAAAACGTTCATGCGCGTCACGACAGTGCAGAAATACCGGCATTTGCAGCTCAGCGGCCAGCGCCAGCTGCGCGTCGAAAGCGTATTCCTGCTGATTATGCGCGGAGAAGTTACGGTTAAAATCCAGTCCGCATTCACCAATCGCCACCACCTGCGGGCTTTCCGCCAGCCGACGCAGCGTTGCCGCTGTATCCGCCGACCATTCGCTGGCGTGATGAGGATGAATACCTGCCGTTGACCAGCAGAAATCGGGATGGCGCTGCGCCAGGCTTTGCGCCTGCTGGCTTTCCAGCGCGTTAGTGCCGGTAATCAGCATGCCGGTGAGGCCTGCTTCGCGCGCACGCGTCACAACCTGTTCACGATCTTTCGCAAACTGCGTGCTGGTCAGGTTTACACCGATATCAAACATGGTATGTCCTGAAAATATTAACCGCCCGGATGGGCGGTTAGCGATGAATTTTCCCCGCCGCAGCGGGCCCTGCGCTGAGCGTCAGGATTCGGTTTCGTGCTCTTCTTCACGCGCCTGACGCCCTTTGCCAACATAGAAGCGCGAACAGAATACGCCAACCTCAAACAGGCAGTACATCGGAATAGCGAGCAAAGTTTGTGAAAATATATCCGGTGGGGTTAACAGCATCCCGACGACAAACGCGCCGACCAGCATATAAGGACGCTTCTGACGTAACATTTCAGGCGTGGTCACGCCGGTCCAGCACAGCAGGACGATCGCTATCGGCACTTCAAAAGCGACGCCAAAGGCCATAAACAGCGTCATGACGAAGTCGAGATAGCTGGAGATGTCGGTCGCCATAGTAACGCCCTGTGGCGCGGTTTTGGCGAAAAAACTGAACGCCATCGGGAATACCACGAAATAGGCGAAGGCCACGCCGATATAAAACAGCAGAGTGCTGGAGAAAAGCAGCGGCATGACCAGACGGCGTTCATGGCGATACAGCGCCGGCGCCACAAATGCCCAGATCTGATAGAGAAGGACCGGAACCGCAAGGAAAATAGCAACGATAATGGTGAGCTTAATCGGCGTCAGAAACGGCGAGGCCACATCGGTCGCGATCATGCTGGCGCCAGCCGGCAGCTGCTTGATAAGCGGCTCCGCGACCAACTGATAAATATCGTTAGAGAAGTAAACCAGCGCCACAAAAATGACCAGCACGGCAATAATACAGTTAAGCAGCCGCTTGCGTAGCTCAATCAGATGGCTGATCAGCGGTTGGGAATCTTCAACGGCCATGGTTATCATTCATTGTTGGTTGAGAAGAAGCTGCTGACGTTTCTGGTGAAACGTTTAGCGAAGGCGTCGCAGCAGGAGCGGTAGCCTGGCCGCCAGGCGATGCGGAGGTTGAAGCCGCCGCAGAGCCAACGGCAGGCGCATGAAGATCCACCACCGGCTTCGGTGCCGCAAGCGTTTCTTCGCTGCCCGCTGTGGGTTTTTGCTCCGGCGCGCTGGCCTGATGATCCGCTGTGGCTGGCGTTACGCCGCTATGTTCATCCTGCGGGCGCTTAATCAGCGGATTATGGATGGTATGCGCTTCGTCATCGGCCTGTTCATTTTCGCCTAAATAAGAACGACGCATAGAATCTGCGGATTTACGCAGCTCCTCCATCGACTCTTTCAATTCCGGAGAAAGGGTGTTCTTACTGGCCTGCTCTACTTTTTTCAGGCTGTCCTGCAGCTCCTGTAGTTTCAGCTCCTGCGCCAGTTCGTTTTGCACGTTAGCCGCCAGCGAACGCATGGCGCGGATCCAGCCAACCACCGTTTTCACTGCAACAGGCAAACGCTGCGGGCCAAGCACTACCAGCCCAATGACGAACACTAAAACCAGTTCGCTAAAACCTATGTCGAACACGTGTTATACCTGCTCTTTATCTTTTTTTGCCTCTTCCTTGTTTGCCGTATTCGCCTGCTTATCCGTTAGCGGCCGGGCATCAAATTCAGCATCCTGCTGTTTAGATGCCTCTTTATCTTCGTCGCCCATCGCTTTTTTAAAGCCCTTGATCGATGAGCCTAAATCGGAGCCGAGCGTACGTAATTTATTGGTGCCGAAAAGAAGAACCACGATCACGGCAATGATAAGTAACTGCCAAATGCTGATACCGCCCATGAGTATGCCTCTGATGAAAAGTCTAAAACATGTGAAAAGGCAGTATACCCCAGCTTATGGCCCGGTGACGATGCGTAAGCCCGCCGCCCTGGCCACAAAAGGGATTTTTACCTTTCCTGACAATCGATCAGGCTGAACGCCGCCAGCCGATAATCCAGGCAAGCAGACCGGCAATAATGATTATCGTCGGCAGCACTTCCATGCCGGGACGGGCAATCAACAGCGCCGTGCCGCTCAGCAGCAGCGTGGCGCCGATACCGAATAAATAGCGTGACTGATGCTGTCTTTCACGCTGCACGCTCAGCTCGTTAGCCAGCCGATCGACGCTAAACTGCAACCGTTTATGCTGACGCATACTGTCGTAGAACAGATCCGGCAACTCCGGCAGGCGCTCGGCCCAGAACGGCGCTTTTTCTTTAACCGAGCGGATAATCGCCGGGAGCCCTACCTGGTCTTTAATCCACTCTTCAAGAAACGGCTTCGCGGTTTTCCACAAATCCAGCTGGGGATAAAGCTGACGGCCCACGCCTTCGATATAGAGCAGCGTTTTCTGCAGCAGCACCAGCTGCGGCTGCACTTCCATATTAAAGCGGCGCGCGGTATTGAACAGGTTCAGCAATACGTGACCAAAAGAGATTTCCGCCAGCGGTTTCTCAAATATCGGTTCGCAAACGGTACGAATGGCGAATTCGAAATCTTCAACGTTGGTATTCGCCGGCACCCAGCCGGAATCAACGTGCAGCTCGGCGACTTTACGGTAATCGCGGTTAAAGAAAGCGATAAAGTTTTCCGCCAGGTAGCGCTTATCCGCTTTATTCAATGACCCGACGATCCCGCAGTCGATACCGATATACAGCGGATCGTGCGGATGTTCATAGCTAACGAAAATATTGCCGGGATGCATATCCGCATGGAAAAAACTGTCGCGGAATACCTGGGTAAAAAAGACCTGGACGCCACGTTCAGCCAGCAGCCGCATATTAACGCCATGCTGCTCCAGCGCGACCACATCGTTGATGGGAATGCCGTAGATACGCTCCATCACCAGCATCGTTTCGCTGCAGTAATCGGAATAAACTTCCGGCACGTACAGCATATTGCTGTTTTCGAAGTTACGCCGCAGCTGGATAGAGTTTGCCGCCTCACGCAGCAGATTCAGCTCATCAATCAAAGTTTTTTCGTAGTCCGCCACCACTTCCACCGGGCGCAGACGACGGCTTTCCGGCATCAGACGCGGCAGCCAGCGGGCCAAACGATAGATCAAACGCATATCCGCTTTGATAACCGGCAAAATATCCGGGCGAATCACTTTGATCACCACCGCTTTACCGTTTTCCTTCAGCGTCGCAGTATGGACCTGGGCAATCGAGGCGGAGGCCAGCGGAGTAATATCAAACTCATCAAACCAGGCTTCAAGCGGGCCGCCCAACGATTTTTCAATCTGCTCTTTAGCCAGCGTGCCGTCAAAGGGCGCAACGCGATCCTGTAGGATCGCCAGCTGGTCGGCGATCAGCGGCGGGAACAGATCGCGGCGGGTAGACATCATCTGGCCAAACTTGATCCATACCGGTCCCAGCTCCTCCATCGCCATACGCAGACGCACGCCCAGCGCCAGATCTTTATGCCGGTTAGGCAGCCAGAAGATACCGCGACGCCACAGGCGAATCGGTAGGGTAATACGCAGGCGTGGGATCAATTCATCCAGGCCGTAGCTCAGGAAGACTTTGATAATAAAATAGAGGCGGCGCAGTTCTCCGGGCGTCATTTAGCCTCCAGCTGTAGCAGACGTTGTTCCAGCTGGCTGGCCTGGCGCTCCAGCGCGTCAACTTCTTCGCCGTACCAGGCCATCTCCAGCGGACCAGGCGCAACGCGCCACTCTTCGGTCAGGGTTTCCGTCAGGTAGCGCTGTTTGCGCTGAATATCGCCGCGCAGCAGCTGTAACCCGCGTCGGGCGACGTTGCTGATGCTCTGGGCGACAATATCGCCGGTCCAGGGCGCCAGATATTCGGCCGGATCGAGTTCGGCCATATCAATCAGCGCGGAAAACTGCTGCACCACCTGGAGATCGCCTTCGACTTCCAGCTCACCGTGGCGGATCATCCCGGTCAGCTGCTGACGGTCACGCAGTTTCGGCAGCAGCGACAGCCGGGTGATCACCGTACAGTCGCAGCGGTCTTGCCATTCGCCCAGCACATCCACCTGATGCTCGCTGAACACCAGAGTAACCGGCTGCGACAGCTCCTGTAACCGGAGCTGTAAAACCTTACCATTCAAACGCTGGCGGGCCGCTTTCAGGCCGCGATCGCGATAAAGAATTCGATTTAGTGCGGTCTCCAGACCGGCGGTTAACAGCGGGGTTAACGTCATTCGCTTTCCTGCTTAAAACTTGAACCCACGGTGCAGAGCGACAATTCCGCCCGTCAGGTTGTGATACGAAGTGTTTTCGAAACCGGCATCCATCATCATTGACTTTAACGTCTCCTGATCGGGATGCATACGGATCGATTCAGCCAGATAACGATAGCTTTCAGCATCTTTCGCCACCAGCTCGCCGATACGCGGCAACACATGGAAAGAATAAGCGTCGTATACTTTGCTCAGCGGTTCCAGTACCGGTTTAGAAAACTCCAGAACCAGCAGGCGTCCGCCCGGCTTCAGTACACGGAACATCGAGGCCAGCGCCTTCTCTTTTTCCGTCACGTTACGCAGACCGAAAGAGATAGTGATGCAGTCGAAATAGTTATCCGGGAAAGGCAGCGCTTCAGCATTTGCCTGCACATAATTGACGTTGCCGATGATGCCGCTATTGCGCAGCTTTTCACGCCCCATTTTCAGCATCGAGCTGTTAATGTCCGCCAGTACCACCTGGCCGGTATCGCCTACCAGACGGGAAAATTTCGCCGTCAAATCACCGGTGCCGCCGGCCAGATCCAACACGCGTTGTCCACGACGCACGCCGCTGCAATCAATAGTGAAACGCTTCCAGATTCGATGGATACCCATCGACATCAAATCGTTCATCAGATCATATTTGGCGGCAACGGAATGAAATACGCCCGCTACCATATCCGCTTTTTCGTCTTTTGCTACGGTACGAAAACCGAAATGTGTCGTGTCCCTGGATTCATCTGCCATCTGCTTCACCTGCTCCACAATCAAATATCTTTGCAGTGTAACAGAGTACCCGTAGTCAGGCACGTTAGCCCGGCGTTATTCATCGTTGCCGAATGCTGTCGTGCCACGCCACAGCGCCCTGTTCCAGCGCGTTTTCCGCCCTGTCGCTCTCTGACTCATCGAGGTCAAAGCACCCGGATTCCGGCATCGCCTGTTCCACCATCCCTGGGTTAATACTGCGCTTTATTTCCACGCCCAAATGACGAAAACTTTCGCTTTGGGCAATCAGATTGCCTCGCCCTTCGGAGAGCTTTTTCATCGCCTGATTATAGCTTTCCTGCGCTCTGTCGAGTTGCTGCCCCATGCTGGTCATATCATCCACAAACAGCCGCATTTTATCGTACAGCCGCGCGGCGCGATCGGCGATGCGCTGCGCATTGCGGCTCTGGTGCTCATAGCGCCAGAGATTATTGATGGTACGCAGCGCCACCAGCAGCGTGGTTGGGCTGACCAGCATAATATTGTGCTGCAGCGCTTCGCTAATCAGTTCCGGCTGGCGATCTATCGCCAGCAAAAAGGCCGGTTCGATCGGAATAAACATCAGCACATAATCAAGCGATCGTAAACCGGGCAATTGTTGATAATCTTTGCGGCTGAGCAGCCGAATATGGCCGCGAATCGCGGAGATATGTTCACCGATCGATTGTTCACGCGTCACCTCGTCATCGGCGTTAAAGTAGCGCTCATAGGCGACCAGCGTCATTTTGGCGTCAATCACCACGTCTTTGCCCTGCGGCAGACGGACAATTACATCCGGCTGCATCCGGCTTTGCGCATCAACCTGAATATTCACCTGCGTTTCATATTCGTGTCCGTCCCGCAGGCCGGACGCTTCCAGTACGCGGCTCAGGACCACTTCGCCCCAGTTACCCTGGGTTTTATTGTCGCCTTTCAGCGCTTTGGTCAGGTTGATCGCCTCCTGCGCCATCTGCGCATTCAGCTGCTGTAAGTTACGGATTTCATGAGCCAGCGTGTGCCGTTCACGCGCTTCCTGACCAAAGCTTTCCTGCACCTGACGGCGAAAACCATCCAGCTGCTCGCGCAGCGGCGTAATTAAACCGTTCAGGCTCTGACGATTCTGTTCATCGACGCGACGGCCGCTCTGTTCAAAAATACGGTTGGCGAGGTTTTCAAACTGCGCGCTAAGGCGTTGTTCGCTATTGGTTAGCAGACGCTGCTTCTCTTCAGCGGCAAGGCGGGTTTCTTCGAGGCGGATAGTGACTTCACGCAGCTCCGCTTCCTGCGCGCTGTTAACCTCCAGCTGATTGCGCAGCTCGCGGCTGAGCTGATCGCATTCATTACGCCAGTAGTCGAAGTGCTGTAGCTTTTCCTGCGCGGCGGTAAGCGCGCCATGCAGCTGACGCAGCTCTTTTTCACGTAGCTGCTGTTGCTGTTGCTCTGCCTGGCGCTGCTGCTGCCGGTGTGTTTCCTGCTGCTGCGCCTGAGCCAGCGCCTGTTCCAGCAGACGGCGCTCCGTTTCCTGGGCGGCCAGTTGTCCGGCCATACGGAAATGGGCAAACAGCCAGCCGGCCAGCACGCCGGCCAGCGCCAAACCGATCCCAACGATAAGCTGGTTATCCACCGCATCCTCTCCTTGCTGCTACAAACAGAGCAAAGGTAGAGGCGCACTGTATGAATGTCCAGACAAAAAAACAGGCTGGCACCAGGCCAGCCCTGAGACTGTTAGCAAACGATCCGCAGCGGGAGCTATAGCCGATCGTAAAGCGGCAAAAATTATCAGGCCCGGCGCTGCAGATTACGCCAGCAGACGGCGCGCCGCATCAACCACAATCGCCACCGCATTGCTTTCGGTCTGCTTCATGGTCGCCGCATCCGGGATCTCTTTCTGGGTACGGTTAACGATCACGCCGGCTACCATCCCGGCGCGCAGGCCCTGGCTGGCGCACATGGTCAGCAGCGTAGCGGACTCCATCTCATAGTTCAGCACGCCCATCTGCTGCCATTCTTTCATCGAGCCCTGGAAACGGCTGACCACCCGACCAGAGAAAGTATCGTAGCGTTCCTGGCCTGGGTAGAAAGTATCTGAAGAGGCGGTAACGCCGATGTGCGGCGTATTGCCAGCGGCTTGCGCGGCTTCAACCAGTGCGGTAGTGCAGGCGAAATCGGCGACGGCCGGAAATTCCATCGGGGCAAAATGCAAACTTGCGCCGTCCAGACGTACCGCCGCGGTGGTAACCAGCACATCGCCGACATTGATGTCAGGCTGAATGGCGCCGGTAGTGCCTACGCGCAGGAAGGTGCGGATACCCAGCTGTGCCAGCTCTTCCACTGCGATAGAGGTAGAAGGGCCGCCGATACCGGTAGAGCAGACAATCACCGCTTTGCCATCCAGCTCAGCGCGCCAGCTGGTGAACTCACGATGCGAGGCCAGAGGCTGAGGATTATCCATTAGCGCCGCAATTTTTTTTACGCGTTCAGGATCGCCCGGCACAATCGCCAGCGTCGCGCCCTGCAGGTCCGCTTTGGTAAGTCCTAAATGAAACACATCTGACTGGGCCATAATCCCTCCTGAGAAAATTCGCTTGTTGACGCTACTCTACGGCAAGCACAGCGAGAAATATGTGAGATTAATCACCAGAGAAAATGAAAGTTACATTTATCTGTGGAAATGTCGTGATTAACATCACATTAAATCATTCTGCTTTACCGGTTTGCTACAAGTTGCTGTGTGTATTTATCCAGCGGAATGTTAAAGAGAAGGCGGACATGCAGGCCGGAGCCTTTGGCTGATTTTGGCTATAGTTACCGGATTGCGCTAATAGCAGCACGGAGATAACAATGAAAACCGATTACAACCTGGGCCAAAAAGAAGGCGATAGCGGGTTCGCCCCGGCGGTGTCGCCTACGGCCGCTACAACGATTATCACGCATAACGACGCCATCCAGGGCGGAGAAACCACCATCAACACTCAGGGCGAAAATATGCCCGCCTGGTATGCGCGTCCTAAAGAAGCCAACGGTCCGCTGCCGGTAGTGCTGGTGGTACAGGAAATTTTTGGCGTTCACGAACATATCCGCGATATTTGCCGCCGTCTGGCGGCAGAAGGCTATCTGGCGGTTGCCCCGGAGCTCTATTTCCGCCAGGGCGATCCCAGCGAATATAGCAATATTCAGCAGCTGATGGAAAATTTAGTCAGTAAGGTTCCCGATGCACAGGTGCTGGCGGATCTCGATCATGTTGCCAACTGGGCGGCAAAACATGGCGGCGATATGCGCAATATGGCGATTACCGGCTTTTGCTGGGGCGGACGCATCGTCTGGCTGTATGCGGCGCATAATCCGCAGCTGAAAGCGGGCGTCGCCTGGTATGGCCGTCTGATCGGCGAAAAAACCATGAAACAGCCGAAGCATCCGATTGATATTGCCGTTGACCTGAATGCGCCGGTGCTGGGGCTGTACGGCGCGAAAGATGGGGGAATTCCGCTGGAAAGCGTCGATTCAATGCGTCAGGCGCTACACGCGGCTAACGCGACGGCGGATATTATCGTCTATCCGGAAGCGGGACATGCATTTAACGCTGATTATCGACCGAGCTATCATGAAGAATCCGCTAAAGATGGCTGGCAACGGATGCTGGCCTGGTTTCATCAATACGGCGTGAAGCCCGCCAGCTAATAAAAAAGGGGCGCTTAGCGCCCCAAACAGACAACACAACGTCTAACGGATAAATCAGAGGTGTTCCGCGCGCAGCTTCTGCGCCGCCTGCACCATATTTGCCAGCGCCAGGCGCGTTTCGCTCCAGCCACGGGTTTTCAGACCGCAGTCCGGGTTCACCCACAGGCGCTCTACCGGAATACGCTGCGCCGCTTTACGCAGCAGCGCTACCATCCATTCAACGTCGGGCACGTTCGGCGAGTGAATGTCATACACGCCAGGGCCGATTTCATTCGGATACTCAAATTCCTCAAAGGATTCCAGCAGTTCCATATCGGAACGCGAGGTTTCGATAGTAATCACATCGGCATCCAGCGCGGCGATAGAATCCATGATGTCGTTAAACTCGCAGTAACACATATGGGTATGGATCTGGGTATCATCCTGCGCAACGGCGGCGTTAAGACGGAACGCATCCACGGCCCAGGTCAGGTAGGCGGCCCAGTCAGATTTGCGCAGCGGCAGGCCTTCACGCAGTGCCGGTTCGTCAATCTGGATAATGCCAATCCCCGCTTCTTCCAGATCTGCCACTTCGTCACGCAACGCCAGCGCAATCTGTTTGGCGATGGTTTCACGTGAAACATCTTCACGCGGGAAAGACCAGCAAAGAATAGTCACCGGACCGGTCAGCATACCTTTGACCGGTTTGCTGGTCAGCGACTGCGCATATTTCGCCCATTCAACGGTAATCGGTTCCGGACGGCTGACATCGCCGATAATCACCGGCGGCTTCACGCAGCGGGAGCCGTAACTCTGTACCCAGCCATTTTGGGTAAAGACAAAGCCATCCAGATGCTCGCCAAAGTATTCCACCATATCGTTACGCTCGGCTTCGCCATGAACCAGTACGTCCAGTCCCAGACACTCCTGCTCAGCGATAGCCTGCTTAATATGTTCAGCAATTCCGGTACGGTAATGGTTGCCGTCGAGACGTCCCTGTTTGAAATCAAGGCGCAGGCCGCGAATTTCGGTGGTTTGCGGGAAAGAGCCGATGGTTGTGGTTGGCCACGCCGGCAGCTGGAAACGTTGACGCTGTGCTTTAGCACGTTCGGCATAGCTGCTTTGTCGCTCGCTATCCTGCGCGTTAATCGCTGCCAGACGCTGAGCTACCGCCGCGTTGTGAACGCGCGCAGAGCTACGGCGTGCGCGGATCGGCGCACTCCAGGCTTCCAGCGAGGCGGCGTCATTATTATTCAGCGCCTGACTCAGCAGCGCCAGTTCGCCGCACTTCTGTAGCGCAAAGGAGAACCAGCTTTTAACTTCGTCATCCAGTCGGGTTTCGCTATTGAGATCGATTGGGCTGTGCAGCAGCGAGCAGGAAGAACCAATCCATAGCTGCTGGCGCTGGCTCACCAGCGGCTGCAGGCGTTCGAACCAGCTGCTGAGATCGGCACGCCAGACGTTACGTCCGTTAATTACGCCGACTGACAGCAGCCACGAAGCCGGGAGCCGCTGGTTCAGGCTGGCAATATCATCCTGGCCATGTACCAGATCGACATGCAGGCCCTGTATCGGCAGTTCACGAATGGTATTAATGTTTTGACCAATGCTGTCAAAATAGGTAGTTAACAGCAGTTTGCTGTGGCCTTGCAGCGCGTCGTAAGCCGGTTTAAACGCGTCCAGCCATGCCTGCGGCAGTTCCAGTACCAGCGCCGGCTCATCAATCTGTACCCATTCAATATCGCGTTTCGCCAGCTCAGCCAGCACCTGCTGATAAACCGGCAGAATCTCTTTCAGCAGCGTCAGACGATCGAACTGCTCGCCTTTCACTTTACCTAACCACAGGTAAGTAACCGGCCCCAGCAGAACCGGCTTCACCTTATGGCCCAGCGCCAGCGCCTCGTCCACTTCATCCAGCAGCTGCGTCCAGCTCAGGCGGAACTGCTGCCCTTTGCTGAATTCCGGCACCATGTAGTGATAGTTGGTATTAAACCATTTAGTCATTTCAGCGGCGGCGGCGGGTTCGCCGCCTGGCGCACGTCCACGGCCAATACGGAACAGCGTATCCAGATCGACCAAGCCGTCACGATTCTGATGGCGCGCCGGAACATTGCCCAGCAGCAGGCTGGTGGTCAGAACGTGATCGTACCAGGCGAAATCGCCTACCGGCACCAGATCCACACCCGCTTCTTTTTGCTGCTGCCAGTGACGAGCGCGCAGCTCACGACCGACTTCCAGCAGATCCTGTTGGCTGCTGTGGCCGGCCCAGTAGCTTTCCTGCGCTTTTTTCAGTTCACGGCGCAGGCCGACACGCGGGAAGCCGAGCGTATGATTCAAAATGGTCATGCTGTTTCTCCATTAAAGCTTAACGATTTAGCGGTATCGGCACGGTCAGTTTACGTACGGCCAGCGCAAAACAACCGGGGCGCAGTGCCGTTTCTCAGGGTTGCGAACCCTGCCCGAACGTAAAATGACGGACCGATCAAGATGTTTAGCCGTCCAGATGTTTACACCGCTATAATCTGCAGGTACTGTATATTCCTCAAGCGCAAATTGTTCATTGTCGATATGAAGGACTCTCATGATCGAAATCAGGCACCTGCGAACGCTGCAGGCACTCAGGAATAGTGGATCTCTGGCCGCAGCGGCGGCGCAGCTTCATCAGACCCAGTCGGCGTTATCTCATCAATTCAGCGATCTGGAGCAACGCCTCGGTTTCCGCCTGTTTGTGCGAAAAAGTCAGCCACTGCGCTTTACGCCGCAGGGTGAAATTCTGTTACAGCTGGCGGAACAGGTGCTGCCGCAGATTCAGCAGGCGCTGCACGCCTGTCACGAACCGCACCAGGCCACGTTGCGCATCGCCATTGAATGTCACAGCTGTATTCAATGGCTGACGCCGGCGCTGGATACGTTTCGGCAAAACTGGCCGCAGGTGATAATGGACTTTAAATCGGGCGTCACCTTCGATCCGCAGCCTGCCCTGCAGCAGGGAAAGCTGGATGTGGTGCTGACGTCAGATATTCTGCCGCGTAGCGGGCTGCACTATGCGCCAATGTTTGATTTCGAGGTCCGTCTGGTGCTGGCGCCGGATCATCCACTGGCGCAGGCTACCGCCATCGCGCCGGAAGATCTGGCTCATGAAGTTTTGATGATTTATCCGGTGCAGCGCCAGCGGCTGGACATCTGGCGTCATTTTTTACAGCCCGCCGGGGTGAGTCCAGCGCTAAAAAGCGTGGATAACACGCTGCTGCTGGTACAAATGGTGGCGGCGCATATGGGAATCGCCGCCCTGCCGCACTGGGTGGTGGAAAATTTTGAGCGTCAGGGATTGATTACCACTAAAACGCTGGGCGCAGGTTTATGGAGCCGTCTTTATGCGGCGGTCAGGGATGGCGAACAGCGGCAGCCGGTCATTGATGGCTTTATCCGCTCCGCTCGTCAGCACGCCTGCCAGCATTTGCCGTTTGTACGGGATGCGTCGCGCAATGCATTGCAGGTAGGATAAAACGGTATGTTGGGTGACAAAGCATTCCGCCCGACTGACATAACTCCTTCATTATTTTTAGCAGATTGATTAACCAAAAGCTGACGCTTAGTTAATTGACGAGCAAACCTCAAACAGCATAATCCTCTTCGGGGAAAAGGTCGTTTCCCCGATACGGACATAACAACCAAGAGGGATTCAAGATGAAAGAATTATCAGTTACAGAAATTCAGGCTGTTAGCGGTGCGGGACGGTTGCAGGACGCGTTATCTAACGCTTACGGCAATTTCTTTAAGCACGCCGCTACCGTGCTGAATGATCTATTTGAGCTGGGTTATAACGCAGAGGAAGCGCAGCAGACGGGTCTGGATTTTGGCAGCCGCCTGGGTAAAGCTCTTGAGGCTAAATTTGCCGGTATCCTCGACTGTATTCAGACTAAGGTTATCGGCTAATTAGTAAATTAATACCGGCGTTTATGGTTCACGCCGGTATTGTTACGTTAGCGAACCCAGCGCCGGTGTATCCATAAAGAGGCAATAATTAATCCGCCACCGATAATAAATGGCGGCCAGTCTGGCTGCTCCTGCCAGATAGCCAGGTTAACCAACAGCCCCGCCGGAACATGCATATTATTCATAATGCCCAGCGTTCCGGCATCAACCTGCGTCGCTCCGTAATTCCACATAAAATAGCCCAGTCCGGAAGCGGCGATGCCCAGCCAGAGCAGAATGCCCCATTGCAGATGGGTGGTGGGTAATTTTTGCGGATTCCCCCAAAGTAACCACGCGATAATCGCTATCAGCACTGCGCCCATATAGAACCAGGAAAAAGCGGTATGCTGCGGCATCGGGCGCGTTTCCTGCAGGCGTTTGTAGCCCACCATGCCGATGGCAAAACAGATATTTGACAGCTGCACCAGGATCAATCCCGTCCAGAAATGGTCGCTGAGCTGGTCATAGCGAATAATCGCCGCGCCCAGCACCGCTAACAGCGCGCTAAACAGATAGCCGATGCGCACGCCTCGTCCGCTGAGCAAGTCGTAGATCAACGTGACATACAGCGGCGTCATAACGGTGAACAGCAAGAATTCCGGCACGCTCAGATAAAGATAGGCTTCAAAGCCCAGCAAATACATTACGCCCAGCTGCATCATACCGACCAGCATATAGAGCAGTAGCGTGGAGGCACGGTAGCCACGCCAGCGCAGAAAAGGCAGAAACACCAGCGCCGCCAGTACCAGACGCACCAGGACGGAAAATACGCTGTCCACCTGTCCCGCCAGATAAACCCCAATCAGGCTGAACGAAAATGCCCACAGAATGGTGGTGATTATGAGTAACGCCACATTACGCATCCAATAATTAAACAGAGCGCTATTGTAACGGAATGCGCCCTCGCGTTAGTGAATATCTGGTTGACATCTGTACGCTTTAACAACAGACATTCGTTTTCTCGCAATAAGATGCGCGAAAGCGAAAGGACTTTTTGATCAATTGAATAGGCTTTTTTCGCTGCTCAGACACGGCTAAAGGTCGTTTTTGTGACGTGCTTTACAACGTCCTGTCATAAAACTGTAACATTTGCGCCTTTCCTCACAGACCCTCTTTTCTGCAGCCCCTATTCTTTGCGCGAAATAGAACATCCGTTAGTCAGCAGTCCCTTTTCGCTCATTTAATGGGCGTTTAAAATCATTTTGTGTCTCTGGAGACCTTGTATGCTTAGCATTTTTAAGCCAGCGCCTCATCAACCGCGTGTCGCTGCGGATCGCACCGATCCCCTTTATCGCCGTCTGCGCTGGCAAATTTTTATCGGCATCTTTTTTGGCTACGCTGCTTATTATCTGGTGCGCAAGAATTTTGCGCTGGCGATGCCTTATCTGGTGGAGCAGGGCTTTTCACGCGGCGACCTCGGCTTTGCGCTGTCCGGTATTTCTATCGCCTATGGTTTTTCAAAATTTATTATGGGCTCGATTTCCGATCGCTCTAATCCGCGCTTTTTCCTGCCTGCCGGGCTGATTTTAGCCGCGCTGGTGATGCTGGTAATGGGATTCGTTCCCTGGGCGACCTCCAGCATTATGGTGATGTTTGCGTTGCTGTTTCTCTGCGGCTGGTTTCAGGGAATGGGCTGGCCGCCGTGCGGGCGTACGATGGTGCACTGGTGGTCGCAAAAAGAACGCGGCGGCATTGTTTCCGTCTGGAACTGCGCGCATAACGTCGGCGGCGGTATTCCCCCTCTGCTGTTTCTGCTGGGTATGGCGTGGTTTAACGACTGGAAAGCGGCGCTCTATATGCCAGCCTTTGCTGCCATTATCATCGCGCTGATCGCTTTTGCCCTGATGCGCGATACGCCGCAGTCGTGCGGTTTGCCGCCAATTGAAGAGTACAAAAACGATTATCCGCCCGACTATAACGAACAGCACGAACAGGAATTAACTGCCAGACAGATTTTTATGCAGTACATCCTGCCTAACAAGCTGCTGTGGTATATCGCGCTGGCCAACGTTTTTGTTTATCTGCTGCGCTACGGCATCCTCGACTGGTCGCCGACTTACCTGAAAGAGGTGAAGCATTTCGCGCTGGATAAATCCTCCTGGACCTATTTCCTGTATGAATACGCGGGTATTCCCGGCACGCTGCTGTGCGGCTGGATGTCGGACAAGGTGTTCAAAGGCAACCGTGGCGCAACCGGCGTTTTCTTTATGGTGCTGGTGACCATCGCCACGGTGATTTACTGGCTTAATCCGGTCGGCAATCCCGGTATCGATATGGCCTGTATGATCGTTATCGGCTTTCTGATTTATGGCCCGGTGATGCTGATTGGGCTGCACGCGCTGGAGCTGGCGCCGAAGAAGGCCGCCGGAACCGCGGCAGGCTTTACCGGCCTGTTTGGTTATCTTGGCGGCTCGGTCGCGGCCAGCGCTATTGTTGGCTATACCGTTGACTATTTTGGCTGGGACGGCGGTTTTTTGATGATGATCGGCGGCTGCGTGCTGGCGGTAATCCTGCTGCTGCTCACCATGTTTAGTGAAAACCAGCACAAGCAACAGCTGCAGCAAGAGGGCAACAAATGAAACTAAAACGGTTACTGGCGGCGTTGTTGCTTACCGGCGCCTGCGGCGTTAGTGCGCAAAATCATGACAAGCTGGTTATCGCGCATCGCGGCGCCAGCGGCTATCTTCCGGAACATACGCTACCTGCTAAGGCGATGGCGTATGCGCAGGGCGCGGATTTTCTTGAGCAGGATCTGGTGCTAACCAAAGACGATCGTCTGGTGGTGCTGCACGATCACTATCTCGATCGCGTTACCGATGTTGCCGATCGCTTTCCTCAGCGCGCACGTAAGGATGGCCGCTTTTATGCGATTGATTTCACGCTGGCGGAGATCCGCGGTCTGAACTTTACCGAAGGTTTTACGATAACGGATGGCAAAAAGATGCAGACCTGGCCGGGCCGTTTCCCTGGCGGAAAATCGACTTTCCATATTCATACTTTTGAAGAGGAAATCGAGTTTATTCAGGGCCTGAACCACTCGACCGGTAAAAATATCGGGCTTTACACCGAGATCAAAGCGCCCTGGTTTCATCATCAGGAAGGCAAAGATATAGCTACTAAAGTTTTGCAGGTGTTGAAGCAGTATGGTTACAGCACTAAACAGGATAATGTCTGGCTGCAGTGTTTCGATTTTAATGAGATAAAGCGCATTAAAAATGAACTGGAGCCGAAAATGGGTATGGATCTTCGGCTGGTGCAGCTGATTACCGAAACCGACTCGCATGAGACAGAAGAGTTAAAACAGGGGAAATGGGTCAACTACAACTACGACTGGATGTTTAAGCCGGGCGCGATGAAAGAGCTGGCGAAGTATGTCGATGGCATCGGCCCGGATTACCATGAGCTGTTTAGCGCCGACTCAAAACCGGGTGATATTCGTCTGACGCCTTTAGCGCAGGAGGCGCACGCCAGCCATTTGCAAATTCATCCTTACACGGTGCGTGCCGATCGGCTGCCGCCCTACGCTACGGACGTTAATCAGCTGTTCGACGCGCTCTATAACAAAGCGCAGGTTGAAGGGCTGTTTACCGATTTCCCGGATAAGGCCATACACTTTTTAGGACGTTCATAACAAAAGCCAGGGCGGCGTTTAAAACCGCCCTGGCTGCCCTATCGCTACGCTTTCCGGCTATGCGCGAACGGATCAACAACGCCAACCGGTCCCTGAATTAACACCGGAACGTTTCTGCGCCAACTTTATCGTCGTTCTCTGGTAACCGGTATCAATATCAGCCCAGAAATAACTCGCGCAGTTTACGCGGCACCGCATCTTCCGCATTGGTGCCAATCACTTCCATTTCCGGCAGCAGATCTTTCAGGCGCTGGTGCGCGTTGCGCATAATGTAGCCTTTCCTGGCCATAATCAGCATCTCTTTATCATTCATGCCGTCGCCGAAGGCGATAGACGATGCCAGCGAGTAGCCCAGCAGTTTAGAGACTTCTTCCAACGCATGGCCTTTTGAAACGCCGCCCGCCATGACCTCCAGACAGGTCGGGAAAGAGAAGCTGACATTAACCCGATCTCCCCAGCGCGCCACGATGGCTTCTTCCAGCGGCACGAGTTTTTCAGCATCGTCACAGATAAAAAAGACTTTACTGATACCGTCGGTAGGCAGCAGACCCGGCTCATAAACCTGGTAGGTGAAGGTGGACTCGCGGAAGTAACGCTCTTCTTCCGGGCGATGACGGTTAAGAAACCATACATCATCACGGTAGACGTTGGTCAGAATATCGGGATCGTCATACTTGATCGCATACAGTTCGCGAGCAATGTCTTCATCAAGGTTATGGCTGAAAATCAGCTCGCCGGCGGTGTTGTGTACGCGCGCGCCGTTGGAGGTGATCATATAAGCTTCGATTTCCAGGCTATCACGCATTTGTGACACATCGACATGATGACGACCGGTGGCGAAAACAAAATGTACGCCGCGCGCGGTGAGCAAGCGGAGCGTCTCTTTTGTGTAAGGCGTTAGACGATGATCGGGAGAAAGCAGGGTGCCATCCAGATCGGAAGCAACTACGTGGTACATGAAAACCTCTGGTTTTGAAGAGAGTGATAAGGTTCTGAGTGGTGCAATTTATTCATGCCGCGCGAAGAAATCGACAATGGCATGTAAAGCCTCAGCGCGCATAACGTCTTTTTCAAACAGGATCTCATGACGCGCGCCTTCAATAACATAGGGTTGACCGCCTTCGCAGGGATGGCCGGCGGCCTGCATCGCCGCACAGAAAAGGTTCTGCGAACGGTTATCCACCACTTTATCGTCCCCGGCCTGCAGCAGCAGCAGCGGCGTGCTGATGGCCGCCGCCTTGCCAAGGATGTTTTGCCCCGCCTGAACGCCTTCGCGTACCCAATGATAGGTTGGCCCGCCGACCCGAATCGCGGGATCGTCCGCATAAAAGCGCAGGCTGCGCTTGTAACGTTCGCGGCTGTGCGTTAGCACATTCAGGCTGAACGGGCGCACCCGCCATTTGCCGGTTCCCAGCGCATAACCGTCGCGCATCGCCGGGCGTTTTTCCATCCAGTCAAGGATCCGGTGCGCCATCCAGGCGGGCATCGGCAAACAGATGCCGAGCATCGGTGCAGACAGTACCACGGCGTTAAATGCAGCAGGATTACGCGCCAGCAGCAGCGTCAGGATAGCGCCGCCCATGGAGTGCGCCAGCGCATAGCGATGTCGATAGTGACCGGCGATCAATTCCTTCAGGTAGAGCGTTTCTAAATCATCGACATAATGATCGAAGTGAACGACATGACCACGATGCGCATCTTTCAGCAGCCGCCCTGAGCGGCCCTGCCCACGATGATCAACAATGATGACATCATAGCCGCAGTGCCACAGATCGTAAGCCAGCTCCGGGTATTTAACATAGCTTTCAATGCGTCCCGGCACGATCAGTATCACTTTATCGTGTTGCACCGAGGTGAAACGCACATAGCGAATCGGCACATTTTCAACGCCGATAAATTCGCACTCTTCGCGCTGACGCCAGAAATCAAGCAGCGGCCCGGTGGCAAAAGCAGCAAACGCCTGCTCGCGCGTTGGCCAGTGATTTTTATGACTGGTCATAGCTCGACTCCCTTAACGCTCCCGGCATATTGCCGCCGTAGCGCAACCGCTGGCAATGGCGTATTGTGGCACAATTCTGCGCAATCAGGGAGCGTTACCCATGTCAGTCGAATGGTGGATGACTTATCTGTTAACCACCGTCATTCTCAGCCTGTCGCCCGGTTCGGGAGCGATAAATACGATGAGCACCAGCATTAGTCACGGCTATCGCGGTGCGGCGGCCTCTGTCATCGGTCTGCAGGTTGGGCTGGGCGCGCATATCATTTTGGTGGGTATTGGACTGGGCGCGCTGTTTTCCCGCTCGCTGTTGGCGTTTGAGGTTTTGAAGTGGGCAGGCGCTGCCTGGTTAGTTTGGCTGGGAATTCAGCAGTGGCGGGCGGCCGGAGCGATCAATCTGGATGCGGTTTCTCATGCTATGCCGCGCCGCCGTCTGTTTCAGCGTGCGGTGCTGGTGAACCTGACTAATCCCAAGAGTATTGTTTTTCTCGCCGCGCTGTTTCCGCAGTTTATTATTCCGCATTATCCACAGACGATGCAGTATCTGGTTTTAGGCGTGACGACAATTGTGGTCGATGTGGTGGTGATGACCGGTTATGCCGCACTGGCGCGACGAATTGGCGTCTGGATTAAAGGGCCGCATCAGATGAAGCTGCTGAATCGGGTGTTTGGCGGGCTGTTTGTTGCCGTGGGCGCGCTGTTGGCTTCAGCACGGCGTATGGCTTAGGAATATTGGGTTTCTGGGTCTGGTCAGCGGCGGAGACTGACTTCTGACTGCCGGGTTCCGGTCAGCGGCGGCCGGCAGCTACGTAAAGACGCCGTGAATCCATCCCTGGAGGCTCCGCCGCGTCATCCATGACGCGGAGGCTTTACTCCGCTGCCTGCCCCCGCTTCCCTGGCTTCAGTGCTTGCCGCTTCCCTGGCTTTTGTTTTTACAGCTGCCCTGCTCTCAGCCCTTACCCTTTACTCCCCAGGTAGACGGCCGTCGGTGTCGCAGCCAGTTGCTGGACGGCCAGCACGCAGCGATCCGAGCGTATAAATAATACGTGAGGAAGCGAGTACTGCCCGGACAGCAAATAGCAAGTAAACCAGGCCGTCCAGGACAGCACGCAGCGATCCAAGCGTATAATACGTGAGGAAGCGAGTACTGCCCGGACAGCAAATGGCAAGTAAACCAGGTCTCACCTAGCGGGAGAGGATCAGATGGATGCCGAACCCGGCAAACAGCACGCCCGCCATACCGTCGATCCATTTCGCCATGCGCTGATACTGGCGGCGCATCCAGGGAAGCGCAAAGACCGCAGCGACCAGCGTAAACCAGGCGAACGTTTCGCTAATAATCAGTACAAACAGCCCCCAACGCGCGTCAGCGGCAACATCATCGCCAACAAACAGTGAAAAGACGCTGCCGAAATAGATAACCGCTTTGGGATTTGAGAGGTTAGTCAGAAAGCCTTTCAGAAAACTGTGCCCTTTTTTTGCCAGCTCAACCTGCACTTCCGCATCTTCCGCAACCGGTTGAAGATGCTGCCGACGCGCCGCGCGCATCAGCTGCCAGCCCAGCCAGGTCAAATAAATTCCGCCGCACACCATAATTACTTCGTGCAGCCAGGCCATTTTTTGCAGGATAAGATGTAAACCCATCAACGCGACGCCAGCCCAGATAACAATACCCAGCGTAATGCCCAGCACGCCCATCATCGCTTCTTTACGGGAGCGACTGGCGGCGGTTTGCGAAACAAAAAAGAAATCTGGTCCGGGGCTCATCAGTGCGACTAAATGCACTGCGGCAACGGTAAGAAAAAGCGCGAGCATAACAGTTTCCTTGCCGATAAATGAAACGGGAAAGCCATCTGGCTATTCCGGGGTACGCATGATTATCACGCCAAAACCTGTTCTGTTCATCTGTTATCTATGATAGCCGTTTCGCGCATGATTATTGCGGCGCTATTTTACTCTTCGCCGGTCATATGCTCGCGGATCATCACCAGGAAAGGCTTACCAAAACGTTCCAGCTTACGGTGGCCGACGCCGTTGACGCTGAGCATTTCCGACGCGGTAACCGGCATCTGCTCCGCCATCTCAATCAGCGTCGCATCGTTAAACACCACGTAAGGCGGGATATTCTCTTCATCGGCAATCGCTTTACGCAGCTTGCGCAATTTCGCGAACAGCTTGCGATCGTAGTTGCCGCCGTAGCTTTTCTGGTTGTTATATTTCGGCTTAACGGTAACCAGACGCGGCACGGCCAGCATCAGCGGCGTTTCACCACGTAAAACCGGCCTCGCCGCCTCGGTAAGCTGCAGCGCCGAATGTAGCGTAATATTCTGCGCGACCAGCCCCAAATGAATAAGCTGACGCAGCACGCTGACCCAGTGCTCATGGCTTTGTTCGCGGCCGATACCATACACCGGCAGCTTATCGTGTCCCTGGTCGCGAATGCGCTGATTGCTGGCGCCGCGCAGCACTTCAACCACGTAGCCCATGCCGAAACGCTGACCGACGCGGTAAATAGTGGAGAGCGCCTTTTGCGCTTCAACCAGGCCATCGTAGCGCCGTGGCGGATCGAGACAAATATCGCAGTTGCCGCACGGCTGCTGGCGCCCTTCGCCAAAGTAGTTCAGCAGCACCAGCCGACGACAGGTTTGCGCTTCGGCGAAAGCGCCCATCGCATTGAGCTTATGGCGTTCAATATCCTGCAGCGGGCCGGGCGCTTTCTCTTCCAGACAGCGACGCAGCCAGGCCATATCCGCCGGATCGTAAAGCAGCATCGCTTCGGCAGGCAGACCGTCACGTCCGGCGCGTCCGGTTTCCTGATAATAGGATTCGATATTGCGTGGAATATCGAAATGCACCACAAACCGTACGTTGGGCTTGTTGATCCCCATGCCGAAGGCGACGGTCGCCACCACGATTTGCAAATCGTCGCGCTGGAAAGCTTCCTGTACCTGGGCACGATGCGCGTTGTCCATTCCGGCATGGTAGGCCCCAACGCTCAGGCCGCGGCTTTGCAGGCGGGCGGCGGTGTCTTCCACCTTTGCCCGACTGTTACAGTAAATAATGCCGCTTTTGCCACGCTGATCCTGTACGTAACGCAGCAGCTGTTCGGTTGGCTTAAATTTTTCCACCAGCATGTAGCGGATATTGGGCCGGTCGAAACTGCTGATTTGAATCAGCGGATCGTCCAGCTGCAGCAGCCGAACAATATCGTTACGGGTGGTTTCGTCTGCGGTTGCCGTCAATGCCATCACCGGCAGCGCCGGAAAACGCTGACGCAGCTGACCCAGCGCGCCATATTCAGGACGGAAGTCGTGGCCCCACTGGGAAATACAGTGCGCTTCGTCCACCGCCAGCATCGCTGGATTCCAGTGCGTCAGGCTGTCGAGGAAGTTATCCATCATCAGGCGTTCCGGCGCGATATAAAGCAGGCGCACCTCGCCGCTACGGCATCCCGCCATCACCGTCTGCTGCTCTTCCCGCGTTTGCGACGAGTTAAGACACGCCGCCGCCACGCCGTTCGCCAGCAGCTGATCGACCTGATCTTTCATCAGCGAGATAAGCGGTGAGACAACCAGCGTCAGGCCGTCGCGCAGCAAGGCCGGAATTTGATAACAGAGCGATTTTCCGCCGCCGGTGGGCATCACCACCAGACAATCCCGGCCGTTCAGCGATGCCTGAATGATGGTTTGCTGCCCGGGGCGAAACTGCTGATAGCCGAAGGTATCGCGTAATACCTGTTCAGCCAGCGCTTCATGATTAATTACTGCCGCCGTAGACACGTCTTCCCCGTATTGCACTGCATAATGATGACTTGACGGGCGGCATGCCGCCCGAAGAGAGAGTTGCTGTGTGACAGACCCGTCGGGCGGGCCTGGATCAGAACAGATCGTTTAAGGTTACGCCAACGCCAACGCGAGTCTGGCGGTGATTATAATCGATTAACGATTCGCCATAGCCACTAAATACCTGCGTATAAAAACGCACATGTTCGCTAATCGGATAGCTCCAGCCCAGCTCCGCGCCGCCATAACCGCTATTCCAGTTATAGTTGCCCTGAATGCTGAAAATGCTGTCGCCCAGACGGTAACCTAATTTGGCGCGATAATAGCCCATGTATTTAGTAATGTCAGGGTTATCGTCGCTACTGGTGTCTTCCGACAGGCGATACCAGGGCTTAATTTCCGCCAGAAAGTTGCCGTTTTGCGCCATCAAACGCGCATAAACGCGGTTCCAGCTGCGAGAAGTGGGATCGGAGCGCCCGTTCGACTGGTGATTAAAGCCAAATTCCACATCGCGCAGCGTCCAGCCCGCGAACGAGTAATCCGTCGCCCATCCGAGAAAAATTTGTGGTTCGTAGTTAGTTTCACGGAACGGCGATGACTCGCTATGGTTAGAGAGCTGCCACCAGGAGCGTTGAGTATAAGAAGCGGCCAGCACCGAATTATCGCCCAGAATACCGCGCCATAAAGGAAACGCCAGGCTGAGCTGGAATTCTACCTCATCCTTTTTCGCATTGTCAGCCCAGTCATAGGATTCAATCGCCTCCTTATTGAGGTCGCTGGTCCATGTATAAAGCAGGTAGTTGCGTTCATAAGGATAAAGCACAAAGGGATTATCATGTTGTTCCAGCAGGTTAGCGATAATACTGCCGCGTACCGCTGGTGTATCATGTACATCCTTGACGGTGGCTTCTTCAGCCTGCGCCAATACGGGCAGTAATAAAGCCGCCGCAACTAATCCTCTTAGTAACCGCATAGTATTCTCCGGTGAAGCGCTGGGTGCCATTCAAAGGGCCATTAAATAAAAAAAGCAGGCCATTCTACACGCAATTCCCATATGAAATCAGCGCTGTTTTCTGAGAGTAGAAAGCACGTTGCTGACAGCATAGAATACACAACTTGTTAACATAAGCGCACTTTACGATCGGGCTTCAGGAAAATCCTTTTATGTCAGAGACTCAGTTAAATTCGGCGGCGGCACGTCAGCTTATTGGTGAGATTTTTGTTTACCATATGCCCTTTAATCAGGCGCTGGGCCTGGAACTAAAACGCCTTGATGCCGATTATGCTGAACTTCGTTTTGCCAATAAAACCATGCTGGTCGGCAATGCGGCCCAGCAGATTTTGCACGGCGGCGTTATCGCCTCGGTGCTGGATGTCGCTGCCGGGCTGGTATGCGTCTCCAGTTCGCTGACGCGTCAGGAGAGCATTACCGAGCAGGAGTTGCGCCAGCGTCTGGCGCGTATGGGAACCATCGATCTGCGCGTGGATTATCTACGGCCCGGACGCGGCGAGCATTTTATTGCCGCCAGCAGCCTGCTACGCGCCGGCAATAAAATTTCCGTGGCGCGTGTCGAGCTGCATAACGATGCGGGCGTTCACATCGCCAGCGCCACCGCAACTTACCTGGTCGGCTAATATTCACCGCTGCGCCAGCTTTTACTTTACACTGGCGCCTTTACCTCTGAGAACACACCGTGATGGATACACAACAAACGCGCCAGGGCATTCTCTGCGCGCTGTGCGCTTATTTTATCTGGGGCGTGGCGCCCGCCTATTTCAAACTGATTCAGCAGGTTGCCCCCAGCGAAATTATGACGCATCGCGTTATCTGGTCGGCGCTGTTTATGCTGGGGCTCATTTCAATGACCCGCAGCTGGCGACGCGTGAAAACGGTAATACAGCAGCCCAAAAAGGTGCTGCTGCTGGCGCTCTCCGCCACGCTGGTCGGCGGCAACTGGCTGCTCTTTATCTGGGCGGTAAATAATCATCATATGCTGGAAGCCAGCCTGGGATATTTTATTAATCCGCTGCTTAACGTAATAATTGGCATGCTGTTTCTTGGCGAACGTTTTCGGCGGATGCAGTGGGTAGCAGTGCTGATGGCGACCTGCGGCGTGCTGGTGCAGCTGTGGAAATTTGGTTCACTGCCGCTTATCGCGCTGGGGCTGGCGTTAAGCTTTTCCCTGTACGGCCTGGTGCGCAAGAAGGTTGCGGTGGATGCCCAGAGCGGAATGCTGATTGAAACGCTGTGGCTGTTTCCGCTGGCGTCGATTTATCTGTTTGGCATTGCTGACAGTGCGACCAGCCATCTCGGCAACAATACCGCCTCGTTAAATCTGCTGCTGATCGCCGCCGGGATAGTCACCACCATTCCGCTGATGTTATTTACCGCCGCCGCCACGCGCCTGCGGCTGTCAACGCTGGGCTTTTTTCAGTATCTGGGCCCGACCCTGATGTTCCTGCTGGCGGTGCTGTTTTATGGCGAAAACATGACGCCAGATAAAGCGGTGACCTTTGGCTTTATCTGGCTGGCGTTGGCGCTGTTTATTATCGATGCGCTCTACACGCTGCGTCGGTCAAGAACGAGCAAAGCGTGAAATAAAACGCGCCAGCGCCGGACCGGTAAGTAAGATGGTGAATAGCCTCAGGGTTTGCAGCGCCATAACAAAAGCGATATCGACGCGGCTCCCCGCCGCAATAATCGCCACGGTATCCAGCCCGCCTGGGCTGGTTGCCAGATAGGCGGTCAGCAGATCGATATGCAGCAGCTTCGTCAGCATCCAGGCCATCGCGCCACACAACAGCATCAGCCCGATAATCGAGGCAAGCATCTGCGGTAACGTGCGCAACGCCAGCCGAAATATCGGGCGCGTAAAGCGTAGCCCCACCGTCCAGCCAATTAATGCGTAGGCGGTAGCCAGCAGCCATTCCGGCACCTGTAGCTCTACCGTTCCGCTGCTTTGCAAAGCCGCACCCGCCAGCGCAGGCAGCAGCAGCGCGCCAGAAGGAATACGAAAGCGCTGCCCCAGAAACGCGCCCAGCAGCATAATCCCCAGCGTAATGACAAAGCGCATATCCAGCGGCGGAAACCAGATCTGCGGCGCGGCGTGCTGCGCCTCATCGCCCAGGCCGATACGCGCGACTATCGCCGCGGCGGTAGCGACAAACAGCACGCGCAGATACTGCATAAACGCCACCAGCCGCGCATCGGCCCCGTAATCGGCGGCCATCGCCACCATTGCCGACGCCCCGCCAGGCGACGAGCCCCATGCGCCGGTCGGCCCAGGCAAATCACTGTAGCGTACCAGCAAAAAGCCGGACAGCCCGCTGGCCGCCAGCGTCAGCAGCAGTATCGTCAGCACTATCGGCCAGTTGGTAATCAGCGGATTGATAACCGAGGGCGACAGGCTTTGAGCAATCATGCAGCCCAGCACCGCCTGGCAAAGAATAAATAGCCGTTTATCAATGCGCAGCGTCGCGCCCAGCAGCCCCATGACTACGCCAACGACCATCGGGCCCAGCAGCAGCGCAGCCGGTACATGAAAATATTGCAGTATGAAACCCAGCAGCAGCGAAACGCCGATAAGCGTCATCCACTGCTGTTTGCGCGAGAGCTTTTCCATAGAAGGGAACGATCACAGAGACTTGAAAAGCTTAAGGTTACGTTCAACCCGCCGGGAATACCAGCGGTAACAGGCCGGACGTATGTCCGGCCCGGCAGCGTTAAAGCCAGTTTTTACGCTTGAAGTAGAGATAAGGCGCCAGCCCGGCGAGGATCATCAGGCCGATAGCCCCAGGATAACCGAAGCTCCATTTCAGCTCCGGCATAAACTCAAAGTTCATCCCGTAGCTGGAGGCTACCAGCGTCGGCGGCAGAAACACGACCGATACTACCGAGAAGATTTTAATAATGCGGTTCTGCTCAATATTGATAAAGCCCATCGCCGCCTGCATCAGGAAGTTAACTTTCTGAAACAGAGATTCATTGTGCGGCAGCAGGGATTCAATATCGCGCAGGATTTCCCGCGCCTGCTCCAGTTGGTTATTTGGCAGACGCGCCTTACGCACCAGGAAGTTCAGCGCGCGCTGGGTATCCATCAGACACAGGCGTACTTTCCAGCCAATATCTTCCAGCTCCGCCAGGGTTGAAAGCGCCTGATCGAACTCATCGCCCTGCTGCCCTTCCATAATCACCCGGCTCAGCTTTTCCAGATCGCTGTAGATGTTTTCAATCTCATCCGCCAGTTGTTCAATTTTGGTTTCAAACAGGTCCAGCAGCAGTTCATAGGCGTTGCCGTCAATCAGCGTCTGGTTGCGGGCGCGCATCCGGTAGAGACGAAACGCCGGCAGCTCACGCTCGCGCAGCGTATAGAGGCGTCCCTCGCGAATGGTAAAAGCGACGGTCGCGTTGCCTGCGTGATCTTTGGCATCTTCATAGAAAAAGAAGGAGTGGATGTGCAGGCCGTCTTCGTCCTCAAAAAAACGGGCGGAGGCTTCGATATCTTCCAGCTCGGGACGGGTTGCCAGGCTTTGGCCCAGTTCATTTTGCACGCGCTCGCGTTCTGCCTCTTCAGGCTCGATCAAATCGACCCAAACCGAAGAAGCCAGATCTTCCGGCGTATCTTCCAGCTCTAGGCGTGTAAGGCGGCTGCGATCCAGTTTAAAAGCGCTCAGCATAGCAGTACTCCCAATGAGTCATTCAAACGGGACAATACGCCAGAACACAGAAACCTGAGTTTCAGTCGGTGGTAAACGCTAACTCGTGCGACGGGAAATTCGATCGCTGACAACCACAAAGGCTATCAGCATAAGAGGATGGCCTTAGGGGTTGTACCTGTTGATAAGGTGGGTGAGCCAGCATCGACTGGGAGTGTCCAAGGCGAAAGTCCTCTTAGGGTGATGGTGCGCGCATGTTACGCTGAGACGAAAAAGGCGTCAAGCGAAGCAGGACGCCGCCAACAGCCGCGCCCTGGCTTTTCATAAACGGGGAAGATCCTCGTCTGGCGCGCATTCGCCAGACGAAAGAAGGCGGCGTTACGTTAATGCGCGGCGAATGTTATACCGCTTCAAGCCGCGCGTAAGCTGCCACCAGCCATTTAATACCCTGGCCCTGAAACGCAACCTGCAGGCGGCTGTGATCGCCGCTGCCTTCAAGATTAATGATGGTGCCTTCGCCAAATTTGGCGTGGCGCACGCGCTGACCCAGCGTAAAGCCGCTGTCGTTTTGCGCCACCGGCGTGCCCATCCGCTGATGGCTGACCGGACGGCTGATACTGGCGCGCAGGCGCACTTCATCCACGCACTCTTCCGGCAGCTCGCCGATAAAGCGCGACGGGCGATGATAAACTTCTTTACCGTACAGCCGACGCGTTTCCGCATAGGTCAGCGTAAGCTTTTTCATGGCGCGGGTAACGCCAACGTAGGCGAGACGGCGCTCCTCTTCCAGCCTGCCGCCCTCGTCAAGCGACATCTGGCTGGGGAACATTCCCTCTTCCATGCCGACAATAAAGACCTGACTGAACTCCAGCCCCTTGGCCGCGTGCATGGTCATCAGCTGCGCCGCATCCTGCCATTTATCGGCCTGGCCTTCGCCCGCCTCCAGCGCCGCGTGCGACAGAAACGCCTGCAGCGGCATTAAATCTTCATCTTCGTCCTGATAGCTGTACTGACGCGTGGCGTTCACCAGCTCTTCTAAGTTTTCGATGCGCGCCTGGCCCTTCTCGCCTTTTTCCTGTTCATACATCAGCCACAGGCCGGAATCTTTAATCACCCGATCGGTTTGTACGTGCAGAGGCAGCTCCACAGTTTCCTGCGCCAGCGAATCCACCAGTTCGGTAAAACGCTGCAGCGCCGAGGCGGCGCGTCCGGCCAGCGCCTTTTCCTGCAGCAGTTCGCGGCTCGCCTGCCATAACGTCAGCTGACGATCGCGCGAAGCCTGACGCACTACGTCCAGCGTACGATCGCCAATGCCGCGCGTCGGCGTATTCACCACGCGCTCAAAGGCGGCGTCATCATTACGATTGGCGATCAGACGCAGGTAGGCCAACGCATCTTTAATTTCCTGGCGCTCGAAGAAGCGCATACCGCCGTAAATACGATACGGCATGCTGGCCTGCAGCAGCGCCTCTTCCAGCACGCGTGACTGGGCGTTGCTGCGATAAAGAATGGCGCAGTCGCTGAGCGCGCCGCCGTTCTCCTGCCACACTTTGATGCGGTTCACCACAAAACGCGCCTCATCCAGCTCGTTAAAGGCGCAATAGAGGGAGATCGGCTCGCCGTCGCTGCCGTCGGTCCACAGCTCTTTCCCCAGCCGACCGTTGTTGTTGGCGATCAGGGCGTTGGCGGCCTTCAGGATATTATTGGTGGAGCGATAGTTTTGCTCCAGACGGATGGTTTCCGCGCCGCGAAAATCGTTCAGGAAGCGCTGAATGTTTTCCACCTGCGCGCCGCGCCAGCCGTAGATTGACTGGTCGTCATCGCCAACGATCATGACCCGGCTGCTATCGCCAGCCAGCATCCGAATCCAGGCATACTGGATACTATTGGTATCCTGGAACTCATCCACCATGATGTTGGTGAAACGTTCACGGTAGTGGTTAAGGATGTGCGGTTTATTTAGCCACAGCTCATGAGCGCGCAGCAGCAGCTCGGCAAAATCAACCAGCCCGGCGCGATCGCAGGATTCCTGATAGGCCTGGTAAATACGCAGCCAGGTTTGCTCAACCGGATTGCCGTAGCTTTCAATATTCTGCGGACGCAGGCCCTCATCTTTTTTGCCGTTGATGTACCACATCGCCTGACGCGGCGGCCACTGTTTCTCATCCAGATTCATCGCCTTAATCAGGCGTTTCAGCAGGCGCAGCTGATCTTCGCTGTCGAGGATTTGAAAATCCTGCGGCAGCCGGGCATCCAGATGATGAGCGCGCAATAAACGATGCGCCAGGCCGTGGAACGTCCCGATCCACATCCCGCCCTGACTGGTGCCGATCAGCTGCTCAATACGGTGACGCATCTCTGCGGCGGCCTTATTGGTAAAGGTGACCGCCATAATTGAGTATGGCGAGCAGTTCTCTACCGTTAGCAGCCAGGCGATACGATGCACCAGCACGCGTGTCTTGCCGCTGCCCGCGCCTGCCAGCACCAGCAGGTTATTGCGCGGAGCCGCCACGGCTTCGCGCTGTTTATCATTCAGGCTGTTTAGCAGGTCAGAAACGTCCATAAGCACCGTCAGTCAGGAAAAACGCTCCAGCGGGTCACTGGATATTTGTACAGAAGATTATATCAGCGCGGTCAGCGATGCCAACTGCGTAATTTCCAGATGCGGCAATAACCGCGCATCGTCAATCTGCATCAGGTTGCCTTCACGCAGATTAATCCAGCAGGCCTGCATACCGCAGCGCAGCGCGCCAGCCACGTCGGTAGTCAGATCGTCGCCAACGTGCAGGATATTTTCCGGCGCGAGATTTAACCGCTGCGCCGCCAGATGATACATATCCTGATACGGTTTCGCGCGCCCGTGCGGGCCGGCACGCAGAACAAACTGAAAATAGCGATCGAGCCCGAACAGGTGCGGTTCCGCGTTGCCGTTGGTTATCGCCACCAGCGGAACCCGCTCCGCCAGCGCCGCCAGCGCCACGTGCGTTTCCGGCGGCACGTCAACCTGGCTGCGCCAGTGAGCAAAAACAGCCATTACCTTGTCCGCGCCTTCCTGCGCCTCGGCGGGCGTCAGACCGATATTCAGCATCGCCAGCTCCACGGTGCGACGTCGCCATTCCGTCACGTCATGGTAAATATCAGGCTCCTGCGCTAATAATTGGTCGCGCAGCTGCTGATACGCTTCCACTGAAAAATCATGCAGATCGGGATGCCAGGACTGCAGAAAACGGTGGGATTCAGCGGTGGTTTTACAGATCACCGGATAGTTGTCATACAGCGTGTCATCCAGATCGAAGGTGATCGCTTTGATCGGCTGCAGCCGACGGTAAAAATGCATCAGGATTTTCCTCGTTTGGCGCGCGGATGCGCCTCATCATACACCGACGCCAGGTGCTGGAAGTCGAGATGAGTATAAATTTGCGTAGTGGAGAGGCTGGCATGGCCCAGCAGTTCCTGTACCGCGCGTAGATCGCCGCTGGATTCCAGCATATGCGTGGCAAAAGAGTGGCGCAGTTTATGGGGATGAACGTGGCTGCTGACGCCCTGCTTAACGCCCCATTCGGCGAAGCGTTTCTGTACGTTGCGCACCGAGATGCGCCTGCCCTCTTTCGACACGAACAGCGCATCGCTGTCCGGCGCGAAACATTCACGCAGCGCCAGCCATTTTTCGATCCACCCGACCGCCGTACGGCCAATGGGCAGACGACGCTCTTTGCTGCCTTTGCCGGTGACCCAGACTTCACCCGCTTCCAGATCGAGATGGCGCAGATCGATACCGACCAGTTCGGAAAGACGCAGCCCCGCGCCATACATGACTTCCATCATGGTCCGGTCACGTACCGCCAGCGGATCGTTTTGGTCAATGCTCAGCAGCTGATTAACCTCATCGACATCAATATTTTTCGGCAGATGTCGCGGCGCGCGCGGCGTGGCAATACCTTTGGCCGGATTGGCCTTCAGCACGCCCTGACTGACCAGCCAGTCTAAAAAACTGCGCAGCGCGGAAAGCCGCAGCGCCAGGCTCGCCGGCTGTAAACCGGCACGGCGCCCTTTCGCCGCCAGCGTGCGTACATGCGCCGGCTCCAGCTGCGCCCAGTCGCTGATCTTCATCTCGCTGGCCTGTTCCATCAGCACGGCAAGCTGGCGCGCATAGTTCTCATGCGTTAACGGACTGAGCTGACGCTCTACCTGCACATAACGCAGAAATCCCTCGACGGCAGCCTGCAGCGGCATGATGTCACTCATGCGCGCGCTACCCAGCGGTTCAGCAGTTCCGGCAGCATCAACGCCAGATAGTGCAGCAACAGCGTGCCCTGTCCGGGCTGATAATGATGCATATCACGGCTGCTGAAGATCAGTACGCCCAGATCGCCGCGTTCGCCAAACAGCGACATCGCCACCGAACCGACCGAACGCGCCTGGGGCAGTAACAGCAGCAGCTCCGGCCCGTTCAGGCTGCCCAGATAATGCTGATCTTTCCCCAGCAGCTGTATACGTACCGGTTCAAACGCCTGACGCGATAACGCCAGCTGCGTAAAGCTGGACGGCGCGCCCAGCTGCCAGCTATCGCTGAACAGCCGTACGTCGGCCCCGGCCAGGCCCAAATCACGCGCCCAGCGTTGCAGGCGGTTCAGCATATCCTGTAAAGAAGGCGCGGACGCCAGGTGACTTTGCAGGCTCAGCAGGCGGTCGAATAGCTGATGGTTAGCGGATGCCTGTTCCATTAGCTGGGTAATTTCTTCTTCCAGCTGTTGAATATGATTACGCTGGCGCGCCATATGCCATTCCACCAGCGATACCGTACCGCGTACCGGATGCGGCACCGCCATTTGTTCTACCTGGCGCGCGTTGCGAATAAAAAAGTCTGGATTTTGCCGCAGGTAGTCACCTACCGCTTCGTCGTTCAGCATCAACGCCGGGGCTGTCTCTTCGACATTTTTCATAAATGAATAAACCCATCATAAACATGCGTGGCCGGTCCGGTCATATAGAGCGGATTTCCCGGCCCTTTCCAGGCGATATGCAGCGTGCCGCCGGGTAGATCGACGCGCACTTTTTCCGCCAGTAATCCCTGTTGTATACCGCTGGCTACCGCCGCGCAGGCTCCGCTGCCGCAGGCCTGGGTTTCTCCCGCGCCGCGCTCGTAAACGCGCAGACGAATATGTTCCGGGTTAACCACTTCCATAAAGCCGACGTTTACCCGCTCCGGGAAGCGCTCATGGCTTTCCAGCACCGGCCCTAACGTTTCGACCGCCGCCGTTTTTATATTGCCGACCTGGATCACGCAGTGCGGATTGCCCATAGAGACTACGCCAAACATCAGCGTCTGCTCAGCGACGCGCAGCAGATAGAGGCTTTCCGCCTTATTGGCACGAAACGGCACCTGCTGCGGCTCAAAATTGGGCTCGCCCATATTTACGCGCACCAGCTCGTCGTTGGTGACGCTCAGCACCATCCGTCCGGTTTGGGTGCTGACCCGAATATCACTTTTATTGGTCAGCCCTTTCAGCCGCACAAAACGGGCAAAGCAGCGCGCGCCGTTGCCGCACTGCGCTACTTCGCTGCCGTCAGCGTTAAAAATACGGTAGTGAAAATCGAGATCGGGATCGTACGGCGGCTCTACGATCAGCAACTGATCGAAGCCTACGCCCAGATGACGATCCGCAAGGCGGCGGATCAGCTCCGGTGAGAAATAGACATTTTGCGTGACGGCATCAACGACCATAAAGTCATTACCAAGACCGTGCATTTTCGAGAACTGCATTTTCTGCTCCGCCGGCTGGGCCATCATGATTACTGCGTCGCTTGCATATCCGCATCCGGGAGGGCCAGGTTAGTGTCCTGTTGACCATCCGGCTGGGTCGCCGTTGAAGAAGATGTGGGCTGCTCTGCAGTTGGCTGCGGTGAACTCTGTTTCGGCTTATCCTGTGGCGGGAAATAGAGCGGCCCTTTCAGTCCGCAGCCGGCCAGGCTGGTTAACGCCAGCGCCATTGCCAGCCGACAAATGGTTTTCTTCATGGTATTCCTGCTTATGATTGATGCGTATTCCTGGTTGCTTATCATCGCAGCTGACTTTGGAAAAGCAACAGGAAAAGGTGACGTGATGTGCTGCTTCTCACTCTTATCAGACGATGTTGCAAAGGCCCCCGGCGCGTTATACTCGTCCAAAACTTAAAGGAAACAACGATGCAAGACAGTGAATTTCACCAGTTAGCCGACGACCTGATGTTAACGCTGGAAGAACAGCTTGACGCGTACAAAGGCGATAGCGATATCGATTATGAAACCCATGCCGGAATTATGACGCTCAGTTTTGAGAACGGCAGCAAGATTATTATTAATAAACAGGAGCCGCTGCATCAGGTGTGGCTGGCGACCAAAGGCGGCGGTTACCATTTCGATTATCAAAACGGCAGCTGGATTTGCAACCGCAGCGGCGCAGAGTTCTGGCAGCTGCTGTCGGAAGCCTGCAGCGCGCAGTCGGGCGAGCCGGTTACGCTGCGTTGATTGCCTGCCTGAATTCTGAACGGTTTAAATGACAAAGCCCCGGCGGGGCTTTGTTTTAGAACGTATATTTTGTTAAACGGATGGTCTGCTGCTCTTTACTTTGCCAGATATAAAATTCCGTTTTCCGCTGGCCTTCTCGTTCCCAGCGTCCGCCCCCCTCATCGTCAGGGACATAGTGATATCCTAAAGCCGTCAGGTAGTTTTCTAACGCGGCGGTATCCGTTGCGCCATTAAAAACAATCCTGCTCATTTCTGGCGAGGGGCCGTCCATCATCCCAAAGAGAAAGTAATAATCATCCGAAATACGCGGCGCATTTTTGATATCTTCATCAACAAAAGAATAATAAAGCCACCAGTCACTCTGTTTAAAACCTGGACTCTTGTCTGCTATGCCCAGCATTTTACAGTCGGCTAAAACCAGAGCGATAGCCATCACCACCGTTAGCCCCAGCGTACGTGTTAGCCATTTCATTTTCATTATTTATCTTACTTAGCCATTACCTGTGCTGTCTGTATCAGCCTGACAGGCAATCCTGAACGACGTCCTTTTCTGGCTGACAAATGAGCCAGTAGCAACCTGTAGCATGCAATCGGGCGAGACGCTGCGTTGATTGCCTGCCTGAATCCTGAACGGTTTAAATCACCAAGCCCCGGCGGGGCTTTGTTTCACAATGAGTATTTGGTCAGAAAGATCGTCTTGCCCGCTGTATCGCGCCATATATAAATGTTGGGATTGGGACGGTTGTCCTTTTCCCAGCGTTGACCAAACTCATCATCAGAGACGTGCTGATATCCCAACGCCGCCAGATACTTTTCTAATGCCGCCGTTTCCGTTGCGCCATTAAAGACAATCCCGCTGATTTCAGCAGAAGGGCCGTCCATCCGGCGAAAGCGAAAGTAATAATCATCCGTAATACGCGGCGCATTTTTAATATCGTCATCAACGAAAAGGCGATAAAGCCTCCGCTCGCTCTGTTTGAAGCCAGGATTCCGCTCTGCCTCATTTATCAGGCTGGTATTGATGTAAAAAAAGTCAACAACGTTAATTACTAGCACCGCCAGCAGTAGCATCAGCGCCCACTTAAGCCATTTCATTTTTTCTTAACTTCCCATCCGACGGTGACCTGTGCTCCGGCATCGATACGACGGACAATATCAGATTTGAACTGGGTAAACGGCCTAATCGACATCATAAAATTTGGCAGTCTGCCTTTATAAGGAATATGAGGAATACGTGTATCAGCGGGGTCCGGGAACAGCAGCGGGTTAAACCCTTTATTTTTAAAAGTGCCCAGCGCGCCATAGTAATCCCAACGCCTGAGCGCCGCTTCTTTACTGACGATTTTCAGCCAGGGCCAGTAATTTTGCGGCCGCACAACTTTATAAAAGCCCAACAGATCGGAAACCAAATCTTCTGCGCTGAAGCCGCTGTCGGTGTACCAGCTAAAAAAGGGCATTGACTGCCAGTTCTCAAACGCGATCGCCGTTTCCATCATCAGCGCCAGCGTAATGCTGTGCCTTTCGGCAAGCGTTCGCCCGCGTTTGATATTCCAGCGCGAACAGCGGCCGGTACTAAATGATTCTAACGACATCGTTTGCCGATACTTAACCAGGTAATAGGGTTGCCCGCTGACCTCCCCCCTCTCCATTTGCGCAAGGCAATCTGCTATATCACCTCCGCGCGCATGCCCTAAATCTATCCAGCCTAAAACTTCTGAATAAACCAGCCCAGTATCGTTTTTCCCTGGTGCCCACGGATCAATAACATCATTACGTTTGCTCATAGCCATCCCTGCATAGTTAACAAGAAGGTTCTGGCGAAAAAACAACCTGTTCGCTATGAGCAAAATAGGGGAGAAGCGCAGCCGCGCACTTAAGACCTGTCTCGAAAATGTGCAGAGGGAAAACGAAATGGATAAGGAATCATCGCCAGCCTGAGCCCGCGCAATAAGCGCGTGGCAAGGCGTGATGCTACTGGCTTAGTAAACCTGGAAGCGCTGCGGATAGTCGGTGCTTTCCGGCTGGTTAGCGCACAGCTGGGTCAGCGTCTGACTGCGAAAGGGAATGACCTGGGTGCGACTGTCTACGCTAACAATTTGGTAAAACTGCGGCAGGTTGAAATTAACGAAGCTGGAGCCGTAGGTAAAACGATCGTGCGAAGAAGAGTAGAAGCGGCTCACGTCGCGCACCAGCTCCTCTTTACTGCCTTCGCAATGGTGGTACACCTCGATGCGGTTAGCTTCATCCAGAATATAGATATTAAAGCCGCTGTCGTTATTGGTGTCCTCAAAAAAGAACTGGATGATCCCCTCGCTGGCGTAGCCATTGACCACCGGCGGCAGCTGTACCTGCTCGGTCTCTACTTTAATCGACAGGCCGTGCAGCTTGTTATTGGAGATAGCGCCGTAAAACTCCACCGCATTTTCCAGCTTCTGTACCGAAACGCCCAGGCGTTCAAAGAACAGCCCCCAGGTTTGCCCGGCCACGCGCAGCGCCTTAAACCGGCCCGGATCCTGACGCGTACTGGAAAGACGCAGCTCAATGCATTCAGAAACCAGCTGCTGTACGCGCGTACGGATCAGGCCGCGCAGATGCTGGCTATAGCAGAATACTTCAACCGCATCGGGCGGCGCCGCATCCTGATGCATCTTGCCGAGAATGGTTTTTAACGCATCCAGCATCGCCTGCTCGCCGCTGAAGTGCAGCGTACGCACTTCATTCCACGAGTTGCGATAAAGGAGATCGATGCTGCCGATCAGGCACTGTTGCTGCTGACCAAAGCTGAATACGTCCAGCTTGCGGAAATCAAAATGCACTACCTGATTACGAAAGGCGGCGGTCGGGTCATATTCCAGGTTGACGATCAGCGCCAGATGGCGGATTTCACACGGGCTGTAGAGCGCTTTCGCCGTGGGCGCCGGCAGCCGCAGCGGGAAATGGTGCGAAACGTCCGCGACCAGCTCCTGCAGCCGCGCCAGATCGCACGTCTCGTTGCCTTTAATATGCAGCCGGGTTCTTTCCGTCAGCAGGCCGTTAAACCAGGCCCAGGCCACCAGCTTATTCAGGTAGCGGTTATATTCCAGCGGCTGATGGCTGATAATAGAATTCATATCCGGCGCCTGGTTATAAAGATACCAGCCCGACCGGTTAGCGCGCCCGTCAGGCACGTGAATAAAGGTTAAATGCGTTTCGGACAGATCGGGCGAAATCTGCGGGTTAACCAGCGTCACTTTGCCCGGCAGCGCTTCAAAGGCGGCATACAGCTTACGCGTCAGCACGCCGATATCCTGCGGGCTGGCGCTAACGCTTAAGTTGTTGCGGCGCGCAAAACGAATCAGGTTGCGATAGCTTTGCATCATCGCATCCAGCAGTTCATTATGCGCTTCACGCACGCGTTCGATTTTCCAGTCGGCGCGGCTGTCGAGCACCGCAAGGCGCGCCTCGTCCCAGCCCCACTCGCTGACCAGCTGCGCCAAAATTTCGCGACGCCAGCCGGAGCGATGCGCGCTTCCATCCTGCGACAGCTTTTCACAAACCTTCAGGTAAAAGCAGCGCCGCACCAGATCGAGCCGGGCATGATCGTCAATGCTGGTCAGATAGTGCGTTACCCGCTCCAGCATCATGCAGTAGGGATCCAGACCGAACGACACGATTTCACCATCGTGCAGGCGCTGTTTAATATCCATTGCCAGCAGACGAGTCTGAGGATACTCCCAGGAGTAAGCCTCCAGCAGCAGGGTTTTTAATACCGCTTTATAAGGCGAATCGATACTTTTATAGAGCTGCCACAGGCTGGCGCCAAAATACTCTTCGGCGGAAAGCGTGCTCAGCCCGCCCAGATCAAGCCATTCATTCGGCGTCAGCACCCCTTGTGCATAGAGCGACATAACGTAATCGTCGTAATGCTCTTCTTCTTCGCCCGGCACCATATTCCACAGGATGCGCTTGCCCGCCATACGCACGGCGGTACGGTAAAACTCATCCAGCAGTAATATATGCTGCGTTGAGCCGCAATCTTCGCCGCCCAGGCTGCCGCTTTCATTGTGGCGAAAGCGATTCTCATCGATCAGAAAGAAACTGACCTCAACGCCCATCGCCGCACACCACTTCTGCAGTAACTGACATTTTTTCTGCAGCGCCAGACGTTCGTCGCCATCCAGCCATGACTGATGGCAAACCCAAATATCCAGGTCGGAGGTGCTGTTTTGCCCAACGGAGGAAGTACTGCCCATAGAATAGAGGCCGGTAATCGGCATCTCTCCTTTAGGCGGTACGGTGGCGGGCTGGTTCGACTTATGCTCAATGTCCTGCAGATAGCACAGTTGGCTTTCATCAGACGTGTAGAAGCTGATGCCGTATGGAACGTTACCTTCAAGGTAGCCCGGCATCAGAGGATGATGATGATGTAATAAGGTTGGCAGCAGACCGTATACCTGCTGGAAAGCAGGGCCCATTGCAGCCAGTGCGCGATCGACACGCAGTTGGTTGATGGCATCCAGTCTCTGTTTCAATGTCTCAATGTAGAGGTACAAGACGTTTCGCCTGATTGTCCCAGTGCTTATAAATAACCCTGTTTCCCCGATCCGCCGCTTCATTAAAAAAATTTTCGGGCAGATTACTGCTGGAAACGTGATCAATCTAACACCCGGCAGATTGACCGTAAAGAAAGTTGCGCTACTTAACAGTTTAGCACGCTTTATCCGCCGATCGCTCTGTCCTGTCCTTTTTACGCTTTCCCTTACTCGTCTAAAAATCGTAGCAACTGACAGCCTTCCTGTATCAATGATAGGATAATCAGTGAACGATCAAAACGGTATCAAGCATGTTAGATAAAATTTTAAGAATTGCCACCAGACAAAGCCCGCTGGCGTTATGGCAGGCACAATATGTTCAGCAGCGTCTGATGGCCTGTCATCCGGGGCTGCGGGTGGAGCTGGTGCCGATGGTAACGCGCGGCGACATTATTCTCGATACGCCGCTGGCAAAAGTAGGCGGTAAGGGGCTATTCGTCAAAGAGCTTGAACTGGCGATGCTTGAAAATCGTGCCGATATAGCGGTGCATTCAATGAAAGATGTGCCGGTAGAATTTCCGCAAGGTTTGGGCCTGGTAACCATCTGCGAGCGTGAAGATCCGCTGGATGCGTTCGTCTCGAACCAGTACGCCACGCTGGATGAATTACCGCAGGGCGCTGTTGTCGGCACATCCAGCCTGCGTCGTCAGTGCCAGCTGGCCGAGTTACGGCCAGATCTAACGATTCGCTCGCTGCGGGGCAATGTCGGTACGCGGCTGTCAAAGCTGGACGCCGGTGAATATGACGCCATCATTCTGGCCGCCGCCGGCCTGAAACGCCTCGGCCTGCAGGATCGCATTCGTTACGCTATTCCCGCCGAGGTTTCTTTGCCCGCCGTCGGCCAGGGCGCGGTCGGAATTGAGTGTCGCCTTGATGATGAGCAGACCATTATGCTACTGGCGGCGTTAAATGATGACGATACTGCAACGCGCGTAAAAGCGGAACGCGCCATGAATACGCGGCTGGAAGGCGGCTGCCAGGTCCCTATCGGTAGCTATGCCGTTCTTGAAGGCGATAATATCTGGCTGCGCGGCCTGGTAGGTTCGCCAGACGGTACGGCGATGATCCGTGGCGAACGTCGCGGCCCGCGCGGTCAGGCGGAGCAGCTGGGCATTTCGCTGGCGGATGAGTTGCTTCAGAACGGCGCACGGGAAATTCTGCGCGATGTTTATCAAGGGAATCCTCCGGCATGAACATCCTTGTCACCCGCCCTTCTCCTGCAGGCGATGAGCTGGTGACGCGCCTGTGTGCGCTAGGCCATACGGCCTGGGGCTTTCCATTAATCGAGTTTTCCCCTGGCCGTGAACTGGCGCAGCTGCCCCAGCAGCTTGCCGCGCTGTCGCCTGGCGACCTGGTTTTCGTCCTTTCTCAGCATGTTATGCAGTACGCCCAACCCTGTATGCAGCAGGCAGGTTTAACATGGCCCGCTTCGCTGGACTATTATGCTATAGGGCGCAGTACCGCACTGGCGTTGCATTGTGCGAGCGGGCTGAATGTTGTCTGGCCGCCAGAGCGTGAAACCAGCGAGATGCTGCTGCAATTGCCGACGCTGCGACGGCTGAAGGGAAAAAAAGCGTTGATTCTGCGCGGCAACGGCGGCCGCGAACTGCTTGGCACCACGCTGACGCAGCGCGGTGCCGAAGTCCGCTTCCTGGAATGCTATCAGCGCTGTGAAAAGTTTTATCACGGTCCCAGTGAAGGAAAACGCTGGAGCGACCGCGGTATTGATACGCTGGTGGTTACCAGCGGCGAGATGTTGCAACAACTTCATCAGCTATTTCCTGTAATCGATCGTGAGGAATGGCTGCTGGGCTGTCGGCTACTGGTCGTCAGCGAACGTTTGGCTACCCTGGCCCTGGAACTTGGCTGGAATAATATCAAGGTAGCTGATGGTGCTGATAACGACGCGCTGGTGCGTGCGTTACAAACAACTTGAAAATGGGATGTGCCACAATGACGGAACAAAAAGATTCCTCCGCCATGGTTGAAGAGTCTACGCCTGCGGTAGAAACCACGACGCCTGCCAAAAAGCCGCCGCGTAAATCAGGCCAAACCGGCACCGCGCTGGGTGCGTTGGCGATTGTAATTGCGTTGGCAATTGGGGCTGGGCTATGGGTCAACGCGCGTCATCAGGCGCAGCAACAGGCGCAGGTCAGCCAGACGCTAAGCGAACAGCTAGCCGCACTGTCACAGCAAAGTGAACGCGAGAAGGCGCAGCTGAAACAACAGCTGAGCACGCAGAGCAGCGAACTGCAGACCGCACACGCACAGCAGGCAGCCTTAAGCCAACAGCTGGTTGAATTAAAAGAAAAAGTGGCCACCATTTCAGGTAACGATTCGCGAACCTGGCTGCTGGCGCAGGCCGATTATCTGGTGAAACTGGCAGGGCGCAAGCTGTGGAGCGATCAGGATGTCACCACCGCAGCGGCGCTGTTAAAAAGCGCGGATGCCAGCCTTGCTGATATGAACGATCCCAGCCTGGTTCCGGTACGTCGGGCTATTACGCAGGATATTAGCAATCTTTCGGCGCTAAGCCAGGTTGACTACGACGGCATTATTTTAAAGCTGAATCAGCTCTCTAACGGCGTCGATAATCTGCGTCTGGCGGATAACGACAGCGATGACGCGCCTATGGATGCCGACAGCAATGAGCTGAGTTCTTCACTGCGCGAATGGCGACAAAATCTGGTTAAAAGCTGGCACAAATTTATGGATGATTTTATTACCATCCGCCGCCGTGACAGCACCGCAGAGCCGCTGTTGGCACCGAATCAGGATGTTTATCTGCGTGAAAATATCCGTTCACGTCTGCTTATCGCCGCGCAGGCAGTACCGCGTCATCAGGATGAAATCTATCGGCAATCGGTGGATACCGTATCGACCTGGGTACGCGCCTGGTTTGATACCAGCGATGCCAGCACTAAATCTTTTCTGGCGCAGCTTGATGATTTGAGCCAGCAGAATGTCTCAATGGAAATCCCGGAGTCGTTGGAAAGCCAGCCGTTGCTGGACAAGCTAATGCAAACGCGGGTGCGTAACCTGCTGGCGCAGCCCGCTGAACCGGCAGCGCAGCCGCAGCAGGGAGAGTAATGATGCTAAAAGTCTTTATACTGTTTCTCCTGCTTATCGCCGGCGTTGTCATTGGCCCCATGATTGCGGGTCACCAGGGTTATGTGCTGATCCAGACCGACAACTGGAATATTGAAACCAGCGTAACGGGCCTGACGATCATCCTTATCGTCTCACTGTTGGTGATCCTTGCCGTTGAATGGCTGCTGCGTCGCCTGTTGCGTACCGGCGCCAGAACACGCGGCTGGTTTATGGGACGCAAGCGTAATCGCGCCCGCCGTCAAACGCACGAAGCGCTGATTAAGCTGGCGGAAGGCGATTATCGCCAGGTGGAAAAGCTGCTGTCGCGCAATGCCGATCATGCTGAACAGCCGGTGGTAAATTATCTGTTGGCGGCGGAAGCGGCACAGCAGCGCGGCGACGAAATGCGAGCGAATCAGCATTTGGAAAGGGCCGCAGAGCTGGCCCATAACGATCCTATTCCGGTAGAAATTACCCGCGTTCGTCTTCAGCTGTCACGTAATGAAGATCACGCCGCTCGTCATGGTATCGATCGTTTGTTGGACGTTGCACCGCGTCATCCGGAAGTGCTGCGCCTGGCGGAACAGGCCTATGTACGCACCGGCGGCTGGAGCGCGCTGATCGATATACTGCCGACAATGGAAAAAACGCAGGTTGCAGACGAAGAGCATATTAACGCGCTGCGTCAGCAGGCCTGGCTTGGTCTGATGAACCAGGCGATGGCGGATCAGGGGAGCGAAGGCCTGAAGCGCTGGTGGCAAAGCCTGAGCCGCAAAACGCGACACGAAACGGCGCTGCAGGTGGCGATGGCGGATCATCTCATTGCCTGCGACGATCATGACACCGCTCAACAGATCGTGCTGGATGGTCTGAAGCGTCACTATGATGAGCGTCTGATCCTCTTGATGCCTCGCCTGAAAACCGGCAATCCGGAACAGCTGGAAAAAGCGCTGCGCCAGCAGATTAAACAGCACGGCGCCACGCCTTTGCTGTACAGCACCCTGGGCCAGCTGTTGATGAAACACGGTGAATGGCAGCAGGCAAGCGAGGCGTTCAGGGAAGCGCTGAAGCAGCGCCCGGACGGCTTTGATTATGCCTGGCTGGCCGATACGCTGGATCGGCTGCATCACCCGGAAGAGGCCGCCCAAATGCGCCGTGAAGGTTTATTGCTGACGTTAAAAAACAATCGCTAATTACAGCGCTGATAAAAGCCGGGATGAAACCCGGCTTTTTTATGGGCACATTCATATGCTGACTTAACGCGATAGCGAAACCACTTTCCCCGCCATGCTCGTTCAGCCAGAATGATTCCCCGTACGCAGATAAAAAAACACCTGCCTAAAACAGGCAGGTGTAAAGATCAGGTCGGTAAGACAACCGGATTGGTACCCGACTCAACGTAGTGCCCTTAAATCCAATAAGGCGAACGATATTGGCTGGCTGGACAACGGGTACCCTAATTTGGCTCTGCATCATTCCTGGGTTTATGAAGCCGAAGCGAACATAAGAGGTGGAATGAGCATCTACGCTGATATTATTGCACAAGCTGTGCCAGGCTGCGCTTATCTGCCAATTAATTTCTTATCTCTTTGAACAGGAAAGCAATATTTCGATAAGCCGCTCCCACATTTTTTATGCTTGTCATTAACTGGCGACAGTCTGAAAATAACTTGTCGCTATTCTGAGACACTCCATGACCAGCAAAAATAATAACAGTAAAATTAATGGCTTATATGTCTCCAGTCAGAGACATAAGCGGTAAAAAGAGCGACAACGGCATAATATTAAGCAAAAGCGCGATCGCTCCCGCATCTTAAAATGTCCTCTCGTCACCCTCATTCAACGCTACTGGCTGGCCGACCCAAAGGTAAAAAAGATAAAAGAAAGGGTTTTAGTAGCCGCATTCCCGACAACGCTTACTTAAGCAATGGCGTCAGGCTGGCTTTGATAAAAATATTGAGGATAAATAAAGCAGAAGCAGAAGCAGAAGCAGAAGCAGAAGCAGAAGCAGAAGCAGAAGCAGAAGCAGAAGCAGAATATCAGATACAAAAAAACCTGCAAACGCAGGTTAATAAGATGGTCGGCGAGAGAGGATTCGAACCTCCGACCCACTGGTCCCAAACCAGTTGCGCTACCAAGCTGCGCTACTCGCCGACATAATGCTCTTATCTTACTTTCTTTTGCCTGGTGCGAAGAGAGGGACTTGAACCCTCACGTCCGTTAAGACACTAACACCTGAAGCTAGCGCGTCTACCAATTCCGCCACCTTCGCATGTTCCAGCAAAAGTTGGGGTGGCTAATGGGACTCGAACCCACGACAACTGGAATCACAATCCAGGGCTCTACCAACTGAGCTATAGCCACCATTACTTCTTACTACTAACGCGGTAAATGTTACCACCGCAGCTCTTGCGCCCGGTTAATGGCGCGCCCGACAGGATTCGAACCTGAGACCTCTGCCTCCGGAGGGCAGCGCTCTATCCAGCTGAGCTACGGGCGCGTAGCGCCGTTGCGGATGGGGATACTACGGATTTGCACCGAAGCTGTCCAGTGCTTTTTTAAGAAAAAAACGCGTTTGATTACGCTTTGTGCATTCCGTCTAAACAAACGCCACTTCAGGGCGGCAAGCGCATAAAAATACGCCGTTTAGCCGTTTGACGCCCTGAAACAGCGGGTCTTTATAGCTGACCGCGATAGTAATAACGCAGGAATTTTATCAGCCGCAGCTGACGGCGCAGGCGGCTGGGCTGGCTTAGTAAGCGGTAAAGCCACTCCAGGCCTAAACGTTGCCAGATAACCGGCGCGCGCTTAACGTGCCCGGTAAACACATCATAGGTGCCGCCGACGCCCATATAGAGCGCCTGCGGCCAGATATTTCTGCACGCCTGCATCAGCAGTTCCTGCTTCGGCGATCCCATTGCCACCGTGACAATCTGCGCCCTGCTCTGCGCCACGCGCTTAAACAGCGCTTCGCTGTCGTCTGCGCTGAAATAGCCGTGCTGCGTACCAACGATATTCACCTGCCACTGCTGGCGCAGTTTCGCTACCGTCTCTTCCATTATCTGCGGCTTACCGCCAATCAGAAATACCGGAATGTTCTGCTGACCGGCGCGCTCCATTAGCGCCTCCCACAAATCGGCGCCGGCGATGCGCGTGACCTGCGCCTGCGGATACTTTTTACGGATAGCGCGCACAATGCTAATACCGTCAGGATATTTGATTTCCGCCGCGTCAATAAGCTGATGCAGCGCCGGGTTCTCCTCATAGGCCAGCACTTTCTCCGCATTGATGGCGACCAGGGTGCCGCTACGCGCATTTCCGTCCGGGCAGAGATAGTCCAGACATTCAGTCATGCCGGGAAAACCCTGTAGCCTGATGCCACGAATTTGGTATTGGGGCGCCTTCGGCGTGACATTCATTTTAGTAATCCTCACATCGTTCCGGCGTCGCGGGTAACGCTTCCGCCATCACGCCAGCGCGTCGACGCGGACGAATCAAACCGGCGCTGTCCAGCAGCCAGAAAAGTAACTTGGCGATCGTGACGCAGGCAGCAAAAATCAAACAGAAAAAAACCACACGGCTGACAAAGGCATCCAGCCCCTCACGCGCCAGCACAATCATGTTGAACACCGCACCGAAACAGAAGCTCTGTAAGATTGCCGATTTATAGCGGTTCGAATGCTGCTTACCGCGTTCATAAAGCCAGTCAAACCATTTGATAATCAGGCCCACCGCAACCGCGCCGACCGGAATAAAGGCCGCGCCGCCCATTACGATCAGCGAGCCCAGCAATGTAGGGGAGATCGCCAGTCCTGAGTGGTTATTCAGCACTTCCCAAGTGAAGTAGTTCGCGCTATTCAGCACCAGCGAAGGACGATTCGGCCACAGCCAGCCGGGAATATAGACGTAGAAATCACGAACAATCGGCGCCAGCCCCTGGAAGTGAATGTTGTCGTAGTTTTGCAGCAGCAACGCCAGGTTTTCCCAGGGCGAGAAGGTGTCGCGCGTCAGATAAAGAAAAGTATACAGCGCCTCTGCACCGCTGACGTCGAGGTTATAGCGCCGCAGCGCCAGCCAGAACATACCGACAATGCCAAACGCGCCAGCGGCAGCTAGCATCCACAGCGTGATCCAGCCGCGGATAATGCCGATAAACAGAAACAGGGCAAAGGCGATAATAATATTGGCGCGCGTGCCGCCAACAATGGCATAGGTCAGCAGGCCAAAGGCAACGGTGCTGACAAGGAAGAACAGCCAGGCGCGTCGTCCTGGCTGCAGGAAGTAAACCACCAGCATCGCCGGAATAAAGAAATAGAAGAAGCGTTTGAGCGCAACGCCGGAAACCTCGCTGGAAAATATCTCGCTGTACGCATGCAGACGGAACAGCAGAAAGCCGTTACGCATAAAGAATATCGCCACGGTAACCAACGCCAGCAGCGCCAGAATGCCCCAGATCAGATGCGCCTCTACCCGGTTAACGGTAAACAGACTGCGCCCGGTATCAGGCCGCGGCGCCCGCAGGCGCGTTTTGTAGCTGACATAATAAATTGCGTAAAAACTGCCGGCTGCGAGCAGCGCCTGTAACAAAAATTCCGGCGGCACCACCGCTACATCAAACCGGAAGACCAGCAGACAGGTTAAGGGAAAGCCGAAATAGAAGGTCAGCAAAAACAGCAGCGAAAAAAAGACGTTGAAGTTAAAGCGCACCCGACGAAATTCGCGCCACGTCAGCGTCAGAATAAAGCCCAGCGAAACCAGCCAGACCAGCAACAGGCCACCAAACTGCGTGAGACTCATGGCAATTCTCCTTCTGCCAGCGTTAGCGCCTGCTGCCAGCCGGTAACAAATGCCGGATCGAAGAAGGCGATACCGCCTTTATCAATGCCGGAAAGCTGTTGACGAGCCTGCGCGACAATTTCCAGGCTCAGCGCATCATTATCAAACAGTACGGGAAGCTGTTGCTCTACCATATCCTGCCAGAACGGATTTTTCCGGTTCAGCACCACCGGCACACTGGCCTGTATCAGCAGGCAAAGCGTCCCGATGCCCTGCTGACGCTCAAAAACAAAATAGCCCAAATCGCAGTCGGCGATCAGCTGCAGATAGTCATCAAACGCCATTTTATCGGTCAGCAGTTCTACCTGGCCGTTGGGAAACAGGTCGTTGGCGGCCGCGCTCACCTGGCTGATATAGGCCTGGTTATTTTGCGGATAACCGAGCGGCACCACCACCCTGACCTGCTCGCCAAACTGCTGCCGGATAGCCTGCAGCCCCGGAATATGGCGGTTGCTGGGATCGCCGGAATTACCCAGCAGCAGCGTAAAGGTTTGATCCTGCCGCTGACGGGCTGGCATAGCCTGATGCATCCGCGTTGGGAAATAGAGCAGCGAAGTCGGTACGTGTCGATGGCGCTGCTGGTAATGACTAATATCGCCACGGGTAGCGAAAAGGTGCGCTATCCGCCCCTGCGCCAGACGACGCAGCTGATAAAACAGGCGGAATTTCAGGCTGTGTGACTCTTCATACAGGTCCGCTCCCCAGACATGCCAGTAAACCTGATGGCGCCGCAGGCCGCCGTTCAGTAACGCCAGCCACAGCCAGGGATTAAACTGCCCGTGCAGGAAAAAGCGAGTTTGCCGATCGCGCGCACGCTGCAGCACCGCCTGCGCCAGCGCTTTTTTACTGGCAAAAATTTGCACCTGTAATGCCGGCCAGGCAGCGGCGAGCGTCTCATCCCGGCTAACGACCATAAAGGTGCGCGGCGTGCGGCACGGCTGCGCTTCACGCATTACATCATTAAAAAAGCGCAGGATAGTCTGGTTATGATGCGGAATATCCGAACCCAGTACATGAATCAATGTCGTCATACTCTTCGGCGATAAATCAAAAAAGCGCATAAACAGAGCGCGAAATAGACAATATAGGTAGCCATATAGGCCTGCGCGGCGCCGATCGCGCCATAAGGCGGAATTAACCAGCGCGAAAAAGCGGTCAGCAAAATAAACTGGCTAAGCTCGGCGGCAATATAAAAACGCAGCGAGGCTTTCGCAATCACTAAATAGCCGAAAACATAGGCCCCCACCTTGAGCACATCGCCAGGCAGCTGCCAGATAAACAGATCGCGCATGCCGGCGAACCGGCTGGAAAACAGCAGCCAGATCGCCACATCGCGCAGCAGCCAGACGCAACAGCCCACGGCGGCCACCGCCGGCAGCACAAAGCGCAGCGTACGGAAAATTTCGCGTGAGATTTCAGCCTTAGTGTTCAGGCGTGAGAGCGTTGGCAGCAGCCAGACGCTAAAGGTGGCGGTAATAAACTGCAGCCAGGCGTCGGAAATAGTGGTAACGCCCTGCCACAGCCCGACTTCCTCCCAGCTGTAGCGCGCCGCCAGCAGGTTACGCATCATCATCCAGGCGATGGGAAGCGTGGCGGAAGTGATTAACGCCATCAGCGTAAATTTGGCCAGCTGACGCGCCAGATCGCCCTGCCAGCGCGGCGACAGCGCACGCAGCGGTAAATGGTCGCGCTTTATCAGCAGCAGCAGCGCCGGGATTACGATCAGCGCCGGCACCAGCGCCAGCCCGACCAGCGCACCACTATAGCCGCCGAGCCAGTAACAGATTACATAGCCGATCACGCCAATCACGCTGCCCGCCATCAGCGACAGCGCATTGCCCATCGCATCGCGGAACCCTTTCATGATCGCCAGCGCCAGATTGGCCCAGGCGATCCCCATCTGCAAAAAAGCCACTATGCGAATCACCTGCTGATAGCGATCGTGGCCAAACAGCAGCTGGCTGATGGGCGCGGCGGCCAGCAGAAAAACCACCGCCAGCAGCGTGGAAAAACCAAGCATCATTGAAGTGGCGGTGCCGGTTACGGCGGCCAGCTGCTGCGGCTGTTGTTGATACTGCGCCACATATTTGGTCACGCCATTAAAGATACCGGCCCCCGCCAGCACGCCCAGCACGGTGATCAGCTGGCGGAAGTTGCCCGCCTGGCCAACCCCTTCCGGCCCAAAGCTAACCGCAAGCAGCTTTACTACCAGCAGGCCGGCAGCAATTTTTACCAGCGTGGACGCTGCCGTCCACACCGACGCTTTTGCTAATGACATATCAGGAGAAGAAGCTCAGCAGAGAATTAATAACGGTGCTTTGATTGTTCTCTGACAGATTATAAAACAGCGGCAGACGCAGCAGACGCTCACTTTCAACGGTGGTGTAGCGATCCTCGCCCGCAAAGCGGCCAAACTGCTCTCCCGCTGGCGAGCTATGCAGCGGAATGTAATGGAATACCGCCAGAATCTCCGCCTCTTTTAACCAGTTAATTAGCGCCGCCCGATCGTCCGCGTCGCGCAGTTTAATGTAAAACATATGCGCATTGTGTTCGCAGTGCGATGGGATGGTGGGCAGTTCAAGACGGCCACGGGCCGCAACCGGCTTCAGAGCATCATAATAACGCTGCCAGAGACGTAGCCGCTGCTGGTTAATATGCGTTGCCGCTTCCAGCTGCGCCCACAGGTAGGCCGCCTGCAAATCGGACATCAGGTAGCTGGAGCCAATATCGCGCCAGGTATATTTATCCACCTGTCCACGGAAAAACTGGCTGCGGTTGGTGCCTTTTTCCCGGATGATTTCCGCGCGTTCCACCAGCGCGCTGTCGTTGATCAGCGTTGCGCCGCCTTCACCGCCTGCGGTGTAGTTTTTCGTTTCATGAAAGCTGAAGCAGCCGATGTGGCCAATGCTGCCCAGCGCGCATCCTTTATAAGTGGACATTACGCCCTGCGCCGCATCCTCAATCACATACAGCTGATGCTTTTTTGCCAGCGCCATGATGGTGTCCATTTCACAGGCCACGCCCGCGTAGTGGACCGGCACGATAGCCCGCGTTTTTTCAGTGATTGCCGCTTCGATACGGGTTTCATCAATGTTCAACGTCTCAGGATGCACGTCAACAAAGACAATCTTCGCGCCGCGCAGTACAAAAGCATTGGCGGTAGAAACAAAGGTATAGCTCGGCATAATTACTTCATCGCCGGGCTGAATATCGATCAGCAGCGCGGCCATTTCCAGCGACGCGGTGCAGGAAGGCGTCAGCAGTACCTTTTTACTGGCGAAACGCTGCTCCATCCACTGCTGGCAGCGGCGCGTAAAGCCGCCGTCGCCGCACAGCTTGCCGCTGCTCATGGCGGATTGCATATATTCAACTTCGGTTCCCACCACCGGTGGCGCATTAAATGGAATCATGACGTTACCTGTATAACCAGTAGGCGGTGCTCTCAAGGGTGGCACCGCAACGAAGATAGAGCCGCATTGCGGCCAGATTGCTGAGCTGCGTCGCAACGCGCAGTTTGTTCCGCCGCCGCGCCCGGCACCAGTCAAGCGCCGCCAGCATCAGCCGCGTGCCGACGCCCTGGCCCTGTGCCGTCGGCAGCGTTGCCAGCAGGCCGATACGCGCCTCATCGGCCCCCTGTTCGCGTAGCGAAACGAACCCCTGTAGCTTGCCCTGTTCATCATGCGCGACCAGACACTGATTATCGAAAGTGCCGCGCACCGCGTTTTCGATCCATTGCGCATAAAAGCGGGCGCTGTCGTGCGGCTGATACCAGGGCGCGCGAAAGCGGCTGTAAGCAAAGGCAGCGCCGGCTGCGGTACGCAATGCTGGAATATGCTCAGGACGCGCGATACGTATACCGGACTGTCGCTCACCGGCCGCTACCGCCAGCTGCAGATCTGCTTCTCCTTCCACCAGGCGAAATCCCAACTGCTGTAGCGTATCCAGCAGCGCTGTCTGCTGGCTGTCGACTTTTGCCTGCACCAGGTCAAACGCATCGAGCTGTGCCAGATCGAGCGTGGCGGCAGCATCCCATACCAGCTGAGCGCCGTGGCGTTGGAAGAAGGCATTTTCCCAGTCGAGCGTTTTAATACTGGCGTGGACGCGCATGTAAAATATCCAGCAGATACTGGCCGTAGCCGGTTTTATGCAGTGCCTGAGCCGCACGGCGCAAGCCATCATCGTCCAGCCAGCCGTTGCGCCAGGCGATCTCTTCCAGACAGGCGATTTTAAAGCCCTGCCGTTTTTCAACCGTTTGCACAAATGTGCTGGCCTCAATCAGGCTGTCATGCGTACCGGTATCAAGCCAGGCAAAACCACGGCCCAGCAGCTCAACGCTTAGTTCGCCCTGTTCCAGATAGCGCTGGTTAATTGAGGTAATTTCCAGCTCGCCGCGCGCCGAAGGCTTTACCTGACGCGCAAAATCCACCACCTGGCTATCGTAAAAGTAAAGCCCGGTTATCGCCCAGTTAGATTTGGGTTTGGCCGGTTTTTCCTCCAGCGAAAGCGCGCGAAAATCGTCGTCAAATTCCACCACGCCAAAGCGCTCCGGGTCCATAACCTGGTAGCCAAACACCGTAGCGCCCTGGCTGCGCGCCGCCACTTTTTTCAGTTTGGGGCTGAAGCCCTGGCCGAACCAGATATTATCGCCCAACGCCAGACAGCTCGGCTCGCCGTTAAGGAACGTTTCGCCAATGATAAACGCCTGCGCCAGACCGTCCGGGCTGGGCTGGGCCGCATACTCCAGCCGGATGCCGAATTCGCTGCCGTCACCCAGCAGGCGTTGAAAATGCGACATATCATCCGACGTTGTAATAATCAGAATCTCGCGGATGCCTGCCAGCATTAATACCGACAGGGGATAATAGATCATCTGCTTGTCATAGATGGGCAGCAGCTGTTTCGATAGCCCACGGGTGATGGGATGCAGCCGCGTGCCGGATCCACCGGCCAGAATAATGCCTTTCATGATGTTTCGCCTCAGTGAGAGGAAGAAAGTCCGAGCCGCTCGCCCTGATAGCTGCCATCCAGGATGCTGCGCCACCAGATCTCATGACTCAAATACCACTGCACCGTTTTACGCAGGCCGCTTGCAAACGTCTCCTGCGGACGCCAGCCCAGTTCGCGCTCGATTTTACCCGCGTCAATGGCGTAGCGCTGGTCATGACCAGGACGATCGGTGACAAACGTGATCAGATCGCGAAAGTGCGCGATCCCCGCCGGTTTGGCCGGTGCCAGCTCTTCCAGCAGATCGCAAAGCGTCTCTACCACGTCGATATTACGCTGTTCGTTATGGCCGCCGATGTTATAGGTTTCCCCGGCTTTCCCGGTGCTCACCACGGTTACCAGCGCCCGCGCATGATCTTCCACATACAGCCAGTCGCGAATTTGTCCGCCGTCGCCATAGACCGGCAGCGGTTTGCCGGCCAGCGCGTTGATAATCATCAGCGGGATAAGCTTTTCGGGGAAATGATAAGGGCCGTAGTTGTTGGAACAGTTGGTAACGATAACCGGCAGCCCATAGGTGCGCATCCAGGCGCGTACCAGATGATCGCTGCTGGCTTTGCTGGCGGAGTAAGGGCTGCTGGGCGCGTAAGGCGTGGTTTCGGTAAAGAAATCATCGCTGCCGTGCAGATCGCCAAACACTTCGTCAGTGGAAATATGATGGAAAACAAACGCCGCCTGTTTTTCGGCCGACAGGCTGCGCCAGTAATGACGCGCTGCTTCCAGCATCTGCCAGGTGCCGACAATATTGGTTTCAATAAACGGCCAGGAGCTGTCGATTGAGCGGTCAACATGGCTTTCCGCCGCCAGATGCATAATGCAATCGGGCTGATAGTGCGCCATCAGGCGGTCCAGCGCGGCGCGATCGCAAATATCGACCTTTTCAAAGGCGAAGCGATCGCTATCCGCAACCGGAGCCAGCGAGGAGAGATTGCCGGCATAGGTCAGTTTATCAACCACTACCACCCGGTGTTGCGTATGTTGAATAAGATGGCGTACTACCGCTGAACCGATAAAACCCGCACCGCCGGTAACCAGAAATTGCTTCATCGCCATACTCCTTTCGTATCCACCACCCAACGCTGGGCGACCCGATCGCCGCTCACGGCTTTAAAGGCGTGGTGATCGACCAACATTACCAGGACATCGGCCTGCTGCAGCGCCTGATCCAATGTTACCAGCGTCGCCTCATCGGCCAGCGTTGCCGGAACCTGCTGCACGTTAGGCTCCACGACCCAGGTCGTACCGCTATGCCAGGTGGCGACCAGATGCGCCACCTCCATCGCCGGGCTTTCACGTAAATCGTCAATGTTAGGTTTAAACGCCAGGCCAAAGCAGGCGATGGTTAATTCACTGGCGCGCTTGCCGCTTTCGCTCAGGCAGTCGGCAACCGCAGCTTTAACCTGATCCAGCACCCAGTGCGGCTTGGCGTCATTCACTTCACGCGCCGTGCGGATAAGTCGCGCCAGCTCAGGGTTTTGCGCGACGATGAACCAGGGATCAACCGCAATGCAGTGGCCGCCAACGCCCGGCCCCGGTTGCAGAATATTGACGCGCGGATGGCGGTTAGCCAGCGCAATCAGTTCCCATACGTTAATGCCCTGCTGCGCGCAAATGAGCGACAGTTCGTTGGCAAAGGCGATATTGACGTCGCGGAAGCTGTTTTCGGTCAGCTTGCACATTTCAGCAGTGCGGGCATTGGTGACCACGCATTCGCCTTCCAGAAAGATGCGGTACAGTTCGCTGGCGCGCTCAGAGCAGGCTGGCGTCATCCCGCCGATAACGCGGTCATTTTTAATCAGCTCAACCATCACCTGACCGGGCAGTACCCGCTCAGGACAGTAGGCGATATGAATATCAGGGCTATCCGGCTGCTGCTGTGGGAAGGTCAGATCCGGGCGCGCTTCGGCCAGCCAATGCGCCATCTGTTCCGTTGCGCCAACCGGCGAGGTCGATTCCAGAATCACTAAATCGCCCGGCTTCAATACCGGCGCAAGCGACAGCGCGGCCGCCTGCACATAGCTCATATCCGGCTGATGCTCGCCTTTAAACGGCGTGGGAACGGCGATCAGAAACGCATCGGCCGCCACCGGCTGCGTGGCGGCACGAAGAAAGCCGTCCTGTACGGCCTGCTTTACTACCGTATCCAGATCGGGTTCGACGATATGGATTTCGCCACGGTTAATGGTCTCAACCGCGCGCGCGTTAATATCAATTCCCACCACATGCTGCTGGCGCGAGGCAAACGCGGCGGCGGTAGGCAGCCCGATATAACCGAGGCCAATAACCGAAATCGTTTTAAAACTCATAGTGTTACTCTGTGATTTTTTAGCGCCTGCAGAATGCGGGCGCAGGCATGACCATCGCCATACGGATTATGCGCATGGCTCATCGCCTGCCAGGCTTCTTCATGGGTGAGCAGATGGGTTACCTCTGCAACAATTTTCTCTTCGCTGGTTCCCACCAGGCGCACCGTTCCGGCGTCAATCGCCTCAGGACGCTCGGTGGTTTCGCGCATCACCAGTACCGGTTTGCCAAGCGAAGGCGCCTCTTCCTGGATGCCGCCGGAATCGGTCAGGATCAACCATGCCCGATTCATCAGCCAGACAAAGGGCAAATACTCCTGCGGCTCAATAAGAATAATATTGTCGATGCCGCTCAGGATACGTTTAACGGGCTCGCTGACGTTGGGGTTCAGGTGCACCGGATAAACAATCTGAATTTCAGGATGCTGACGCGCCAGCGTCGCCAGCGCGCTGCAGATGCGTTCAAAGCCGTCACCAAAGCTTTCGCGGCGATGTCCGGTGACCAGGATCAGCTTTTTTGCCGCATCAAGAAAAGGATAACGCGCCGCCAGATTCTTATCGTGCTGGCGATCGGACAGAACGCGATCGCGTACCCAGAACAGCGCATCAATTACCGTATTGCCGGTAACAAATATCTGCTTATCCGGCAGGTTTTCCCGCAGCAGGTTCTGCCGGGAGTATTCGGTGGGGGTAAAATGCCACGTAGCCAGATGCCCGGTCAGCTTACGGTTCGCCTCTTCAGGCCACGGAGAATAGAGATCGCCGGTACGCAGCCCGGCCTCAACGTGTCCCACCGGGATACGATGATAAAAAGCGGCCAGGCTGGCTGCCAGCGTCGTGGTGGTATCGCCATGAACCAGCACCACATCAGGACGGAAAGAGGAAAATACCCCTTTCAACCCTTCCAGTATCCGGCTGGTAATTTCCGTCAGCCCCTGCTCCGGGCGCATAATATCCAGGTCATAGTCCGGCTTTAGCGCGAACAGACGCAGCACCTGATCGAGCATCTCACGATGCTGGGCCGTCACACATAGGCGGGCATCAAATGCGGCATCGTTCGCCAGCGCATGTACCAGCGGCGCCATTTTGATAGCTTCCGGCCTCGTGCCAAAAACGGTAAGTACTTTCACTGTTTTTCTCTTCGTTCGTTAACCGTGTCAGTCACAGCGACACCTGCAACGCGCGTATCAGGCACGAGGACGGCGAATTAGGGCAACGCCTGCACCAACCAACGCGCCAATTGCGCCCCACATTATCATGACGAATGTCCGGCGTGGACTGTCACGCTTCACCGGCTCTTCCGGCGTGCGCAAATAGCGGTAGGTCTGAAAATTTTGATCAAGCGTGGGCCCGACATTCAACGTATCGAGCATCGCCCGATTTTGATCATAGTCCAGATCGTAGGTTGGCCCATTCGTCTGCAGGTTTTCCAGCCGGGCCTGCAGCATTGGCCTGCCAAGCAAAAAGAGTTCTGAATCGGGCAGCTGCTCCGACGGCGTACTGGTTTTCGCCTGGTCGATTCCTTCCTGCTGCGCAATTTTGAGCGCCTGCTCCACGCTGTGTAACTGTCGCTGGTAAACGGCATTCGCTACCTTCTCCTGCCGTTTAACCTGCGCTTTCAGCTGCACGGTGCGCGCCGCCCAAGCCGCCTTCAGCTCCTGATTTAAGTGGCGCGCCGCACGTTCGCTGGCGAAGGCGACATACTGACGCAGCAGATTGTTGGCATCCGCTGCGGTTTCCGCCACCAGCCTGACGCTGTCGCTCAGGTTTTTCGCGCTGTCCGCCGGACTGAACTGAATATTGCTGACCATTTCGTCCAGCAGCGCGGCGTCTTTATGGACATTGCCGCTTTTGCGGTGCTTATAGTAATCGGTTTGCAACCAGAATTCGCGTCGCGTATCCCACGAAGCAAGCTGCATAATAAACTCCTGGTAGGCATCGTCCACCGCCGAAGGCTGCGGCACAGCCAGCTCTGTGACGCCATTATGGTTATCCAGGTTGCGTAAAAATTGCTGCTGCGAGTAGTAGCCGCCAGCCATATTTACCGTGGGACGATCGGTGATCGCCGTGGTGCTCCATTCCTGTTTAACCAACAAAGACCAGATCCAGGCCAGCAGCATGCCCAGCAGCGCCAGTCCGATAATCCAGCGTTTACCGCGCCACAGCGCGCAAAACAGGCCACGAATATCTAATTCGTTATCCACGAAGTCAGAAGTCATATGCAGGGTATCCTTGTCCAAAGGGCGCTTAGCCCGGGTGCTTATTTTTATTGGCGCGACGCAGGCGGCGCTTGAGGCGTTTGATCATGCGGGCAACGCGCCAGGCGCGCTTAATGCAGTAGCCATAGAGGATGAAAGCAAGCAAAAACAACAGCAGCATCGCCCACTCAGGAATAAAAGCCAGGTATTCACCCAATACGCCCACGCCAGCCAGCAGCACAGCGGCAAAAGTGATCAGCACAAACGCCTGCCGTGAAGTAAAACCGGCGCGCATGATCAAATGATGAATATGCTGACGGTCAGCAGAGAAAGGGCTCATACCTTTACGCAGACGGCGATACATAATCGCCACCATATCCATCAGCGGAATGGCAATAAGCCACAGCGCCGTGACCGGTGTAATAGGATGAGTAACGCCCTGGGTGGTTTCCAGCAGGATCCAGATAATGGTGAAACCGATAAGCGTACTGCCCGCATCGCCCATAAACACTTTGTAGCGTTTACCGAAAACGCCAAGGTTAAGCAGGATATAGGGAAGCGTGGCGGCAATCATGGCAAAACACCACATCGCCAGACTGTGTTGTCCGTCAAAAAAGAGGATGATGCCCATCGCGCCAAAGGTAACGCAGGACAAACCGCCCAGCAGACCGTCAATGCCGTCCACCATATTAAAGGCGTTGATCGCCGCCCAAACGGCAAACAGCGTCAGCACATAGCCAAATGGCCCGACAACCAGCTCCATTGGCCCGATAATATAGCCAAGGCTGAGCAGGTAGAGTTTACCTACCACCATCATCACGATTGCGATCGCCGCCTGTACGACCGCACGAATTTTGACGCTAATGTCAAAACGGTCATCCAGCGCCCCAACCAATACCAGCACGCCGGCACAGACCAGATAAAGCACCGCGTGCGGCAGATAATAATTGGTGATGACGAAAGTGAAGCAGATGCCCGCATAGACGGAGATGCCGCCGACCAGCGGTATCAGCCCCTGATGTCGCTTACGGTAATTCGGTCGGTCAACCAGTCCGACTTTTTTAGCTGCTTTCCGCGCAAAAAAAATGAATGCCAGTGAAAACAGAAAAATTAGACCAAGCTCGGTACTCATGGTGAGTAAATTCACATTAACAGCTCTCAGCTAAGACACCGGGTAAATATAAGCAATAATTATGCCTGCCACCCTGACTGACGTCTTGATAATGCGATTTGCCCGCACGACCGCTGCTTATTTAAGCAAAAGTGCCTGCTTTTATTACACTTAGCGACCGGTGACGTCCGACAGTCGCTTTATCCTATAGCCCAAAAATAAAAAACGCCACGTCTGAGCGTGGCGTTATCCGAGTTTTCTTAGCGTGGTAAAGGGCCTTTAACTAAAGCGTTGGCCCAACGGCTCAGAAATTACGAACGTTTCATCATGTCGAAGAATTCATCGTTGGTTTTGGTCATCGCCAACTTATTAATGAGGAATTCCATTGCGTCGATTTCACCCATCGGATGAATGATTTTGCGCAGGATCCACATTTTCTGCAGCTCTTCCTGGGAAGTGAGCAGTTCTTCTTTACGCGTACCCGAACGGTTATAGTCGATAGCCGGGAAGACGCGTTTTTCAGCGATTTTACGGGCGAGATGCAGCTCCATGTTACCGGTGCCTTTAAACTCTTCGTAAATCACTTCATCCATCTTCGAACCGGTATCTACCAGCGCGGTAGCGATAATGGTCAGGCTGCCGCCCTCTTCCACGTTACGCGCCGCACCAAAGAAGCGTTTCGGACGATGCAGGGCATTCGCATCCACACCACCGGTCAGTACTTTACCGGAGGCCGGTACCACGGTGTTGTAAGCACGCGCCAGACGAGTGATAGAGTCGAGCAGGATAATAACGTCTTTTTTATGCTCAACCAGGCGTTTGGCCTTTTCGATCACCATCTCTGCAACCTGAACGTGACGAGACGCTGGCTCATCAAAGGTAGAAGCAACAACTTCACCTTTTACCAGACGCTGCATCTCGGTCACTTCTTCCGGGCGTTCGTCAATCAGCAGCACCATCAGCACGCAGTCAGGATGGTTGTAGGCGATGCTCTGCGCGATATTCTGCAGCAGCATCGTTTTACCCGCCTTCGGCGGAGCGACAATCAGACCACGCTGGCCACGGCCAATCGGTGAAGCCAGATCCAGCACGCGGGCGGTCAGGTCTTCCGTTGAGCCGTTACCGCGTTCCATGCGTAAACGTGAGTTCGCATGCAGCGGCGTCAGGTTTTCAAACAGAATCTTACTGCGCGCATTTTCCGGTTTGTCGTAGTTGACCTCGTTAACCTTCAGCAGCGCAAAGTAACGCTCGCCCTCTTTCGGCGGACGAATTTTGCCTGAAATGGTGTCACCAGTGCGAAGGTTAAAGCGGCGGATTTGGCTGGGGGAAACATAGATGTCATCGGGACCGGCGAGGTAGGAGCTGTCTGCGGAACGGAGGAAACCAAATCCATCCTGCAGTATCTCCAGAACGCCATCACCGAAAATATCCTCACCGCTTTTTGCGTGTTGTTTGAGGATAGCAAAAATGATGTCCTGTTTGCGCATGCGCGCCAGGTTTTCCAGCCCCATGTTCTCGCCAAGAGTAATCAGCTCTGAAACCGGCGTATTTTTTAGTTCGGTAAGATTCATAATGGTGGGTTCTTAAACTCGGGGTATATCTCGAAAAGGTTGTCGTGAATGGTATGGCAATAAAGAAGGTCCATGCCCGTTAATGGCTCCGTTTCCGTGTCTGCCCGATGATCTTATGCGTGAATGCCGATCTGAAAACGAGGAGACGGTTGAAAACAGATACCGGAAATTGATGCTAACTGTCAGATTGTTGAGGCACTGTGAAGATAACGCCAGCGTTCAACAAGGGAAACAAACTACAGGTAAGTTCGTAATGCAGTAGATTTAACTTAGCACGCTTCATGCCGGGCGTCTAGCGGTCTGGCAAAAATTACTCTGACCGCCAGCGCCGGCAATGAATCAGCTCAGGTTCGCGTTCAGGAACTCTTTGAGCTGGCCTTTAGACAGCGCGCCAACTTTGGTCGCTGCAACTTCGCCATTTTTAAACAGCAGCAGCGTCGGGATGCCGCGAATACCGTATTTCGGCGCCGTTTCCGGGTTCTCATCGATATTCAGTTTGGCAATGGTCAGCTTACCGTCATACTCTTCGGCTACTTCGTCGAGGATCGGGGCGATCATTTTGCATGGACCACACCATTCTGCCCAGAAGTCCACCAGCGTTAAACCTTCGGCTTTCAGCACGTCGGTTTCAAAGCTTTTGTCGGTTAGATGAACGATTTTATCGCTGCTCATGTCTTACTCCACAAGATTATGCCTGGCTGGTTGGCGTAAAATCTGCCAACGTAGGTTGACTTTATTTCACCGGATACGCTTTCGTAAAGCAATAGTAAGCTGATATTCTACCACACTATGAGCAAAACACACTTAACCGAACAGAAGTTTTCCGACTTCGCCCTGCACCCACAGGTTATCGAAGCCCTTGAAAAGAAAGGCTTCCATAATTGTACGCCGATCCAGGCGTTAGCATTGCCCCTTACACTGGAAGGGCGCGATGTCGCGGGCCAGGCGCAAACCGGAACCGGCAAAACGATGGCGTTTTTAACGTCAACGTTCCATTATTTGCTTTCTCACCCTGTTGCCGAAGGCCATCAGATTAATCAGCCGCGCGCGCTGATCATGGCGCCGACTCGCGAACTGGCCGTACAGATTCATGCCGATGCTGAACCGCTGGCGCAGTCGACCGGCCTGAAGCTCGGCCTGGCCTACGGCGGCGACGGCTACGACAAACAGCTAAAAGTGCTGGAAAAAGGCGTCGATATTCTGGTTGGCACCACGGGCCGTCTGATCGATTACGCTAAACAGAACCATATTAACCTTGGCGCTATTCAGGTGGTGGTGCTGGATGAGGCCGATCGTATGTTCGATCTGGGCTTCATTAAAGATATTCGCTGGCTGTTCCGCCGTATGCCTGCGGCCAATCAGCGCCTGAGCATGCTGTTCTCCGCCACGCTCTCTTATCGCGTACGCGAGCTGGCGTTTGAGCATATGAATAACGTCGAGCATATTGAAATCGAGCCGGACCAGAAAACGGGCCACCGCATTCAGGAGGAGCTGTTCTACCCTTCGAATGAAGAGAAGATGCGCCTGCTGCAAACGCTTATTGAAGAAGAGTGGCCGGATCGCGCCATTATTTTCGCCAATACCAAGCATCGTTGCGAAGATATCTGGGGCCACCTGGCGGCCGATGGACATCGTGTAGGATTGCTGACCGGTGACGTGGCGCAGAAAAAACGCCTGCGTATTCTGGAAGATTTTACCCGTGGCGACGTAGACATTCTGGTAGCGACTGATGTCGCAGCGCGCGGCCTGCATATTCCGGCGGTGACGCACGTCTTTAACTACGATCTGCCTGACGACTGTGAAGATTACGTTCATCGTATCGGCCGTACCGGGCGCGCCGGCGCCAGCGGTCACTCTATCAGCCTCGCCTGTGAAGAGTACGCGCTGAACCTGCCCGCAATTGAAGAATATATCGGTCACGGCATTCCGGTAAGTAAATATAACAGCGACGCGTTGATGACCGATCTTCCGCCGCCGAAACGCCTGACGCGTAACCGTCCGGGTAGCGGTCCGCGCCGTGCCGCGGGCAACAACCGCCGCAGTGGTGCGCCGCGTAACAATAACCGTAAACGTTCAGGTTAATCACACCATGTTCAGCGCGTCGTCACTTTATGCTGCGATTGATTTAGGCTCTAACAGCTTTCATATGTTAGTGGTGCGCGAGGTGGCGGGAAATATCCAGACCGTCGCCCGCATCAAGCGTAAAGTGCGCCTCGCCGCCGGCCTCAACGGCGCCGGAGAGCTTTCTGAAGAAGCGATGGAGCGAGGCTTGCAGTGCCTGAGGCTGTTTTCCGAGCAGCTGCAGGATATTCCGGCCGATCAGATTCGCGTGGTAGCAACGGCCACGCTGCGTCTGGCAGCAAACGCGAAACATTTCCTCACCCAGGCGGAAGCGATTCTTGGCTGTTTAGTCAACGTTATTAGCGGAGAAGAGGAAGCGCGGCTGATTTATCAGGGCGTGGCGCATACTACCGGTGGTTCTGATGAACGCCTGGTGGTAGATATCGGCGGCGGCAGCACCGAACTGGTTACCGGCACTGGCGCGCAAACTACCGCGCTGTTCAGCCTGTCGATGGGCTGCGTCACCTGGCTGGAGCATTATTTCGCTGACCGACATTTGGGTAAAGCGAATTTTGAGCAGGCGGAACAGGCCGCCCGCGCCATTATTCAGCCTGTCGCCGAACGATTACGCGCGCAGGGCTGGCAAATTTGCGTGGGCGCTTCCGGTACCGTGCAAGCGCTGCAGGAAATCATGGTGGCGCAGGGCATGGACGAGCGCATTACGCTGGATAAGCTGCAGCAGCTTAAGCAGCGGGCGATTAAGTGCGGCAAGCTTGAAGAGCTGGAGATCGAAGGCCTGACGCTGGAGCGGGCGTTGGTTTTCCCCAGCGGACTCTCTATCCTGATTGCCATCTTTGAAGAATTAAATATTGAAAGTATGACGCTGGCGGGCGGCGCCCTGCGTGAAGGGTTGCTGTACGGTATGCTGCACTATCCGGTCGATCGCGATATTCGCAGCCGGACTATCCACAATATTCAGCGTCGTTTTATTATTGACGTTGAGCAGGCGGAGCGCGTACGTCAGCTGGCGGTGAGCTTTGTGCGACAGGTTAGCCCTCACTGGACGCTGGATACTTATTGTCGCGAACTGCTGGAAAGCGCCTGCCTGATCCATGAAATTGGCCTGAGCGTTGACTTCCGTCTTGCCACTCAGCACGCCGCTTATCTGGTGCGCTATCTTGATCTGCCAGGGTTCACGCCCGCTCAGAAAAAGCTGTTGGCTACGCTGCTGCAGAATCAAAGTAACGGCATCGATCTGGCGCTGCTGAATCAGCAAAATGCCGTTCCGCCCCGCGAGGCGGAACGCATGTGTCGGCTGCTGCGTCTGGCGGTAATTTTCGCCAGCCGTCGGCGTGACGATACGTTGCCGACAGTGCGCCTGCATAGTGATGATGAGGCGTTACAGGTGCTGTTGCCGCCGGGCTGGTTACAGGCTCACCCGCTACGCGCGGAAATGCTGGAACAGGAGAGCCGCTGGCAATCTTATGTCCACTGGCCGCTTACGGTAATTTAACCCGTTGGGCTGCGCAATCTCAGACGCAGCCCAGCTTTATCAGGCCCCTTTTTTTGCTTTATCCAGCATTGCGCGCAAACCGGCAACTCGACTCTGCCCGGTTTTCATGCGCTCTTCCGCACTGACTACCTTACGCTCGGTTTCCCACATCAGGTCATCCTGCGGCAGCTCCAGTAAAAAACGGCTCGGCTGCGGACGTACCAGTTCACCATATTGCCGACGTTCACGACACAGCGTGAACGTGAGTTCTTGCTGCGCGCGGGTAATGCCAACGTAGGCCAGCCGCCGTTCTTCCTCTATGTTATCTTCGTCGATGCTGCTTTGATGCGGCAGCAGCCCCTCTTCCATGCCAACCAGATAAACATAGGGGAACTCCAGGCCCTTCGACGCGTGCAGCGTCATCAGCTGAACCTGATCCAATTCTTCATCGTTTTCGCCGCGCTCCATCATATCGCGCAGCGTAAAGCGGGTAACCACCTGCGTCAGCGTCATTGGCTCGTCCAGCTCGCTGCCTTCCAGCATTTCCGTCATCCACTGGAATAGCGTATTGACGTTTTTCATGCGCATTTCAGCGGCTTTCGGGCTGGCGGACGTTTCAAACAGCCAGCTTTCATAGTCGATGCCGCGAATTAAATCACGTACCGCATTAATCGGCTCCCGCTCCGCCAGCCGGGCAACTTCCTGCAGCCAGCCGGTAAAACGCTGAAGATTTTCCAGGCTGCGGCCTGTAAGCGTTTGGCCCAGCCCTAAATCGAAGCTGGCGCTGAACAGACTCTTATTACGCTGATTGGCCCATTCGCCCAGCTTTTGCAGCGTTGCCGGGCCGATTTCACGACGCGGCGTATTAATAATGCGTAAAAAAGCGCTGTCATCGTCCGGATTAGTTAATACGCGCAGATAGGCCAGCAGATCTTTTATTTCTGGACGCGAAAAGAAGGATGTCCCGCCCGAAATACGATAGGGAATGCGGTTTTGCATCAGCATCTTTTCAAATACGCGCGACTGGTGGTTGCCGCGATAAAGGATGGCGTAATCTTTATACTGCGTTTTATTAATAAAATGGTGCGCAATAAGCTCGCCGGTAACGCGCTCCGCCTCGTGATCCTCATGATTAGCGCTCAGCACTTTTAGCTCGGCGCCATAGCCCAGCCGGGAAAACAGACGTTTTTCAAATACGTGCGGATTATTGGCGATCAGAATATTTGCCGCCTTCAGAATACGCTCAGTCGAACGGTAGTTTTGCTCCAGCTTAATGACCTGCAGCGCCGGAAAATCCTCTTTTAACAGCACCAGGTTTTGCGGCCGCGCGCCGCGCCAGGAATAGATCGACTGATCGTCATCGCCTACTACGGTGAAGCGCGCCCGAGCGCCGACCAGCAGTTTTACCAGCTCATACTGGCTGGTGTTGGTGTCCTGATATTCATCCACCAGCAGATAGCGAATGCGCTGTTGCCAGCGTTCCCGAACCTCTTGATTGCGCTGCAACAGTAGCGTTGGCAGCAGGATTAAGTCATCAAAGTCCAGCACATTACAGGATTTAAGATGACGATCGTACAGCGCATAACAGTGGGCGAAAATACGATCCCGCTCCGACTGCGCCCGCTCCTGAGCATGCGCGGGATCGACCAGATCGTTTTTCCAGTTAGAAAGGGTAGAAACCAGCTGCTGCAGCAGATTTTTATCATTTTCCAGCCACTGTTCGGTTAAATCTTTTAGCAGCGCCAGCTGATCCTGATCGTCAAACAGGGAAAAGTTAGATTTCATCCCCAGCGCGGCATATTCGCGTTTGATAATTTCCAGCCCCAGCGTATGGAAGGTGGAAATCATCAGTCCGCGCGCTTCTTTGCGGCCCAATGTTTGCGCCACACGCTCTTTCATTTCGCGTGAGGCTTTATTGGTAAAGGTGACCGCCGCAATATGGCGGGCCTGATAGCCGCTCTCACGGATCAGATGGGCAATTTTATTGGTAATGACGCGCGTCTTGCCGGAACCCGCGCCCGCCAGCACCAGGCACGGGCCGGTGACATATTCGACGGCTTGTTGTTGGCTGGGATTCAGACGCATAGCAGTACTCAGTGAAAAGAAGAAGGGTTAACTAACAGCGTGGTAGTATATCCAGCAGCATCCATACGACTCAAGGCACGATCATGGCAAAAACTGCAGCAGCAATGCATATCCTTGTAAAAGAAGAGAAACTGGCTCAGGAGCTGTTAGCGCAGCTGGAAAAGGGCGCAGACTTTGAAAAGCTGGCGAAAAAACATTCAACCTGTCCGAGCGGACGTAAAGGCGGGCATCTGGGCGAGTTTAAAAAAGGGGCAATGGTGCCGGCTTTCGATAAAGTCGTTTTTTCCTGTCCTCTGCTGACGCCTTACGGACCTCTGCATACCCAGTTTGGCTATCACATCATCAAGGTGCTGTACCGCAACTAGTAAAAAAACCGGTGTATTCAACACCGGTTTTTGCCTGCTGGCGCTTCGCTTATCCAGTCTACGTTGTAGGAGATTCCTCCAGGGGTTTCGACTTGCAGAAAGGCGGCCAGTGAGTACAACCCCAGGAGCACAGATAACTATGTGACTGGGATGTACGAGCGCAGCCAATACATCGGCAAGCCGAAAGACGACGGGGAATCAGCCTGCAACGGAAATACGTTTCATATCGGTCATATAACCACGCAGCTTACGGCCCACCGCTTCAATCGGGTGGTTACAAACCGCTTCGTTAACGTCACGCAGCTGTGCGTTATCTACCGCGGCTGATGCAACCTCTTTCCCTAAGTCGCCTGTCTGCAGCGTCGTCATAAACTCTTTCAGTAACGGCACTGCGGCGTTAGCAAACAGATAGTTGCCATATTCCGCGGTATCAGAGATTACCACGTTCATTTCATACAGGCGTTTACGCGCAATGGTATTGGCGATCAGCGGCAGCTCGTGCAGCGATTCGTAGTAGGCGGACTCCTCAATAATGCCGGAATCGACCATAGTTTCGAACGCCAACTCAACGCCCGCTTTTACCATCGCTACCATGATTACGCCGCGATCGTAGTATTCCTGCTCGGAAATCTTGCCTTCGTACTGCGGCGAGTTTTCAAACGCGGTCTGGCCGGTTTCTTCACGCCAGGTCAGCAGTTTTTTATCGTCATTCGCCCAGTCAGCCATCATGCCGGAAGAGAATTCACCGGAAATGATGTCGTCCATATGCTTCTGAAACAACGGCGCCATAATGGTTTTCAGCTGTTCAGACAGCGCAAAAGCGCGCAGCTTAGCCGTGTTGGAGAGGCGATCCATCATCAGCGTAATACCGCCGTGTTTCAGCGATTCGGTGATAGTCTCCCAGCCGTACTGCAGCAGCTTGCCTGCGTAAGCCGGATCGGTACCGTCGGCCACCAGCTTGTCGTAGCACAGCAGAGAACCCGCCTGCAGCATGCCGCAGAGAATGGTCTGTTCGCCCATCAGGTCAGACTTCACTTCGGCAACGAAGGAAGATTCCAGCACGCCCGCGCGATGGCCGCCGGTCGCCGCGGCCCAGGCTTTGGCAATCGCCATACCTTCACCTTTGGGATCGTTTTCCGGATGTACCGCAATCAGCGTCGGCACGCCAAAGCCACGCTTATACTCTTCACGGACTTCAGTACCCGGACATTTCGGCGCAACCATCACCACGGTAATATCTTTACGGATCTCTTCACCCACCTCAACGATGTTAAAACCGTGGGAATATCCCAGCGCCGCGCCATCTTTCATCATCGGCTGCACCGCCTTTACCACCGCCGAGTGCTGTTTGTCCGGCGTCAGGTTAACCACCAGATCGGCCTGCGGGATCAGCTCTTCATAAGTACCGACTTTAAAACCGTTCTCGGTGGCCTTGCGCCAGGAGGCGCGCTTTTCAGCAATCGCTTCGGCACGCAGCGCGTAAGAGACATCAAGACCGGAATCACGCATATTAAGGCCCTGATTAAGGCCCTGAGCGCCACAGCCAACAATGACGACTTTTTTCCCTTTCAGGTAACTTGCTTCATCAGCAAACTCATCACGCATCATAAAGCGACATTTACCTAATTGCGCCAGCTGCTGACGCAGGTTCAAAGTGTTGAAATAGTTAGCCATGGGCACTCCGTTTTGAGGTTGTGTTTACCGTTATTTATTGCGCGAAGCCTGTTACAGCCTCGCCTTCTATAGCCCCATCATATGACAGGAAATCCGTTGCTTAAATTGATATATTAACAACGTCGCATTGCAATAACTGCAACGTAGAAATGAGGCCTGAATCGCATGGATTTACGAGACCTGAAGCTTTTTTTACATCTGGCGGAAAGCCGTCATTTTGGCCGTACCGCCCGCGCCATGCATGTTTCGCCCTCTACGCTCTCCCGCCAAATACAGCGGCTGGAAGAAGATTTGGGCCAGAATCTGTTTCTCCGCGATAACCGTACCGTTACGCTGACCGACGCAGGCGAGCAATTGCGTCAGTTCGCGCAGCAAACCCTGTTGCAATACCAGCAGATGCGTCATGCCATAGACCAGCATGGCCCTTCGCTGAGCGGCGAACTGCGACTGTTCTGCTCCGTTACCGCTGCCTATAGTCATCTGCCCCCGATACTTGACCGCTTTCGCGCTGAACATCCACAGGTAGAAATTAAACTTTCCACCGGCGACGCCGCCGACGCCGTGGAGAAAGTCCAAACCGGGGAAGCCGATCTGGCGATTGCCGGCCGCCCTGAAACGCTGCCTGCCAGTATTGGTTTCACGCCGCTGGGCCATATTCCCCTGGTATTGATTGCGCCAGCCCTGCCTTGTCCGGTACGCAATCAGGCGACACAGCCCGAACCGGACTGGACCCGGATCCCCTTTATCCTGCCGGAGCAGGGCCCGGCACGGCGGCGTATCGATCTGTGGTTTCGCCGTCTGCGCATTGCCAATCCGCTTATTTACGCGACCGTTTCCGGTCATGAAGCGATTGTTTCGATGGTGGCGCTGGGCTGTGGTATTGCCCTGCTGCCTGACGTGGTGCTGGAAAATAGCCCGGAACCGGTACGAAACCGGGTGCTGGTACTGGAAGATAGCGACTCTGTTATGCCCCTTGAACTGGGCGTCTGCGTTCAGAAAAAGCGGCTCGGCGAGCCGCTGATTAAAGCGTTCTGGCAGCTGTTATAACTAGCCTGCCAGGAAAAAACGAAACGCTGGATTCTGGCTTTCATCATGAAAATCGTAGCCCAGCGCGGTGAGATGCTCCTCAAAACGCGGCTCATTCTCACCCAGTTCGAACGCCGCCAGCACCCGACCATAGTCGGTGCCGTGGCTACGATAGTGAAACAGTGAAATATTCCAGTACGTGCCCAGCGTTTGCAGGAATTTCAACAGCGCACCGGGCGCCTCCGGGAATTCAAAGCTGAACAGGCGTTCGCGCAGCGGCTTGGATGGGCGGCCGCCAACCATGTAACGAACATGCAGCTTGGCCATTTCATCATCGGACAGATCAACCACCTGATAGCCGCCCGTCGTTAACTCATCAATGATTTCCTGTCGTTCTTCCCGACCGCGCGCCAGACGAACGCCAACAAAAATGCAGGCGTTATTGAGATCGGCGTAGCGATAGTTAAATTCCGTCACCGCTCGTCCACCCAGCGTTTGACAGAATTTCAGGAAACTGCCCTGCTGTTCCGGGATCGTGACGGCGAGCAGCGCTTCGCGCTGCTCGCCAAGCTCACAACGCTCTGAGACGTAGCGTAGCCCGTGGAAGTTGACGTTAGCGCCGGAAAGAATATGCGCCAGCCGCTCACCCTGTAGGTTATGCTGCTGGATATACTTTTTCATGCCGGCCAGCGCTAAGGCGCCGGAGGGTTCAGCTACGGCGCGCACGTCCTCAAACAGATCTTTCATCGCCGCGCAGATAGCATCGCTGTCAACGGTAACAATATCATCCAGATACGCCTGACACAGACGGAAGGTCTCGCTGCCGATGCGCCTTACCGCCACGCCTTCGGCAAACAGCCCGACGCGCGGTAAATCGACCGGCTCGCCCGCCTTCAGCGCGGCCTGCAAACAGGCTGACTCTGCGGCTTCCACCGCTATCACTTTAATCTGCGGCATCAGCTGCTTAATCAACACCGCAACGCCCGCCGCCAGCCCACCGCCGCCCACCGGAACAAAAATGCGATCGAGATGCGCATCCTGCTGCAACAGCTCCATCGCCAGCGTTCCCTGACCGGCAATGACCGCAGGATGATCGAATGGCGGCACAAAGGTATAGCCTTGCAGCTCAGACAGCTCGATCGCCTTCGCTTTCGCCTCATCAAAGTTTGCACCGAACAGGTAAGCCTCACCGCCAAACGCACGTACCGCCTCGACTTTAATATCCGCCGTGGTGACGGGCATCACAATCAACGATTTAATCCCCAGCCTGCTGGCGGAAAGCGCTACGCCCTGAGCGTGATTTCCCGCTGAAGCGGTGACCACGCCCCGCGCCTTTTGTTCCTCATCCAGCCCGGCAATCATCGCGTAGGCGCCGCGCAGTTTAAAGCTGTGTACCGGCTGACGATCCTCGCGCTTAACCAACACCGTATTGCCCAGACGGACAGACAGCTTTTCCATCTTTTGCAGCGGCGTAACCTGCGCTACTTCGTAAACGGGCGAACGCAGTACAGCGCGCAGATATTCGGCGCCGCAGGGCGCGTCTGGCAAGGGTTGAGACTCCGCCATCCTTAGCCTCCCAGCTTCGATTTATCACGCACCGCGCCTTTATCCGCACTGGTTGCCAGCGAGGCATAGGCGCGCAGCGCAAAGGAGACCTGACGCTGACGCGAATGCGGCGTCCAGGCGGCTTCCCCGCGCGCTTCTTCCTGTTCACGACGCGCATGCAGCTCATTGTCCGGTACGTTAAGCTTGATGCCACGGTTCGGAATATCGATTTCAATCATATCGCCATCCCGCACCAGCGCGATGGTGCCGCCGCTTCCCGCTTCCGGCGAGACGTGACCGATAGAGAGGCCAGACGTGCCGCCGGAAAAGCGTCCGTCGGTGATCAGGGCGCAGCTTTTACCCAGCCCCATCGATTTCAGGTAGGTGGTCGGATAGAGCATTTCCTGCATACCCGGCCCGCCTTTCGGCCCTTCGTAGCGAATAACCACCACGTCTCCGGCCACGACTTTGCCGCCAAGAATCGCCTCGACCGCCTCTTCCTGGCTTTCATAGACTTTCGCCGGGCCACGGAACGCCAGGCTCTCTTTGTCTACGCCTGCGGTTTTAACGATACAGCCATCTTCCGCCATATTGCCGTACAGCACCGCCAGTCCGCCGTCCTGACTGTAAGCATATTCGCGTGAACGGATACAGCCTTCCTGGCGGTCATCATCCAGCGTGTCCCAACGGCAATCCTGAGAAAATGCCTGGGTGGTGCGGATACCCGCCGGTCCGGCGCGGAACATCTTCTTCACCGCCTCATCCTGCGTCAGCATGATGTCGTAATTATCCAGCGCATCGCGCAGCGTCGTGCCCAGCACGTTATACACGTTGGTATCCAGCAGCCCGGCACGATCCAGCTCGCCCAGGATGCCGATAACGCCGCCTGCACGGTGAACATCTTCCATATGATATTTCGGTGTGCTGGGCGCCACTTTGCATAAGTGCGGCACCTTGCGCGACAGACGATCGATATCGGAAATATTGAAATCGACCTCGCCCTCCTGCGCCGCCGCCAGCAGATGCAGAACGGTATTGGTAGAGCCGCCCATCGCAATATCCAGCGTCATCGCGTTTTCAAAAGCGGCTTTATTGGCGATATTACGCGGCAGCGCGGTTTCATCATCCTGTTCGTAGTAGCGTTTCGCCAGGCTAACGATGCGTTTACCGGCGTTAACGAATAATTCTTTACGATCGGCATGCGTAGCCAGCAGCGAGCCATTACCCGGCTGAGACAGCCCCAGCGCTTCGGTCAGGCAGTTCATAGAATTAGCGGTAAACATCCCGGAACAGGAGCCGCAGGTAGGACAGGCGGAGCGTTCGATCTGATCGCTCTCGGCATCGCTGACGTTAGGGTTCGCGCCCTGAATCATCGCGTCGACCAGGTCCAGCTTGATGATTTTATCGGACAGTTTGGTTTTGCCCGCTTCCATCGGCCCGCCAGAGACAAAAATAACCGGTATGTTCAGACGCAGCGCCGCCATCATCATACCCGGAGTGATTTTATCGCAGTTGGAAATGCACACCATCGCATCTGCGCAGTGAGCATTCACCATGTATTCTACCGAGTCGGCAATCAGCTCGCGCGACGGCAGGGAATAGAGCATACCGCCATGACCCATGGCAATACCGTCATCTACCGCAATGGTATTAAATTCTTTCGCCACGCCGCCCGCAGCTTCGATCTGCTCGGCGACCAGTTTACCAAGGTCGCGCAGGTGAACGTGGCCCGGCACGAACTGAGTGAAGGAGTTAACAACGGCGATAATCGGTTTGCCAAAATCGGCGTCGGTCATTCCTGTGGCACGCCACAGGGCACGGGCACCGGCCATATTACGGCCGTGGGTGGTAGTGGCGGAACGGTACTTAGGCATGCTCTGTTTACTCCAGTCTGGATAAATAAGCGGGCCGTTAATAGCGCCCGCAAAATCATGGTGTTATGGGTTTACCGGATCCAGCCAGCCCCATTTATCTTCAGTTTCACCGGTGAACAGGCCAAAGAATGCCTGCTGGATACGCTTCGTCACCGGACCGCGCTTACCTTCGCCCACCTGAATGCCGTCAACGCTACGCACTGGCGTAATCTCAGCTGCGGTACCGGACATAAAGACTTCATCGGCCAGGTAGAGAGACTCACGCGACAGCACCTGCTCACGCACTTCAATGCCAGCATCTTTCGCCAGTTTAATAATCGCATCGCGGGTAATGCCCGGCAGCGCAGAAGAGGTAAACGGCGGAGTAAACAGAATGCCGTCTTTAACTTCAAACAGGTTTTCGCCGGCGCCTTCGGAGATATAGCCGTTGGTATCCAGCGCGATACCTTCCTGATAGCCATGACGACGGGCTTCGCTGCCTACCAGCAGTGAAGAAAGATAGTTGCCGCCCGCTTTAGCGGCGGTAGGAATGGTGTTTGGCGCTACGCGATTCCATGAAGAAACCATCGCATCAATGCCCTGCTCCAGCGCTTCCGCACCGAGGTAAGCACCCCACGGGAAGGCGGCAATAATGACATCGGTGCTGTAGCCATCCGGGGGATTTACGCCCAGACCAACATCGCCGACAAAAGCCAAAGGACGAATATAAGCGCTCTGCAGTTTATTCACGCGCAGAACTTCACGGCAGGCTTCCATCAACTCTTCCACGCTATGCTTCAGCGGGAAACGATAAATTTTGGCAGAGTCGTGCAGGCGCTGCATATGTTCACGATGGCGGAAGACTACAGGTCCTTTATGCGAGTCGTAGCAACGGACGCCTTCAAAAACAGACGTGCCGTAATGCAGGGCATGAGACATGACGCTGACTTTCGCCTCTTCCCATTTCACCATCTCGCCGTTGAACCAAATAAAGTCTGCTTTCTTCGTACTCATTCTTATTTCCTTTCGCGACTATGCGCGGATTTGTTGTGTTGTCTGTTGTTGAATCTGGACGCAAGCGACATCCATCAGTTTGCTCAGCTGTGTTGACAGTAAATCGACTGAGCGCTGGCTGGCAACGGTCATTTCGATATTAATATTCTCTGCGTTAACAACGCTGGCCATATTCATAGCGCAGACCTGAAAGCCGCGATGACGAATGACGCGCAAAATACGCTCCAGAACTTCAGGCCGGAAACGCGCTTCGATAGACAACTGGTGCTGGTTCATACGGTTTTCTCCATCATATTTGCGTTGCTGGCGCCAGGCGGCACCAGAGGCCAGACGTTTTCAAGCTCATCAATAGCCACATGCAACAGATAAGGGCCTTCACTGTTCAGCAGCGCATCTAATGCGGCGTCGACCTGATCTTTACGAGTGATACGCTGGCCAGGAATATCAAAAGCGCTGGCCAGCATCAGAAAATCGGGGTTATCGGACAGGTTGGTTTCACTATAGCGTTCAGAGAAAAACAGCTGCTGCCACTGGCGCACCATGCCTAAGCGCTGGTTATCCATCAGCACGATTTTTATCGGCAGCTTTTTACGTTTGATGGTGCCCAGCTCCTGCACGTTCATCATGAAAGAACCATCGCCAGATACGCAAATTACACAGTCTTCAGGCCGGGCGACCTGCGCGCCAACCGCCGCTGGCAGACCAAATCCCATCGTTCCCAAACCGCTTGAAGTGATAAAGTTCTCCGGCGCGCTGAATGATATATGCTGCGCCGCCCACATTTGATGCTGGCCGACATCCGTCGTCACGATGGCGGTTTTAGCTTTGCGATCTGACAGCTGGCGCAAAAAAAGAGGCGCGTAGATCGCCTCTCCCGGATGATCGTAACGCCAGCGATGCTCGTTCTTCAGCGCGATGACTTCGGCGCGCCATTCATCGATCTGGCATGATTGCGCCAGCTCAGGCAGCAGCACATTAAAATCACCTTGTAAGCCAACGTGCGCCCGGCGCAGCTTATTCAGCTCGGCCGGATCGATATCCATATGGATAACGCTGGCATGCGGTGCAAAAGTATCAAGCTTGCCGGTAACCCGATCGTCAAAACGGGCGCCGATGGCAATCAGCAAGTCGCACTGCTGTACGGCCAGGTTCGCCGCTTTTGTGCCATGCATCCCTAACATACCGAGGTAACACGGATCGTCGGCATCCGGCGCGCCCAGACCTTTTAATGTCGCTACGGTTGGGATACCGGTCTGTTGAACAAACTTACGCAGCGTCGGTACGGCCTGCGCGATGCCTACGCCGCCGCCTATATACAAAACGGGTTTTTTCGCCTGCGCAATCAACGTACGCGCCTGCTGTAACTGTTGATATGGATGCGCAACCGTCTCGGCTACGGGCAGCAAATGCGGCGTCAATTCACCGCTGGCTACCTGAATATTTTTTGGAATATCAACCAGTACCGGGCCTGGGCGGCCAGATTGCGCTATCGCAAAGGCTTCGGCCATGACTTCAGGCAGCGTCTCTAACGACTCCACCAGAAAGCTGTGTTTAGTACAGGCCAGCGATAAACCCAGCACGTCAATTTCCTGGAAGGCATCGGTGCCAATCAGCGGGGCTGCAACCTGGCCGGTGATGGCGACAACGGGAACAGAGTCCATCATGGCATCGGCAAGGCCGGTGATGAGATTAGTGGCACCTGGCCCGGAAGTGGCGATACAGACGCCCACGCTACCGGTTGCACGGGCATATCCGATAGCAGCCATCGCGGCGCCCTGTTCATGACGGCACAGTAGGTGTTCAACGCCTCCGTCATACAGCGCATCGTAAACCGGCATAATCGCGCCACCTGGATAACCGAATACGGTTTTAACCCCTTGCGCACGCAACGCTTGAACCACCCACTGAGCACCTGTCATCGTGATTCCCCTGCCTCATCCGGGGAACAACAGTATTTTATGCTACTGTACATTGTTTGTTCCTCTTTCATTGACTATCCCGATGCCTGACTATAAAAAAACCCCCGGACCTTTCGGTGCGGGGGTTCTTTTAGATTCAGGCTTGATTTTTAAGCCTTTCTTCCTCCGAGCGCAGCCCCGCACGGTGTGATAATAATCACCACCACGCTAATCACGACTAGGCTAATCACTCGTAGAAGGGCTTTCATATGCTGTTCAGAATTTCACTTATTCGAAGTAATGCCTAAAGAGGTATCACAGACAGGCATAGAACGACAACCTTTTTTATCACTAAATTTTATAGCTGCTTTAGCTCACTTTAAAAAATAGCTTTAATTTCATAAGGTAATACTTATTGAAAGTTATTCATTACGTACCTTTCGTAATGAATTATCCAGGCCGTAGCTTTTTCTCGCTCCGGCTGGTTTTTCAATTTTTGTGATTATCGCGCCGATATTTTTCGAGAAGACGCGCAACTTTATTCATAGAGCATCGCGTTATTGTCGAACCCTCCGCATACTCCTGCCGATATGATACAAGGAGCGAGTATGTCTTTATCCCACGTTATTACACGTGCGGCCCTGGGCGTGGAAGCGCCGCTGGTGACGGTGGAAGTTCATATAAGTAGCGGTTTGCCCGGCCTCTCTCTGGTTGGATTACCCGAAAAAACGGTGAAAGAAGCACGTGACAGAGTACGTAGCGCCATTATTAATAGCGGCTTCGCTTTCCCGGCAAAGCGTGTCACGGTTAACCTGGCTCCTGCTGATTTACCTAAGGAAGGCGGCCGTTTCGATCTTCCTATCGCTATTGCCATCCTTGCCGCTTCAGAACAGCTTCCTGAAGTGAAACTGTCTCAGTTTGAATTCCTGGGTGAGCTGGCGCTTAGCGGCGCGCTCAGAGGCGTACAGGGTGCAATCCCTGCGGCTATGGCTGCAAAAGAAGCAGGCAGAAGGTTAATTTTACCCGCTGAAAATGCCGCAGATGTGGGTTTAGTCCAACAGGGAGAATCACTGGTTGCTGGCAGCCTGGCAGAGATCTGTGCTTTTCTTTTACAGCAGCATACGCTTTGCGCCGGGCAAGCAGAGGATAGCGTTAACGAAGAGAAAAGCGAAGATCTGAGCGATATAATCGGCCAACAGCAGGGAAAGCGAGCGCTGGAGATCGCTGCGGCCGGAGGACACAACCTGCTGCTTATTGGCCCGCCGGGAACAGGAAAAACTATGCTGGCGATGCGCCTGACAGGGCTGTTGCCTCCTCTCACCGAGCGTGAAGCGCTGGAGTGCGCCATCATTGCCAGCATCGTAAAAAGCGGTGATGTGCATAAGCAATGGCGAAAGCGACCGTTTCGGCTCCCTCATCATAGCTCAACGCTTTATGCGCTGATTGGCGGAGGAAGCATTCCGCAGCCGGGCGAAATTACGTTGGCGCACAATGGGGTATTATTTCTGGATGAGTTACCAGAGTTCAATCGAAAAACACTGGACGCTTTGCGTGAGCCGTTAGAATCCGGAGAGATTACGATTTCTCGCGCCCGGGCTAAAGTGACCTGGCCTGCACGTTTTCAACTGGTTGCCGCGATGAATCCCAGCCCAACCGGACATTATCAGGGTAATCATAATCGCAGCACGCCACAGCAAACGCTGCGCTATCTCAGCCGCTTATCAGGGCCCTTTCTCGATCGCTTCGACCTTTCTCTGGAGATACCGCTGCTACCAGCCGGAATGCTAAGCCAGCCGCAAAAAACCACGGAAAGCAGTAGTGAGGTTCGATTACGGGTGCTGGAAGCGCGTAAACGCCAGCTGGCGCGTCAGGGCAAGGTAAATGCTTTAATGGGTAATGCAGAAGTACAGCAATGGTGTGGGTTGCAAAAAGCCGATGCAGAATGGCTTGAATCGGTATTGGTTAAGCTGGGACTTTCCGTCAGGGCATGGCAACGCTTGTTAAAAGTTTCCCGTACTATAGCCGATTTAGCAGAGGAAGAAGTACTGAGCCGTTCGCATCTGCTGGAAGCTTTAAGCTACCGCGGTATGGATCGCATGATGGCGCATTTGCATAAGAGCCTGGAATAGAAATGGGGCCGTAGCCCCATTTTAACTTCAGATGCCAGTAAACTCTTTTAAAGAAGATTTTGCTTAATCATCTGAATCGCTATAGTCTTCAACGCCTTCCATCTGTGGTTTCCCACCTGAAAGAGTATGAAAGCGCTTGGGACGCTTGATACGCGTCATATACTTACTCCATACGCGCTCAGCTTCAGTTTGTGGTTCACGCAAACCACGACATACTTCTATAAACTGACGCTCTTCTTCTGTCACAGGTTCTCGTCTGGACAGATCAAGCTCATTAAACGCGTAGCCGTGCCTTTCGAGAAGCTGAGCTTCTTTAATAGTAAAGTCACCATGACGCGAAAACCCACGCGGGTAGTGTTTGTTATCAAAAAAACGATTATTTGTTGCGAAGCTATCCGCCATTTTACACGCTCCTAACTCTTCTATGGCCGTGCGATTTATGGCGCGGAGTATTATTTAGGCTTGACAGAGTGTAAAACAAAACATTTAAATCATTACGACAAACAAATCTTTTGGAGTGGGCTGTGGATACGGAATTATTAAAGACCTTCCTTGAAGTGAGCAGAACGCGTCATTTTGGGCGCGCGGCAGAAGCCCTCTACCTTACGCAATCTGCAGTCAGTTTTCGCATCAGACAGCTGGAAAACCAGCTGGGCGTAAATCTTTTTACCCGCCATCGAAATAATATCCGGCTCACTTCCGCCGGCGAGCGCCTGCTTCCCTATGCTGAAAGTCTGATGAGCACGTGGATGATGGCAAAAAAGGAGGTAGCGCATACTCAGCAGCATCATGAGCTATCGATTGGGGCCAGCGCATCCCTTTGGGAGGCTTATCTAACGCCATGGCTGCAAACGCTGTATGAAAACCGTGAAAGTCTACACCTGGAGGCACGCGTCGCACAGCGTCATTTGTTGGTGAAACAGCTGCATGAGCGTCAGCTTGATCTGCTAATTACCACCGAAGCACCGAAAATGGATGAGTTGACCAGCCAGCAGATCGGTCATATTTCACTTACGCTTTTTCGCTCGCGAAAAAGTGAAAAGCGGGAAAAATATGACTACATCAAACTGGAATGGGGAGCGGATTTCCATCAGCATGAAAGTTATCTGGCCGGTGCGGATGATGTTCCCGTGCTTACAACGACGTCTGCACATTTAACAAGGCAGCTATTACATACTACCGGTGCCTGTGCTTTTCTGCCGGATAACTGGATACAGCTCTATCCCGATCTGACGGTTATTCCTGATACACCTGTCGCAGTCAGGCCATTATATGCCGTTTGGTTACAAAACAGCGATCAGCAGACTTATATCCGTCAGTTACTGAAATTTCCGGTATTGGTACAGCCATAGTTTTTTTCAAAAACAGATATTGGGATTTATAACAGAAGAAGGGTGAGGGGATTTTCCGTTCATCCTGCCACAATGTGAACGGTGACTGTCTAATAAAAGGCAAAAAAAATCCTTTGCGTTAGCAAAGGACTTTTTATCTGGCAGGGGCGGAGGGACTCGAACCCCCAACACCCGGTTTTGGAGACCGGTGCTCTACCAATTGAACTACGCCCCTAAATAAGGGTGGCGGTGCGGACGGGACTCGAACCCGCGACCCCCGGCGTGACAGGCCGGTATTCTAACCGACTGAACTACCGCACCACCGAATACTGCATTACCAGCGGGGTCTCGCTGATAACCGGCGTTACCT
>NZ_NWUO01000013.1 GCF_002895925.1 Mixta theicola | reverse complement strand
ATACGTAACAATTCATCATACTGTCGCCAAAATCCTGCCTGCTGCGGTGCAATTCCGCAGCTAAACCAGCGGGATGTGAATGCACCATATGTGCGACCCAGATTTTGGCCCTGGTCGACAAACTACGTCTGCCCCCACAAATGCACCAGACCGTTCGGCGCGAGCGTACCGGTGAGATTCATCCAGCGCCGAACGTGTTTATGCGCAACTTTGCCTACCAATCCATGAAATCGCCCGCGAACTGGAAGTATCTAAACATTCAGCTGCTATCCGATATCACTGAAAACCGGCCAAAACACCGCTTTCACATCAAAAACAGGCCATGCATTTTCAGGTCTGTTTTATGCACGTTTTATTCACTCCATTTCTCCGCGTTTCGGCCAGCAAGCTGCTGAAAACAGGTCGTTCACATCGATTTGGCAGCGAGTGCCGTTTCGCCGGTACGCATAAGATTCATTATATTAAATTGGACTGTTTTTCACTCAAAATTCCATCTGGTCAGGATTCCGACCAGGTAGTCGCCTGCGGGCTATAAGAGATCAACAGATGAAGGAAGGCTGCACAATATTATTTTAATAAAAAAGGGGAAGTAATAGTCAGTTAAATAAAAAGATTAATTAATCAGTATCAGCCATGTTTTTCCATGCAAGCAACGATTTGTTTCCTTTTGGTTATTTTATCTCCTCGTGGATATTGAATAGGGTGGGGTTTTATTTTCGAAGGATTAAGAGTATGTCATTATTACCTGTTAACGGACCAGGAATTGGAATTGTGCGTAATAATATGAAAGAGGCGCGCCAAAAAGGCATGTCACATAATATGGCCTTGCCAAACACATATTTTTGGTTTTATAAAAAAGTTAGACTGAAGGGGCCATGGGACTATAAACGGTTTGATCCTTATTGGGCTGATTTCGGCAATTTTAATTATGGTGCAACAGGCACTGCAGCCGGCATTCCTGAAGCTATACTGCTGAAGGCTGCCGGATGGGCGCAGAGTCGCGCAGGGACATCAGATCCTGATTGGGGTAACTGGTATGATGGCCCGCCGTACGGAGATGACTACAATGATCAATACTGGATCAAGGAAGGCATAAAATATGCGATTGAAAACGGTTATTAGTCATTTACACATTATTGTTACGCTCGTGCTGTTGGTGACGGTAGTCGGGGGAATCTGGCTTAAGCTCACCGACACAGATCGTGCCGATGACAAGTTAATCGGCGTACGCCAGCTGGATAAACAAACATGGCTTTATATTACTGAATATGACGGTGGCGGCGCAACGGTGCCTTATATTTATCGCTATTACCTGGCCGGTAAGTTAGAAGGCAACGTAAGCCAGCAGCTGGCAGATATTGCGCCGTTTATGAGAGCCGCTACGGCAAACGCCAAAATAAACGCTGACGACGTAATTATCAATGTTAAATATCAGGGACGCGTATACGCTTTTAACAACCTGGTACCGTATCGCTATCAAGAAAAAACAATTTTTCCGCGTATCCACTTTGAGACAGACTATGAGCCGCAAAGTGCCCAGAAATAGTACTTCCTGTACGCTAAAAGCCCTGCCATAGCAGCAGGGCTTTTCAGGTGTGGCGATTTTATCAGCGCAGGGCGCCGGACGTTTCTACCGGCATCTCGCACGGTTCCATCTCAACAGGGATGCTTTTATAAGCGGGGATCCCGCTGACGGTATCGTGGCTATCAAGCGGCACCATCACGTTGGCTTCCGGGTAATAGGCGCCTAACGAGCCAGGCGCCATATCCAGCACCACGATTGTCAGGTTATCCATGCGGCGCCCGGTGCGTTTGCCATCGGGATCGAGCGCAATAATATTCACCTTATCACCCACCCGCAGCTGACGTTTTTCCGCCTCGTCCGCATTGATAAACAGCACGTCGCGTCGTCCGGTCACGCCGCGATAGCGATCGTTCAGTCCGTACAACGTGGTGTTGTACTGATCGTGGCTGCGTAAGGTGGTCAACACCAGATCGTGACATTTCAGCGAACGCGGATCCTCATTAACGCCGTCCATAACCAAGAACTGCGCCCGACCCGAAGGCGTGTTCCATTCGCGTTCCGAAGCCGCGTTGCGCAGGCGGAAACCGCCCGGCTGCTGCACGCGACGGTTGTAATCCTGGAAGGCCGGGAAAACGGCCTCAATCGCTTCACGGATAAAGCTGTAATCACCGATCATCCGATCCCAGTTGATTTTGGTATTGGGCAGCGTCGCTTTGGCCAGCCCGGCGACAATCGCCGGCTCCGATTTCAGATGCGGCGAAGCGGGTTTTAACATACCGCGCGAGGCGTGAACCATCGACATTGAATCTTCCACGGTAATGCTTTGTTCACCGGACGCCTGCACATCCTGCTCGGTACGGCCCAGCACCGGCAGAATATAGTTGTGCTTGCCTAACAGCAGATGTGAGCGGTTTAGTTTGGTTGCCATATGCACCACTAAATCGAGCTTACACATCGCCTCAAAGGTAACCTGCGGATCGGATATTGCTTCCGCCAGATTGCCGCCGAGGCAGAGCAGCGCTCTGGCTTTACCGTCGCGCATCGCCTGGATGGTGGCGACCGCGCCGTGGCCGTGATGCTGCGGCGGCTTAAAGCCGAACACCTTTTCAATGCTGTCGAGCAGCTCCTGCGAGGGAATTTCAGTAATGCCCACGGTGCGGTCGCCCTGCACGTTGGAATGGCCGCGCAGCGGACAAATCCCCGCGCCGCGCTTGCCGATATTGCCGCGCATCAGCAACAGGTTAGCGATTTGCTGCACATTCTGGGTGCCGTACTGATGCTGGGTAATGCCCATGCCGTAGCAGATAATGGTTTTCTCTGATTTGGCATACAGGTGAGCAATGTTCAGGATCTCCTTATAATCCATCCCGGATACTTTCAGAATATGCGGCCATTCGGTGGCATCCAGATCCTGCTTCAGCGCCTCGAAGCCTTCGGTATGTTCACGGATGAAATCCTCGTCGATAACGCCCGGCTGGCCCTCTTTCAGCGCGCTTTCATGCATCGCCAGCAGCGCTTTCATCACTCCTTTCAGCATCGCCGCATCGCCGCCGACGCGCACTTTATAGTAAGTGGAGGCCAGCGCGGTGGAGCTGAGCGACAGCATTTCAATCGGGCTTTGCGGCGAGGTAAAACGCTCCAGCCCGCGCTCGCGCAGCGGGTTAATCGCTACAATGGTCGCGCCGCGTTTGGCGACTTCGCGCAGCGTACCCAGCATACGTGGATGGTTGGTGCCGGGATTATGGCCGATACACATCACCAGATCGCAGTGATCGAAATCTTCCAGCTCAACCGTTCCTTTACCGACGCCAATCGACTGCGGCAGGCCGACGCTGGTCGGTTCGTGACACATATTGGAGCAGTCGGGGAAATTATTGGTGCCATATTCGCGGGCAAATAGCTGATAGAGAAAAGCCGCCTCGTTGGAAGCGCGCCCGGAGGTATAAAACTCGACGCTATCCGGATCGCTATAGCTTTGCAATTTTTCACCTATTTCACGAAAGGCGGTTTCCCACTCAATCGGCTGATAGGTATCGCTGGCGGCATCATATTTCATCGGATGGGTCAGGCGACCTTCACCTTCCAGTTCAAATGCGTTGCGCTGCCACAGTTCGCTAACCGTATGCGCGGCAAAAAATTCCGGCGTGGTGCGTTTGCTGGTGGCCTCCCAGGAAACCGCTTTAGCGCCGTTTTCGCAGAACTCAAAAGAAGAGGCGTGGCGTGGATCGGGCCATGCGCAGCCGGGACAGTCGAAGCCCTGTGGCTGATTAACTTTAAACAGCGCGATAACATCCTGCTTCACTGACATCTGACCGCGCAATGCATCGGCAACTGCTTTAAGCGCGCCCCAGCCGCCTGCCGATCCGCCGTAAGGAGCAATACCAATCGTACGGTTTTGTTGTTTCATCATTCCCGGTTCCCGATTGTAAATTTATTATTAAAGGGTAGAACACTCCGCCAGCACCGGAGAAAAAAAGGGCGCTAATTGCTTTCGAAATATTACAAAGGCGGCGGGGTAAGAAAGGGGTGATAAATTGCGCAATGATTAAATTGTGCTAAACATTAAGTGTAAATATCTGAACAGGAGGTTATGATGAAAAAGAAAGTGTTATTAGCATTTGCATTTGCCGCAGCCCTGCCGTTAGCGGGCTGTTCCAGCAGCAACTATACTATCCATACTAACGATGGACGTACGATTGTCAGCGATGGCAAACCGAAAGAGGACAATGCTACCGGCTTGATTAAGTATAAAGATGCTAACGGAAACGAGCAGCAGATCAACCGTTCCGACGTTAAATCAATGACCGAAATTCCACACTAATTTCCTCTGCGAATGTTAACGAACTAAGCCACCGTCAGGTGGCTTTTTTGTTATTAAGCGTCGGCGGCTAATGAAGGTTATTGACGCCCCGGCGAAAACTGGCGTAATAAACAGCAGCCCGGCGGGCGCTAAATACATAATTATTTGCAATTTATTAAGAAAAAGCACCGCTTAATCCCGTACAACAACGCCCTGGTTAAATTCATGTTTATGATTGAGGGTGTTCCGTTGAAAAGGCGTCAGCTTACAAGTATTACCGGTTTTCTGTTTTTAGCATTTCAGGCCCATGCGGCTTCGATCTCTTTTCCGCTGACGCCGCCGTCGGTGGATGCCGCATCCTGGGTGTTAATGGACGCTACCACCGGGCAAATACTGAGCGAAGGCAACGCCGATGAACAGCGTAATCCGGCCAGCCTGACGAAACTGATGACCGGCTATGTCGTCGATCGCGCTATCGATCAGCATCGCATCAGCCGTGACGATAAGGTCACTATTGGTCAGGATGCCTGGGGCGCCGGTAATCCGGTATTTAAAGGCTCCTCGCTGATGTTCCTCAAGCCGGGCGAGCAGGTTACGGTGCGCGATCTGAGTCGGGGCGTAATCATCGATTCCGGCAACGATGCCTGCGTTGCGCTGGCCGATTACGTTGCCGGCAGCCAGGACGCCTTTGTCAAAATGATGAATGACTATGCGGCGAAGCTGGGATTAACGCATACCCATTTCGAAACCGTTCACGGACTGGATGCGCCAGGCCAGCACACCACCGCGCGCGATCTGGCCGTGCTTTCACGCGCCATCATCAGCGGCGAACCCGATTTTTATCAGATGTACAGCGAAAAATCGCTGACCTGGAACGGCATCACCCAGCAGAACCGCAACGGTCTGCTGTGGGATAAAAACCTGCACGTTGACGGCCTGAAAACCGGACATACCGAAAGCGCTGGTTTTAACCTGATCGCCTCCAGTCTGGATGGCCGTCACCGGCTGATTGCGGTAATCATGGGCGGTAAAAGCCCGAAAGGCCGCGAGGAGCAGGCGCGTAAACTGCTGATCTGGGGCAACAGTAATTTTGATACCGTACAGCTGTTCCATGCGGGTAAAGCGCTGGGTAAAGAAACCGTCTGGTACGGCAATCCGCATCAGGTAGAAGTGGGCACCACCGAAGATATTTATCTGTCGGTGCCGCGCAGCGCGATGGACAACATCAAAGCGAAATATGTTATCGATCGCAAAGATCTGGAAGCGCCGCTGAAGCAGGGCGAAAAGGTCGGCACGATTCAGGTGATCGACAAAGATCAGGTGCTGGCCAGCTATCCGCTGATGACGCTGAATAAGGTGGAAGAGGGCGGTTTTGTTACTAAAGTCGGCGATTATCTGAAACAGAAGTTTTAACCTGCAGGCAGGGGCGAACTCTCGCCTCTGCTGCTGCCCGCTGGCGTCAAATCCGCTTATTTTCCTTGCCCCGCTTTTTTATATGCCAACCCGCCTGACCCTGACCCTGACGCCACGTCAGCCTTTATGTTGTCGGCGATGAATATGACGCCGTTAACAGAGCGGTAACGATGAGGTTTACGCCTGACGCGGCGATATGCTTTGGTCACCTGCATCAGGTGTAGCAATTCCACGCTCATTGCGTTAATTAGTCTTTTCATTAACGTTAAATTTAGATAAAAATCAGCTAAATACAGACGAAAGTCTCATGCCGCTGGCAACTCCAGGTTATGATTACGTCCCGTTTTTCGTTACCGCGGAGAGATTTCTTGCGTCCTGATAAGCCGCTTTCGACCGTTGAATTCAGCGTTTACCGCCACTACCGTATCGTCCACGGCGTCCGCATTGCGCTGGGCTTTATTTTGACTTTCCTGCTGGTGCGCCTGAGCGAAATCCCGGAGGGAAGCTGGCCGCTGATCACGCTGGTGGTGGTGATGGGGCCGGTCTCCTCGTGGGGCAATGTTTTTCCCCGCGCGTTTCAGCGTATTGGCGGCACCATTTTCGGTTCGATTTCCGGGCTGATTGCGCTGAAGCTGGAGTTGATTTCGCTGCCGGCGATGCTGGCGTGGTGTACGGTAGTGATGTTTCTCTGCGGCTATCTGACGCTGGGCAAGCGGCCCTATATGGCGCTGCTGATTGGCATTACCCTGGCGGTAGTCTGCGGCGCGCCGGCGGGTGAAATAACCACCGCGCTGTGGCGCAGCGGCGATGTAATCCTCGGCTCGCTGCTGGCGCTGCTGTTTACCAGCATCTGGCCGCAGAAAGCCTATATCCACTGGCGCATGAAGCTCTCTGATTCGCTGTCGGCGATGGCGAAAATTTATCATGCCGGTTTTTCGCCGAATCTGGTGGATAAGCCGCGTCTCGACAAGCCTTTGCAGCAGGTATTAACCGATGTGATACGTATGCGTTCGCTGCTGGAACCTGCCAGCAAAGAGACGCGGATTCCGAAATCGGTGCTGGAAGGCATCCAGACCACTAACCGCAATATTCTCTGTACGCTGGAGCTGCAAATTAACGCCTGGTGGTCTTCCCGCGCCAGCCATCTGATCTTGCTGAATGCATCCACCCTGCGCCGAACGCAGCAGATGACGGAAAATACCTTTAAAGCGCTGGCAGGGATGCTGATTAACGGCAACACCGACCGGGTTGCGGCCAATCATCATGAACTGACGGAGATAGTGCGCGAACTGCGTCAGCTGATTGCGGAAAACGACAGCGATCGGCTGGTGGAAACGCCGATTCATGGCTATGTCTGGCTGAGCCTGGAACTGGCGAAACAGCTGGAGCGCCTGTCCGATCTGATTCGGCTGGCAATGCGTAAATAGCCGTTTCGACAATCGTCGCTGTGGCTGCGCGGGATTTCGCGCTAAAATGTCCCACAGTCTGAATTTAAACGTGAAAATTGCCATCGGCCCAGGCGAGCCGCTAAGCTGAAGGCTACGACAATACCGCCTGTTCAGGCAGGCCTAATGAAAGGTGTCAACATGGAAAATGCAAAGCAATCATTTCAGGACGTGCTGGAGTTCGTGCGCATGAACCGTCGCAAGAACAAGCTACAGCGCGAAATTCACGATGTTGAAAAGAAAATCCGTGACAACCAGAAACGTGTGCTGCTGCTGGATAACCTGAGCGAATACATCAAGCCGGGCATGAGCGTTGAAGCGATTCAGGAGATCATCGCCAGCATGCGCAGCGACTATGAAGATCGCGTAGATGAATACATCATTAAAAACGCCGATCTGTCGAAAGAGCGTCGTGAACTGTCCAAAAAACTGAAGTCAATGGGCGTTAATAAAGTCCCAGGGCAGAATCAGTAATCTCTGCGGCCAGCGTCTGTGCTGGCCGGTTATCATCGGGTCGCGTTGCGGCCCGGTTTCGTTTTATTCACCGCCATCATCGCGCCCCGGCACGGGCCAGACACGCACCGTTTCATCAATCTTAAACGCATGAATATGCGGCTAACCAGCGTGGGCGTCAGTTCATGGCAGTAAAAGCTGTAAAAAAGTAATGTAAGTATCCCGCATAACCGGGCCATTCACATTCAGAGATCTTCCGGCATACTCAATCTGCCAACGAAGGAGATCGCTATGCGTAAGGCCCGTTTTACTGTGCATCAGATCATCGCCGTGATTAAGTCGGTTGAAGCCGGACGAACTGTTAAGGATGTCTGCCGGGAGGCCGGTATCTCTGAAGCCACTTACTACAACTGGAAGTCTAAATACGGCGGCATAGAAGTTTCTGATATTAAAAAGATAAAGGATCTTGAGGACGAGAACCGACGCCTTAAACAGATGTTTGCCGATCTCAGTCTTGAGAACCGGGTACTGAAAGATGTTATCGAAAAAAAGCTTTAAAACCAGCCTTTAAGCGTGAGCTGGTAACGCATCTGATAACGACATTCGGACTCAGTATTCGTCAGGCCTGCCGGAGTCTGAATCTGAGCAGAACGGTTTATCATTACCGCCCGGATACCACTCGTGATGAACCTGTTATTTTCGCATTACAGGCTGCCGCCGAACGGTATCCACGATATGGTTTTCCAAAGTTATTTCAGATTCTGCGGCGGCAGGGATACCAGTGGAATCATAAACGGATCCACCGTATTTACTGTCTGCTTAAGCTGAATTTTCGCCGCAAAGGTAAACAGCGTCTGCCGGTGCGTAATCCATTACCGCTGGCTACGCCGGAAGCGTTAAACCAGAGCGGGTCCGTTGATTTCATGCATGATGCCCTGATTTGCGGTCGTCGTTTTCGTACGTTCAATGTCGTTGATGACTTTAATCGTGAGGCGTTGTCGATCGAAACAGATCTGAATTTGCCAGCCCAGCGAGTGGTTCGTGTACCAGACAGGATCGCGGCCAACCGGGGATATCCCGTCATGCTTCGCATGGATAATGGCCCGGAGTTTATCTCTCTGACGCTGGCTGAATGGGCAGAGATGCATGCCGTAAAGCTGGAATTTATCAAGCCGGGGAAACCAACTCAGAATGCTTTTACAGAACGTTTTAACCGAACGTATCGTACAGAAATACTCGATTTTTATCTGTTCAGAGCCCTGAACGAAGTGCGGGAAATAACGGAAAGAGGGTGTCAGAATACAACAATGAACGCCCGCACGAATCACTGAATAACATGACACAGGAGGAATACCACCTACAACATCACAAGGCCGGGCTCTTAAAAAGTGCTTGGAACTAAAACGGGTCTATTTACAGCAGCACCTCCCATATTAATGGGAGCTGAAGCGACGATCCCTTTTCCGGTTGTCGCTGCCGCTATTATTCCTGCCATAATCGCTTCCACATAACTGAGCGGATGTTTTCCGTCAAGCTGTACGCCAGTATTAACTCCCACGCCGATTGCCATATTTACAGCCATACCTTTTATTGTGATCCCCAGCACGCTGCCGCCAAATAACAACGGAGCATCGCCAATACTGGCATTCGATTTATGATAGCCCCAGGTATTCATAATGCTCTGAGCCTTCGCCATTGCCTCTGAGTCAGGATTACGTTTGATATAATCCTGGCCTGACAACAGCCCTTTAACCAGTTCCTGCTCTGCGGCCCGCCGCTGTTCGTCCTGTTGCTGCTCCAGAGCAAGCAACACCCGACCGGCCTCACGTTTTATCACCGCCGCTTCGCACTCCAGCTCTGCCGCCGCCGTACCGATATACGCCTGGCGCTGCTTCGCGTGGTACATATCGAAGCTGTCCACGTGGAACGCCCCCGTGCTTTCGTCCAGTACCTGCACGTTCACCTTCATAACCTCCAGCAACGTGTTCTTCTGCCAGCCCCGCACCCGCCAGACACGCGGACCGGCGCGTAACAGCAGCTCGCCGGATGCAGCTATTTCACAGGCGATATTTTCAGCGGCAGGTGTCGTCTGAACCCCCGGTCGGGCAGCTAAAGAAGGGCGGGTTTCATCGCTGTCCGTCACACTTTCGGCTGCAACAACAGAGCCGCTTTTCATCCGCACCGCCGACTCCAGCGCCAGACCCAGCGCATGTTCCGGGTTACCGCTTTTCAGCGCGTAGTCATTCGCATCCAGCCCGGCCGGGAACCGCAGGACGAGCTGAAGCTGAAGTTTGAGGCGATTAAGCAGATGGACGAGGAAGAGATGAAGTCGGTGACATCGATTCTGGATGCGCTGATTTTAAAACATCAGGCCCGGCGGGTGCTGGGCCTGATTTAGCGTGATTGCAACACGATAAGACCGCTGACCACAACCAACTGACAAGGAGTTGATTATGGCTGAGCACGATACTAAGCCAGAAGTTGTCACAACTGAAGCGCCGGAGCTAAAAACCCGTCGCTATACCGTGGGTTATATCCGCGACTGGAAGACCCATAACAGGGCCACTTCCATCACGCTGAAGGGTGCCTGGCTGGATGATGCGGGGTTTGAGACCGGGACACCGCTCAGGGTGCGGGTAATGCCCGGCTGTCTGATACTGACGGCGCAGGAGCTCCCACCGGCCCCGCCGCCTGAGCCGGAGATTATGCAGACGCTCAAAAAGGTCTGTAAGCTCTCCGCCCGCAAGCAGCGGCAGGTGACGGATCTGATCGAGGTGATCAGCAAGCCGCAGCGGTAATACGGTAACTGACTGATTATAAAGTAAAATCCCGGCTAGATGGCCGGGATTTCTTTTATGATGGGCCAACCCACGTCAATTTAGACTTCAAATCGTCAGGCACTATATTAAATAACTCTTTTATATAAATAAGATGTTGATTGTAATTTGGCGATATATCCTCATTACATTTTTCAACGTAATATTTTGCTTGGTTATTTAAAAACCATATATCGTGTTCTGTAAAGTTCTTATCCAGGATAGTAACAGTCAAATTATGAACAAGTTCAGCTTCCAGATAGCAAGATAAATTCAAGCTTTTTTCTTTCTTTTCCAGTCGCTGTAGGTTTCGTATGTAAGGCAGTGCAAGCCCTAACATTTTCACGTATACTTCATTTTTATACATGTAGCCATCCTCATGATTAATATGCATAAATTCATCACTTTCTTGTCGGAATAGAAGAAGCTCCAGCCGGAGCATTTTTAGTCTGAGTCCATGAGCCATTTTGTATAAGCTTTTCAATATACGAAGCATCTCCTGTTTTTTTGTATATTTCCTGAGCTGCAACCATCCTGTGATTACCTTTAGATATATAATAATTCCCTTTACTATCAACATATCCAGCAATACGCCCTTCAGGCGCTGTGAATTTATAATTACCACTCACCATATCGTTTTTAAGCTGATCCACCTGTTGTGGATTCCGTAATCCAACTTGCATACTTTTTATTGCGAATGGAATGCCACCTTGGGATAAGTTGGTTACGGTAGCTTTTGCTAGTTGTACTAAATCCTTTGCCAGTAACCCACCCGAAACCAACATGGCCTGATTTTCCGGATCTGAGGCAAATACCGCAAATTTCGTCCAGGTCGGGCTATTAACATCAATATTCGCCAGATCCTGACCGTTCCACTGCTGAACATAGGCTTTAGCCTCATCACTGGTCATCACATCCGCGCCAATGTTGCCAAGCCAGCCCGGACGATTCGCCATATCCGAACCACCCTGAGCCACTTCCTTATCAACAACCACGGCTTCCAGCGGGTTATCTTTCAGCTTCTGATCGGTTTCTGCGCTTTGCTTGTCGCTGACCTGTTTCCATTTATCGATAACCGCCTGGCAGTCGCCACCAGATTTACGGCAGTCCGACAGCTCTTTATCAAAGGTCAGTGCCTGCGTTGAACTCAACGAGTTATTCTCAACCGTCGTTTTACCCGCCTGTGCGCCGGCCAGTGCAGAGGAGGTACTGTTTCCGGTCAGCCCACCCGCTATACCTGATGCAATGGTCGCCAGGGAACTGATGGTCTGTTTCTCACTTTCGCTCAGTTCGCTGACAGGCTTACCGTATATCTCCAGGGCTATCATCCCCGCCAGTTCACCGGTAGCCGCACCCGCCGCACCGGCCAGCGCATTCTGGCCCTGCATAGAGGCCAGTACGGCATTTGCCACGGCATGGGCGGCCACTTTACTCATGCCCTCAAGGCCGGACTGATGCCCAATAACCTCAGCAAGGTAGGGGGCTGCCGCGCCCGCAATCGCCGCATTTATGTCACCACCGGCCACGCCCTGTACGGCAGCGGTGACTGCCTGAATGGCCTGTTGTGTCCGTCCACCGGTTCCGTTTGAGGATTCATTCATCGCATTATTATATGCCGTCTGGTAAATCTGGCTGGCGATGTCCTCTTCTGTTATCCCGGTTTTCCCCTGTTTCTCCAGTGCCGCAATCGCGGCACTGCGGTCGTCATCCGTGATATTCTTCATTTTTTCCTGCGCCGCTTTTGTTGCTGAGACAGCGCCTTCAGTACGCGCAATATCGCTTACCTGCGTACCGATTTCGCTGATGAGCTGCGATTCCTGTATTTTCTGCCGCTCTTTTTCCCTGTCAAATATCTGACCGATACTGCCGCTGGCATTCGCCGTGTCACGGGACAGGTCATCCACGTTCTGTTGCTGGCTGTCCTTGTCCCGGATGATAATGTTACCACCGCTGATGGCGGATGAGGTGGTACCTTCTGCGCTGCCGCTGCTGTTTCCGCCGCTGAGCATGCTGTTTGCCATATTTCCTGCAAACTGACCGCCGGTGCTGCCGCCTGTGCTCATCCCGACGCTCTGGTGCTCAACTTTGTATTCAGCTTCGTTGTGAATATCGCTCCAGCCCAGGGTGCCGGTCTCCAGACGGTTTTTGTCTTCCGTTGCCGAAGATGCAATGACCGCACCGTCCAGCCGGGTGTGCCCGCCGGCTTTAATATCAAAGCCGCCGCTGCCCGCCGTTATCCCGCTTTGTTCATTAACGGACTGATAATTACTGTCCATCTTGTCCCGGCTGGCGTTGATACTGGCCGAACCGGACATGGAGCCGATATTAAAACTGCCGCCCGCGCTGATATTCTGCTGTTTGCTGTGGTAGCTGTCGGTGTCCTGTTCGCTGCGGATGGTCAGGTCACGCCCGATATCTGCCGTCACGCTCTCACCGCTGACCTGTGCCCCGATAAGATTTGCATCACGCCCGCTGATGAGGGTCAGGTTATTCCCCGCATCCAGCGTGGTCTCGGTATGGGTGGTGCCATTACCTTTCTCGCTGCCTTTACCGGCATTGATGCTGGCCGAAACATTAATTCCCCAGCCACCGGAGCCTGCACCGACACCCACGCCGACACTACCGTCCTTGCTTTTGTTTTTACCGTCAAGCTTCGAGGTGTTTTCTGCTGAAATCAGGCTGACATCCCGGCTGGCTGACAGAAGGGCATCATTACCGGCACTGACCTGGCTGCCCTGTATCAGGATATTTCCGTCCTGGCCTTTCTGCCCGTTACCGGTGGCGGTAACCGCGCCCCTGCTGACCAGAACGACTCCGTTTTCCCGAACCGTCAGGCGATACGAAGACGAAATGTTCACAAAACAAAACCGATATTTATCAGACCGTCACCGACAACATCATTAAGGCGCTGGAGTCCGGTGTTAAGCCGTGGAAATGCAACGGCCATATCACCGGCATAGGGTTATTCATACTGGCAAGAATGCGTGCGGCATAATCTGCCGACCACTTTTTATTACTTTTATGCCAGCTCAGAGCCACGGTCTCAAAGACTTTTTCCGGCGAGCGAGCAGCCCTTTCGGCGATACGCTGTTGAACAGGGTTAATGTTCTGCGCCAGCAGCTTGCGGATACCGTCGCGCTGTTGCCGTGCGCCAGACAGGGATACATCGGGATAAGCACTTAAACCAAGGCGGGATTCTTTACCGTTAATTCGATACTTAAGATACCAGAGACGTGAGCCGCCGGGATTGACCAGCAGATACAGGCCGTGAGCATCGGAGACTTTAAAGGATTTTTCAGGAGGTTTGAGACTGCGAATTTTCGTGTCGTTAAGAGACATATGGTGGTCACTCCATAATCGAACTGAAATGACCCCAGATCAGACCACCAATTTTTCCCGATGCGGAGGGTAAACTGAAAATGTATCGGGAATATAAAAAGCAAAAAGCCCGCTAAAAAGCGGGCTTCTCTAAATATGGCTCCTCTGACTGGACTCGAACCAGTGACATACGGATTAACAGTCCGCCGTTCTACCGACTGAACTACAGAGGAATCGTGTGAACGGGGCGCATAATATCGAGGGCACCAGAGCTTGTCAAAGCCTGTTTCGCAAAAAGCGATTGAGTGCTGAAGAAAACAGCAGTCCGCCGCTATCTTAACCTTTCTAAGCGGCGTGCTGGTGTTCACAAAGGTGATTATGGCTATGAGAGTGGTTTAAAAGCGAGGCGAAAGGAGCAACCATAACGCAGGTAAAGGCGGCGCTGATTATGTTATGGCGCGATCTGCTGTAACCGCGGGCTGGCGCTGTCTGCTTTGCTGCCTTTAGCAGGCAGCGTGTATTATTCCTTTCAGCAATGCGAGCGTTAAACCGGTGTATCACAGCGCCGTAAATAGCGCAGCGTGGCGGTGACGGCCAGCTGACGATTACGCTTAATGCTTTCCGCCTCGCTGTTGTCAGGACTGAACAGCGCATTAAAGGTATAGCGGTTTGAGACATGATGAACACAGATACTGCTGATCAGCCGATGCACATCAATGGTATTTACATCGTGATGGAACAGGCCAGCCTGCTGCCCGCGTGACAAAATATCATCCAGCACATCCAGCGCGCTGCGGTTAAGCGCTTTGATGCGCGGCGACTGGCTAATATAGCGGCCGCGCAGCAGGTTTTCACTACAGACCAGGCGCATAAAATCAGCATGGGTAGCGTGATAATCAAAGCTTTCTTCTACCAGCCGGGTAAGCGCTTCTTCCGGCGGCATTTCGCGTAAATTTAGTCCGGTTTCATGCTCGCGAATCTGCTGATAAACCTGTTCCAGCACGGCAATATAGAGGTTCTCTTTATTGCCGAAGTGGTAAACCACCATTCGTTTGGTAGTCTGCGCATTGCCTGCAATCTGTTCCAGCCGTGCGCCTTGCATACCATATTCAGCAAAGGATTTTAGCGCGCTTTCAAGGATACGTTTTTTCAGTCCTTCAGGATCGTTCTTGCGTTTTGCCTGTTCAGCCATATCGGGGCCATTCCTGTTAACTAAGCCGCGGGCAGGGTAGCCTGTTGATTGGTTAAACACAACGTATCAGCGGCTTTGCTGGATGACTTCTACGGCAAAGGGGTATTTTTTCAACAATCGTTGACGCAGCAGCATATTAAGGGCGATTTTTATCATAATGACCTGGTGCGACGCACTTATTTTTGGCTGTAAAAAACGACGGTTAATAATGATATGTTTAAAACAGCCATTTTTATTCAAGCAGTTAAATCACTTTTCCAGAAAAATCCTAAGCTATACGGTGCCAATTTAAATCAGACCGTAAAAGTTAATAATTCTTATTTTGCTTAAGCCCGTTTCTTTATTTAGCAGACACCTTATGATTAAACCTGTCAGACCAGGGTAACTAAATTATGATCGTCTAACACCATATATCAAAAATACTTATAACAGGCAGGGTGCTATGTCTTTTACTGCTAATATTGATCCGAATAAGGTGCCACAGTTATTAGAAAGCATGGAAAACCAGGGTTATGCCGTACTGGAGAACGCCGTCACTGATGAAGGACTCGCACGGTTTCGTTACTGGATTGACGAGATCAGCGCAGGGGCTGGAAAGGGGTATCATGCTATTTTTGGCGACGTGGAAAAAATCGATCACACGCCGCTGGCAGAGCTAAGCGAAAGCGCTGATTTTCGTCAGCTTATGCAGTTAATGGCAGAAAAATCGCTGGGACGTCGGTTAGCCGATCAAAATATTCTGGCCGTCCTGCGCTGCGTGCAGGGAGAAAGCGGAAAGAAGAAATCAAACACTTTTCATTATGATGCCAGCGTTATTACCGCGCTGCTGCCGATTGAAATTCCTCAGGAAGGTGAGGCACGCGGGGATTTAATTTTGTTTCCTAACCTGCGGCGTTTTCGTTCCAGCGTGTTATTTAACGTGCTGGAAAAAACCCTGATGCAAAACAGGCTGTCGCGTTATCTGTTAACTAAAGCAATCAAACACCGGCTGGTTAAACCGATGACGCTTTATTTACAGCCGGGCAATATCTATTTCTTTCACGGCTATCGCTCTTTCCATGCTAACGGCACCTGCGATCCCGCCTTTCGCCGGGCGACGGCGCTGTTTCACTTTGGCGATCCGCATTATGGCAGCGCGCTGACCCGTTCAATCATCAAAGTTAACCGACTGCTGGCGAAGTAGTACCGCGCTGAGATTACCAGGCTGGCTCAGCCGCTGCGCCAGCGATTAGCCATGTGGTGAGACATTAAGATAATGAACCTCACTTTCAATGCGCCCATCATCATAAAAGCGAAAAGTACGCCAGCCGGGGCCCAGCCCGGCGGTTTGCTGGTCAGCTTCTCCGGCAACAAACTGTACGCAGGTAGAAGGCGTGGCGAAAAATTCCGTGCCCTGACAGGTGCGCTGTGATGCCTGATGGACGTGGCCGTGGATCACCGCCCGAACATTTTGCGCGCTACGTATCGTCTGCAGGAAGGCCGCGCCGTTACGCAAAATATAGCGGTCGATCCAGCGGCTTTGCAGCGGCAGCACATGATGATGCAGAAAAATCGCCGCGTGCTTATCCCGATGCTGCGCCAGCAGCTGCGTGAGGCGATCCAGTTCATGAGGCGGAATTTCACCGTCATCTGCATGCTCCCGGTGGCTGTTCAGCAGCAGGAAAACCCAGCGTTCGGTAACGCACACCTGCGCCGCGCTAAAGGCGGCCAGCCTCTCTCTGAGCAGCACGGGATCATCGTGATTGCCGGGAATGCAAAAAGCGCTCTCGAGCTGATGCTGCTGTAAAAGGTGGGCGAAATGGCGATAGGATGCAGGCGAGGCATCTTCGGAAATATCGCCGGTAACCATCAGATAATCCCGGTGCTGACGGGAAATTACCGTCAGCACCTCGGCCAGCGTCTGCTGCGGGTTGACGCCTTTCAGCATAAAGTCTTCGGTAGCGCCGAGATGGCAATCTGTTATCTGCACCACTTCGATGGCGTCCGGGCTTTTTCCGCTTACTGCATCCTGTGGGCTACTCACGTTTTTTTCGCGCCGAAAAGAAAATTATTGATGGTAGCAAGCACAATGATCGCGCAGCCGATAACCGACAGATTTGACCACAGCAGCCGGGCATCAAATCCCTGAAACAGCAGCGTCATCAGCGGTCCAAGCGAAAGCAGTACCGAAACCGTAAAGGGCGTCGACAGAATAATGCCTTTTTGCAATAGCCAAAGCGGCAGCAAAATGCCAAAAACGGAAACCAGCGCAATAGCGGTGACATTGCCAAACGAGCTGACCAGTAATCCTGGTCCGTTTAGCGCCATGCAGGCGGCCACCAGCGTTAACAGATAAAAGCGATGCGCCATAATCTGGCTGGCATTCCAGTTTTGCTTAGCAAGCTGCTTGGTGGATAGCGTAGTGATAACCTGCCCGATGCCGCCAATAAAGGCGGCAGACAGCCCAATCAGCACGTCCTGATAACTGACGTTTTGTATGGCGGACCGATCGGAAATCGAGGCCCAGGCGAGAACCACGGTGCCGATAATAATCCCGGCGGAGGTCACGATCTGGTTAGCCCGCAGAAGACGCAGCGTAATAAAGCTGGTCGCGACAATAAACAGCGGCCCGATGCAGCCCATCAGCGCGCTCACGATCGCCGGTTCAATAAATTTCAGCGCGTAGTAATAGCCAATCCAGCTGATAGCGCTGGCAATATTTAACGTAATCAAACTGGCAAACGAGGCGCGCGGGATTTTTAGCGCGCTGCGGCCATGCTGCAGGCTGAGCCTGGCGAAGAAAAACAGGCCGGTAATTAAAAAGCCCCAAAACAGCAGAGTAAAAGGGTGAACCGACTGCAGCAGCCAGCCAGAAACCACCGCATTGGCATTGGCCATTACCAGAAAGGCAAGAACCAGAATCGCGCCCAGTTTACGTGTATCCATGTTTTCTTCCTGCTCCAATAATTCAGCGGTCAGCTTTTTTCCGCAGCGGTTTCAGTTTCGAATTCGATGGCAATCGCGGAAAACAGACGTGAAGCCAGATTGATCGCCTCATCCTGCGTCGAGCCGGTTACGCCGATATAGCCGAAAATATCATTTCCTTCCGGCGGACGGCGATTAAGGTCACCCGCTTTTTGCAGCAGCCCAAGGTTAAACAGATCGGGATGATGGGCTACCTGCTCAGGAATGTGGATGCTTTTTATTTTTCCCGGTTCGCAAAGCATCGTCAGGCCAACGGCTACGCGGCCGGTTGCGGTCATCGGCATCTCATCAAGCGGCTGTCCGGCGGCGATGCGCAGGGCGGCGGTGACCGGACAATAGCCATAGCTAAGCCGCGCCATTTTATACAGGCTGCCGCCGCCTATGCGCGCTGCAATCTCCAGGATAAACGGGCGGCCGTGGTGAAAGCGGAATTCCGCATGCACCACGCCATGCGTAATTCCCTGCGCCTCAACGCCCGCCTGCAACGCCTGCTGCAGTGAGGCCATTTGAGCCGGGTTTAATGTGGTTGGCGTGCGGTAAAGGTCGTTATCGAAAATCTCCAGTTCGGCGGCGATACGGTCGGCCACCGCGCCGATATGTGCTTTCCCGTCACGCACCCAAGCCTCTACGCAATGCTCTGAACCCGAAAGATAGCCCTCGACCAGCATCGAATTAGGGCCAAGATCGATGCCCTGCGCCTCGTGCTGGCAGTAGGAGTAATTCCGATTCGCTTCGCGCACCTGAGAAAAGCGCTGACGCAGACTGACGGCATCGCGAATCAGATAAACGTGTTCGGCATTGCCGCCCAGCGTAGGCTTCACAATAACCGGGTAGCCGATCGTTTCTGCTGTCTGCAGCGCCTGCTCAACATTATCGCAGAGCTGGAAAGGAGGATGCGGCGCGTTATGCTGCTGATGAGCCAGGCGCATATCATATTTATTGCGGCTTTTTCGCGCGCTGGTCAACGTCAGACCTGGCAGAGAAAGCGCTTCGCCAACGGCGGCGGTAGCAATAACCGATGCCTCATCCGTGGTAATAATGGCATCAAAGCCGATTTCTGCATGCCAGGCCTGTGCAGCGGTAATTACCGTCTCGATAGATTGATCTGCGATCGTACGAAGGCCGTAAAAATGAGGGCAGGGCGCGATTTTTGGTGACGAGGTGAGGTAATAAATATCCGCGCCGTTCTCACGAAATATCTCATAGCGACTGTGGAATACCTCGCCGCGCGTGGTCACTTCAATATTAAGCAGCTTCATTTTTATTATGCCTTCAGGTTAAGCAGAGTCAGTAAATCGGCAAGCTGAGGCAAAAAATGCGCCTCAGATATGTCATATTTGATTAAATCATCGGGCTTAAATTTACCGGAGCCTACCAGCATCGCGTTAAGTCCGATATTTCTCGCGCCGGCAATATCAGTAGATACATCATCGCCAATCACCACAACCTGCTTGCTGTCCAGCTTCATCGAGGCGATGGCGCTGTTAAACAGCACCGGTGATGGCTTACCTGTGACTACCGCGCGCCGTTCGGTGGCGGACTCTAAAGCCAGCGTAAATGCGCCGCTGTCGAGCCAGGTTTTCCCCTCGCTAAAATACCAGGGATTACGATGAAAAACGATCAGCTGTGCGCCATTACGAATAAAATTAAAGACCTTATTCAGCAGGGCATAATTAAAGTCGTTATCGAGATCGCCCATTATTACAAATTCAGGTTTATCTTCATTAATGCTGACAAAAGAGAACAGACCGCGGATATTTTCCGGCACTGCCAGATAACCTTGCGCCGTCGGGTAGTGAACGCTGAGATAATGCAGGCAGGCGGTAACGGAGGTTTGTATTTCATTTTCAGCAATAGTAAAGCCGAGGCGATTCAGGCTTTCGGCCAGCTGAGCGGCGCTTCTGCTGGTAGTATTACTGACAAAGCGCAGGGCAAAACCGGCTTCTTTCAGGCGATTAACGGTGGCAACCGCCCCGGGAAGCGCGTTGCCGTGTAGGATAAGCGTGCCGTCAATATCAAAAATAAATCCTTTCGGCAGCGTGTAGGGTTTCATCATTTTTTATCCGTCACGGTTATAAAAATATCATCAGCGCCGCATAAACCAGCATAAAGGCGGAAAATATATGCTGATAAAATTGTTCATTCAGCGATTTAAACAGCCTGTTCCCCACCAGTAAATAGACGGCAGCGGCAGCCGTGCAACAGGCGAAGGTAGTGGCGTTAAGATTTAATGCATTAACATAATGCAGCGTACCGAGTTGTACAATACCAAAAAGAAGATAACCAGTGACAATACAGCCCAGTACATCCTGCTTCATTTGATGGCGCGTTACCGCATAGGCTGAAAGTAAACTGCCGCCCATATTTGATAAGCCATGTACACATCCCATTACCAGTAAATATTTACGTGAATTATTTTCAATAATCCGGCGCAGGTAACCGGAAATACGCGACGAGAAACGCGACACGGCGGTAAAAATAAGAACCGCTGCAATCAGGCTGCGCAGATTAACTTTGTAATGGCTGATAAAAGTCCAGGCCAGCGCCAGCACTAATATCGGCAGACAGAACGTTAACAGATCCACGGCGAAGCGTTTTTGCTGTCGTTCCTGCCTGAAAAGTTGAATGGCGCTGATGGTCAACGAGGGCGGCAATAATATCGACAGCACCGCCGCAAACGGATAGCCCATTAACAACAATGTTGGCGTACCGAATACCAGCAGCCCCATGCCGAAAACCGACTGGATAATTGAAAACGCCGCTACGATAAGAATAAGCTGTACGTCCATTTACGCCTCCAGCATGAAATGATGAATTTCGTACATTTCCATAACGGGCTGAGGTTTATCGATATTGGCCGTCAACAGCGTACCGCGTAGCCAGGAATGCGAACTGAAGCCGCAATGATCGCCCGCCTTGCTGCTGGAGGTAACATAACTATCCGCCGCACACGCCTTGACCCGAACGCCGTCAGGCGGTAGCAGAAATAGCGAGTTGCTAAAACCCTGCTGGGCAGAGCAGTAGTCCAACGTATCAATCTCACAACCGCTGAAGCCCGCCTCGGCAAAGAAGGCGATAATCTCACGCCGTAGCAGTTCGCCATCCGCCGTCGGACGCAGCATCAGGGTGCCATTTTCTGCCGGATGCAGGGCCGCCTGGGTTTCGTCCCAGTTAACGGTGCCGTTAGCGTTGAAGGCCAGCCAGCCGCGATCGGCCAGATACTGGTTAAGATAACAGGCGTGAAAAATCGGCTGCATGCCGTGATCGGAATTGATCGCCAGCCGTTCGTCCGTCGAACGGGCGAATAAAGTCGCTGAGCAGGCGCGGCGCTTCGTTACGCCAGCACAGCGTATTAAGACTGCGTTCAATGCGGGCTAAATCGTCGGTGAGAAAGGCACCGGAAGTAATGGCGATATGCTGCTCCGCCTCATCGATCTCTGCCTTGGCCTGGCAAAAATTAGCCAGCCAAAGGTTAAGATGAGCTTCAGTAACCAGCGTCATTTCCGGCACCGGAAAGCGTGCAGAAAGTGCAGCAATATATTTATATTTGCCGGGCAACGTGGCCTTCTCTCCGGTTATTTTACTCATAGCGGTACCTCGCAATCGCGGATTTTCTGTTGCAGGCCGAGACCTTTTTTTATTTTTTGTTCAAAGTCGATATGAATTCTGGATGCAAGCGGCCCACTGGCATGCTGATATTTTCCGTGATACAGCTCAATTTCGCCGGAAACATGCCAGAACATCATTTGCCCAATATTCATGCCGTAATAAACCTTAACCGGATGAATGCAAAAAAGCTGGATTGTCCATTTGCCAATAAAACCAATATCCCCCAGCGGCGCAGAGAGATTAATAAACATGCCCATGCGTGCGACGGATGAACGTGCTGCATAGGTAGGCACAAATTGGGTGCTGCCCATGGTTTCAATAGTTTCTGCCAGGTAAAGCCTGCGCGGCTGAAGAATAATGCCATCATCGTTTACGGTGAGCGTGTCTACCGGATTTTCTTGTGCCGGATCGATTAATTCATTGGTATATACTTTCATCTGACGTCCCAGACGAAAGTTATAGCTGTTAGGGTTAATATTCTCCGGCAGAAAGGGCGAGATAACGATCTCTTTGCTCTCTACTCTTTTTTCTATTTCTTTACCTGTCAGGATCATAGCGGCTCTGGCCTCAGGGTTGGAAGTCTTGATGAATTCTGGTGGCAATAACATCTTCCGACCCTTGATAGCGGCCCTCATAGCTGGAAAGATCGCCGAAGTTTTGCCAAAAACAAATTTTGCCTATCTTCATGCCGGGGTAAACCATAATGGGTTGGGCCACAATAATTTCCAGCGTCCAGTTAATTACCGCGCCGGTATGCCCAAGCGGCGCGCTGGTTTGAATAAACATGCCGCATGCAGCGGTGGAAAAATTTGCATAAAGTTCGCTGGCGCAAATACGGCTGCCCATTTTTTCATGGGTTGCGGCCAGATAAAAATGGTCTGGGTCAAGCCGGTAGCCCGTTTCCGGTATTTTTATACGCCGATGCTCCTGAGGAATATGCGGATCGACGACGCTGCTGTAATATTCAATAAGGGTATGACCTAAATGAAATGAATAGGAATTAACGTCCAGATAGCTCTCATCAAAAGGCGTAATTTCTATATCACCTGACTTAACCAGTTGCTTTATTTTTTTCGCGGCGATTATCATCTTTTATATTCTCTGGCATAAAAGCGGTGCACAACGGGCGCATTTTTTAATCATGTTTAAAGAAGGCATTTCTGCTTGCCTTTATGCCTGCTTAACTTCTGGATTAATGATGCCTTTACTTAAACAAAACTAATGTCATAAGAGCATGTGACTAATTTTTTGTCAAGAATGCAAATTCAGGTTATGTGAATAAAAATGATTTATAATTATGAGCTAATTATTAAAACAGTTAATGAGGGAAATTTTATGTTTATATTCAATTGGTTATAATTTAGAAAATTCGTTTAAAATAAAGTCACTTGTTGTTTATGCGTGGTTATGCATAAAAATTGCTTATGACTGAAATGGCGATTAGCCGAAATTCCTTCCGCTACGTTAGTAAATTTAATGAGGAAATACTGAAGAAGTGATGTTAGATGAACGAAACTGCTGCACTGTCGGGAATGACCTGAGCTTTATCCGAATTTAATGTCTGTTAACTATGCAGTGTTATTGCCGTTGCTTATAGACAAGTAAATAGTTCGATTTATTGTTAACTGTTAGTGTCAATAACAAGGTTCTGGCCAGGCTCTGTTAACTCTGACCCGCTCCCCGTAGGTGATCCATTCATAATCAGGAATATCCGGCTTCATTCTGGCTGCATATGCTGGCAACCGGCAGATTTTTCGGCAAATTCGGAGGGTGTCATCCAGCCCAGTGCAGAATGGGGACGACTCTGGTTATAGTGTAGGCGCCAGGCCTCGATTTTGCACCGTGCATCCTCCAGAGACATGAACCAGTTCTCATTCAGACATTCCTGCCGTAACCTGCCGTTGAAGGACTCCACCGTAGCATTGTCCGTTGGTGTTCCCGGGCGTGAGAAGTCGATCCTAATCCTTCTTTCATACACCCACTTGTCCAGCATTTTCCCTGCAAATTCAGAACCATTATCGGTTTTCAGCAACTGAGGTAAAGGACGTCTGAGCGCTATACCGTTCAGCATTTCTGCCACTTCTGTTGAACGCAGATTCTGCCCCACGCAGATCCCCAGGCATTCGCGGGTATACAGGTCTATAACCGTCAGCAGGCGCAGTCGCCTTCCGTCAAACAGCGCATCAGAGACAAAATCCATGCCCCAGACGTGATTCGGATACAGACCCTGAGGCTGCGGTTGTCGGCGCTGTGCGGATTCATTGCGGCGTGGCCGTTTGAGGCGCAGCGACAGCCCCTGCTCACAGTAGAGGCGATAGATTCTTTTGTGATTATCGCGCCAGCCCTCACGCCGGAGCATCACGTGTACCCGGCGAGATCCGTAGTGAATTCGCGTTTCAGTGATCTCACGGATACGCTGGCGCAGTGCACTGTCATCAGCAGCAACAGAACGATACCTGAACGAACTGCGGCTGAGCCGTAGCGCAAAACAGATTTGTCTTTCGCTGGCACCGTATCGGGCCTGTAAATCCCTGACCCATTCGCGCAGTCGTGCCAGCGTCAGCTCTTTTTTGCCAGCACGTCCTGCAGCATTGCCTTGTCGAGGCTGAGATCGGCAACCAGCCTCTTCAGTCGCAGATTTTCCTCTTCCAGTTGGCGCATATGTTTGAGTTCAGAAGGGGAAATTCCGCCGTATTTCTTACGCCACGTGTAAAAAGTGGCATCGGAGATGCCCAGTTTGCGGCAGACATCCGGTACGGAAGTACCCAGCTCAGCCTGCTTCAGGGCAAAGACAATCTGCTCTTCGGTGAATCGTGACTTTTTCATCGGCACAACCTCTGTTCAGGGGAGTGGTAATCATGCCGGAATTCTGTTTCTGAATGGAGCAGGATTTTGGGGCAGGTCAAATGAATATTGATGTTATATAAAAAGGATATATCCCCTTGCAGAGGGGTAATTAAAAAAAGAATGGTTTAACGATGAAGGAGAATTTCTTGGCATGGAGTTGAATGTTATAATAAATTGGTTATTCTTGCTTTTATTTTTATATAAATGGAAATTATTTGAATGATAAATTTTCAATCTTTTTTATAAAAAAGTATTTTACTATTGTATTTAATAATGTAGCTACAATTGTAGCTACTGTTTTAAATGCTCGTGTTATAACACGGTTTTTATTATCATGAGAAGTACCACTGTTTTAAATTTTAAAGTCTTTTAAATTAATTATTTCAGAATTAAGTTCACCTTTGTTTTTAAATGTTTTGTGTATTTTTGAATTTGGCCATGCTAGAGATATTGCTGAAATGATTTCGTCTATAGAAGATTGGTAAATATAGTTACCATTAAAAGGCAACAGCGACTCTATAAATACTATAGCAGATTTTGTTTTATTTGTAATGACAGAGTCAAGGCTTTGCTTATGAGACCATTTTCGGGCATGAGCTATATTTTTCTCATCAATAAACGAGACCTCACCAGCAAGAAGTTTTGTTTTCTCTCCAGAAAACGAGGTATATGTTTCAATACCATTAGAAAATTTAATAGTTAAATTACCATTAATACATTCAGCATCTAATACCGCAATAGGCAAGGCGAGCTTCACTGAAAATGAATTACATAATAATACCAAGGGATGAAGATGGCTAGGGATTTCTCCTTTGGTTCTCAATCTTCTAAGGAGTGATTCTGGCGCAATACGAAATTTTGTAGGGTCAACCCCGACTTTACGATAAGCTTCGCGCCAGAGTGATATCGAATGGAAAGAACTTTCTTTACCAATTTGAGCTAGGTTTTTTAATGCATACTCGATATTATCATTGATGATATTATCGAAATTTGCATCTTTATCAAGTCCATCTATATATATACAATGTGTACACAACTCGGGAAATAATGAGGTAAGGTGAGGGTCATATTTAATTGAAATAAGCATGATTACATCAGTCCTTTTTTCATTAATTGCAAAGTAGTTAATTCCTCTATTATTACGCTATAAATTTTCCTGACGAATTGCTCATTTCCATTATTGTTGGAAGCTATTTTAGCTACGCGATCCAATACTTTTTTTACACGATGTTTTGCCTGGACAGACGATATGCTATTATCTTTTAAATCAGCAATAGCTAAGGCAACATTCATCCGCTGGGTCAATAGAACAACAAGTTTTTCATCTAATTCATCAATTTCTTTTCTGAGTGACTCAAGACTCTTTGTATTCACTGTATACCTCATCGAGATTGAAAAAACGTTTAAAATAATTAGTAAGCTTGTATGGTGATGTTAAGTCAAAAATAATTGATTCAGTTATTGATTCTTTGTCATCAAGATATCCTTTTAGTTGGGAGGGGTCCATGTTCCAGCCCGGTAAACGAACAATATTCATATCTCTAGATGGTTGAAAACGGGTAGAAAAAGCCCAAAATATGTCCTCTGGAGAATAAATGTCAATATCATTGTCGACTAAATAAATGTGCTTACAAAGTGGATGTATGGAAAGTATGAATTTTTGAATGTCACATAAAGGAATGCAATCCAGTTTCTTTTCTATTTTAAGTATTAATACAAGTTGTCCTCCGCCAAAAGAGGGGTAATGGGCATCGATTAGGTTAAATAAAGAAAAGAATTTTTCACGTAATTTTATCTTAATGTCAATTTCAGTGGATATAGATAGTAATTCAGATTGTTCTTTTCCTGGTCCCATGAACGTTTGATAAATAGGATTTTCTTTATGATATATTCCGGTTATGTTTATAACAGGAAGCTCTTTTTTTCCTTCACCCATATAACCTATAAACTCAGGCATTGATAAATTATTTAGCCCTAAATTGCACTCATCAATAACATTGGAAGTTATTTCACCTTCAATGACAATTTCACTGTCGGCATAGCAATACGCATTATTTTGAGTCTTAGCTTTCGTCAGTAATACTGGATACCCAGTTAGTCCACCAATTTTCTCTAATTTGCTTTCATTTTCTTGAAGGAAATTTGATGATAAAGATGTTAGTAAATAATAAATAGGGGGTATCCCGATATTTATTGTAACAGGAAGGGTTTTATTATTCTTTAAAGCATTATGATAACACTCAAAAAGAAACCCTGTTGGCCTCATAGCTAGAGCAAGTTGGTTTTCATTAATAACTTTCAATCTATGTATGGAACTGCTAATTTTTTGGCTTTCTATATGTTGAGCACAAATTACACCTGATGTAATGTATGCTCCTGCATCATATGAAGTTAATTTTAATATCGGTAATTTATTAAGGCTGCAATCAATTTTATGTTGATGGCATGCGGCTTCATCGATCACGTCAGGAGGTATCAGAGAATAAGTGTTTAAAGGTTTTAAACAATATTCATCTATAATTTTTTGGTTGATAATTCGGTTGCCAAATAAACCAATTAATACAGGAATACTGTATTCCTTACATTCATACATAAACATATTTTCATGCCCTGTTCGGGAAGAACCCGGAACAGTTGCAATAATATTGTTATAATGTTCAGAAATTTCTAGTCTAGGTGATAATGGTGAATTATGAAAGCATGGAGATATTCCCCATGCAGACAATTTGCTCAACACTGAGCGTAGATCATTTTTCATCATGAAGCCGTCTTGCTTAAAACAAAATCAACATCCTTATCTCCTCGGCCGGATAAATTGACAATTATTGATTTGTCATTACCTAATTTCCGGGCATTTTTTATCGCCCATGCGACGGCATGAGCACTTTCAAGAGCAGGGATGATCCCTTCTTTTCGAGAAAGAGAAAAGAAGGCGTCAAGGCACTCGTCATCAGTAATTGTATGATATTCAACACGTCCGATGTCGCGAAGGTAACAGTGCTGAGGGCCTACACCTGGGTAGTCAAGTCCCGATGCGATTGAATAGGTATCAGAAGGGTTACCATTTTCATCTTGCAAATATAGGCATTTAAAACCATGCAAAGAACCGAATTTACCTTTAGTTAACGTTGCTGCATGTTTGTCAGTTTGTAACCCTTTTCCAGATGGTTCTACACCAATTAATTGAACTTCGTGATCGGATAAAAAGCTATTGAAGATGCCCATTGAATTTGAACCCCCACCTACGCAGGCTACTACTGCGGAAGGTAGAGTATTCGTTAACTCACTAAACTGCTGTTTGGCTTCTTGACCTACGATTGACTGAAAGTACTGAACTATCTCTGGGAATGGGGCAGGCCCAACGACAGAACCAATGGCGTAAAAGTTGTTCTTTAAATCTGTGACATATGAATTGAACGCGCTATCTACGGCTTCTTTTAAAGTTGCACTACCTGCTGTTACAGGTATAACATTACAACCTAACACTTTCATTTTATTTACATTTGGTTTTTCTTTTTCGATATCAACTTGGCCCATGTGTATTTCACATTCAATACCCATTAAGGCACATACAGTAGCGAGTGCAACACCATGTTGTCCTGCCCCAGTTTCAGCTAATACTTTCTTTTTGCCCATTTTTTTTGCGAGCAAGACTTCACCGATACAATGATTTATTTTATGTGCACCAGTGTGATTCAAATCTTCACGTTTTAGAAAAATTTTTGCCCCGCCAGCGTGTTCTGACAATCGTTTTGCAAAATACAAAGGACTGGGGCGACCAATATAAAAACGCTTAAGTTCTATCATTTCATCATGGAATTTAACGTCTTTAATTATATTATGGAAAGCATCTCTGATTTTATTCATTGCTGAGCGAAGTTCTGGGTTTTCAGCCTCTCCACCGTAAATGCCATAAAGTCCATTTCCATCAGGTTCAACAATTAACTTTTTATTTTTATAATTCATCATCGTTATCCTTTTAACATTTATCATCAACAACAAAAACAGTAGTTATCGAGTTTTCATCCCCTTTGGATCTGTGTGGGATGCCATCTGGTATTGAAAAAAAATCACCCTGTTGGCATTTATGTTCTTGGCCATCAATAATGATGGTGAAACTCCCTGACAAGACATACCCTTGATGGCCGATGAGACAGAGGTTTTCTTCGTCAAAACCTGCCGGTAATTCTAAAAGTCTTAACCGCTTATTGTTTGAAGAAAAAATCTTTACGCGGCCCTCTGCGCCTGGCTTTGACCATTTATCCCATGGTTCGCTTGGTGCATTAAATACGACTTTCTCGTAGCTTTGTGTGGCCATAAAATCTCCTTTTTATCAATCAGATTGAACAATTAACCTATTACTATTTCGTGGCCCTTTAATTTTCGGTTAGAATATGAACAGTCAGTACCGCTAAACTAGTACGCTGGAGTTTTATGTCAACGATTTTTTGGATCTTAATGTTGACTAAGATCAATAAACTGTTTGGTTGGTATTTGTTTTTTTGAGTAAAAATTAGCAAAAACATGTTTATTATGAGGTGAATCGTGATTAATACATTGATTTTATACGGGGTATCTTCTTTGGCAGTAACTGTCATTCCAGGTCCAACAATGTTGTTGGCTCTTTCAAATGGCACAACGAAAAATAAGAAAATTATTTTGATGGGAATTTTGGGTGCTGCTTGTTCTGATTTTCTATTGATCGGTTTGGTCGCTTTTGGTCTTGGTGCTATCATGGCTACTTCCGAAATACTTTTTTCAACCATAAAGGTGATTGGTGTTATCTATTTATTTTGGCTGGCATATAATTTATGGCAATCCACACCATTAACACTTCAAGTTGAAAATAGAAATAATAAAAACTCTATAAATGCAAAAGGAGCTTTCTATAAAAGCTTATTTGCTGCATTATCAAATCCAAAGGGTTTACTATTTTTGGTGCCTTTCTACCACAATTCATAAATACATCTTACTCACAGGTGCAGCAATACGCTTCATTCATTTTAATTACTATTGTTCTTGATATGATTATCATGGGGTGCTATGCAACAGCTGGCTTCCAGATTTCACGTTATCTTTCAGAAGTAAAATTAAAAATAATGAATCGCCTTTGCTCTTTAATTTTAGTATTTATGGCTTCTGGGTTGGCACTATACCGACGTATTAACTGAACCTTTAAAGTTAATATTATTTTTAATCTTATAATTGAATTAAATGTCCTCCCTCTCTTGAGAACAAGAGCATCTGTTCTTAAAGGGGGCTTTTGCTGTTTTTCAAATTTCAAATTTCAAATTTCAAATTTCAAATTAAGAAAACACTTTGTAATTTAAACTATCATAATTAGTTATAAATTGAATTATCAATTTTCCATGGGATTGTTTTAAATTAAATTTAATCTTATTTCTCCCTTTCTTATGAGCAGCTATAAATTAAATTTACACTTTGTTACAAATATCCAATTGATCACTTTATGTACAAGGTACTAGCGTACTAGTTTGAGGGTGTAAGTTAATTAACATGGTGAATATGCATATGGATATGAGTAGACATTCAATTTCAGCTGATTTCTCGGAGTTCTTGAATTTGGTCAACTCTCCTCATGGGCTTATCAGGAGAAAGAGCGATGCTTATATTCATTACTTATCCGTTATGAAATACACCTCTGTGCTAGTCGTTTTTTCAACTGCGTTTCCATTTTCCCTAATGATGCATGTTGTTAAACATGATGGTCCTGTGAAAAAGCGATAATTAATATTGCAGAATTTTTTATTACGGTAATTATTGATTGCATAATTCTTAATGAAATAATGTCTTCGCTTGATATGTTTGGAATGCTTATCGTGATAGCTAGCATACTTAGCATCAATAAAAATAATTTACAACAAAGGAGGTTGATATGAAAGCTGTGATTATATCTGGGTCAGAACGGCGATTTGGTATCACTTCAGCCGTTTCACAAAGAACCAGTAGTTTATTAAAAACATATGGTGTAGAAACTATAATAGTTCATTTGAATGAAATCGATTTATCACCTTGTAATGGTTGTGGTAACGGGAATTCTGATTGTAACTACCGAACTGAGCCATGTGAGAAAAACGATGGTTTACCGGCCATTATTGATTTGATGATAAAAGCCCATATCATTATTTATGCTACACCGGTACATGCATTTGGTGTATGTCACCTTATGCAAATTTTCCTTGAACGTGCAGGCGTTGGATATTTAAGATTTGAACGTCCGTTAGCAAATAAAATAGGTGGCTGTGTCGTTATTGGGCGAAAATATCATCTTGGACATGCTCACGATCAAATAGTGAATAATATGTTGTTGAATCGTATGATTGTTCCTGGCGCTGGTTTTCCTGTACTTATTCATGGAGATGAAAATATTAAAGATATAAAAGATATAGAAGAAGAGGTTGCGTTGGAGCAAATGGTCAATCGCTTGGTAAATATTCATGACTCAATTGATTTTCAAAAATTATCTCAAAACTGGGAAAATGAAAGAAAGCTTAAAATGATAAAGGAGAATATCAAATGACCTATATTTCTGTGTCTTGTAAATCTGAGAATATTAGTGTTAACAATGATCCTGTCTGTATTTATAACAAATTGAGAAAAAAGTATGGTGAGAACGAGATATTTTTACTTGAGTCAATGAGTGGTCCAGAAAAAGACTGTAATAAATCAATAATCGCTTTTGAACCTATCTTCACATTGAAGATAAATGAATATGATTTTTCTTTTACGGGAGTAGATAGTGTAGTTGATTTTGTATCCAGGCATGATGCTTTATCTTCATTCGCTATTAAAGGGCATGAAGGGGTGCTCAGTAGTGGTCAAGATCTTATTAGATTGCTTAGAGCTATTGAGAATGTTTTTTCTGTAGAAAATATAAATAATAAAAGTGATGTTAAATTTGGTTTTTTTGGTTACTTTGGATATGACACTGTTTTTTATTTCGAAGATATTGATAAAGTTATAAAAAGAGACAAGGGTATCGCCACTATACACCTTAGTATTTATAGAGCCGTGATTAATATTGATATTAGAAGTAAAAAAACATTACTTGTTTTAAATGATAGCGATTATTTTAGTGAGTTAAATGAAGAAGATATAATTAATCTTATTAACGATGATGAAGTGACTTATGAGTTTAATTCAAATTTTTCTGCTTCGAGCGTTGCACATCCTACAGTTTCGGTTGATGAGTATTATGCTTGGTTTGATATAGCTAAAGGTCATATAGATATAGGTAACGTTTATCAGATACAATTAGGACATGAGATTCGTATTGATTCTGATATTAAACCATATGATGTCTATTTGAGAATGCGTGAATATAACCCATCACCTTATATGTATTATTTTAAAACTAGTGAGGATGTTTATGTTATTGGTGCTAGCCCAGAGATGTTTATTACTTTAACTGGTAGTAAAGATATTTTTATGAGACCAATTGCAGGAACAATTAAAAATTCAACAGACTTGCAAGAAAAAGAACGAAATAGAAGGATTTTGCTTTCTGATGAAAAAGAAGGAGCAGAACATTTAATGCTTGTTGACCTGTGTCGAAATGATATAGCCAGAATCTGCGTGGCTGATTCCTTAAAAGTCGACGAGTTACTGGTCACCGAAGAATATTCTCATGTAATACACATAGTATCCCATGTTCGTGGAATTTTGACCGATGAATATGATAAATATGATATTTTAGCCGCAACTTTCCCTGCTGGAACTATGACGGGAACACCTAAGATTAAGGCTGTGGAAATAATAGAAAATACTGAAATAAATCCTCGGGGAATCTATGCTGGTTGTATTGGTTATTTCGGCTTTGACGATGTTATGATTTCTGCCCTTTGTATTAGAACGGCTATCTATAAAGACGGAATGTATATTATAAGGGCATCTGGAGGGATTGTTGAAGACTCTACAAAAAAAGGTGAATGGGATGAGACTATTAATAAGTTAAGTTCTACTTATTTGGCCATTACTGATAAGGAATTACGCAATGAAATTTTTGTTAGTTGATGCTTATGATAGTTTTGTTTATATAATTAAAAATTATATTGAGAACATAGGACTTGATATTGAGGTTGTTCGATGTGATAAAATTGATATTACTGATTTAGAAAAATATCAAGCGATAGTCCTTGGCCCAGGACCAGGCCACCCTACAGAGTGTGGCTATCTAGATATTATTCGCCATTCTGAGGGTAAGATACCAATTTTGGGCATTTGCTTAGGGATGCAAGCTATTGCTGAATATTATGGTGTCCCTGTAACTCCTGCGGTTAGTAGGCAGCATGGGAAAGTTAGTAAAATAGAGAATGATGCAGGAGGATGCTTTAGAGGGTTACCGTCTGTTTTCAATGTTACTCGATATCATTCACTTGTTGCTGAGCGTAAATATTTTAATGATACGATCCCTCTGGTAATAAGTGCCACTTCTATGAAAGATGGGTATGTTATGGGGATTAGGCATAAAAAATATTGTATTGAAGGGGTTCAATTCCATCCTGAAAGTGTGACGACAGAATATGGAAAAGAAATGATTAGGAATTTTTTTCTTCAAGCAATATGAAAATTTTATTTAATTGACTTATCGGATAATGTTATTCCTGACATGGCCACCAAGAAGTGCTTGGCGGCCATTATCTACGTTAAGGGCATATCTCGTAACTTTTTTATAAAAATCGAATTGAATCAACAATCATTCTATTCCTCTTCTAATTTTATTACCGGTTATTCTAATAAGATAGAAGACCTGTCATTTGGTTCAGAACTACACCGTTCGCGGGAAACTTCAGCACGTTAAACAGACCTTTGAACTGGGGGGTATCCTGTGTTTGGTGATGCCAAAAATCTGCTGTTAATATGGTGCAAAATATAGAAAATAATAGTTAACCCAACCATGGAAGGGGAAGCAAGGTTCATATGAGAGGTCGCCGGTATGCACAACCACCGCTCAAATTCTCTGCTCGCGGGGAAGATAAACTCGTGCTGAGATATGTCGAGAAAGCATGTATTTTTACACCGCTTATAAAATCGGCTTCGGCAGTTAGGCAGAAAGCTGACAAAGCAGATCTGTAAAACATTCATTCTCACTTTGAGTTGAAATCTTCTTACAGCTAGATATATGGGATTTGAAGAGGGGTCGCTGTTTTTTAAATAGTCGTGGCCTCTTACAAAGATTGGCTTGGTACTAGATGTTAACGCCATATTTGGCTGTCTGGCTAAGACTGATTTGGAAAATATTGACCTGTCATATTGTTAGTTTGATTGTGTGTTATGAGTTGATTTATTTCGAAAAATGGGTGTGTTATTCAGATGATGGATAAAAATTAGCTCTAGTTTTCAAATGGTTACGTTTTTAAATCGAATGCCGTCCGTGAGCCCGAACCCGATATATGATCCCGGAGGCTCAGCGAATGCAGGCAGAGCTGCGTCTGAAGCACCTCCGGCTATGCCGGAGGATATTTATTACCAACAAATTATCTTTCTGCTGATTCAGGCCGCCCGGTGCTGTCGGGCATAAATATAGGACGCAACATAACCTTCCCGGCTCGTATCCAGATAATCCGACCACCACTGCATCATGGCCTTGCGGGCGTCGGGGTGCTCAGCGCGGTGGATGTAAGCCGCCCGCACGCTGTTGCGTTCCTGATGACTCATCTGCCACTCTACAGCATCCTTAGACCAGAGTTCAGATTCCACCAGGGCGCTACAGGCCATTGCCCGAAAGCCATGCCCGCAGACGTCGGTTTTGGTGCAATAACCCATCAGGCGCAGCGCCCGGTTGACAGTGTTTTCACTCATCGGCTTATACGGGTTATGGTCGCCGGGGAACACCAAATCCAGATGGCCGGAGATCTCCTTTATCTGCTTCAGAATGGCGATAGCCTGATGAGAAAGCGGCACAATATGCGGGGTGCGCATTTTTGCTCCACGACCTGAATATCGAACGTTGTCGATCGCCTCGCGAGTGGCGGGGATGATCCAGACTTTGTGTCTGAAATCTATCTCGTTCCAGCGGGCAAAGCGCTGTTCACTGGAACGGATAAACAGATGCAGGGTTAGCGTCACCGCCAGCCTTGTCAGTTGCCGCCCCTGTTGATAGACACCAATACGCTCCAGCAGCTCGGGCAACTGCTCCAGCGGCAGGGCGGGATAGTGATTTTTAACCGGAGGGGCAATGACGCTTTCCAGATGCAGCGCCGGATTGTTTTCGGTCAGTCCCTGCTGAACGGCGTAGCGCATGATGTTGCAAAGTTGCTGCCGGGTACGGGACGCAACTTCCAGAAAGCTTTTGTCCTCGATAACTCTCAGCAACGCAGTGAAATGCTGCGTTTTCAACATCGTAACGGGCTGATGACCAATCGCCGGAAAAATATGATTTTTCATACTGGCGAGGATGCGATCTGCATAGTCAGCCGACCACTTTTTGTTGGTTTTGTGCCAGCCTCGCGCTACGGCTTCAAAGCATTTTTCCGGCGAAGCGGCGACTTTTTCGGCAACACGTTGTTGTACTGGATTAATATTCTGCGCCAGAAGTTTACGAATACCGTCGTGCTGCTGGCGGGCGTCGGATAGCGAAACCTGCGGATAGGCACCTAACGCAATGCGGGATTCTTTTCGGTTGAAGCGATATTTGAGATACCAGAGGCGTGAGCCGCGCGGATTGACAAGTAAATACAGACCCTGTGAATGGTCAGCTTAAAGGATGAAGGCTTAATACTGCGGATTTTCGCGTCGGAAAGAGACAGGTGTGGCCACTTCATTATCGGACTGAAATGACTCCAAATCTGACCATCAACTTCGCCGGATACAATGGGAAAACCAGATATGCATCGGGAAAGATTTTCACGCCAGGTTGTTGAATCGAAAGCAGACAGGGATTAGTCGGAAGGCATGAAAACAAGAATTTGGCTCCTCTGACTGGACTCGAACCAGTGACATACGGATTAACAGTCCGCCGTTCTACCGACTGAACTACAGAGGAATCGTGTGAACGAGGCGAATATTACCTGGCGCCTGTCTGAATGTCAAAGCCTGTACCGCTTTTCCCGGTGCGTTTGCTGGCAAAATCAACAATCCCTCGCCGTTTGCTGCTTTTCTAATCTGCCGTGTGGATCTCAATTTAAACGCTTTTCCCGGCTGATGTTAGAGGTATGTCAAATTTTTGTTATTTGGCAATTTTAAAACGCGCGTTTCGATGCTTTTATTATGAAAATTTCAATTGTGCTTATTATGAAATAAAAAAACTGTTTCGGCGTGTGACTGCGTCTGTAAGAACTTAATAATATGCAGTTCCATATAAAAAATATTAAAAATCAGTCGGTTGAAAAAAGGAAAGTGTAAACGGAAAAAGCGCGAACGATGTAAGGTTTTATCTCTTCCCGTAGCTGATAACCCTGGTGATGTTGTGTGAATGTAAATTATATTTTTCATTCGAGGTAACGGCCCGCCAGCGCAACTTAACAATTCAAAGGGTGAACTATGAAGATGAAAAAAGCGATTGTTGCCTCTGTCATTGCCTGTCTGCTGCCCGCCGCAGTGCTGGCGAAAGATATTCAGCTGGGCGTATCAATGGCGCTGTTTGATGACAACTTCCTCACCATCTTGCGTACCGCAATGCAAAAAGAGATGGATAAAGACCAGGTGAAAGGCCAGATGGAAGATGCCAAAGGCGACGTGGCGCAGCAGCTTCAGCAGGTACAGAACTTTATCGGACAAGGCGTCGACGCCATTATCGTCAATCCGGTCGATACTAACGCCGTAAAACCGATTATGGATCAGGCCAGTAAAGCGGGCATTCCGTTGATCTTTGTTAACCGCCGCCCACAGGCGGAGCTGACTGACAAAATGGCCTATGTCGGATCGGATTCTGAGCTGGCGGGCCGTCTGCAGATGGAAGCGCTGGCGAAAGCGATGCATCAAAAAGGCAACGTCGCCATTTTGATGGGCGATCTGGCGAGCGAGGCAACCCGCGACCGTACCAAAGGCGTTGAGGCGGTAGTGGCTAAATATCCGCAAATCAAAATCGTTCAGAAGCAGACCGCCAAATTTATGCGTAACGAAGCGGTAGATGTGGTCAGCAACTGGATGACTGCCGGCGATCAAATTGACGCCATCGCTTCCAATAATGACGAAATGGCCATCGGTGCGCTGATGGCGCTGGGCAAAGATAACAAGGTGCTGATTACCGGAGTGGACGGCACGCCTGATGCGCTGCAGCAGATCAAAAACGGCAGAATGATCGCCACCGTCTTTCAGGATGCCAAAGGGCAGGGCGAAGGCGCGGTACAGACGGCCATCAGCCTGGTGAAAGGCGAGAAAGTCCAGAAAAACATGATGATCCCTTATCAGCTGATTACCAAAGAGAACTATCAGCAGTTCGTCAGCCGTAACCAAAAATAATCCTTTCCGTTCGCCTGGCGCCCGTTACGCGGGCTGCCTGCAGGCGACCTGCCGTACGGAGGTAAAGCATGACGGCTTATGCGTTGGAAGCTGAAGGCATCAGTAAATTTTTTCCGGGCGTGAAAGCGCTGAATAACGTATCGCTGCGCGTTAGGCCTGGCACGGTACATGCGCTGATGGGGGAAAACGGCGCGGGAAAATCCACCCTGATGAAGTGCCTGATTGGGATTTACCGTCCCGATCACGGCATTATCCGTATCAAAGGCGAGCCGGTGCAGTTTCAGGACACGCTGGATGCGCTGCGCTCCGGCATCTCAATGATTCATCAGGAGCTTAACCTGGTGCCGTGGATGACGGTGGCGGAAAACATCTGGCTGGGACGCGAGCCGGTAAAATTTGGTTTGGTCGATCACCGTCGACTGAATCAGCAAACCCAGGAACTGCTGAGCAAACTTAATATTCGTCTACCGGCGGAGCGCATGGTGGGAGAACTGAGCATTGCCAGTCAGCAAATGGTGGAAATCGCCAGGGCGGTCTCGTGGAACGCCGATATTGTGATTATGGATGAGCCCACCTCTGCGCTGACCGAAGGCGAGGTGAAGCATCTGTTTACTATCATTCGCGATCTGCGTGCGCAGGGAAAAGCGATCGTTTATATCAGCCATAAAATGGATGAAATCTTCGCCATCACCGATGAGGTCAGCGTGTTTCGCGACGGCAGCTGGGTGGGCAGCGGCCAGACCGACAGCTATAGCCGCCAGTCGTTGATTACCCAAATGGTGGGCCGTGAGCTGACGCAGCTGTTCCCTAAGTTCAACAACGCCATCGGCGAAGAGGTGCTAACGGTGCGCCATCTGTCGCGGCAGGGTGCGTTTGAGAATGTCAGCTTTAGCGTGCGCCGTGGTGAAATCCTTGGCGTTGCCGGGCTGGTGGGCGCCGGGCGCAGCGAAGTAATGGAAACCCTGTTTGGCATGGCGCATGCCGACAGCGGCGAAGTGCTGATTGATGGCGTGCCGATCACCATCGACTCGCCCTCAACGGCAATCGAGAAAGGCATGGCGTTTCTGACGGAGGATCGTAAAAAGTCCGGCCTGTTCCTGGTGTTGTCGGTGCTGGAAAATATGAGCATTGTCAATATGCCGGAGTACAGCAGCAAAGGCGGCTTCGTCAGCCACGTGCAGATGGCGCAGGACTGCATGGAGCAGATCAGGCGGCTCAACATTAAAACGCCCACCATGGATCAGATCATCAATAACCTCAGCGGCGGCAATCAGCAGAAGGTGTTGATTGCACGCTGGCTGCTGGCGCAGCCAAAAATCCTGATTCTGGATGAGCCGACACGCGGCATTGATGTCGGCGCGAAAGCGGAGATTTATCGGCTGATCAGCGAGCTGGCCAACCGTGGCGTGGCGGTGATTATGGTGTCGTCAGAGCTGCCGGAGATCCTTGGCATGAGCGACCGGGTGATGGTGATGCACGAAGGGCAGATAACCGGCATCCTCGATAAAGAAGAGGCCGATCAGGAAACCATTATGTCGCTGGCATCTGAGTGAGGCGAGAGGAAAAACATGAGCAACGTAAAAATGAGTACTCAGCAACCGCGCGCATCGCGTCCGCCGCTGTTCAGTCAGTTGCAGGGCAAGTTGCCGAAAGATACCGGCATTTTTATTGTGATGCTCGGCATCGCGCTGATTTTTGAAGTGGCCGGCTGGTACGTGCGCGATCAATCTTTTCTGCTGAACACCAATCGTCTGGTGCTGATCGTGCTGCAGGTAGCGATTATCGGCATTATCGCCGTCGGCGTGACGCAGGTGATCATTACTACCGGCATCGATCTCTCTTCCGGCTCGCTGATTGCGCTAACGGCGGTCGTGGCGGCCAGCCTGGCGCAAACGTCTGACAGCCTGTCACCCATGTTCCCTTCGCTGATCGACCTGCCCGCCGTCGTGCCAATTATTGCCGGGATCGGCGTAGGCACCCTGTGCGGTTTGATTAACGGCGTGCTGATTACCCGAACCGGCATCCCGCCTTTTATCGCCACGCTGGGCATGATGGTGTCCGCGCGTGGGCTGGCGCAGTATTACACGCAGGGTAATCCCATCAGCTTCCTGTCAGACGGTTTTACCGCCATTGGTCAGGGCGCAATGCCGGTGGTGATCTTTCTGGTGGTGGCGGCGATTTTCCATATTGCGCTGAAGCACACGCGCTACGGCAAATATGTTTACGCCATCGGCGGCAATATGATTTCGGCGCGCGTTTCCGGGATTAACGTCAATAAGTATCTGGTGATCGTTTATACCATTGCCGGAGGGCTGGCTGGGCTGGCGGGCGTAGTGCTGGCGGCGCGCGTCAGTACCGGACAGTCGAGCATGGGCATGTCCTATGAGCTGGATGCTATCGCGGCGGCGGTCATTGGCGGCAGCAGTCTGATGGGCGGCGTCGGACGCATTACCGGCACGCTGATCGGCGCGGTGATCCTCGGGCTGATTAAAAGCGGATTTACCTTTGTGGGCGTGGATGCCTATGTGCAGGATATTATTAAAGGCATCATTATCGTTGCGGCGGTCTCCATTGATATGCACCGTAACCGTAAAAAACGCTAAGGCGTTGTTCTGAGGTTTTAGATAGCTTATTGCCAGGCGCTGATATTCGGGCCGGTTAAATTCCTCGTGACCTACGCAAAAATAACTATTGTTGTCTATTCGCTTCAGGGAGTTAAATCCCTGAGGCTGCTTGATTCTGGTCAGGCCGCATGCCTCCGGTGGCTTTTTATTATGATGTTCGATGTCAGCCCTTATAAATCAGTTGATTTCTGTTTTATATGGCGTTTCGTCTGTTACGCTACGCCGTGGCCGCGATGCAGCGCCATATCGAAGCGGGTCATAAAAAGTTGCCGCTGGTGATACCGGTGCTTTTTTATGTCGGTAAACGTAGCCCATATCCATACTCTACACGGTGGCTAAATCAATTTGATAACCCTGAGCTGGCTGGCGAACTTTATAGCGGTGCTTTTCCGCTGGTTGATGTCACCGTTATTCCTGACGATGAAATAATGAACCATCGCAGCATGGCGGCATTGACGTTACTGCAAAAGCATATCCGCCAGCGCGACCTCGCCACCCTGAAGGATCGCCTGGCCACGCTACTGCTGGGTGATTATCTTTCTTCACCGCAGGTGATGGCGTTGATACAATATTTAATACAGGCAGGCGAGTCTGCAGACTCCGAAGCTTTTGTTCGCGAACTGGCACAGCGTGTGCCGCAACACGGAGACGCACTTATGACCATCGCACAACAGCTTGAGCAGAAGGGCATTGAGAAGGGCATTCAGCTTGGCCGACAGGAAGGCAGGAATGAAGGTAAACTCGAAGTAGCCCGCAGCCTGCTAAAAATGGGGATGTCCCACGAGTCCGTGTTGGAAGCGACCGGCCTGACCGAAGACGATCTGGCTCAACTTCGCCACTGATCGTCAGCTTACCGTTTTATTGCCCGGCCGGCCTTTATTCAGGGATGCTCCGGCCGTACAACCTTCCGTTCAGGCTCACCTGGTCACAGCGATCAACTCACACTTTAACGGCTGCCACATCTCTGGCGAGCAGGTTCCCGCGCTAAACTTAGCGGTGCCAGAGCGGAAACGCGCCAAACACAATGCCACCTGCCATCAGCGCCATACTTACCAGGATCCCCCATTTAATCGAAAAGCGCTGGTGGTCGCCAATGTCCACCTTCGCCAGCCCGACCAGCAGATAAACCGACGGCACCAGCGGGCTGAGCAGATGGAAAGGCTGGCCGATAATTGAGGCGCGGGCGATCTCTTCGGCGCTGATACCGTAGCCTGCGGCGGTCTGGGCAATCACCGGCAGGATGCCGAAATAGAACGCGTCGTTAGACATAAAGAAAGTAAACGGCAGGCTGACTACCGCGGTAAACACTGCCAGATAAGGGCCAAAACTGTGAGGGATCACCGCCAGCAGGCTCTTAGCCATCGCATCCACCATACCGGTGCCGGACAAAATCCCGGTAAACACCCCGGCGGCGAAAATCAGCGCGGTAACCGCCAGCACGTTAGCGGCATGCGCGCCGATACGCGCTTTTTGCTGCTCCAGCGAGGGATAGTTAAGCATCACCCCGATGGCGAACGCCAGCATAAACAGAATATGAATCGGCATCAGCCCCACCACCAGCAGCACCAGCAGCGTGGTGGTAAGAATAAAGTTGGGCCAGAACATTTTAGGGCGACGGTTAGCTTCGCAATCATCCGCGTCGCCCAGTCCCAGGCTGATATTATCCAGATGATGATTCTCCATCGTCATAATGCCCAGCCGCCGACGCTCGCGCAGGCCAAACAGCACCGCCATTCCCACCAGGGTTAAACCGCCCAGGAGCATCGCCGGGATCATCGGAATAAAAATATCCAGCGCATCGATACGCAGCGCCGCCGCCGCGCGTGCGGTTGGGCCGCCCCACGGCGACAGGTTCATAATGCCGCTGGCGAGATTAATCAAACAGAGCATTGGCAGCACACTCATCCCCAGCCGGTGATACAGCGGCAGAAATGCCGCGACGGCGATCATATAGGTTGTGGAACTGTCGCCGTCCAGCGAAACCAGCAGCGTCAGCACGGCGGTACCGACCAGCACTTTTAACGGATCGCCGCGCACGATTTTTAAAATCAGCCGCACCAGCGGATCGAACAGCCCGGCGTCAATCATCATGCCAAAATAGAGAATAGAAAAAGTCAGCATTACGCCGGTAGGAGCCAGCGTCTTAACGCCGTTGAGCATCATCTCGCCCAATCCGTGCCAGTAACCGCCCGCCAGCGCAAATAACGTAGGAACAATAATCAGCGCAATCAGCGCCGACATCCGCTTGGTCATGATCAGATACATAAAGCAGATCACCATCGAAAAACCCAGCACAGTCAGCAAAATTCTTTCCTTCTAAAGGTTAGGGAGACAGCAGGCGTACTACCGCTTATCTCTGGTGATGAGGCACAACGGGTATAACGTCACGTTATTTATCTTTTATGTAGCGTGCATAAAAGTTAGCTAAGTGATAGTTACGTTTGGAATAACCCGCTGTTTTTGTAGCTATTTTGTCAATTAAGGAAATAACATAAATTTTACATTTGCTATAGATGAAAGGATGAACAGTGACGCGGTTCATATTTCAATCGGTACGGATGTAAGTTTTTGTGACCACGATCGGAAGAAACAGGGTGCGAGATGGCAGGAAAAGCGTCGCCGATCGCCGCACAGCGCCAACGCAGCATTTGCACGCTGATAGTGCAAGTCTGCCGGGCCGCCGCTGTTAATCCGGCTTATTAACTCTTCCGGGGTAATCAGATTCACTTATTTTATCGTGAGTTAGCCGCGCTCCATTTTGATTGTGTCAAAAGCTGGCCTGCATATTGCAACCCTTAGCTTACAGCCGCGATGCGCGCCTGAGCTGGTGATAACATTCGGGAACCCCGACGGAGGCAACATGAACTTAAGACGACTCAAATATTTCGTAAAAATCGTCGATATTGGCAGCCTGACCCAGGCGGCGGAAGTGCTGCACATCGCGCAGCCTGCGCTGAGTCAGCAGGTTGCCACACTGGAAAGCGAGCTGGACCAACAGCTGCTGATCCGTACCAAACGCGGCGTAACGCCGACCGGGGCGGGGAAAATTCTTTATGCGCACGCGCGTACCATTTTGCGTCAGTGTGAACAGGCGCAAATGGCGGTGATCAATGCCGGACAGACGCTGAACGGTCAGGTTTCTATCGGCCTCGCGCCGGGTACCGCCGCTTCATCGCTGACCATGCCGCTGTTGCAAACGGTGCGTGAAGAGTACCCGGAAATTCTGGTTTATCTGCATGAGAACAGCGGCTCCTCGCTGAATGACAAGGTTATGAACGGACAGCTCGATATGGCGGTGCTGTATGACCGTACGCCGCTGGCGGGCATTACCAGTACGCCGTTGATGAAAGAGGATCTTTATCTGGTCGGTGCCAGCGATGCGCCCGGCGCAACGGTTGATTTAGCCGAGGTGGCGCAGATGAACCTCTTTTTACCGCGTGATTACAGTGCGGTGCGTAAGCGGGTGGATGAAGCTTTTTCATTGCGTCGCCTGAGCGCGCGCATTATCGGCGAAATCGAATCGCTTGCGACGTTGACCGCCGCCGTCTCCAGCGGTATGGGCGCAACGGTGCTGCCGGAGTCGGCGGCGCGGGCGCTGGTTAGCGCAACCAGCGGCTGGATGGCGCGCATCAATTCACCTTCGCTTAATTTACCGCTGTCGCTGAATATCTCTACGTGTTTGCCGCTGTCGCCTTCCGCCCAGGCGGTGAAAAATATTCTGCTGACGTTGCTGAATAAGCCCGCGCTGGAAGAGCAGGAGCTGATGCTGGTGGGTTAAACGCCTTTTACTACGGACGGGCTGGCTAATCGTGGCTAACCGTCCGCCGACTTATCTCATAATGGCATAACAAACTGTTTTTTATTATTTGTAGCTATCAATAAGCCTGCTTAACATAAAGGCAATATTGACCGCCAGATAAGGAGAAACGGTGTGAACTTTCAACAGCTTAAAATTATCCGTGAAGCCGCACGCTGTGAGTTTAACCTGACGGAAGTCGCCAACACGCTTTTCACCTCGCAGTCTGGCGTCAGCCGTCATATACGCGATCTGGAAGATGAACTGGGCGTGGATATTTTTATCCGTCGGGGCAAACGGCTGCTGGGAATGACCGAGCCGGGTAAAGCGCTGCTGACCATCGCCGAGCGCATTCTTGATGAGGCAAGCCGGGTGCGTCGGCTGGCGGATGTTTTTACCAACGAAACCAGCGGCGTGCTAACCATTGCCACCACCCATACTCAGGCGCGCTACAGCCTGCCAAAAGTCATCAAAGCCTTTCGTGCCCTCTGGCCGCAGGTGCGCCTGGAGCTGAATCAGGGATCGCCGCAGGAAATTGTGGCGATGGTCTCTGCCGGTGAGGCGGATATTGGTATTGCCAGCGAGCAGCTGGTTAATCAACCTGCGCTGGCGGCCTTTCCGTGGTTTAGCTGGCATCATGCCCTGCTGGTGCCGAAAGGGCACGCGCTGGAGCAGGAACCGCAGCTCTCGCTGACGGCGCTTAGCCGCTATCCGCTGATTACCTACCGCCAGGGCATTACCGGGCGCTCGCGTGTCGATCGCGCCTTTCAGGCTGCCGGGCTGAAGCCGGATATTATCCTCAGCGCGCAGGACTCTGACGTTGTGAAAACCTATGTAGAGCTGGGGCTGGGCGTGGGCATTCTTGCCGATCAGGCGTGTCAGCTGGATGCGCAGTCGTCACTGACGCGGCTTGATGCGCACCATCTGTTTGAAGCCAGCACCGTCTGGCTGGCGCTGAAGCGCGGGCAGCTACAGCGTAACTACGTCTGGCAGTTCCTTGAATTATGCAACGCCAACCTGTCGCTGGAAGAGATCAAACGCCAGGCGCTCAGCGTGCAGGCAGAGGAGCCGGTCATTGACTTTCAGATTTAATTTGCCTCTCCCGCGCCTTGCAGTTCATTAGCGCTGCGGCGAATGTCGCTATTTTCCGCCAGGGGACGATCATGGTTAATCGGATAATGAGGTTGCAAGCGGAGCCAGAATCACGCTGCTGCGCCAGCCGATGCAGCCGCAGGGCATGACCGCCCGGAGCCTGATAAGCCAGGCGATGGGCTAATCGTGACGGTCGTATTCTGAGCAGGTCAGCTATGCTTAAAGTCTGTGTAATCTGAGAGGGAAAAACAGACGATGGCAATGAAAACCAGCGATTTTTTTGTGGAGCGCCTGAAGGCGTGGGGCGTCACGCGGATTTACGGTTATCCCGGCGACGGCATCAACGGGGTGCTGGGCGCGATTCAGCGGGCGAATAAAGCGGGCGCCGGCATTGAGTTTATTCAGGTGCGCCATGAAGAGATGGCGGCATTTATGGCCTCAGGCCATGCCAAATTTACCGGCGAGCTGGGCGTTTGCCTCTCTACCGGCGGCCCTGGCGCCACGCATCTGCTGACCGGTCTGTATGATGCCAAACTGGATCACGCGCCGGTGCTGGCCATTTCAGGCCAGGCCGAAACCACCTCCCGCGCCTCTAACTATCAGCAGGAACTGAATCTCGATCGCGTCTTTTCTGACGTGGCTAATTTTGTACAGGAAGCGGCGGCTCCGGCGCAGGTGCGCCATCTGGTCGATCGTGGCGTGCGCATCGCCAAAGCGCAAAACGGCGTGGCGGTGCTGATCCTGCCGAAAGATTTGCAGGATGAGCCGTGGCAGGCGCCGCAGCATATTCACGGTTTTACCCATTCCGGCCCTGGCTATCAGCGGCCAAAAGTGGTGCCTTACGATGAGGATTTGCAGCGTGCCGCAGAGATCCTTAACGCCGGTAAAAAAGTAGCGATCCTGATTGGTTCCGGCGCGCGCGGCGCGGCCGTTGAGGTCGTGCAGGCGGCCAGTCTGCTGGGCGCGGGCGTGGCGAAAGCGCTGCTGGGCAAAGATGTCCTGCCGGACGATGCGCCTTTTGTGACCGGTTCTATCGGCCTGCTGGGCACCAAACCCTCTTCAGAAATGATGAAAAACTGCGACACGCTGTTGATGATCGGCAGCGGCTTCCCGTGGACGGAATTTCTGCCGGAAGAAGGCCAGGCGCGAGCGGTGCAGATCGATATTGATCCGGCGATGCTTGGCCTGCGCTATCCCTGTGAGGTTAATCTGCATGGCGACGCGGCGGAAACGCTGCGTGCGCTGCTGCCGCTGTTGACACATAAAGAAGATCGCAGCTGGCAAGAGAATATTGCGCGCCAGGTACAAGAGTGGTGGCAGGTAATGGAAGAGAGGGCGATGGCGCCTGCCAATCCGGTTAACCCGCAGCGCGTGGTATGGGAGATGTCGCCCCTGCTGCCGGAAGACGCTATTGTTACCTCTGATTCCGGCTCCTGCGCCAACTGGTTCGCCCGTGATTATCGGGTGAAGCAGGGACAGCGCGCCACGCTCTCCGGCGGCCTGGCCTGTATGGGCGCGGCGGTCCCGTACGCGATTGCCGCCAAGTTCGCTTTCCCGCATAAGCCGGTGGTGGCGCTGGTGGGTGATGGCGCGATGCAGATGAATAATCTGGCGGAGCTGATCACCATTCAGAAATACTGGCAGGGCTGGGGCGATGGTCGGCTGATTGTCTGCGTGTTTAATAACCAGGATCTTAACCAGGTCACCTGGGAGCAGCGCGTGATGGAGGGCAATCCGCGCTTTGAGGCCAGCCAGAGTATCCCCAACGTACACTACGCTGCCTTTGCGGAGATGCTCGGCCTGAAGGGCATTTTTGTCGACGATCCGGAAAAACTCAGCGCAGCCTGGCAGGAAGCGCTGAGCAGCGATCGACCGGTGGTGCTGGAAGTGAAGACCGATCCGGAAGTGGCGCCGCTGCCGCCGCATATAAACTTAAAACAGGCGAAAGCTTTTATGAGCTCCATGCTGAAGGGCGATCGCGGGGCCGCGCAGGTGATTGGTGATACCGCCAGCCAGCTGCTGAATGAAGTATTACCGACAAAAAAGAAATAACCTGAGGGGTGCAGAAACCGGTTCTGGGTGCTGACGGCTGGCAACCAGAACCCCAGGTTAAGGGATACAACCTGCGACCGGCCGATTCGGCAAATATTTGAATAAACCTGAAGGCATTAACCTATTTAAAACAGGCGAAGGCTTGCTGATACTCATCCTTTAAGTACAAAAAGTTAAAGGTGGTGTTCTGCATCGCCCGAACGCAAATAAGGAAAACAGTATGACAACAGTAACGCGCCCGGTATGGTTTATTACCGGCTGCTCTACCGGCTTTGGCCGTGAGCTGGCTGAACAGGCCATTGAACGTGGTTTTAACGTAGTGGTGACCGCCCGCGATGTGCAAAAAGTAGCGGATCTGGTGGCAGGGAAAGAGCAACAGACGTTGGCGCTGGCGCTTGATGTCACCGACAGCGCCAATATTGATAGCGCGGTCAAGGCAACGCTGGCGAAGTTCGGCACTATCGACGTGCTGGTTAATAACGCGGGCTATGGCTATCAGTCGTCGGTCGAAGAGGGCGTCGAAGCGGAGATCCGCGCGCAGTTTGATGCTAACGTTTTTGGCCTGTTCGCCATGACGCGCGCGGTGCTTCCGGCAATGCGCAAGGCGCGGCGTGGACACATTATTAATATCACCTCGGTAGCGGGGCTGATTGGTTTCCCTGGTTCCGGCTATTATGCCGCCAGCAAACATGCGGTGGAGGGCTGGTCAGATGCGCTGGCCGTTGAGGGCGCGCCGCTGGGCATTAAGGTCACCTGCGTCGAACCGGGCCCGTTCCGTACCGACTGGGCTGGACGCTCGCTGCATCAGACGGAAAACCGCATTGAAGATTATGCCGAAACCGCCGGCGCGCGCATGAAGAATACCGCTGGCTACAGCGGCAAACAGCCAGGCGATCCGGCGCGTGCCGCAGCGGCGATGATTGCGGTTACCGAAGATGCGCATCCGCCGCGTCATCTGGTGATGGGGGCTTTTGGCTTTGAAGCGGTCACCCATAAACTACGCGAGCGGCTGGCGCAGATTGAAGCATGGCAAGAGACCTCGCTCGGCACCGATTTCCCGCAGTAAAACGCCCGGTTAAATGACAGGGTGCCTGCGCAGCGCGCCCTGGCTTTCTCAGCCGTTAAAGAAAAGAAGCGTTTTATCCCGCCTTGCGCTTTTCCAGCATCGGGGCGATTTGGTCAGGCGGCACCGCCTGGCTAAACAGATAGCCCTGTAGCTGGTTGCAGCCCGCCTCGGCCAGCGCCGACATTTGTCCGTTCGTTTCCACCCCTTCGGCGGTGACGGTCAGGCCCATCGCATGACCAAGCCGCACCACAGACTCAACGATCGCCGTTGAGTTTTCCGCCACGCCCAGCGACTGGGTAAACGAGCGATCGATTTTAATTTTATCCACTGGAAAATTGCTTAAATAGTTCAGGCTGGAGTAGCCGGTGCCAAAATCATCCAGCGCGATACGAAAGCCTGCCTCACGCAGGGCGATGATAATGGTGCGTGCTTCACGCTCATCTTCAATCAATACGCCCTCGGTAATCTCCAGCTCAAGGTTGTGCGGATCGGCGCCTTCCATCTGCACAATATCCTTAAAGCGCTGCACAAACCCGGCGGCGCGAAACTGCAGCGGCGACACGTTAATAGCGATGGAGAGAGTGGGCCAGCGCAGCGAAACCTGGCACGCTTCGCGCAGCACCCATTCACCGATCTGCAAAATCAACCCGGTTTCCTCGGCAATCGGAATAAATTCCGACGGCGCGATAAAACCGCGCTGCGCATGTCGCCAGCGCAGCAGCGCTTCAAAACCTAAAATCTGCTCGCCCGCCACGTCCATCAGCGGCTGATACCAGACTTCCAGCCCCTGCTGCTGCTGCAGCGCATGGCGCAGTTCGGCGGCAATCTGCTGACGCGTTTGCACCGATTCGTCCATGGCGCGCGCGAAACGGCGGTACTGTGCCCGCCCCTCGTTTTTAGCTTCATACAGCGCAATATCCGCTTTGCGCATCAGATCCTGACGATCCAGCCCGTCCTGCGGCGCGATCGCGATGCCGATACTGGCGCCGATCCAGACCTCGCTGCCAAGCAGCATATAAGGCTCCGCCAGCGCATCAATAATTCCCTGACACAGCGTATCGACTTCGCTGAGATCCTGAATGTCTTCCAGCACAATAACGAACTCATCGCCGCCAATTCGTCCAACGGTATCAACGTCGCGCAGTAAGGTAGAAAGTCGGTGTGAAACTTCAATAATTAAATCGTCGCCGGCGTGGTGACCATAGGTATCGTTGATATTTTTAAAGCGATCGAGATCAAGCAGCAGCAGCGCCGCCTGACTGCGGCTGCGCGCTGCGCGCGCCAGCGCCTGCGTCAAACGCTCATCGATCAGCGCCCGGTTGGGCAGTCCGGTCAGTACATCATGAAACGCCAGATGCTGCGCCTGTGCTTCGCTGGCTTCCAGCCGCAGTATCGACTGCGTCAGCCGCAGACGCAGCCGCCAAAGGCGATATATCATGATAATACAAACCAGCGTGGTAACCAGCAGCACCGCGGCGAACAGCGGCATCAGCATCTTCATCATTTGGCTACCCGGCTGTTCCGGCCGCCAGGCGAAATAGCCGGCGGATAAGCCAAGACGCGAGATAAGTTGAAAGCGTACCTGACCCGTCGGCGCGGGTCGATCGCCGATATAGTGCAAACCATTAATCAGACTGTGCTGGGCCAGCTCGTTGAGAAAAGCATCGTCGAAATATTTAATGCCAACCAGCCTGAAGCCGCCGCTAATCTCTTCGTTGCTAATATTGTTGATGGCCACCAGCGCCGCGCGCCCGTCAATTCGGGCAAAATCAACCGTACCCTGAATGCCGCGGCCGCCGTGCGAACGATCCTGACGCAGCAGCCAGGGGGCCAGCGCCTCTTCAAACGCGCTCCAGTGGCGGTTATCAATGCGCTGACCGTTCTGCCAGCTGCTCAGTATCCGGCCATCTGGATCGAGGATGAAAATATCCTGGTGACCAAACATCTCATACAGCCAATGGCCCACGTTATCATCCAGCCAGCGCGGATCGACGTTGGGCTGCTGCAAATGCTGGTCTAAAGGTGGCCAGTTAGTCAGGCTGTGCAGCTGGCGAAAATGCTCGGTCATGCTCTGGGAAAAGGCGGATTTAATAATATTTTCCTGCTGTACGATCGCCTCGCTGTTGTTGTGTCGCGAGATCCACACCAGGCTGAAGCTGGCCGCGCACCAGGTAATGAGCAATACTGCCGCTAAAGGAAAAATAACTTCCCGAATAAACTCGCGTCGAAAACGTTCCGGAAGCTGATCTTTATTAAACATTTGCCCGCTCTTTTTACCGTTCTGTATCACTTAATTGTGACAGATAAAATAGATTTTGCTCCCTGACATCTGGCGTAGCGGTAAAACTACGGCTGTCATTTAAAACGGTGCGCAGAGTTATTTTTATTCATTATTGTTACTTTTTAAGGCCGCAGCGCTGGCCTTAACGCAAATTCATCCCGCTGCCATCACCGCGTAACCCGCCTGTCATTTAGCTGCGGCAAAGTAGTCACCGGGCTGTACCCTATTCGCTGCGGCAGAGCGAGGAAATAGCGACCGTTGCGCCGAGCCGACATCGGCACCCTGATGCTGATGCATTCTGTTAATTCTCCTCAATATGCCCGTACCCGCTTTAGCCAGAATTCGCTGGAGCAGGACTGCAATCCCGCCAGCGAACTTAACGCCTGAATATCTGACGATAAATAACGGAGAAAAACATGAGCTTACTGGCGAGCCTGAACCGTCCTGTAGTAGAGACGCAGCCCGTGCTGCGCCGAATTTTAAAAGCAATGAACGAAGCGGGCGTGGTCGTCACGCTGCCCTGCGCTCAGCGGTGGGCGGGCCTGTCGCCTGCGGCTACCGCGCTGCTCACGACCCTGAACGAAGCGGATACCCCGCTGTGGCTGGATGAATATCTGGATACGCCAGCGCTGCGCGAGCGCCTGCATCAGGCCAGTAGCGCGCCGCTGAGTCATCAACGGCCTGCGGCTCTGGCGCTGCTGCACAGCGACAGTAATCCCGATTTGCACGCCGTCGCGGCGGCGGGTGGGACGATGATTCTGGAGGTGCCGGCGCTTAACGGCGGCCTGACGCTGCGCCTGCGCGGTCCGGGCATTCAGGAACGCCGCGCCGTGGCGCCGCAGCTGCCGCCGCAGGTCATCGAATTTTTGCGTGAATGGCCGCTAAACGGGCAGGGCATTAATTTGCTGCTGACCTGCGGCGATATGCTGATGGTGCTGCCGCGTACCGCGCAGGTGGCTGTCTGTTGATTTAAGCTGGGCTGGCTGAGCGTCTGAGTACAGATTTAACGGAATGGCGGCTCGTTAAAAGTGCGTAGCTTACGCGAATGCAGCTTGTCGCCCTCGGCGCGCAGCAGCTCCACCGCCCGAATGCCGATTTGCAGATGTTCGGAAATGGCCCCCTCATAAAAGCGGTTAGCCTGGCCGGGCAGCTTAATCTCGCCGTGCAGCGGTTTATCGGAAACGCAAAGCAGGGTGCCGTAGGGCACGCGAAAGCGATAGCCCTGTGCGGCGATGGTCGCACTCTCCATATCCACTGCGACCGCACGGCTGAGATTAAAGCGCAGCGCCGAAGCTGAATAGCGCAGCTCCCAGTTGCGATCGTCGGTGGTGACCACCGTACCGGTACGCAGCCGCATTTTTACCTCTTCGCCCGGCATCCCGCTGATCTCCTTAGTGGCGTCATACAGCGCACGCTGCACCTCGGCAATGCTGGGGATTGGAATATCCGGCGGCAGCACCGCATCCAGCACGTGATCGTCACGCAGGTAGGCATGCGCCAATACATAATCGCCGATCTGCTGGCTTTCCCGCAGGCCGCCGCAGTGGCCGATCATCAGCCAGGCGTGCGGACGCAGCACCGCAAGATGATCGCAGATAGTTTTCGCATTCGACGGCCCGACGCCAATATTCACCAGCGTAATGCCATGCTGGTTCGGCGAAATCAGGTGCCAGGCGGGCATTTGATGCTTTTTCCACGCCAGATTGGTGAGCGCGGCTTCGGCATCCTCCGTTTCTTTTGCGATCAGCGCGCCGCCAGCGCAGGAGAGCGCGGTATACGGGCTGCTCTCATCGTTAATCTGCTCACAGGCCCAGCGCACAAACTCATCAACGTAGCGCGTATAGTTGGTAAACAGCACAAACGGTTGGAAATGCTCCGGCGGCGTGCCGGTGTAATGTCGCAGACGCGCCAGAGAAAAATCCGTACGCAGCGCGTCAAAATGGCTCAGGGGAAAAATGCTGGAGGTGTTAAAAATGCCGTCTGCCGTTTCATCGCCAATATTCGCCAGATCGGTAGTAGGAAAATGCTTTGCCAGCGCGCTGCTCATTGAGCGGTCCAGCCCAATATCGGAGCCGTCAATCACGTAAGGAAAAGGAATCTCCTGGCGCGACGGGCCAACGGCTATCGTGACGTCATAATCACGTTCGATAACCGCCAGCTGCTCGCGCAGATAATGGCGCAGCAGTTCCGGACGGGTAATGGTAGTGGCATAGCTTCCGGCGTGGCTGAATCGTCCCCATGCCCGGCTGCGGTTTTTTTGTGGTGAAGCGCCGTCCCAGCTGATACGCAGTTCCGGGTAGACGAACAGCCCATTGGCACGCGCCTGCGGATCCGGCAGCGTGCCTTCCTCGACAAAGGCTTTAATGGCGTCACGCAGGGCGCTCACCGCCTGGTAATAGAGCGCATCCAGCTGCTCCAGCGCCTGCGCCGTATTCAGTCCATTAGCGAAATGGTCGTTAGCCATTTTTCTCCTCCGGTTTTCAGCTTTGCGTTGCTCTATAGCTTAGAACCATTCCGCCAGAGGGGTTAGTCCGCTAACATTTTCTCCAGCGTAATCGGCAGATCGCGGATGCGTTTGCCGGTTGCGTGGAACACCGCATTGCTGATGGCGGCCGCCACGCTGACGATGCCCAGCTCGCCTACCGCTTTGCCGCCCAGCGCGCTGGCCTGATAGTCCGGTTCGCCGACGTTAATCGCTTCCATATGCGGAATGTCGGCGTTGACCGCCACCAGATAGTCCGCCAGGCTGGCGTTCAGCACGCGGCCATTATCATCATCGAGCAATCCTTCCTCCATCAGCGCCTGACCAATCCCCATCACCATCGCGCCGATCCACTGGCTTTCCGCCAGCTTCGGGTTATACAGACGGCCGCTATCGAAAGCGCCAACGATACGGCGCACCCGCACGGTGCCGAAATCCTCATCAACCGCCACCTCGACAAAAATAGCGCTCCAGCTGTGCGCCGAAAAACCGCCGGAGGTGGGCGGGATCATTTTTGACGAGGTGCGGTCAGCGGCCTCGCGATCTTTCTGCGTGGCGTTGGAAGGGAAAGTATCCGCCTGGACCTCCAGCGTTTCCCGTCCGGCGACGCGCAGCAGATCGGTAAAGCTCAGGCTGCTGCCCGGCTGGCTGAACAGCCGCAGCTGGCCTTCCGCCAGTATCACATCCTCGCGTCTGGCCCCGAATAGCGGCGATTCGGCGCTGCCGATCGCCAGCGTAATCAGCTCCTCGCGCAGCTTAAGGGCGGTTTTATACACGGCGGCGGTTAGCAGGTTCGCTAGCTGCGAGCCGCCGGCCACCGGCGCACGCGGTAGGTCGGTATCGCCCAGCAGCACATCGATCTGCTCTGACGGCACGCTCAGCACGTCGGCGGCGGTTTGCGCCAGAATGGTATAGGTGCCGGTGCCAATATCCGCACCGCTGCTGCGCACCTCCAGCCTGCCGTCCTGACTAAGTTTGATCCCCGCTTCGCCCGGCGTACGCCGCACCGGATAGCTGCCGGAAGCCATACCCCAGCCGATGCGCTGACGACCTTCGCGCAGGGTGCCAGGCGCCAGCGGGCGCTGCGCCCAGCCAAAAGCCTGTGCGCCGGCGGAATAAGCCTCGCGTAGCCGACGCGAGCTCCACGGCAGGTTGGCCTGCGGATCTTTCTCCGCGTAGTTGCGCAGGCGTAGCTCCAGCGGATCGAGCTTCAGCGCATACGCCAGCTCGTCCATCGCCACTTCCAGCGCCCAGCTGCTGGGGTTTTCGCCCGGCGCGCGCATCCAGCCGGGATTAACGGTGTTGACCGGCACCAGCCGATGACGGGAATGAAAATTAGGCACCGCATACATCAGCGCGGTAACCGAGTTGCACGGTTCAAGATGCGTATCCTCACGGGCGGTTTCGTTCCAGCTTTCATGGACGATCGCCTGTAGTTTGCCCTCGCTGTTGGCGGCCAGCGTAAGCTGCTGATGGGTGCGGGGGCGACCACCGAAGCCGGTAAAGGTTTGTCCTCGCGTTAGCACCAGTTTGACCGGGCGGCCCAGCGAGCGCGAGGCCGCGCAGGCCAGCGCTGAATGAGGCTGAATACCGCCTTTCGAACCGAAGCCGCCGCCGGTAAACGGCGAAAGAACCCGCACCTTCTCAATATCGATACCCATCCACTGCGAAACCACGTTGCGCGCGCCGCCGACCCACTGGCTCGGCTCCCACAAGGTCAGCTCGCCGTCGCGCCAGTCGGCAATGCAGCCGTGTAGCTCTATCGGCAGGTTATATTCGCGCGGCGTGGTATAGGTGCCGCTAATCGAGACGCTCGCCTGCTGCAGCGCCTGTTGGGCGTCGCCCCAGTCCACATCCAGATCGGCTACCGGCTTTGGCTGAGCGAGGGGATCGTCCGGATGGATAATCGCCGGTTGCGCAACGTAATCAATATGGATGCTGGCCGCTGCGGCCTGCGCCTGTTCCAGCGTTTCCGCTACCACCAGCGCCACATGCTGTCCATTCCAGCGCACGCGCGGGCTTTGCAGCGGCACAAAGGATTGCGCCGCCGCGCCGCCGTTGGCGAAGGTGGCGGGCGGATGAATGGTCAGCCCGCTTTCATGGGTGTAAACCGCCAGCACGCCCGGCATCTGGCGCGCGGTTTCGGCATCGATATGGCTGATTTCCCCTTCGGCAACTGAGGACTGCACCACCACCGCATGACACAGGTTATCTACCGGATGATCGACGGCGTAGCGCGCCTGCCCCATAATCTTCAGCTTTCCGTCGGCCCGATCGCGGCGGGTGCCCAGCCCCTGCAGCGCGTCGGCAGCGGTGCCGGGGTTATGTCGTTTAATGGTCTCGCTCATGCCATGCCTCCCGCGTTCAGCAACGCCCGCACGATAACGCGTGGCGCCAGCGTAATTTTGTAACCGTTGTGCGCCAGCGCGCTGGCTTCCTGCATGGACAGCGGCGCCAAATCGCGTAGCAGCTGCTCGTTAAACGGCTTGCCACGCAGCGCCTGTTCCAGCGCGCGTAGCCGCCAGGGCCTGGTCGCGACGCCGCCCAGCGCAATGCGTACCTCACGCAGCGTAACGCCATCCTCCTCCAGCTCCAGCCCGACGGCGGCACTGGCGGCGGCAAATTCATACGAACTGCGATCGCGTACTTTCAGATAATGCGAGCGCTGCAGGGCAGCGGTCAGCGGTATCTCTACGGCGGTGATTATTTCACCGGCATGTAAGTCCTGTTCCCGATCGGGACGATCGCCCGGCAGCAGTAAAAAATCTTCGACTGTTACGCGCCGCTGGTTGCCGTCCACCGCCTGCAGCAGCAGCGTGGCATCGAACGCGGTCAGCGCCACCGCCAGATCGCCCGGATAGACGGCAATGCACTGTTCGCTGTTGCCCAGAACCGCATGATTGCGGTTTATGCCGCTGCGGGCGGCGCAGCCGGAGCCGGGATGACGTTTGTTGCAGTTTTGATAGCCGCGCGGATCGCGAAAATAGCTGCAGCGCGTACGCTGCATAATATTGCCGCCGATGGTCGCCATATTGCGAAGCTGGGCGGAGGCGGCGCTGGTAAGGCTTTGTATCAATGCGGGCGCGACGTTTTGCAAGGCGTTGTGTTGCGCCACCTGACTCATTTTGCACAGGCTGCCGATGCGGATCACGCCATCGTCCAGCTCAATGGCCGACATCCCGGCTAAAGAGGTAATATCGATTAGCCGGTCAGGCTGTTCGACGTCGCATTTCATCAGGTCGATTAAGGTGGTGCCGCCTGCCAGGAAGCGGCTTCCCGGCACGCTGGTGGCTGCCGTCGCGCCGGCGATCTCTTCGGCGCGCAGATAGTCAAATTCTCTCATGCCGTCTGCTCCTGTTGCAGCTGCTGCGCCGCTTCGCGCACCGCCGCAACAATAAAGGGATAGGCGCCGCAACGGCAGATGTTGCCGCTCATATATTCGCGGATTTCATCGTCGCTGTTGGCATGACCTTCATTAATACAGGCCACGGCGGACATAATCTGGCCCGGCGTGCAGTAGCCGCACTGGAAGGCATCGTGGCGTAAAAAGGCCGCCTGCACCGCATGCAGCGTTTCATCCGGTCCAGCCAGCCCTTCGATGGTCGTGATTTCATGTCCTTCCGCCTGCGCGGCCAGCGTCAGGCAGCTTAATACCCGTTCGCCGTCGATATGCACGGTACAGGCGCCGCACTGACCGTGATCGCAGCCTTTTTTAGCGCCCGGCAGGTTAGCGTATTCGCGCAGGGCATCAAGAAGGGTTACGCGCGCATCAAGCGCCAGAGGGTGTTCTTTGCCGTTGATGCGCAGGCGCATTATTCGTTGCTGAGCCATAACGGTCTCCCATAACAGGATGAGGGGATGGCAGCAGCCGTGGCGCTTCAGCGCCTGGCAGCACTGCCCACATTGCGTTTATCAAAAAGTGTAGAGCAGGCCGCTGCGATGACGGCCCTTTATCCGGTAACCGGATAAGTGTAGACGCTATGAGTCGGTGACGAGAGGCGGCGGGGCAAAACAGGGGAAGCGGCAGGCCAGGCTGCCGCCTGCAGAAGACGCGCCTTAGTGGGTCATATGGCTGTGGGTGGGCGCGCCGGTTTGCAGCAGCACCAGCAGCTGAGAGAGCGGATTGCTGAGGATAAACTGGTGGCAGCCAGTATCCGCCATCAGCTGAGACATCGCCACCGCCAGGTTTGCCAGCGTGGTTTCCGGCGGCAAATTTTGCTGCCGTAGCAGGGAGAGCAACTCCTGAACGGAGTCCTGATTAGCCGCCGCCATCAGTTTTTGCGGCTGTTGAGGGAGGGTTTCATCGCACGGTTTCATTCGCCAGGCTCCTGACAATTAAGTTTCAGATAATCCTCAACGCTATATATTGGCCGATTCAGGAATTTCAAGCATAAAAAATCGGCGGTTATACGCCAAATCTAAGCGCTCCATGCCTTCTGACTGCAATCGATATGCGATCGCGGCGCAATATCGTTTATTCTGACCTGACGCTATGTATCAAACCGATCGAAGGAGAAACAAAATGAGTGAAGTTATCGCTATTGTCGCAACCGTGATCCCGAAAGCAGGCGAGGCGGAAATCGTTGAGCAGGCGCTGCGTACCGTAGAGCGCGCAGTACAGGGCGAGCCGGGTTGCCAGCAGTATCAGCTGCATCAGGATCTGGATAATCCGCAGCGCTTTGTCCTGCTGGAGCGCTGGGAATCCGCAGCGCATCTGCAGCAGCACAGTGAAGCCGCACCGTTTCTGCGCCTGATGGAAACCATTAAAGATCGCGCCGAGCTGCAGGTGATTAAACTGAAAGTGCTGGCCTGAGGTGATAAACCCGGCGCTAAATGCAAAAAACCGCCCAGGGAAACCTGAGCGGTTTTTTCACTCTGGCCGCCAGAGCGTGCTGAAGCAATCCATTAGTGAACACGATTTTGAAAACGTCGGGCTGCGTTACAGTTAGTGTCACTTTTCAGCGCGCTTCTCTGTGCTGAGACTGGTTTTGCGGGGCAGGCCGGTGCCGTTAAATATCAAACAGCGGCGCGCGCTTTTCTCCCAGCGACAGCAGATAATCCTGCGCGCTGGTTATCAGGCGCTGATAACGTTCGGGCTCCTGCGCGGCGACATTATGCTGCTCGCCGCTATCGATACGCAGGTTAAACAGCAGCGGTTGTTTTAACCGTACCGGCTGTCCGCCCTCATACTGTGTAAAAACCAGCTTATAATCTCCTTCGCGCCACGCCTCCATTTCGCCTTTGTAGAAGTAGGGCATAAAGGTGCGCGGGCTGGGCTGACGCTGTAAAAAAGCGGCGCTTAAATCAAAGCCATCCAGCGTTTGTTGTGCATGGGTGCTGCCGGTGAGCCTCATCAGCGTGGGCAGTAGATCGAGCGTGCTGCCAATATCTTCTACCACGGCTGGCTTGATTTTACCGGGCCAGTTAATAATAAAGGGCACGCGCAGGCCGCCTTCCCAGGCGGTGCTTTTTCCGTCGCGTAACGGCAGCGCCGAGCCGGAAATGCCATATTTGTCATACATCAACCAGGGACCATTATCAGAGGTAAACATGACGATGGTGTTTTCCGCCAGGTGGTTCTTTTCCAGCGCCTGATAAATCTGGCCCACTGACCAGTCAATCTCCAGCATAATATCGCCGTAGCGGTTATGACCCTTGCCTTTAAACTCTGGCGAGCCAAACAGCGGCACATGCGTTTGCGGGTAAGCCATATACATAAAGAAAGGGCGGTTCTTATGTTCGCCGATGTAGTTTACCGCTTTCTCCGTCACCACTTGCGTAAAGCTGGACTGTTGAAATCCTTGAGGCACCAGATAATCGACCTGCTTGCCTTTATATTGATAAGAGTGATAGAGCGGCACATTCCAGTACGCCTGGCGCGGCTGGCTGTTGCTTTTTTCGACGATGGCAAGGGTATTTTTAAAGATCTGCGGATCGGAGGAGGTCAGGCCATCAAACAGATCGACCTGCGTACTGTAACAGTCGTTACTGATGGGAATGCCGAACCATTCGTCAAAGCCGTGGCGGGTGGGAAAATCCTGCGCATGATTGCCGAGATGCCATTTGCCGTACATGATGGTGTGATAGCCATTTTGCCGCAGCGAGTCGGCGATAGTCAGCTCATCGGCGGGAAAGCCGTCGGGATCTTTTTCCAACAGTACCGGCGTTTGCGTGCCATACAGCCCGGTGCGCGTCTCCAGCCGTCCGGTCATCAGCCCGCCACGGCTGGGCGAACAGACCGGTGAGGAAACATAAAAATTAGTCCAGCGCTGGCCGGTCGCCGCCAGTCGGTCAAGATGCGCGGTAGGCGTTTTTGCGCCCTGAACGGAAATATCGGCCCAGCCCATATCATCAGCGAACAGTAAAATAATATTGGGACGGGCAGTTAAAGCCGAAGGGTTTGCCAGCGCCGGCGCCGCCATTAATGCAAGGCTTACCGCCGCCAGACTCAGTTTAGCGTTCATGTTTTCTCCCTTTTACAGTAACGGTAATGCGTAAAATAAATTAGCCCTGTGTCGGCTAATTATTTAAAACAACAGGTAAAGCGCTTTACTCTCCGCTTTCCCGGACGGGCGGATAAAGAGCATAAAAAAAACCTGACGATGGCGCATACTGGCCAGCATCAGGTTTCGCCTCATCATTCGAGTTACGATCGCCCTGTTAACATCCTCTTTTTAAATTAAATTGCAAATGCCGGATTTATTATTGTGATCTTCTTCATGAGGTTTTTTATTTCCGCCGCTAAAAATTGATATATAACAAACAAGTGGAATATGTTTTGATTTTTTCGTTGCCTGAAAATAACTATTAAATTATGAATTTAAAAGGCTGTTTTTCTTAAAGGGTTTTAATGAATGATTAAATATCAGAGTAAATAGATGTATTAATCCAGTGGCGAACATCCCTTTCTTTGCACTATTTGGCTACCACGATTGCCATATTAATATTACCGATGGCCGTTACGTTTATATGCGCTCGCCGACTTATACGATCCGGCATTGCCCGCACCGGCGCTGCCAGCGTTGCTTAATGTAATAAAAGGAGATCTGACATGACGGTAGCGGGTTGCCACGTAATGGCGAAACCGAGCGGTTCGGTCTGTAACATTGATTGCACCTACTGCTTCTATCTTGAAAAAGCGACGCTGTATCCTGAGCGGAACCAGAACTGGCGTATGTCGGATGAGACGCTGGAGCAGTTTATCCGCCAGCATATCACCGCACAAAACAGTGACCACGTTAACTTTGTCTGGCAGGGCGGCGAGCCGACCATGATGGGGCTGCCGTTTTTTCGCCGGGTGGTGGCGCTATGCGAGAAATACGCTAACGGCAGGACAACAGGCCATGCTCTGCAAACGAACGGTATTCTGCTGAATGACGCGTGGGCGAGCTTCTTTGCGGAACAGGGGTTCCTGATTGGTCTGTCGATTGACGGCCCGGCGCATCTGCATAACCCCTATCGGGTCAACCGCGCCGGGAAGGGAACGCATGAACAGGTGATGGCTGCAATGGCGCGACTAAAGGCGCACAGGGTCGAGTTCAACACCCTGACGGTGGTCGGTAAGCATAACGTTGATCAGGCGCGGGAAGTGTATGAGTTTCTGCTGGCGGCGGGTTCCCGCTATATTCAGTTTATTCCGCTGGTTGAACGGATGAGCACGGAAGCGACCCGCGTGTTGAACCTGGTGATGCCGGGCGAAAGCGCTGCGACGCTTGCACCCTGGACGGTACCTTCATGGCAGTACGGCGAATTTCTTAAGCAGATTTTTGATATTTGGGTTCGCCGCGATGTGAACCGCGTCTATGTACAGATGTTTGACGTCGCGCTGGCGGCCTGGACAGGACAGCCTCCGGTTCTGTGCGTTCACGCGGAAACCTGCGGACATGCGTTTGCGCTGGAATCAAATGGCGATCTGTATAACTGCGACCATTTTGTCTATCCGGAGCACCTGCTGGGCAATATTCATCAACACAGCATTCAGGAGCTGAATAACAGCGAACGGGCCATTGCTTTTGGACAGGCGAAACGGGAGACGTTAACCGCTGATTGCCGTCGCTGCGATTACCGCTTTGTTTGTCACGGCGGCTGTCCGAAACATCGCTTTGCCGTGTCACCCTCCGGGCATCCCGGCCATAACTATCTCTGTGCAGGCTATAAACATTTTTTCCAGCATATTACACGCGCTATGAACGTATGGCGGCAATTGCTGGATCAAGGCTATCCGATCCCTGCGATTATGCAGTGGCTGGCGCAGAAGACGCACGCAACGTCCGGGGCGACAGGGCGCAACGAGCTTTGTCCGTGCGGAAGCGGAAAGAAATACAAGCGATGCTGCGGTTAATATACTACAGAGGAATCGTGTGAACGGGGCGCATATTACCAACCCGGCGAGAAATAGCTGCTGGAGAAGTTATCTAATATAATTTTCTCCTTAATGCCTGAAAGAAAATAAATATTATTAGCGGCGAAAGCAAGGCTGATGAGGAAGCGGCCGTTAGTTATCAGTAGGTATGGCTGGGTTTTCAATAACATGGAATTTAATACAGGTAATGACTGGGAATATTTATGATTGCTATAATCAGATTGATTTTGATTGGGGGGTTTATATTGTTGAGCACCATAGTGGTGCTGCTTGTCTGTCTTTTCAGGCCGCGTAATACCAGTAATGCTTACTTCGCAGCCCAGCTTTACAGTAAGGTTTCTCGATTATTAGGAGTTAAAGTCACCATTACAGGCAAGGAAAATATATTAGCAGATAGTTGTGTTTATGTCGCAAATCATCAAAGTAACTTTGATATTTTTTTCCTTACCGCAGCCGTACCGCCAGGAACCGTAAGTATTGGCAAAAAAAGCATTCTCTATTTCCCTTTCTTTGGGCTTATTTATTGGCTATCTGGCAATATCCTTATTGAACGCGGTAATAAGGCCAGGGCTATGCAGGCGCTGCAAAAAGCTAAAGAACAAATGTTGAAAAATAATACCTCTGTCTGGTTATTTCCTGAAGGGACACGTAACTATGGCAAAGAATTAAAACCGTTTAAAACAGGCGCTTTCCATCTGGCACGTAACGCTGGCTTGCCTTTGGTTCCGGTTAGTGCCAGTACTTACTATCCTGACTACAAACTTAACAGAATTAACAATGGTGAAGTTATCATAAACTTTTTACCTCCGGTGCCAAAAGAAATGGTCGAGACACAGCCGGTCCGGGAAACTGTCAGCTTTGTTTATAATCAGTTAAGTACGGCAATAGCCGTGTTAGATAAACAAATTAGATTGTCGGCTGGCGATGACGTAAATTAACTAAATCATTAATAGCTATCTTTTAGATTAGAATATCGTAAGGTGGAAAACCTCATCATAAAATCAAATGATGCACCAGTTGATTACTAATGCAAGTATGTTGTTAGCGGCCTTGGATGTTACAGGTAAACGTATTTTAGTTACGATTTTACTTTGCCGGGTAAGAGAAGGGGCGCTATACCTATACAGATAACACTGTATAGCGCCCGTACTTTTTTATTTTATTATCGTTAACGTGTTACGCTCGCTGCCGCGAGGGGGAAATATGTTAGCAGCATGGCAACAGGCTAAAGTACTCTGGCGATTAATATCTAATTAAATAAAGTCAACAGAACGATAATTATAACGGATGAAATGTAACAAACGTAAGCTGCTATCCACATGGAAGAGAAAATATTCATCCAGCCTGCTATTTTTATATTTTTTCCTTAAAGAAATTATAGGCTGAATTAGCTGGGGTGAGAAAAAATATTCTTTCCTCGCCATTTAGTCTGATAAAAAAACGAATCATTGGATAGGCGCCAAAAAAACCGACTAAATGATAAAAATAATAAGGCGCTGGTAATTAATATTCCTCCAGATATAAAGGGAGTAAATTATTGTATTCATTTTTTGAATCCAAAGATAATAAAGCTTGTAAAAATAAGCGCGCTGCCGAAAAGACAAGTAAATAATACGAAGCCGGCAATTACTTGTTTAATTTCCATAAAATTCAAACGCTTTATCTATTATTAACTCACCAATCTTGCTTCCTGCATAACCTCCGGTAACCGATCCTACAACTGCACAAGCTACGCTACCAAATCCAGCTGTAGCTATTCCTACCGCAGCACAAGCACCTACCATAGCTGCACTGCTATACGCTCCGGCAGTGAAAGCGCCTCCAGTACTGACAGCAAACTTAGAATATTCCTTAAACGCCACTTTCCCACACTCATGCTCCCTGCCAATAGTACAGGCATTATCTACATATCTGCCCTGGTTTCAGCCAGGGTGTATCGGCATTGTTCTGCATAAACAGACGGGCAGCGGGAGAATGGCAGTCGCGGAACAGCATTGTGGCCTGAAAATCCAGCGTGCCGGGCTGTTCGACGACACAGTAGCCGGGGGCAATATGGCGTGACATAAACTTTCCCTGTTATTTAAGCTTCCGGTTAAAAAGGCTAATGTTTTTATTTTTTCATAACGTTACAGTGGCGGGCAACTGCCGGAACAGTAGCGGGAGTCAGGCAGCCAGCCCTTATTGCAATGTTTAAAAAATGATTTGAACTTTGGCCGCCAGGTTTTTGTTGCCAGCCGTTTCGAGAGCATAAACGATATCCCGCTGCGGGAATTCTGCCGACAAGAGGGGAAGAGGGTTGACCTGGCCATTTTCCAGCCAGCGAACTGCAGTCTCAAACTCGTTAATGAAGCGGAAAGAGCCCGTCAGTTCAATTTCTTTTACCAGCAGCAGACCTAATGGAAATTCTACATGTGTTGCCCCCATTCCCAGCTGAATTATGCGCCCTTTTGGACGCGTGAAACCAACCAGCGAGGCAATTGCTGCCGGCGCGCCTGATGCTTCAAAACAAATATCAAAATACCCTCCATTTTCCTGCCATTGCCCGGTTGTCGTTGTAACTATCGGGTCAACGGTGAGTGAAGCCCCCATTTGAGATGCAAGAGTTCTGCAACGTTCGCTTATATCCGTCGCAACGATTTCAGCAGCGCCTGAAGCCAGTGCTGCGGCAACCACCAGGCACCCAATTGGACCTGCACCGGTCACCAGTACTTTTTTACCGGTCAGGTCACCCGCCTGATTGATGGCATGAATGGCTACCGCCAGAGGTTCGGCAAAAGCGATGGTTTTTGCCTCAGCCTCACTGGAATAAGGTATACATTGATGAGGATTTACCGCGACAAAGTCAGCAAATCCCCCGTTAACGTGCGGGAAAAACTGTGCGCTACCCATGAATCGCATATTACGACACAGATTTTGCTTCTCTTCCCGACACAGCTCACAGTGATTGCAGGGCTGAGATGGATTAATCGCCACGCATTGCCCGATTTTTAGCGGGCTTCCTGACGGTGCTTCCATTATCCGGCCAACGAATTCATGACCGATAATCATGGGCTGTTTTAACACCGACATACCGGCACGCCCGTGCTGATAATAGTGAATGTCGGAGCCGCAGATCCCGCCGCGCTCAACCTTCACCAGCACCCGATCGTCGTCATACTCCAGGCTCCTGGGTTCGTTATAAACATGGTGTGCGGCGCTAATGACACTGGCGGTAATTTGTTTTGTCTTTTTCATCAATAACTCCCGGACTTAATGAAAAGACTCGGAGATTTCTTTCTGACCCATCTCCTGATTCGATTTGGAACGAGGAAGCGTAATAACTTCTATTTTATCTACCAGGAAAAGGTAAGCCAGAAAACCAAACAGCGCCACGGCGGCGATATACCACATCGCATACTGGAAATTGTCGGTTTTTTGCAGAATAACGCCAATAACGATTGGACTGATAATACCTGAGAGATTGCCGAAGATGTTGAGCATTCCCCCAATGGTGCCGATCAAATGGCGGGGAATAACATCGCTGCATACCACCCAGCCCAGATTAGAAAAGGCATTGGCGAAGAAAGCGATGGAAAGTATGGCAATGGCGATAGTCGGACTGTGCTGGAAGAAATTCACCAGCGCAATCGACGTAGTAACCAGTAACCCCGACATAACCGGTAATTTACGGGCGAAAGTTCTTGAATGTCCTTTCTTGAGTAACATATCGCTCAGCATGCCACCGCAGAGCACGCCTGCCATCGCCATAAGATACGGGAACATGGCCCCGATACCCGCTTTGGCAATTGACAGACCCAGACCTTTTTCCAGATAAACAATAAACCACGTAAGGAAAAAGTAGAGGGTGGAAGACGCGGCAAATTGTGCAATAAACAAGCCCCAGACGGTACGTTGTTTGAGGATATGTCGCACATCCGCCCAGTTGACCGTGGTGCTGTTTCCCTGCTGACTGGCTGAGCCGTAGCCGCCGCCTTCACGTATATAGCGCAGCTCGGCTTCGTTAGTCCTTTTACTGTGTTGCGGATCGCGGTAAACGATAAGCCAGTAAATACCAAATACAATGCCCGCCGCGCCGGAAATGTAGAATGACATTTCCCAGCCCCAGGTGGCGACAATAAAGGAGAGAGCGGGCGTCAATAGCGCCAGACCAATGTACTGGGCGCTGGCATAAAATGCGGTCGCGCGGGCACGTTCATGATCGGGAAACCAGTTGGCAATAATTTTTGTGTTTGACGGGAAAGAGGGCGCCTCAGCGATACCTATCAGCGCACGGCAAACCAGCAGCATCATAAATGAGGCGGTTACGGTGGTGAACATATGATGCGAAGCGAACCCCATGATAAAGGTGAATACGCTCCAGAGTACAATCGCGCTGCCGTAAAGCACCCGCGAACCCACCCGATCCAGAATGTAACCAACCGGAACCTGGCTCAGGGCATAAGCCCAGGTAAACATCGAAAACAGCAGACCCAGCTGAGTAGGAGAAAGTTCGAATTGTCCCTGAATATGAGAACCGGCAACGGATAAGTTAGCGCGATCCATATAGTTAATCGCGGTGACGATAAAGAGCATCACCAGAATTAACATTCGTGAGCGCGTAGGCTTCATTGTTGTCATAATACTACCCTCTGATTTATCAGAATATAAAGAGGAGAGGCCGCTCTCTTTGTATGCTACTGGCGACCTGAATGTATTGCTAAAGAGTGGCGAGCCACCCGCCATCAACATAGATAATCTGACCGTTGACATAGTTTGATGCCTGAGAGGAGAGGTAAACGGCAGTGCCGATCAACTCTTCCGGCGCTCCCCAGCGCCCTGAGGGCGTGCTGTTGCGTACCCACCGATCGAATTCGGCATTTTCGACCAGCGCCTGGTTCATATCGGTCAGGATATAGCCGGGACCAATGGCGTTCGACTGGATGTTGTACTGCGCCCATTCCGCCGCCATGGATTTTGTCAGCAACTTGATGCCGCCTTTGGCTGCGGTATAAGGGGCGACGGTAGCGCGTGCGGCCTGGCTGGTAAGCGAACCAATATTGATTATTTTGCCGCCGCTCTGACGGCTAACCATGCGGCGAGCCGCCGCACGGGCAACCAGAAAAGCGCTGGTCAGGTTTATATCCAGAACGTGCTGCCAGTCGCTCAGTTCCAGTTCAAGCATAGGTTTACGAAACTGGATACCGGCGTTGTTGATCACGATATCAACCTGTACGTTTTCTGCATCAAGCTGAGTAAAGAGGGCTTCTACCGCAGCTTCATCGGCAACGTTTAACAGAAACCCTCGCGCGTTAACTCCCTGATTTTGAAGTTTTTCAAGGGCGTTTTTAAGATGTATTTCCTGCGTCCCATTAATAATTACCGAAGCTCCCGCCGCAGCCAGGCCCTGAGCGTAAGCAAATCCCAGCCCGCGCGTAGAGCCAGTAATCAAAGCCGTTTTTCCGTGAAGAGAAAAAAGGGAGGACATAAATAGGCTCCTGGAATATCGATGTAAGATGACTAACAAGTTGTGTTTTAAAGATCTACTTGAGGAAGCTGAAAGGAGCAATGGGGAGATAAAAAAAATGCTGGACAGTTCACAGATTGGCGATGGGATTATTTGAAACTTAAATAAAAATAGTTGAAAAATAAGGTAATATTTCTCTTTTGGTGATTTGCTTCACATTATGAGAAATTAACCAGGGAAGTCTTGCAGTCCGGGAGTTAGCAATGGTACAACTTGTAGGACAGGTTGCCGTGAGCTACGCGGATATTTTAACTGTAGCTGAATAATCCGCGCTGAAAACGCTATGATAGGGTTGGATCTGTTGATGAATGAGGAATCCCGTGACTCTGGAAAGCGTACAAAAGCATAATGTGGTAAATGTTATTTACCAACAGATGAAAAAGAATATTCAGGACGGCGTCTGGGGGCCGGGCGGTAAACTTCCCTCGGAAGCGGAGCTGGTAGCGACATTTAACGTCAGCAGAGTCAGCGTACGTAGCGCTGTACAGAAATTGCGCGATCTTGGCGTGGTGGTGACTCATCAGGGCAAGGGAACATATGTTACCCGGGATGTGGCAAGATTTGGGGAGTTCAGCGATAACCAACCCATCTTGCATCTTTCGCAGGAAGAGTTTGAGGATATGCGCGTCTTCCGCGAGACCGTGGAATTTCGTTGTATGACTTTGGCCGTTGAGAAAGCAACTGACGAGGACATCTCTCGTTTAGAGCAGGCTCTGAGCCGCATGCTGGTTACAAAAGACGATTATAAAAAATATTCTCAGGCTGATTATGATTTCCATCTGGCGATTGTCAAAGCCTCTCACAATAAAGTCTTTATCCATGTTATGGAATCGCTGAAAAACATCTATATCCACTATCTTCAGGAGCTGAACCGCGTTCTCGGCATTACTCTGGAGAGCGTTGAGGCGCATATCAAAGTTTATATGGCGATCAAAAATCGCGATGCGGCAACTGCCAGTGAGACGCTTAATAAAGCCATGGCCCATAATGTTGACGTAATCGAAGAATCCAGACTGCTGGATAAGTAATTCATAAAGCCTCCGCTGCGAGGCTTTTTAATCATTCCTACTTGTAGGACATCATACATGATGATGAACCCGGAGGACCCGATGGAAACCCTGAAAATTACGAACGTTAAAACGATCCTTACTGCCCCTGGCGGAATTGATCTGGTGGTGGTGAAAGTTGAAACTAACCAGCCGGGTCTTTATGGTCTGGGCTGTGCAACCTTTACCCAGCGGATTTTTGCCGTTGAGGCGGCGATAGAAAATTACATGAAGCCTTTACTGCTGGGTAAAGATCCGCTGCGAACCGAGGACATCTGGCAATCGGCGGCGGTCAGTGGTTACTGGCGCAATGGTCCGGTTATGAATAATGCTTTATCTGGTGTGGATATGGCGCTGTGGGACATTAAAGGGAAGGTCGCCGGACTGCCGGTTTATCAGCTGCTGGGTGGAAAGTGTCGGGATGGTATTGCACTGTACAGGCACTGTGATGGGGCTGACGAAGTTGAAGTTGAAGACAACATTCGTGCCCGTATGGAGGAAGGATATCAGTATGTGCGTTGCCAGATGGGTATGTATGGCGGAGCAGGTACCGAGGATCTGAAACTGATCGCCGGGAAACTGGCGAAAGCACGTAATATTCAGCCTAAGGTTTCACCACGGACAAAGACACCGGGTATTTATTTTGATCCGGATGCGTACGCCCGAGCGGTACCCCGATTATTTGAGCACTTACGTAATAAGCTGGGCTTTGGTGTTGAATTTATCCATGACGTTCATGAAAGAATTACCCCGGTCGCTGCTGTACAGATGGCGAAAAACCTGGAACCTTATCAGCTCTTCTTCCTTGAAGATCCAGTTGCGCCGGAGAATATCGACTGGCTGAAAATGCTACGTCAGCAGTCAGCTACGCCGGTGGCAATGGGGGAACTCTTTGTCAATATTAACGAATGGAAGCCGCTGATTGATAACAAACTGATTGATTATATCCGTTGTCATGTCAGCACTATCGGCGGTATCACACCGGCGAAAAAACTGGCCACTTACAGCGAGCTTAACGGTGTCAGAACGGCCTGGCATGGTCCCGGTGATATTTCGCCGGTGGGCGTCTGCGCCAATATGCACCTTGATATGAGCTCGCCAAATTTGGGTATCCAGGAATACACGCCGATGAACGATGCGCTGTATGAGGTGTTCCCAGGCTGTCCTGAAATTGATCAAGGCTATGCCTATATCAATGACAAACCAGGCTTGGGGATTGATATAGATGAACAGTTGGCGACTAAATACCCCTGCGAAGGCGGCATCCCTTCATGGACTATGGCCCGCACCCCGGATGGTACGGCATCACGACCATAACATCCGCAGGGGATAGCTATGTGTCTAAACCGGAAACTACGTAGTTTCTGGTTTTTAATAAATCTCCGTTTAGTTCCCTGCATTTTTTGAGGGCTTTGGGATCTACCTGCCACCATCCGATTACTGTTCTGGTTGTTGGGCAAATGCTTCGATGCAATTGCCCATATGCCATTAAAATCCACCAGTGGTGTAATTTTTCTACATAAAAATAATACTTCGAGCCTTAGCCCAGGTGGGTGGCAAAAAATGGCAGGACTTTATCCAGGGCTGCGCGAACCGTCTCCGACTTGTCATACAGATCGTAGTGTGAGAAGTCCGGCAGCGAAACCAGTTGGCGATTTTTTGACGCGGTGGCCCGGCCATAGATTTCCATGCCGTCCCGATAAGCGCCAAAGGCGCCTGTTTTCTCGCCAGTTACCACTATCACCGGCTGAGTGAGAAAAATTTCCGCCAACGAGAAGGCATCCCATGCCAGGGTTTTTTGCGCGTGCGAGAACAGCATGCGGGTCGCGCCGACGGGTTGCCGGCCGCGCGGCGTCTTGTAATAGTCGGTGGCTTCAAAGACGTCGCGCTCGGTCAAGCCGTTCTCTTACGCGACCTCTGGGCTCGGCGGCAGCAGCTCATTCACCTGCAATTCGTTCCCCTGCGCCTCGGCGGTACGCTGGGCGACCATAGCGTTTAGCGCACCGATGGGATCGTACTGGCTGAAACCTTCACGGAACAGACGGCCCACGTTGACGCCGGTAATACTGGCCACCGCTTTGATCCGTTTTTCCGTCAGCGTCGCATTGATGGCATAGCCACCGCCGCCGCAAATAACCAGTACGCCAATGCGATCCGCATCGATATAAGGCAGCGTAACGGCGTAGTCGATAACCCTGCTGACGTCCTCAACGCGCTGGGTTGGGTCTTCAATCCAGCGCGGCGCGCCGCCCGATTCTCCCTGAAAGCTGGCGTCATAGGCGATGACGACATAGCCCGCCTCCGCTCAGCCCGGATATTCCGATGGCAATTGTCGGCTCGCCGGATTATTTCAACAAACAGCCCGTTCCGGATTCTCCGGCCCAGCTGGTCGAGCACAGAGCAATAAATCTCTATCTTCCTACCTCGGCAACGGCGAATCGCTGGCGCTTAATTCGCGATGGTCGTGAGGTGAGAGCCCGGATGGAAGGGCAGCTGTTGTTAAATTCCATCGATCTGATTTTTGACGCGGCCATTAATGGTCATGGTCTTGCTTATCTTCCTTTCGACCAGGTGCAGGATGCGTTAACGGCAAAAAAATTAATCCGGGTGCTTAATAAATTTACGCCTGACCTGCCGGGATACCATCTCTATTATCCTCATCGTCGCCATGCCGGCTCTGCTTTTTCTTTAGTGATTGACAGATTACGATTAAATGCAGAATCCATGAGAATAACGTAATGTTTGCGCCATGCAGCCTATCGAACGGCTGCTTCGGGTTAATTCTGGTCGTCAACACGTAGAGTGAGTGTCAGCTTGCGACTGCACATGGGCGAGCAACGATCGGCATACTTACAGTAAAGGTAGTCCCTCGTACTTCAACACCATCAACAATGACACTCCCTCCGTGAATTTCTGCAACAATTTGAACAAAGAGTAGTCCAGGTCGCAGGACCGTGTACCCACCGAACAACCTATTTACTTACCTGCTGGCATCGACATCTGCTGGGCGGACTTTAGGTGCTGCTCAACGACCGGCGTATGCGCGTCGGCCAGGGCCTTCACATCCGGATCCTTGATCTTCCTGGAGTCACTCTGCAGCGTCGACAGCACCATCTTGTGGTCTTTGGTGCCAGCGTTTTCCATATACATTTTGTCAAATGCGTCGCCGCTCTGCTTTTCCAGCTTGGCGGCCATGGTCTTGTGCTTGGCATCCGGCTCAGTCGGCAGTGCCACGCCCTTTTGCTGGGCGACCGTCTGTACTTTGGTCAAGGCACCGCCATGGTCTTCGACCATCTGCTGAGCGAATGTTTTGACTTCGCTGCTTTGGGCCTTGCTCAGCGCGATCTTGGCGGCGGCGATTTCATTGATATCGGCCTGCGCCATGTCCTTCAACGCTTTTTCGTCGCCGGAGCTGAGCCTGGCGCTCGATCCGGTCTGGCCTGCGGCGCCATTCTGCGCGGCGCTCGTCGGCGTCTGGGCTTGCACGCCGACAGTGCTGAACATAACTGCTACTGCCGATACGGCTAGCAGCCCTTTCAAGGTTTTACTCTTTTGCATTTTGTTCTCCTGATAGTCATGGGTAAGGTTGGTGTCAGGTAATTAACCGTGCGCAGCCTCGTATGTAAATTACAACTGCAATGGCCAGTATAGTAGATCAACGATTTGAGACAGCGGGTTAAGTTATGGTCCTCAACGGAGGACGGCAGGAAATGACGGAAGCAAAGAAGCGGAAATTGCACAGCGCGGCGTTCAAGGCGAAGGTCGGATTGGAGGCATCCCGCTCACGAACGTGCGCAACTGATCCGGTGGATACGAGAAGCCATGAGCGCCGGCGCACGTCTGCTCTCCGCCTGTCGGGAAGTAGGTTAAGCCTCAGTACCTGGCGGCGCTGGAATGGGCGGGCTGAAGAGCGTCGCCCCACAGCGATCTGTCCTCATCCATTGAGTCTATTGTGAAATTGCTCTTGCCACTATCACCAGTAATAGCGGCAAGCTCTGCTGACAATTTTTCAATCAAATAATGTGATTCTGAAGAAAGGGGATCTGATTTCTCTACTGTTATCAAGGGAGTACCCTTAGTAAATGTATCAGTCAGGATAGAAGATGTTGATGATAAATACAGCATCTTCGAATGGTGACAGGGAATTGCTATAGCGGCATAGCCTGATATGCCATTATGCCCGCTTTTCGCTCTTAGCGGACTGTTAGGTTTAATCAAACCTTACTATTGAACTGTTTCAGGTTGAATCTGGCAGGTTCTCTACAGCACCAGACAAAAGCTGTTCTACTTTCATTTGTTCAGGCCTCAAGCTTGTTCATGAATCATGAACAAGTTAATGTTATGAACAAATTGGAGGAGAAGTAACGCAAATTCTCAAAGAGATACAAGGCAGAGAGGTTACTCTCTGAGCCATCATCCCTGTGGCGTTTTCCACTTCAACAGCCGCTCAACTGCTGAATCTCCCGACATGAACTGACGAGCCAGCTGCAGGCGTTCTAAAAGCGGTGTTTTCTGCTGATTGCTCTGAGCTGACGATTAAAAGCGACTGAATACAAAAAGCCCGCTTAAGTTTCCTTAAGCGGGCTTCTCTAAATTTGGCTCCTCTGACTGGACTCGAACCAGTGACATACGGATTAACAGTCCGCCGTTCTACCGACTGAACTACAGAGGAATCGTGTGAACGGGGCGCATATTACTGATTTTCAGGCACGTGTCAAAACCCTTTTTTCATCTTCCCGTTCCGTTTGTGGAAAGCTTAAGCAATCTGTGGCAATTATCAGCGTTCAACGCGATCGATTGTTGATTTTGCCAGCAGATGTGCTGACTGTTATCGGGATGATTTTTTATTAAATGCGAAGTTGTAATAAAGCGTTAAACCGCACCGGAAAGATTTTGCATAATCGCTGGCCATTGCTCATCATCATTATTCTCACCTTTACTAAGTCATCGGGTCGACCTTGCAAACTTTACTCGTCAAACTGCGACGCGCTATTGAAGGCACGGCGTGGTATCCCAAACGGCGTTCCTATCGGGTGCTGTTCTGGCGTGAAATCACGCCGCTGGCGGTGCCCATTTTTATCGAAAACCTCTGCGTACTGCTGATGGGGGTGCTAAGCACCTTCCTCGTCAGCTGGCTGGGCAAAGAGGCGATGGCAGGCGTTGGGCTGGCCGACAGCTTCAATATGGTGGTGATCTCCTTTTTTGCAGCGGTCGATCTGGGGACTACGGTGGTGGTGGCGTTCAGCCTCGGCAAGCGTGACGGGGAACGCGCCCGCGCGGCAACGCGGCAGTCGCTGGCGCTGATGACGGCGATGTCTCTGGTGCTGGTGGGCGTTATTGAATTCTACGGTCATCTGATTATTGACGGCATTGCGGGCAGCGCGTCGCCGCAGGTAAAAGAGCTGGCGCTTAGCTATCTGCAAACCTCCGCCTGGAGCTATCCGGCGGCGGCTATCGCCCTGATCGGCAGCGGTGCGCTGCGCGGGGCGGGCAATACCAAAATCCCGATGCTGATTAACGGCGGCATGAACATTCTTAATATTGTGATCAGCAGCGTGCTGATTTATGGCTGTTTCTCCTGGGAAGGGCTGGGATTTATCGGGGCCGGGCTGGGGCTGACCATCTCGCGCTATATCGGCGCGATTGGGGTGATCGTGGTGCTGATGGTGGGCTTTAACCCGGCATTGCGTATTCCGCTGCGCAGCTATTTCAGCCGCTGGAACAGCAAAATCCTGATGGAAGTGTTGGGCATTGGCGTACCGGCCAGCATTGAATCCGTGCTGTTTAACGGCGGCAAGCTGCTGACGCAGGTATTTGTCGCCGGGATGGGCACCAGCGAAATCGCCGGTAATTTTATCGCCTTTTCTATCGCTTCGCTGATTAACCTGCCGGGCAACGCGCTGGGATCCGCATCGACCATTATTGTGGGAACGCGGCTGGGTAAAAATCAAATTGGCCAGGCAACGCGTCAGCTGAAGCATATTTTCTGGCTGGCAACCTTTGGCCTGTGCGTGCTGGCTTTTCTTTCTGTGCCTTTTGCCGGGCTGCTGGCGCGTTTTTATACCCGCGAGGCGGACGTTATTGAGGTGGTGAAACAACTGGTATGGCTGAACGCCGCCTGTATGCCGATTTGGGCCGCCTCCTGGGTGTTGCCGGCCGGGCTGAAAGGCGCACGCGATGCGCGTTACACCATGTATGTTTCCATGCTCAGTATGTGGGGGGCGCGCGTCGTCGCCGGCTATCTGTTGGGGATCGTGCTGGGAATGGGCGTGGTGGGCGTCTGGCTGGGTATGTTCCTTGACTGGCTGGTGCGCGGCATCTTCTTCTGGCGACGGTTAATCAGCGGTAAATGGCTGCGTAAGTACCGGCCCGTATCCAACAAAGTTTAAACCGCACCTTACTCAGTTGAATTTCAACCTTTGGGGTGCGGTTTACAGGCGGCTATTTGAGGTTACAGCGATGATAACGCGTGGCGTTGGTGCTGCCAGCGCGCTTCAACTTTTTCCGGTTCGTGCAGCTTAAAAGTAACCCCGGTAGCCACATCGGCATAGTCGGATCGATGTAGCTGGATATTGCCAATATCGATCTCGAAGACCGCCAGATTCAGGTCGGTTTCATTTTCCGCAATCTGAATGGCGCGGCCACGCATCTCAATAATGCCCCGGTCGTAAGCCATGGCGACGGACAGGCGGCCATCGCGCCGCAGGTTTTCAGTGGTATGGGAATGCGGCCACAGGGCAACGCGCAATGTCTGACGATCAACAGCAAAAACTTCGCCCAGGCTAAGCTGAGCGGCATGCGGCCAGCCATCGGCATCAACGGTAGAGAGACGAACAGCCTCGTTCACCGCTTGCGGCTTTATATCGCCGCGTAGCCGACTAAATACCGCTTCGGGTAATTCCACAATCGGTTCAGGACGGGTGTAAACCTCGCTTTCACTTTCCATGATGCCTCCGTAAGGGTTTTGCAACGTAACCCCCAGTATAGACGGTCACGGCGGGCGTGATTGATACCTGAGTTTGCGCAAGGGGAAATGATAAATGCTTATCCTTGCCGACGACGCCGTTATCCGCACCGTAGTCTTTCCCGGTACAAAATGCTTGCTGGCCTGAAAAAAACGCCTGATGAATCAGGATAGCTGCCCTTCATACAACAAGACCCTGGAAATGCTCGGTTCTGTCGGGCGGAATTGATAAAGGTGCTGCGGGCAGCATCAGCCATTATGTGAACCAGACGATTGCAACGTGCGAAATAGCCGGATAAAAAGGGACTGGCGTTAATCCGTTGGTGCGTATTAACAGGGAGGTAAATAAGATGGCGGTACCGGGATCAAAAGCTGAATTAATTAAAGCGATCAATAGTAATTTCGCGTTGCTGAATAAAAAGCTGGAGGCTATTGCGCCAGCGCTTGCCTTTGAGCCGCTTATGGAAGGGCATGCCAAAGGGAGCACGATGAGCGTGGCGCAGCTGGTCTCCTGGCTGATTGGCTGGGGCGAATTGGTGTTGCACTGGCATAACCAAGAGGCGAAAGGGGAAACCATCGTGTTTCCTGCAGAGGGCTATAAATGGAATGAGCTGGGACAGCTGGCGCAGAAATTCTACCGTGACTATGAAGACATCAACAATTATGAAACCTTGTTGGCGCGGTTAAGGGAGAACAAACAGCGGCTCTTGATGCTGACTGAGCAATTTAGCAACGATGAACTTTACGGTACGCCCTGGTATGGCAAATGGACGCGAGGACGAATGATTCAATTTAATACCGCCTCGCCCTATAGAAATGCCGCAGGACGATTAAACAAATTGAAAAAACAAACTGCTGCGTAAGATGCTGGCGTTTTCTGACAAACTGTAGGGTGTTTTTAGTAAGCGTTGACAGTTGTAAAGAGAGGATAGCCCGTTGATAAAATGCAAAAAACCAGACGCCCGTAGACATCTGGTTTCTTTAAAATGGCTCCTCTGACTGGACTCGAACCAGTGACATACGGATTAACAGTCCGCCGTTCTACCGACTGAACTACAGAGGAATCGGTTAAGTGGCGCGAATATTACCGTTAGCTTGCCGGGCTGTCAACAGCAAAAAAAGTATTAGTATTCAGTTGGCTAGCTTTGCAACAATTCTTACAGCGACACAGCGGTTTATCCGGTGATCACCACAGGCTGCAGACGCGCCAGCGGGTCCTGCCGATAAAAATGTGTCATACGCTGATAAAAGGCAGGAAAACGCTGCGCCAGTAGCTCAGGCGCGCTAAAAAAATATTCCGACAGCACGGCAAAGCATTCAGCCGGATCGGAAGCGGCATACGCATCAATAGTGGCGGCACTTTCGCCAACCAGGTCGATCTCTTCCTGAATAGCCTCCATCGCCGCATGCAGATCCTGCTCCCAGCTGGCAACCTCACGTAGCGGAATTGGCGGTACGCCGTTGGTATAACCGCTGCCGCGAGCGTCCAGCTTATGCGCGACTTCGTGAATAATCAGATTAAATCCGCTCAGATCAAATGAGTCCTGAATATCAAGCCAGTTCAGGATAATCGGTCCCTGCTGCCAGCTTTGTCCCGACTGCACGCTGCGATCGCTGTGAACCAGACCATCTTCATCCTGCCAGTGATCGTCGGCAACGAATGGCGCTGGATAGATTAACGCTTCGTGAAAACCATCCAGCCACTCCAGCCCCAGCTTTAATACCGGCAGGCAAAAGAGCAGGGCGATGCGCGCGCTGTATAACGCATCCAGACGTAGATCGGCCAGCGGGACGAGCCGCTTCTGGTGTAAAAAGCGTTGCGCCAGCTGGATCAGCGCTTGTTCCTCATCAGGATGCAGCGAAGCAAAGATCGGCACCGCCAGCGCCTGTTCCCAGGGAAGAGGTGCCGGAGTGACCTTTTCTTTCCATGGCCATTTGATCATCGCAATACTCACTCTGCGCAACGTTATTCACGGCGTACCATGCCGCAGCATGAGATTTCACGCAACTGCTGAACGCGCTAAAGCGGCGCATCGTCACAGCCTGACTGCTCAGGCGCGGCGAAATTCAATCACCCAAACCCAGGGATTGACCTCCCAGCTGGTGCCGCCGTACTGTTTTTCCCAGGCTTTACGGTAAGCTTCTTTCGGCGCGATAGATTCGCTGTTCATAGTAAAAAAGTGATTTAAAAAGTGCGAATCGGTTTGCACGCCTTCCGCCATCACGTCGTCATCGCTGATATTCTGGATGCGCTCGGCACGCACGTTGGTAATCAGCAAATCAATACGGCTGGCCCAGCGGGGCATATGAATGCCGGTCTGCCAGCCAAAGGTTTCGCTTTCCTGGTCGTGCTGCAGGCCCAGCTCCCGGCTGTCGGCGCGATACTGGCAATAGGTTGCCTGACGAAAGCTGCCCGGCGATCGTTCATAAGCTTCCAGCTGTTCCGCTGGCACGATCGGGCCGCGCCACGTTTCACGAACCCACAGCCGATCGCCCGGCTGGCCGTAAGGACATTGATAACCCAGGTTAGCCATGCTCATCATTTTTTTGCCGTGCAAATAGTTGCCTGTTACATCAACCACGTAGCAGCCTTCATGATTGTCCTGCCCTGGACCAAAAGGCTGAGACTTCATAATCCGCCGGGTTTGAGTTTGCTGGCCAGCCAACAGAGCGCGTACCCTTTGTTCAGAGAACAGAATTGGCCTTTCTTTCATGTCTACCTCGTTTTTCTTCTTTTCTTAACTTCCCGTTAATAGCTGCCTGAAACAGACAATAGGATAAATCCTAACATTACTCATGATAAAAGGGGCGATCATTTCAATATTTATTCATGAGAACATCTTATGAAACAAGCAAGTTTATTACCCAACGTGCGCCCGTTCGGAACTCGTCTGAAACTATTACCGCTCACGTTGAAAAATATTCGCCTCTTATGGAGATCTTGGATATTTTTACAGCACTTTATCTGCCCATAAAGCAACAGGCGTCTTTTTCAGTGAATAAATTTGGCTTAAGTCATTGCCGCTTTAATATGGCACAAGCTGGTCGGACATGCAGTAGGCTTGTTGTCTGATTTATTATTCAATCATTAATAATTATTATATTTAAAGATTTATCTTCGTCGAGCGAAACGTGAGCTCTGTTGCAATTATGTTGTTATCTTGTAATGAGCGGACTATAAATTGATGTAGATCCCATTTTTAAAGGATGGCTTACACGAGTTACAACGGCGGCTTGCATCATCAGGCTGTCATATAAAAGCGGTATATCCGCAAAAGGAGCAGGTCACTCCTGTCCGGCATAATGTCCTGCCATTTTGCACGTCTGCTAATAATAAAAAGGAGAAGATGATGTCTTTGACTCTCTGGCAATCCCGTTTTGAAAACTGGCTGCATACCAGCTGGCCGCAGGACGATAAAGCCCATGATATTGCTCATCTGCGGCGCGTCTGGCAGAGCGCACAGCGCATTATGCAGGGTACTGACGCCGATCCGCTGGTGGTTATGACCGCCTGCTATTTTCATGATGTGGTCAATTTGCCGAAAAACCATCCGCAGCGGCATCTGGCATCCAGCAAGGCGGCAGTAGAAACCCGCCGAATTTTAAACGAAGCGTTCCCTGACTTTCCCGTTGAGCTACACGACGCCGTAGCGCATGCGGTACAGGCGCACAGCTTTAGTGCAGACATTACGCCGGAAACGCTGGAAGCGCGTATCGTTCAGGATGCGGATCGGCTGGAAACGCTGGGCGCGATTGGGCTGGCGCGGGTGTTCTATACCTCCGGCGTGTTAGGCCGGGCGCTGTTTGACAGTGAAGATCCGTTAGGACGCGATCGCCAGCTCGATGACACCAGCTGGACGCTGGATCATTTTCAAAAGAAACTGCTGCGTTTGCCCGATACGATGCAAACCGCAGAAGGTAAGCGTCTGGCCCGGCACAATGTCGCTTTTCTGGTCACCTATATGGCCAAGCTGTGCGCAGAGCTGCAGGGGGACCTGGTTTCGTTGGATGAATCGGTGCTGCGCGATTTTACGCCTGCGCTGGGTGAATATTAAATTTTTGTGACAGTCTGTTAAATTTCCTGCCGTTAAGCTACGTTGACCCAAACAATCAGGAGAAATGGTATGACTGACACGGTTAGCTTAACGATTAAAATTGATCCGAACTTAAAGGAAGCATTAAAAACGCTGGCGCTGGAAAATCAGCTGTCGCTGAGCCAGGAAGTTAGCCAGCGTTTACAGGCCAGCTTAACTACCCAGCCGCATCCGGTAGTGGATAACCAGCATACCCAGGAAACAGAAGACCAGGAAGAAGATGAGGCGCTACAGCTAACCAGCAGCGAGTTGAAACAAATCCGCACGCTGCTGAAAAAAAGTAAAAAGAAGAAATAGCTACAGGCTGAACTGGCGCACGCTTTGAGAAAGGCGCTGCGCCTGTTGGATCAGAATTTGAGAGGCGCTGGCGCTTTGCTGTGACAGCGCCTCATTTTGTTCTACCTGCTGCGCCATTCTTGAAATCTCCGCTGCAATCTTACCTACGCGTTCGCTTTGCGCCGTCGCGTTCTGTTCCAGCTCCGCCAGCAGTACCACGACCCCGGACACCTCTTTACGAATCTGATCGTAGAGCGCTTCCAGCGCCTGCACGCGCTCAGAGCCGGTTGAAATATGCTGATGCGTATGTTGAATCCGCCGATCGATTTCGCGCGTTGAATGACTGCTCTGACTGGACAGCTGGCCAATCTCTTTGGCTACGATGGAAAAACCGCGGCCATAGACGCCCGCATGGGCTGACTCAATGGCGGCGTTAAGCGCCAGCATGCGTGTCTGAAGCGATAATCCTTCCAGCAGGCTGACGATGCCTGAAATCTCACCTGAGGCCAGTACAATATCACGCATGTGCGTATCTACCTGGCTGACCACTTCGCCGCAGCGCTGCGTCAGCGTATCGGTATGTTGCACCTGGCGGGTGGCGTGCTGGGTAAAGCGGCTGCTGCTTTCTACCTCTTCCGCCATACGTGACAGACGGGCAGAAATATGGGCGAAAGCGCTGTTCTGCTGGTGGCTGCTGTGATTCAGCATATCGCTGTGCTGTACAATTCCTTCAGCGCTGTGCATAACCGCATCGGCAATCCCGTTGATTTCGCTGACGATATGCTGCAAGCCCTGCTGCATTTGCCGCATGGCCTGCCACAGACGCTGCATCTCCTGCGACTGCCGCCCGGATTTTGATAAAGGCTGCGTCAGATTGCCTGTCGCAATATGCTTTAGCGCAATAGTGGCCTGAGTCAGCGGTTGCAGAACGCCGCGCAGCAGCAGTCCTCCGGCAATCACCAGCATCGCCAGCAGCAGCAGAGAGAAGAACAGCAGCAGATCGCGGCTTTCGGTTAGCGAATGCAGCGTGGCCTGATTGGTTGCGCTGGCCTGCCGATCGGACTGGGCTAAGGTGGCGTGCCACGCTTCGTTAAACTGCTGTTGAAAAGCCTCCATCGGTACCATAAAAAAACCGTCAATACTGTTGTCGCTCAGGCTTTTTAACTGTTCCTGCAGCCCGCCCACCAGCTGATTAAAACTTTGCGCCAGCGCACTGTTAGCCGGGGCGCCATAACGGGTAAAGGCGGTCTGCGCCTGGGTTAGCGCGTCTGCGGCGCTGGCGGCCAGCGGCTTCCAGCTATCCACCGAGCCGCTCTCTTTATCCTGCATAAACCAAATTCCGGCGCGATGGCTGTTATCGCTGGCGGTCAGCAGCGCAACGCGGGCATTTTCCAGTAGCGCCTGTCGTTGATGCAGCAGCTGCGCGGTTTCGACCGTGGTATGGGTATGACTGACGGAGCGGGTCAATATCAGCACGCTGGCGCACTGCAGCAGGCAAAACAGCGCCAGAAAAAGCCAGAAAATAGTGCTGAGTCTGAATAAAAATTGCGGCAGGCGAAAACGCAGAGGGCGCAACAGGCGCGGCGGAAGCTCCGAGAGTAGTGACATAATCCTTTCCATAAAAATAAAAAGGAGTATTGGCGCGGCTGATGTCAGTTTTGTGACAGCGACAGCGGCTGATGCAGTTTCGGTAGTTCTGCTGGTATTAAGACAAATCCGCGGTGAATAGGGCTGCGTTAGCTTTCACCAATGCCGTTAACGGCGGTTAAAAAGCAGCTGCGCTAATCAATGGAGCGTCGGGACAAACAGATGTTACACTTGCGTCACTTTTTCCCAAAACAGCAAAGTTATGAGCGAATTTGACGAAGTAGCGCTTCAGCTGGCTCAGCAGGCGCAGGCCGATGAACAGCAGAAACGGATAGAGGATAGCCAGCTACTGCAGCAGGTGCTGGCCGTTTACGATCGAAAAACCGTAGCGGCCTGTTTGCGTCAGCTCAACCAGCATGAATGGACGCGCGAATCGCTCAGCCGCTGGCTGGCAGGCAAGGGAAGCCAGCGCTCGCTTACCGCAGCAGAAGCGGCTCTGTTACAGCAGATGCTGCCCGCGCCGCCGACGCAGCATCCCAACTACGCTTTTCGTTTTATCGATCTTTTTGCCGGTATTGGCGGAATACGCAGCGGTTTTGAAGCTATCGGCGGGCAGTGCGTATTTACCAGCGAGTGGAATAAACATGCGGTGCGTACTTATAAAGCCAACTGGTACTGCGATGAGCAGCATCGTTTCAATCAGGATATTCGTGACGTCACGTTAAGCCAGCGTGCCGATATTGATGAGCAAACGGCGTGGGGGCATATCAATCAACAGATCCCCGATCATGATGTACTGCTGGCGGGCTTTCCGTGCCAGCCGTTCTCGCTGGCGGGCGTATCAAAGAAAAACGCCCTGGGACGGGCGCACGGTTTTGCCTGTGAAGCGCAGGGCACGCTGTTTTTCGACGTCGCACGTATTATCGCCGCCAAAAAGCCGGCAATTTTCGTGCTGGAAAACGTGAAGAACCTGAAAAGCCACGACCAGGGCAAAACCTTTCGCATTATTATGCAGACGCTGGATGAGCTGGGCTATGAGGTCGCGGATGCAGATGCGCCGCCGGGGCCGGACCCGAAAATTATCGACGGTCAGCATTTTCTGCCGCAGCACCGCGAACGCATCGTGCTGGTGGGTTTCCGCCGTGAGCTGGGGTTAAAGCCGGGCTTTACCCTGCGCGATATTTCCCGTTTCTGGCCGCAGCAGCGGCGCACGCTGGCGGAGCTGCTGGAGCCGCAGGTTGACGAGAAATATATTCTGACGCCGACGCTATGGAAATACCTCTATAACTACGCGCGCAAACATCAGGCAAAAGGCAACGGCTTTGGCTTCGGCCTGTTCGATCCTGCCAGCACGCAGGGCGTGGTACGTACGCTTTCGGCGCGCTATTACAAAGACGGCTCGGAAATTTTGATCGATCGCGGCTGGGATCGCACGCTTGGCGAAAAGGATTTTGATAATCCGGCTAATCAGCAGCGTCGCCCACGGCGTCTGACGCCGCGTGAATGCGCCCGGCTGATGGGTTTCGAAACGCCCGGCGGAAAAAATTTCGTATTCCGGTATCAGATACCCAGGCTTATCGTCAGTTCGGCAACTCGGTTATCGTGCCGGTATTCGCTGCGGTGGCAAAACTGCTGCAGCCGTGGATTACGGAAGCGGTCAGTAAACGGCGGTAATCTGCGCTTCCCCGCGCCTGGCTTCTGGTTCGGTGCGGCAAAGCAGGTAAGTCATAATATCTCCCGATAATAATGCGCAACAGCAGCAGACTGCCCGTTTATCCGGCTGTCGGCCGGTAAATTATTAAAGCCGGCAGGACGTTTGCCGGTTTTCGTTATCGGCACATACACTGTTAACAGAGCAAAAGGAGAACATTATGGCTGATGTGCATTCGGCTGCCGTACGCAGCAAGAATATGCGCGCAATCCGCACCCGAGATACCGCTATTGAACAGCGTCTGGGCGAGCTGCTGACCGATCGCGGTTTTCATTTCCGCGTGCAGGACAAAAATTTGGCGGGCCGGCCCGATTTTGTTCTGGATGAATCACGGGCGATTATTTTTGTGCATGGCTGCTTTTGGCATCACCATCACTGCTATCTGTTCAAGGTGCCCGCCACCCGCACCGCTTTCTGGATGGGGAAAATAGGCAGCAACGTTGAGCGTGACCGCCGTCATATTGCGCAGTTAACGCAACAGCAGTGGAAGGTGTTGGTCGTATGGGAATGCGCGCTGCGCGGAAAGTTAAAGCTGGATGACGAGGCGATAGTGAGTCGCCTTGAAGAGTGGATTCTTGCCAGCGACAGTAATGCCGCGATCGATCATCAGGGAATGCATCCGCTGATGCTGGCGCCAGAATAATGTTGCCCCGGCAAAGTGGGGCAACATAAGGAGAAAAATTTACAGAAAGTTCAGGGATGCTGCGTTGCGGTTCTGCAGCAGAAGCGGCAGGGGAGTATCATCTCGCTCCAGCTTAAAGACGTTGATCGCCTCCGTCAGCTGTACGGCCTGAAGGCTGAGATCCTGCGTAATGTTGGTTGATTCTTCTACCAGCGTCGCGTTTTTCTGCGTCACATTGTCAATATCGTTAAGCGCCTGCGCTATTTGGCTAACGCCCGTACTTTGTTCAGAAGAGGCGAGGGTGATTCCCTGCATAATCTCATTTACCTGACCAATTGAAGAGACCAGCTCTTGCATGGTATTCCCGGCCTCGGAGACCCGATTGGTGCCCTGATTGACATTTTTTACTGACTCGGCGATCAAATCGTTAATCTCCTTCGCCGCATCTGAGCTGCGCTTCGCCAGATTACGCACCTCTGCCGCCACAACGGCAAAGCCACGTCCTTGCTCACCTGCGCGAGCCGCTTCAACCGCCGCATTCAGGGCCAGAATATTGGTCTGATCGGCGATGTCATTAATCACATTATTGATAAAGGCGATACGTTTAGCGCTATGTTCAATGTTATCCATGGTGGAAATGACATTGGCCATAATATCGGCGGCATTATGGGAAATCAGGCTGGCTCGCGTCGCTAGCTGGCTGGCCCGATTGGCCGTTTCCGCATTTTGGGCAACGGTAATTTTGATCTCTTCCATACTGGCTGCGGTTTGTTGTAAAGAAGACGCCTGTGTCTCGGTGCGTGATGACAGGTCATTATTGCCTGTCGCGATATTATTGGTGTTTTGTTGGATATGCATCGCGGAACGTTGCACCGATGAGATCATGCCAATCAGTGAATTTTTCATTTTATTCATTTCAGCGAAGAGCAAACCAAATTCATTTTTCCCCTCGGCAGGCACGGGAACCAGTAAATTGCCCTTGCTGATTTCAGCAAATATTAGCGTTGACTGATGCAGCTTATGGATGAGGTTGTTTTTTACCCAGCGATAGGTCACGAAGGAGATCATCACAATCAAAATGAAAACGGCGGCTGAAAACATTAACAGATTAGTTTTGTAATCATGCGCCAGGCTGGCATATTGTTTATTTTGCGTATCCTCATGGTACAAAATTTTGTCAAGATGCTGGTTCATATCATTCAGAATATCTGAGGTTGAGCTGGTCGCGTTCTTACCCTCCGTAAGCTGCTGCAGCGAAAAATTATAAATATCAATCAACTCATTAGTTAGTTTAATAATATAACCCAGATCCTTATCTTCCTTATAAGTAGCCAGAATTTCCACATCATGCGCTATTTCTTTCAGCCGTTCTCTGGCGGAATCAACATAGCGCTGCGTTAATGGTTTCTTAAGCGCTATATCCGCATCCAGGGTATTTATATCAGCACGCGTCATCGCGATGTCATATCTTATATCATTTAAAACTAAGGACTTATGGCTGGATGTGTTCGATTGCTGGAAGTTGTTTTCAGAGTTCACTGCAATATTAATAACGTAAGCGATGAAAAAAGAAATAATAATAAATATAAGTAATATCAAACTATTGGTGGCGGTAACTACCCTGATGTTCTTCATAAAAATCCTTCCTGTGATTTTTTTATTACTATAAAAATCGGTCTCAGCAGAAAAAACTAAAAATATAAATTCATGTTGAAGGAAATTTCGTAACTTTCCGACGGAAATTTATTTTTTCTAAGGTTAATTGTATTGTTAACTGAATCTAAAACAGAAAAGGAATTCCATGAATTGCCGTTATTAATGTTGGCTGACCGTCTTAACGGTTAGTCACCCACCCCTGGCATCACAAGAGGGCGATCTGCCCTTGTCACCGCAAGCGGGCCGGCACTTTAATCAACGATTATCACGCGCTAACGTGAACTGGCGCAAAGTTTGCCAAATCAGGCCATAATTGGTTAGATCGCTGTTTTAGCCCAATCGGTCCGGGAGGACGACATGTCCAGTGTTAAACTTACGGTACGGCGACTCTATAAGCTGCAGGAAGAGCGTATGGTCAACACGCGCGCAACGGCGCGGGTTTACGTTGGAGAAACCCTGATCGCCACGGAAGAGATTACCGGTATGACTGAAAGCCCGGTCAGCAAGTATTTGCATCATCGCGCCGGTGATGGAGCGTTACGCGTTGAATGGGACTGCGAAGGCATTGCCGATATGGCGGTCAGTGAAATGCAGGCTTGTCCCTGTTGTCAACATGATGAACTGTAAAAAAGGAACCTAACTTGGCTGGAAGTAGCTTACTGGCACTGCTTGATGATATTGCTACCTTACTGGATGACATCTCGGTCATGGGGAAAGTAGCGGCAAAGAAAACGGCTGGCGTACTGGGTGACGATTTGTCGCTAAACGCGCAGCAGGTTACCGGCGTCAAGGCGAACCGGGAAATACCGGTGGTGTGGGGCGTAGCGAAAGGCTCGTTCCTCAACAAGCTGATCCTGGTGCCGCTGGCGTTGATTATCAGCGCATTTGCTCCCTGGGCGATCATCCCGCTGTTAATGATCGGCGGCGCCTATCTCTGTTATGAAGGCGTGGAAAAGGTCATGCACAGCCTGCACCATGATAAGCATGCCGAAACGCCGCAGGCGCGTCAGGCGCGGCTGAAAAAGCTGGTGGAGCAGGACCCCGCAGGCTATGAGAAAAAGAAAATCAAGGGTGCGGTGCGCACCGACTTTATTCTCTCGGCGGAAATCGTGGCGATCACCTTGGGGATCGTTTCCGAAGCGCCGCTGTTAAATCAGGTACTGATTTTAGCCGGTATCGCCATTCTGGTGACCATCGGCGTGTATGGCATCGTGGCTGCCATCGTTAAGCTGGACGATCTGGGCTACTGGCTACGCGATAAGTCATCGGCGGTGGCGCAGGCGGTGGGTAAAATGCTGCTGGCGCTGGCCCCCTGGCTGATGAAGATACTTTCTGTGGTTGGCACGCTGGCGATGTTTTTGGTGGGCGGCGGCATTGTGGTGCACGGAATTCCGCTGCTGCACCATGCGATTACTCACTTCAGCGAAGGTTTCCACGGCATTATTACTACGCTGCTGGAAAACGGCGCTAATCTGGTTATCGGCTTCATTATTGGGTCGATCGTGCTGTTAGCGGTAAATCTGATTGCGAAGCTGCGCGCTTAATGTATAAAGAGCGGCGAAATTGACTAACGGGAGCACGCCATGAACGACGATATGTTTGAATTTGACATTGATGCACAGCTGGAAGAGGCGCAGGCCAACGCTGAAAAGAAAGCCAGCGAAGTGCCGACTGAGCTGAATGATGAAGCCGATTGCGAAGGCTGCAAAATTTAATCATCAGCGGCGCTGCGCGATTCATCCTGATAGCGAGCGCCCGCGTCTGGGTTAAACGCCGGTTTAACTTTTACGCGCTTTGTTTATTATCCTTATATTTCGCTGGCTTCCGTGGGCTAAGGTCCGTTTTTTGACTGGCATGCAGGAATTTTCTGGAAGTGCCTGCTATACATAATGGGTGCTTTTTTACCAAATTAAGGAGGCCGCATTATGTTTATCAGCGTCAGTGATGAAGTGAAGCATAAAGAGGATGGTCAAACGATGATCGTCACCGGCATCGCCAGCGGGATGGTGGAATGTCGCTGGTATGATGGTTATGGCGTAAAACGTGAAGCATTCCGTGAAGATGAACTCTTCCCGGTTAATGTCGCTCGCCAGCTTGTCAGCTAACCCCTTCCTTCTGTCCCGCCGGACTTGACTGGCGGGATACGTTTTTGTACATTTGGTTCATTATTTCTCTTTTTTGGCGTAATGTTGCGCTAATGATGAACCAGGTGAACCATGTCAGAAGAAACTCTTCGTCTCGCTTTTTCCGCAAGGCTTATTGAAGCCTGCAATCGTAAAGGCCTGGAGGCGCACGGTCGCGGCGTCGCGCTGGCGCGGGCGCTGGCGGTAACGCCGCGCGCCGTGGGCAAATGGCTAAACGGTGAAGCGCTGCCGCGCGACGGTAAAATTCAGGCGCTGGCGGACTATCTGGAGGTCAGCCGCGAATGGCTGCAGCTGGGCACCACGACGCTGGATAACAACGTGCGTGCGGTCGCGCAGGCGCCTGGCTACAACAGCTATCCACTGATCAGCTGGGTTAGCGCCGGGCTGTGGAGCGAGGCCGTTGAGCCCTGGTCGCGTGCGGAAATCGATCGCTGGCCAGCCACCACGCGTCACGTCAGTGAAAATAGCTTTTGGCTGGAGGTTAAGGGCGATTCGATGACTTCGCCGGTCGGCCTGAGTATTCCGGAAGGGATGATGATTCTGGTCGACCCTGATATTCCCGCCACTTCAGGAAAACTGGTGATTGCCCGCCTGATCAATGCTAACGAGGCGACCTTTAAGCGCTATATCGAAGACGGCGGGCGTAAATACCTTAAGCCGTTGAATCCCGAATATAAGATGCAGGAAATTCACGACGATTGCCGCATTATCGGCGTGGTGGTTGAAGCCAAATGGGAGAATTTGGCTTAAGCGATCCCGTTATCAATATGTACTAATGGTTCTTGTAATTAATGTACTTTTAGTTCATTATATCTTTATCCTTTTATCGTCGGGAGAAGAGGAATGGATATGATAATGAACGGCATTCTGTTGTTGTTGGGCGTAGTGAAAGGCTGTATCAGCGAACTGACGTTACAGGAGTGGGGCTATCTGCTTGGCATTGTCTTTACTATGCTGCGCGGGATAATGATCTGGCGTGATAACCGTAACGAGCAGCGTCGGCGGACCGAGATTTTTGAACGCTATGCCAGCCAGCTGGCGCAGCGGGGCGTTAGTCAGGCGTGGAAAAAATTACGGCAGCTGGAAACCAGGCCGCCGTCAGAACCTCCCAAAGAGTAAACGCCCGCTATCGCTGTTGACCGCAGGCGTTATCTGGCGAAGCAGGGCGGGCGCTGCCGCACCTGCCGTCGGGGTTAAACGTGACCTTCGTTATCCTCTTCTACCGCCTGATAAATCCGCTGCAAAATATCAGGGAAGGCGGACTGCACGCGACTCCAGCTGGGAATAAACGGTTTATCGTTAGGGCGTTCGGTAAAGGCCTGGCCAGCCTCAAGGATGGCCTGAGTAAACATCTCAACCGCGGCTTCTTCGCTGTGCTGATCGAAATGCAGTGCGTTCATGCTCGCTTCATGGCTATAAATTTCCATCATATCGAGCGCGTTACGGTAGTAGGTTGCTTTCAGTACCCGGAAAGAGTCGCTGGTCAGGCTCACGCCCATCGTCGCCAGCTTACGCAGCAGCGATTGCACGATGTCGTTACTCATACGGCGCAGGCCGCCGGTTCCATCCTCTTCCGAGAGCGGCTGATGCTTGTGATCATAATTATGAGCGATTTCCGCCTGGCAGCTCTGGCGGGTGGTGTAGTTGCGATAGATCTCTGACAGCACCCCAATCTCCAGCCCCCAGTCGCCGGGAATTTTAATATTGTTCAGCACGTGGGTGCGCATGGCGAATTCGCCGGATAGCGGGTAGCGGAAGCTGCTGAGATACTCCAGATAGTCAGAATGTCCGTAGACCTGCTGCAACGAGCGCAGCAGCGGCCCCACCAGCAGACGGCCCACGCGCCCGTTCAGCTTATTGTTGGCCACGCGCGCATAAAAACCTTTACAGAACTCATACTGAAACGTCGGATTGGCCAGCGGATAGAGCAGGCGCGCCAGCATCCCGCGTTCATAGGTGACGATATCACAATCGTGCAGCGCCACGCAGCTGGTGCGATCGGAGGCCAGCGTATAGCCGGTACAGAACCAGACGTTACGTCCTTTACCCGGCTCGCTGGGAGATAACCCCTCTTTGTCCAGTTCGGCGTCCAGCGCTTTCAGACGCGGGCCGTCGTTCCATAAAATCCGATGGCGCTGGGGCAGACGGGAGAAAAAGTCGCGGGCAAACAGAAACTGATCGCGATCGGCGCGATCGAGGCCGATCACAATCTCTTCCAGATAGGGCACTTTCGCCAGTTCATCGACGATATGATTAAGGGCCGGTCCTTCCAGTTCAGAAAACAGTGAGGGCAGAATTAAGCCCATTTTGCGTTTACGCGCAAACTGCACCATCTCTTTTTCCAGCGACTCGGTGGTGCGACCGGTCAGATTATGAAAATTCGTAATAACGCCGTTCTGGAAAAAATCACTCATATCTGCTCCCCATAAAGCAATCAGGCGACAGTGCCGCGATTGGGTTATTCCTGCGAGATAAAATAATCAAGGCCTTCGCTCCAGCCAGTTGGGCCATATTCCATCGTTTGATAGACGTGACGCTCATCCTGGCGCGTCAGCTCAAGCGGAAACTTGCTGTAGCCCTTGATCACGACAGCATAATCAACGCAGTCCAGCATTGGCGCGTCGTTAGGGCCGTCGCCGAGTCCGATGGTAATAAAGCGTTTACCTCCCGCCGTGGTCATATTTTGCAGCAGCCAACGCAGCGCTTCGCCTTTGCCGCTGCCTTTCGGCATGACATGCCAGAAACGCCCGCCCTGCACCAGCATCAGCGATTCCTGCTCCAGCTGCTGGCGGAAAAGCGCAAACTGTTCATCGGTATCGTTCCAGACCAGTGCTTCCGACGCTTCGCGCATCCGCGCCAGCGCGACGCTCGCCGGCGGTAAGCCGGTAATATTTGTCAGCTCTTTTTCAGTAAAATCAGCAAAGCCGGTGAAACGAAACTGATATTGCTGTTGCAGACGGCGCAGGCAATCACAAATTTCAGCATAGTTTTTACCGGCGTGATGGCGCACCATTTCGCCATGCGCATTATCGATCTGCACCAGCGCGCCATTTTCCGCAATAAAAGGCGTGCCGGGAAAACCCAGCTGCTGCTGCAGCGGAATGACCTCTGCGGAGGTTTTACTGGTGCAAAACACCAGCGGAATATCCTGCTGTCGTAGCTGCGTTAGCCAGCGTTCTGCTGGCTGCCAGCTGTAGGTATGATGATCTAACAGAGAACCATCGAGGTCGGTTACTATCATTAACGGGTCGTGCAGATGCGGCATGCTCAGATCCTTATAATAACGGAGGCCCGCTCCGATAAATGCTGATGCCTAAGTATAACGACAGATGTTAATTATGAGGGGGATTAGCGTGAAAGGCGGGTTAACTCTTCTCTCAGATTATTCTGTAAAATAAGGCATTGCTGGCAGATTAAACTGGACGTCAATGGGAAAAAAAAGGAGATAAGCTGGCGATATTTAAGTGATAACCTGCGGGCATTGAATAAAACGCGCGCCTCTTTATGCTTAAATAAGATTTGTCTTAGGGTAAAATTAACGTAATCTGTAGGCGTTAAGGAATTTCCTGGTGTAACGAATTTCATTGACGATTCTGTCATCCCGGCCTTTCGAGGCCGGGATTTTTTTTGCCGTTTAACGATTAACTTCGCTAACCGAGCAGTCATGAATATCAAATTCAAACGATTGCACCACTTGCGGACCAAAGCCGCTACCCTCAGGCGCGTTTTGCTGTTGCGCCAGTTCCCATTCGCTGTCGTCATCCATCTTATCGCAAAGCCGGGCATCGCTTCTGAATAAAGCGGAAGCGGCATTGTTCGCTGTTCCGGCGCTACGGTGATCGTAATTGTTCATGATGGTCTCCGACAATCGGGCGACCAGCTAAGTATAGGCGAAGGGCGGAAAGGAATGGGGATTAAGCTCGCAGGCTGGAATAACCAGGAAATAACTTAAAAAAAAGCCCGCGCTGCGCGGGCAAAATCCTTGTTACTTTTAGGTTGGCTGCGCCTATGGGGTGACGCAGTAAAAACAGTGTAGATAAATCTACTGTCAGAAGTCTCGTAGTGAAACGTTAAGAAAATGAAAATCCTGCCGGGAATAAGTTCCCTGGCTTCGCGTTTACTTAGCCTTACAGGCAACAAATAACAGGCCTGCTACACTTAACCGCAGGAAAAGCGAAGAAAACAGGAGAAATTATGGATTTATTACGCATTATTATTGCCATTATATTACCGCCGCTGGGAGTCTTCTTACAGGTAGGTTTTGGCGGCGCGTTCTGGCTAAATATTCTGCTGACGCTGCTGGGTTATATTCCCGGTATTATTCATGCGGTCTGGATTATTGCGCGTCGCTAATTTGCCGTTTATGCTCCGCTTTTAACGTAAAGGTCCAGGCAAGAGAGCATGAAGATGAAGGTAAACGATCGCGTCACGGTAAAAACCGATGGCGGCCCGCGTCGGCCAGGCACTATTCTGGCGGCAGAGGATTTTAATGAAGGCACAATGTATCTGGTGGCGCTGGAAGATTATCCGCTGGGTATCTGGTTTTTTAATGAGACCGACCATGACGAAGGCGTGTTCGTCGAGCCGCAGACGGAGAGCGAATAAATAAAAACCCACCTCTCTGGAGATGGGTTTTTACGTTCTGCGGCCAGTCAGTTAACGGCAAGGCCGGTATGATTAAAACTTTTCCCAGTTATCGTCGGCGGCCTGCGCCAGCGCCGGGCGCAGTTTTACTGCCGCCGGCGCAACCGGCGTCACCTTAACCGGAGCGCTGGTTTCCTGCTGCGACAGGCGGAAGGCGGCCACGGCTTTCGTCAGGCGTGCGGCCTGTTCTTCCAGCGAGACGGCCGCCGATGAGGCTTCTTCTACCAGCGCGGCGTTTTGCTGGGTAACATTATCCATCTCGGTTACCGCCTGGCTGACCTGCTGGATACCACGGCTTTGCTCATCGGACGCGGCGGCAATTTCCGCCATAATATCGGTAACGCGCCGCACCGCCTCGACAATATCGCTCATGGTGGATCCGGCATGGCTGACCTGCACAGAACCCTGACCAATCAGCTGCACCGATTCGGCGATCAGGCCGTCAATCTCTTTTGCTGCCTGGGCGCTGCGCTGCGCCAGATTACGTACTTCGCTGGCAACTACCGCAAATCCACGACCCTGTTCACCGGCACGCGCCGCCTCAACCGCCGCGTTCAGCGCCAGGATATTAGTCTGGAAGGCGATACTGTTGATCATGGTGGTGATCTCAGCAATTTTCTTCGAGCTGCCGGAGATATTGTTCATGGTATTAATCACGCCGCTAACAATATCGCCGCCTTCGCGCGCTTTGCCGGAAGCATCGGCGGCCAGCTGGCTGGCATGATGGGCGTTATCGGCGTTCTGTTTCACCGTGGCCGTCAGCTGCTCCATGCTGGCTGCCGTCTGCTCAAGCGCTGAGGCCTGCTGTTCGGTACGTGAGGAAAGATCGGTATTGCCGGCAGAGATTTCACCGGAACCCTGATAAATAGCCACGGCTCCTTCACGCACTACGCCGACGGTTTGCACCAGCGCCTGCTGCATCGCCTGTAAATTAGCGCCCAGCATGCCGATTTCGCTGCGGCCCCAGCTGCGGAGCGGGGCGGTGAGATCGCCTGCGGCGATACGCGCGATGCGTTCACCCGCCTGATGCAGCGGATTAATCACTATGCGGCGCAAAAAGATAAAGGTCATCAGCGTCAGCACCAGCGCCACGGCGAACGCCACGCCCATAATTATAAAGCCGAGATGCGACTGCGCTTTGGCCTCGTGATTAATCGCTTCGGCGCGCGCGGTGCGGATCTTAATCGCTTTTAGCAGCACCTCGTTATATTGATCGTCAAGCTTACGGGTTACGTCGGTTTCCTGAGCAATCACGCCTTCAAAGCTGCCTTGCCTGGCCGATTTCACCATTGGTAGCACTCCCTGATTAAGATAGGCGTCAAAGCGCTCTTTTAGCGGCGCATCAAGCGCGCTGTCGGCTGCGCTTTTATGGGGACGATGAGTATAGGAATCAAAGAATTGCTGTGCCTGACCGAGACGCTGCTCTACCGTGCTCAGAATAGAGCGGAACTCATCCATTTCGCCGATGCGCGCCGCAGCGCCGGCGTGAATAACCAACAGCCTGGCGGTGCGCAGATTGTTAGCACTGTTGGATAAATTCATACGAATCTGGATTTCCTGCGTCGCCTCGTCCAGCGAACGGTTGCTTTGCAATAAAAACCAGCCGGAAAGCCCAATACACAGGGCAAACAGCACCAGAATACCGGTAAAAATTGTGGTAAACAGGGGAACCAAACGCAGATGTTGCCAAAAGCTGATCCGTTTTTGGTCTTCATCAGGGGAAGTGGTCTTCATATCCTTTTGCTCTCTGTAGGTAAGGTTGGCGATGTTAAATCTGTCATAAGCATCGGCAACCCCGGCAAAAGGCTTAGCGGGATAAATGAGAGGCGCGTCGCAAAACGCGAAAGCATGATGGCCGGCAAAAGCCGGCCATCATGTTTATCTTACATTCACATAGATACCGGACGTTACGTTGTCCGTCAGGCGCACCACATGATAAATGACCTGTTTATTATGGGTCTTAATTTTACGCTTAATATTGCCTTTGTGAGATGAAACCGTCTTGGCTTTAATTTGCATCTTGTCAGAGATCTGAATGGTATCGTGCCCGGACATCCACATTTTAAGCATATTTGATTCGGTCTGGCTGAGCGTTAAAGGATTTACATCAATGCCAGAGGAAATACGTGTGTTAGCGCTAACCTTTTTCTGTAAATAACTGCTTAATAGTTTATCCAACGTGGCGGACTTTACCGATTTTGACGTAATAATCAGGTTCTTACGAACGTAGAGATATTCCTCAAAATGGATATTAGCAATCGCCATAAAGATAAAAAATAACGTATCAGGATGCTGTAGAATAATATTGCGAATACGTTCGCTGGAATCAGCTTCATGAATGAAGCATTCTTCGTTAATAAAGACAACGCCAGGTTTTAGCTGCTGGCACTTAATGTGTAGTTGCTCAATATCGTTAACGGATGAGATATTTTTCTTCTTGATCCCTTTTGTAGCCATGTAATCCATTAATCCCAGACGTGTGTAGCTGCATGAATCCATAATAATCGTTGGCATGATAGCGACCCTCACCAATTTGTTATCCGTTAAATCAACGATGAATACGCGTTTGCGGTACGGGAAAGATTTCTATTAACAATCTTGTAATTTTACTCAGCTGTGCTGAATCCGAAACGGAGCCTTGCCGAGGTCATCTTTCTTCCTTGTATCTACAGCAGATTTTGCGCAGGGCAGCATAAATGACTGCCTTTAAGCGCAGCAGAACGCGAACGGCCCCTGTCGCAATGACAAATTACCGTGGCCAGCGTCTGACGCAACTTTTGAGAACGTTTCCACTATCGCGTACAACTCAGATAATCCTGATAGGACAAATCTTAAAATGATTTGTTTCGCGAATGTGTAACAAACTCGGGAGTCGAGACAATGCCGTAAAAATTCCTTTTAGACAAGAAAAAAACGCAGAAAAATTTTTTCTTTCGAAAACATCAGTTTGCGTATTTTGCCCAGGGCTGACCTGACATAAAACTCGTTGCGAAGTCCGTTTTAAAATACGCGAAGCGGGATTTTATGCGAATAATTTTCATCGTTTGGCGCTATTTATCAGATTTTCCTTAGTGAAATTCTGATAAAAATGGTTCGAAAAGTACGCAGAAACATAGTGGTTTCTTAAGTATTCATAAGCGGCGACTTAAGAGATGTTGGAGATTAGTTTTGCGGCATTTCTGAAAGTATGTCAGAAAGTAAATCAAAGACTTCACTAAACAGATGCTCGCAAAAGGGGGCGAGAAGGGGCATAAGTATACTAATTGTTAAAATTCCGATCGATAAGGTTACAGGAAAGCCAATGGCAAAAACTGATAGCTGAGGTGCAACACGGTTTAACAAACCCAGGGCCAGGTTAATCGTGAGTAATAAAATGATAAGCGGTAACGCCAGTCGCATACCGTTAAGGAAGATTAATCCTCCTGCTTTGGCAAGCGCCAGGAATGCATTCGCGTTAAGTGGATCACCACCAATAGGTAAAGTATGAAAACTGTCTGCCAGCAGCGAAATTAACCACAGGTGTCCGTTGAAGGTTAAAAACAGCAGCATCGCCAGCATATCCAGGAAGCGGGCCAGCACCGGCATATTCAGTCGGCTGCCAGGATCGAAGAAGGTCGCAAAAGAAAGCCCCATCTGTAATCCGATAAGTTCACCCGCCATACGCACCGCGGCAAAAGCGAACTGCATGGTGAAGCCTAAGGCAATGCCGATCAGTATCTGCTGGATCAACAGCCAAAAACCGCCAACGGAAAACAGCGTTACCGTGGTTGGCGGCAGCTGCGGCGCCATAATCCAGGTAATCATCACCGCCAGACCAATTTTGACCTTTTTACTCACGGCGCGTTCACTGAAAATAGGCGCAGTACTGAACAAAGCCAGCAAACGCACCAGCGGCCAGAAAAACTGGCCGACCCAGAGCATCAGTTGGTTGCTGTCCAGCGTTAACATAGGTGCGGTCTCTTAAAGGTCGGACGGAGAAGAGCGGGGCGGTTAGCCGATCATATAGGGCAGGTTGGTGAACAGCGTGCGGATATAGTCCAGCAGCAGGTTCAGCATCCACGGACCGGCCACCACCACGGTAGCGGCCACGGCCAAAATTTTGGGAATAAAGGAGAGCGTCTGCTCATTGACCTGAGTCGCCGCCTGCAGCAGGCTGATAAACAGGCCGCTGACCAGCGCGGCCAGCAACAGCGGGGCCGCCACCATCAGGGCGATTTTCATTGCGTCGTGGCCAAGGACCATTACCGATTCTGGGGTCATGATTGCTCCGGGTATCAGGAATAAAAGCTCTGCGCCAGCGATCCGACCAGCAGCTGCCAGCCATCCACCAACACAAATAACATCAGCTTAAATGGCAGGGCAATCGTTGCCGGCGGTACCATCATCATCCCCAGCGCCATCAGCACGCTGGCAATGACCAGATCGATAATCAAAAAAGGAATGAACACCGTAAAGCCAATCTGAAAAGCGGTTTTCAGCTCGCTGGTGACGTAGGCCGGCAGCAGGATGCGCATCGGCACCGCTTCCGGCCCGGCGATCGGCGCGGTATTCGCCAGACGGGCAAACAGAGCGAGATCCGCTTCGCGCGTCTGACGCAGCATAAACTCACGCAGCGGCTGCGCGCCTTTGTCCATCGCCACTTCCATCGAAATTTTGTCCTGACTGAACGGCAGATAGGCATCCTGATAAATCTTATCGAATACCGGCGCCATGATAAAAAAAGTCAGGAACAGCGACAGGCCCAGCAGCACCTGGTTCGGCGGTGCGGAAGGCGTACCCAGCGCGTTGCGCAGCAGGCCGAAAACGATAATGATGCGCGTAAAGCTGGTCATCATCAGCAAAATGGCCGGCAAAAAGGTCAGCGAGGTAATAAAAACCAGCGTCTGCACCGGCAAAGACCAACTCTGACCGCCGTTCGGCAGCGGCTGAGTGACCAGGCCAGGCAATTGAGCATGCACCTCCGGCGTTAACAACAGCAGCGGCAGAAGGGGAAGCAGACGACGAATCATTGTGGTTTTCCGGGACGTTTCACTAACGTCTGTAAAATCTGACGGAAGTCAGGTGCCGCCTGTACGGGCGGCGCATCCTGTTGTTCGGGATCTTTTGGCGGCAGCGTATGCAGATGGGTAATCTGCTGCGCGGTCACGCCCAGCACCAGGCGCGCATCTTCCACCTCGACAATCACCACACGCTCGCGCTGGCCAACCTGTACGCTGGCGCTGATTTTCAACGCCTGCGGGCCGCCAAGGCGCTTCGGCGTAAAGCCAAGACGCCGGGCCAGCCAGGCGCAGGCGAGGATCAGTAACACGATCCCTGCCAGTACGCTGCTGACCTGCGTTAACGCCGATCCGGTAGAAAAGGCGGGCTGTGGAGCCTGATGAGTCGTTGCCTGCTGGGTGCTGTTGTTCATTATTAGCGGCTCAAACGGCGCATACGTTCAGACGGCGTGATAATGTCGGTGATACGTACGCCATACTTATCATTCACCACCACCACTTCACCCTGAGCAATCAGGTAACCGTTGATCAGAATATCCAGCGGCTCACCGGCAAGGCCTTCCAGCGCCACCACCGAACCCTGCGACAGGCGCAGCAGCTCTTTGATAGTCATCTTGGTGCGGCCCAGTTCAACGGTGAGCTTGACCGGAATATCCATAATCAGATCGATATCCTGCAGCGATCCGCCGAGATCTTTGCTGTCCAGTGATTTGAACACGCTCTCGGTGGATGACGCGCTGTCGGTCGAGGCTTGTTCATTCATCGCCTCCGCCCACAGATCGTCCGCAGAGATACTGTCATCGGACGTTTTTTTGCTGTCACTCATCGGGCTGTTCCTCATTCAGCGAATTCAATATCGGATTAATTAAGTGTTCTACACGCAGCGCGTATTGTCCATTCAGGGTGCCATATTGGCTGGTTAATACCGGAACGCCATCAACGTGAGCGATAATGCGATCCGGTTTTTCAATCGGTAATACATCGCCGGGCTTCAGCTGCAGGATGCGTGACAAACGCAGAGAAACGTCGGCAAAGTTAGCAATCAGCTCCAGCTCGGAGTGCTGCACCTGCTTCACCAGCGTGTCGCGCCAGTGTTTATCTTCCTGCCGCGAGTTTTCCAGCGGCGGGTTAACCAGCAGTTCGCGCAGCGGCTCGATCATGCTGAAGGGGATACAAATATTAAATTCCCCTGTCAGGTTGCCGATCTCCACCTGAAACGGCGTGGTAACCACAATATCGTTCGGCGACGTGGTGATATTGGTAAATTTTACCTGCATCTCCGAACGCACATATTCAACTTCCAGCGGATAAATCGCTTTCCATGCATCGCTGTAGCCTTCCAGCGCCAGCTTCAGCATGCGGCGGATTACGCGCTGTTCCGTATGGGTAAATTCGCGTCCCTCAACCTTGGTAGGGAAGCGACCATCGCCGCCGAACAGGTTATCCACCGCGATAAATACCAGGCTGGGCGAGAAAACGAACAGCGCTGTGCCGCGCAGCGGCTTCAGGTGGATCAGGTTCAGGTTGGTCGGCACCGGCAGGTTGCGGGCAAATTCATGGTACGGCTGAATTTTAATCGCCCCAACGCTAATATCCGGACTACGACGCAACAGATTAAACAGTCCCATACGGAACTGGCGCGCAAAACGCTCGTTGATAATTTCCAGCGCCTGCAGGCGCTCGCGCACCACGCGACGCTGGGTATTAGGATCGTACGGGCGAATAGTGTCATCGCCGGTACTTTTATTCTTATCATCTTCCGCGCTTTCACTGTCGCCATTGAGAAGCGCGTCAATCTCAGCCTGTGAAAGAATGCTATCGCCCATTAACTCACCTCAATATGAAGGCGGTAAACAGAACATCGTTTACGACCTGCGGAGGTTGACCTTTAACCAGCGGCGGCGCCAGCGACTGCTTGATCTGTTCGATCAGCGCCTGCTTACCCTGTTCCGATGCCAGCTTCAATGAATCCTGGCGTGAGAGCAGCAGCAGCAGTCGGCTACGAACTTCAGGCAGATAGTCGTTCATGCGAAGACGCGTCGCCTCATCCGGCAGACGCAGGGTAAAACCTACGTACAGCACGCGATCGGGATCGTTATCCGCATTGACCAGGTTAACCGTAAATGTATCAAGAGCAAAAAAGACCGGTGCGGCAGGTGGTTCCACTTTCGCGGCTTCCTGGTGTCCGTCGGTTTTATTCATTGTTCGCCACACTAGATAGCCTGCCACGCTACAAGCGGCCAGCGTTACAACCAGTAACACCGGAATCAGGATGGAACGTTTGCGGCCTTTAGCTTTCGCGTTATCAGACATTTTGCAGAAATACCCTGTGAATTATCTGGGGCAGGCCATAGTGGCGAGCCGGAAGTGATTATCGCGCGTCTCTCGCCGATCAATGGGGGGAAAAGACGCGCCTTTTGCTTTTACCTTTGGCGTTTGTCACCGTCAGGCGAATGTATCTACTGCGCTACTGCCCGCCGCGCGCGCCTGCAAGGCGGCGGGAACGGTCAACGGGGTAACGTCATCTTCACTACCGGTTGCCAGCGAAAAACCGCCCTGCGGCTGGTCGCGACGCGACTCCTGCTGGTTACCAAAACTCTGGCTCTGCGGGAAAGCATCGCTGCTGACGTTGCTCTGGGCCAGGTTGATGCCGTTCTCCGCCAGCGCGGTACGCAGATGAGGCAAAGCGGCCTCCAGCGCGGCGCGCACCTGGCTGTGGTTTGACACCATATTCAGCTGCGCCTGATCGTCATCCAGCTTCAGGCTGATCTGGATCGCGCCTAAATCATCCGGGTGCAGATGCAGCTCGGCGTTCTGCTGTCCGTTGCGGCTGAACATCAGCACCTGCTGGCTTACCGCCTGCTGCCATTCCGGGCTGCCCAGCTGCGCATTAATCTGCGAGGTCGCTGGCGTCATCGCCGTGGCCGACGCGGTGGGCGCAGCGGCAGCGGCGGTGGCGTTGTTCATTACGGCTGACAGCGCGCTCAGCGTATGCGTCGGCAGGCTCTCTTTATTATCTTTACCTTCCTCCTGACGCGTGTCGTTCATCAGGCTCTGGAAGCTGGAAAGCGGGGATTTTTCCTCGCTGCCGGCTGTCGTCGCGGCGGTAGTCAACGGCATACCGCCGGTCAGGCTGGCCTTATCCGCACCGGCATCCGCCTGATCCGCAGCGGCGGGCTGCTGCGCGGTCAATGTCGCCAGCGTGGCCTTCAGGTTTCCGCTCTGCGTGCTCAGGGGGCTGAGGCTCTCGCCGTCCAGTTTCACTTCATTACTTTTAGCGGCCTGTTGTACCAGCGGCGTTTGCGGCAGCATGGCGAACAGCGCCTGTAAAGATTGCTGATCGGCAGCGCTTAAACTGTCCTGTTTCAGCTCATCTTTATCATCGACGAGCTTAAGGTTCTCTTTAGCCTTTTCCGGCGTCAGCAGCGCATTAATCGCATCCGGCTTTTGCAGCGCGCTCAGCAGCTGGCTTAGCCCGGCCGCCGGTTTTTTTTCCGTCAGCGTTTCCTGTGCGTCGGCGACCGGCGCGGCTTTCTCATCGCCCTGTTTCGCCAGCGTCAGCAGGCGATTGCCGAGCAGCGACAGAAACGTGTCCGGCAGCTGGCCGGAAGCCGCGCCGTCGCCGCTGGTAAGATCGGCGCCGCTCTCGACGCTGACGGTATTGACTGATGTTGGCAACTTAATCATTAGCCTTCCTCAAAGATGCCCGCTGGGCATACTCATCCATCCGTTTCTGATCGAGACGGTTTTCCTGTAATAGTTCACTGGCCTGCGAACGAGCCTGAAGCGTTTCCCAGGCGTGCAGCCGCTGCTGTTTGTTGCGCCAGACGTTGAGCGCCTGTTCGACTTTTTGCGTACACTGCGCCAGCTGGTGACGATGCTGTTCGATGGCTTTTTCCAGCGTCTGAATAAACTGGTGATAGTTAGTCCAGCGCGAACTGGCGATGCCGGACGACATGTTGTTGTTCAGCTTATGGCGGTATTCATCCTGATAGTTAAGCAGCATATTCAGCTGCTCGTCCGCCTGCTGCTGGGCGCGACGCATCGTACCCAGCCGGATCGCCGCGTCTTCCACCTCTTTCTGCGCCAGGTCGCGCAGGGTTTCCATCGCACTGTTGGGTTTAGCCATCGTCAGGTGACCTCATTTCTCGCGTCGGGCCGCGGCCCGGCGACATCAACCAAAAATTGCCTGTAGATGCAGGCAGGCATCGTCATAGCGGCTCTGCTCGAAGATGCCCTGTTGCAAAAAGGATTCCAGCATTGGCCACAGCTTAATCGCCTTATCCAGCATCGGATCGCTCCCGGCCGCATAGGCGCCGACGCTAATCAGATCGCGGTTGCGCTGATAGCTGGAGAGCAGCTGCTTAAACTGGCGCACGCGCGCGTAGTGCGTTTCATCGATCAGCGCGGTCATCGCTCGACTGATCGAGGCTTCAATATCGATGGCCGGATAGTGACCCGCCTCCGCCAGCCGCCGCGACAGCACTACGTGGCCGTCAAGAATGGCGCGGGCGGAGTCGGCAATCGGGTCCTGCTGATCGTCACCTTCGGTTAATACGGTATAGAAGGCGGTAATCGAACCGCCGCCGTCGATGCCGTTACCGGCGCGTTCCACCAGCGCGGGCAGCTTGGCGAAAACCGAAGGCGGATAGCCTTTGGTCGCCGGCGGCTCGCCGATCGCCAACGCAATTTCACGCTGCGCCATCGCATAGCGCGTTAATGAATCCATGATCAGCAGTACATGCTGGCCGCGATCGCGGAAGTCTTCGGCGATGCGCGTGGCGTAGGCCGCGCCCTGCATACGCAGCAGCGGAGAAACATCCGCCGGTGCGGCAATCACTACCGAGCGCGCGCGTCCCTCGGCGCCAAGAATATTTTCAATAAAATCTTTTACTTCACGGCCACGTTCACCAATCAGCCCGACCACGATCACGTCGGCTTTGGTGTAGCGCGCCATCATGCCGAGCAGCACGGATTTCCCCACGCCGGAGCCGGCAAACAGCCCCATACGCTGACCGCGGCCTACCGTCAGCAGCGCGTTAATCGCGCGGACGCCGGTATCCAGCACGTCGGTAATCGGCGTACGCTGCAGCGGGTTAAAGGGCGGAGTAATCAGCGGCGCGCGGTAGCCGGTTTCCGGGGCGGGCAGGCCGTCCAGCGGACGACCGCTGCCGTCCAACACGCGGCCCAGCAGCTGCGGGCCCAGCATCAGCTGTTTGCCGCTCTGAGCGCTGTCGCCGTTGCCGCGGGCAAATACGCGCGCGCCGGGCAGAATGCCTTCCACCTCTTCCAGCGGCATCAAAAAGAGTTTCTGACCGTTGAAGCCGACCACTTCGCTTTCGACTTCAGCAATCTGCTTACCGTCGTGGCGTTCAATAACGCAGGTCGCGCCCAGCGGCAGCTGGAGGCCGGTCGCCTCCAGCACCAGACCGGTAGCGCGCGTCAGGCGACCGTAGCGGCGCACTTCAGGCACGTCCGCCATGCGTTTTTCAAACGCATCCAGTGAACCCAGCCAGCGTGAAAGACGGGTTGTCATTACAGTTCTCCCGGCGCCGCCAGGCGGCATAATTCATACCAGCGCGTCGCCACGCTGGCGTCCAGATCGCCATCTTCCGCGCTCAGTTTGCAGCCGCCCGGATGCAGCGAGCTGTCAGCCAGCAGGCGCCAGCCGTGCAGGTCAAGCGTAGGGCCAAGCGTCTGTTCAACGCGTTGCAGATCGTCAGGATGAACCCGCAGCTGCGGCTTGCCGCTGAACATCGGTTCCTGCTGGATCATCTGCTGAATTTGACGCAGCAGGGCAGAGCCGTCGACCGCCGTCGCCTGGCCGATAACCTGACGCGCCGCCTCCAGCGCCAGCTGCAGCAGGCGCGAGGCGATCACGCTGTCCAGCGCTTCCAGCGTGTGCTGAAATTCGGTGACCAGCTGCTGCATACGCGCCTGAACCGGCGCCTGCTGCTGCTGAGCTTCCGCCAGCCCCTGCTGAAAACCGGCATCAAAGCCCGCCTGTTTTCCTTCATTAAAGCCTTTCTGCTGACCTTCGGCGTAGCCTTGCGCATGAGCGTCAAGGCGCGCCTGGATCTGGATCTGCTCCAGCTGCGACTGCGACGAAAGCGCTTCGCTTTCTTCGCTAACGTCGAAGGTGAACTCGGGCTCGGCCTGCAGCTCGGCGGCGGGCGGGTCAAAGCGCGTTAAATCGTCAGGCTGCCAGCGCTGCCACGGACGGGAAGAAAAGGCATCAGACATAAGTTTCCTCGCCGCCGCCAATCACCATTTCGCCGCTTTCCGCCAGGCGACGAACGATAAGCAGGATCGCTTTCTGTTCGTTTTCTACCAGCGACATACGTACCGGGCCGCGGTTGGCGAGGTCGTCGCGCAGAATATCGGCAGCACGCTGCGACATATTCTTGAGGAACTTCTCGCGCAGCGGCTGATCGGCGCCTTTCAGTGCCACCAACAGCGATTCAGATTCCACTTCCTGCAGCAGGCGCTGGATGCTGCGGTCGTCCACATCCACCAGGTTTTCGAACAGGAACATTTCGTCGATAATTTTCTGCGCCAGTTCGCCATCGAACTCGCGTACCGCATCCATAACCGCTTCTTCCTGCTGCGTTTTCATCAGGTTGATGATTTCCGCCGCGGTTCTTACGCCGCCCATCTTCGCGCGCTTGAGGTTCTGACCATCCAGCAACGAGTTGAGTACTTCGGTCAGCTCCGCCAGCGCCGCTGGCTGCACGCCGCCGAAGGTGGCGATACGCAGCATCACGTCGTGACGCAGACGATCGTCGAACTGGGCCAAAATATCCGCCGCCTGTGAACGCTTCAGATGGACCAGGATGGTGGCGATAATCTGCGGATGTTCGTCGCGGATCAGATCGGCAGCCGCCTGCGGCTCCATAAAGTTGAGCGTTTCCATACCGGTGGTGGTTTCGCGCGTTTCCAGAATGTCTTCCAGCAGCGTCGCGGCGCGCTCTTCGCCCAGCGCCTTAACCAGTACCGAACGCAGATATTCATTGGAGTTCAGGCTCAGCGCCGCGAACTGCTCGGCATCCACCTCAAACTCACGTAGCACGTCGGCCAGCTGCTGGTGAGAAACCTGGCGCATATTGGCCATGGCCGCACTCAGGTGCTGCACTTCCCGCGTGCTGAGGTGCTTGAACACTTCAGCCGCGCGGTCTTCACCAATCGTCATCAGCAGGACGGCGCTTTTTTCAGTACCGGTCAGACTCATAGTTCGTTACTCATCCATTGGCGGATTACCAGCGCCACAACGCGCGGATCGTTTTCAGACATATCGCGGATGCGCTGGCTCATCACTTCGGCGCTCACGCGATGTTTAGATTTACGTTCCTGCTCCAGCTCGTCTTTGCTGAGCGAAACAGAGAAGGCTTCTTCTTCCTGGCGCTGCTGCGCCTGGGCTGCGGCCTGTTCAAGCGCCAGCCTGGTCATCTCCTGCTTACGCAGCAGCTGTGGACGAACCAGCTTGCGGTAGAGGATGAAGGCAACCAGCGCAACCAGTAACCAGCGTCCGGCGTTCATCATCTGATCGAAGAAGGACTGCTGCTGCCAGAACGGGAGATCGCCACCGGTCTCATCACTCTGGGTAAACTGCGAGTTCACCACGTTTATGCTATCGCCACGATCGCCGGAGTAGCCCATCGCTTCACGCGTCAGATCTTCAATCTGCTTCAGCTGTTTCTCATCCAGCGCAATCGCTTTGCCTTTAGCATCGGCGCGATAGTTCACCACTACGGCAACCGACAGGCGCTTCACGCTGCCCACGTTCAGTTTGGTATGACGAATGGTACGATCCAGCTCATAGTTGGTCGTTTCATCATGATGCGTATTGGACGGCGCCGAACGCGCAGCGTTAGTGCTGGCCGTGGTGCTGGCCGCCGCGCCGTTATTATTGCCCGCCGTCGGATTCGCATTCGCTTTAGGCGTTTCGATCGGCGCGCTGTTAGCCGGCGCAGGCTGGTTAGAGAGCGCACCCGGTACGCCGCCAGGATACTGACCGCCAATCTGCTCGTTGTTGCTGCTCTGACGAGAGCGGATAGCGGCATTGGCCGGATCGGTATTTGGTTTGTACTGCTCTTCCGTCTGTTCACGCGCATCGAAATCGATCTGGGCGGTGACCTGAGCATGCACGTTGCCGCTGCCCACGATTGGCCCAAGGATGGCTTCGATACGCTGCTGATAACGGCTTTCCACTTCGGTGGTATATTTCAGCTGGGCATCGTTCAGATCGCGACCGGCCGCGTCGGAGCGGGTCAGCAGACGACCGCTTTGATCGACCACCGTTACGTTGCCCGGCGGAAGACCGGCCACGCTGCTGGAAACCATATGTACGATGGCGCTAATCTGACCTTCATCCAGCGCGCGTCCCGGCTGCAGATTCAGCGTGACGGAGGCGGAAGGGGACTTTTGTTCGCGAACGAACAGCGTAGGTTTAGGCATCGCCAGATGGACGCGGGCGCTTTTTACCGGGCCGAGCGTCTCAATGGTGCGTGACAGTTCGCCTTCCAGCGCGCGCTGGTAGTTAACCTGCTCGCTGAACTGGCTGATACCGAACTTTTCTTTATCCAGCAGTTCAAAACCGACGGCGCCGCCTTTCGGCAGGCCCTGCTGAGCGAGACGCAGGCGCAGCTCGTGCACCTTTTCTGCCGGCACCATCAGCGCGCCGCCTTTCTCTTCGAAGCGGTAGGGGATATTCATTTGAGTCAGCTGCGTTACGATCGCGCCGCCATCCTCATCTGAGAGGTTATTATAAAGGACGCTATAATCCGGTGCTTTCGCCCACAGTACCATCGCGACAATGATGGCAGTAGCGGCGGCGGCTGCGATTATCAGCGGGATCCGCGGATTGGCGCGCAGGCGAGCAACAAGGTCATTTAAGCCTTTCTTATTTGCTGTTTCCTGAGTTGCGGTTGCATTCATGACCATTTCCTGCCTGACAGTTGACCGGACTGTGTGTTAAGTGGTGACAAAACTGACTCCCTGATGCGGCTTAGAAAAGTTCCACTTCAATGGGTGCCATTATTTTCCTGTTCGTAAATTTCGATGGGTCAAAAAGCCACGTTTTTTGCTGTCATTTACGCCCTTTGTCCTATTGACTTTGTGTTAAGTTTGTTTGCGTGAATTAAACGAACCGCCAATAACAACGAGGGTTAACATGGCAATCCAGGGGATAGAAAGCGTGATCCAGCAGCTGCAGCTTGGTTCGCTGCAGGCAAGTAACAAGAACACCGACAGCGCGGCGCAGGTGGATTTTTCCGCACAGATGAAAGCGGCGCTGGATAAAATTAGTGAAACGCAGAATCACGCCCGCGTGCAGGCGCAGGATTTTACGCTGGGCAAACCGGGAATCGCGCTGAACGACGTGATGATCGATCTGCAGAAGTCATCGGTTTCCATGCAGATGGGCGTTCAGGTGCGTAATAAGCTGGTGTCGGCTTATCAGGAAATTATGAATATGCAGGTGTAGTGGGATAATTTATTAATAATTAAAATAACCAGCCGTTCCCCTGTAGAGCATATGCAGAGCCAATTCGTTAAGCTTCGATTTGTGAAAGCTAACCTGCTCAGGACTGTTTACTGCTATGCACGTCCGTAAAGCTGATAAAACCTCGCTGCGTTAGCGAATCCCATCTGTGTGGCCACATAGCTGTGATTCGCTCCGGCAACCGCGACGCGTAATTCGAGGGAATATTTTGTTCTGCTCATTGAACCGCACCTTATTGAGTTGAGGATGCAACTTTGGGGGGGAGTTCAGGGCGAGGCTGGTTGAATACGATGGATTGCTATAGCAATGAAAAGTGCCATGAGCCAATGGCGTTTCTTGTCAGAACCATAACCTTTTCTTCGCCATCAATAACAACGTAAAACTGTTCTTTAACTTTAAGGTTTCGTGGAAAGCTTTCATTACCTTCGTATCGAACGGTAATCTTTTTTCCAAAAATCTCAGCCTCAGCTTTTTTATCGAATTGAGGCAGGTAAATTGTCTTCTTCACTGCTTATCCTCCTTCTGATAAACCGGGGCGCTGCCGCGCGATCCGCCTGTAGGGCTGCACGCTCGCCCTGAAGTAATCACCTAAATCTGCTGACTGCGGTAGTTCTGATGACAGGATAAAGGAAGAGTGGAGCGGCCAGCGGGAATCGAACCCGCGTCATCAGCTTGGGAAGCTGAGGTAATGCCATTATACGATGGCCGCCTGGTGGGTCGTGCAGGGTTCGAACCTGCGACCAATTGATTAAGAGTCAACTGCTCTACCAGCTGAGCTAACGACCCAGGCGGGAAATATCCTGGCACATGGTATAACAAGAGTATTGAGACATATCAAGCGAACACCAAAAAGTTCGTGCTGGACGGGGCTAATTTATCGCAGGCGGTCAATGCCAGCCCCGACATCAATAGATGACACATCGCCATGTTACGGCCCTGGCATACTCAACGATGGCAGACACATAATGCAGAGTCTACTACGCTAAAGATATTCTTATCGGAACTGTAGCACCTTTATTATGGCAAGGGGGATATGATGTCTGAAGGCGGAGAAGTTAAAAATGTCGTGGCAAGCAAGATGCGTGACATGGATTTGGTTTATCTCACTAATATCGTGAACGCGGTTGGCGGATCTTTTGGTATTACCCTGTTTCTGAAAGGCACCGTGATCAGCGGTTTAATGATCTCAGGTAAAGAATATTATTCAACCCTGGCTGAAAACTTAGCGCTTGTCGGGGATGTCGGTGAAAATTTAGCGCAACATTTTTCGCGGGTCGCTGATGACGTTTACACTCCTGTGTCAGAAAGCGAGTCTATCCCGGCAAACTTTATCCATATGAAAGATGTGAAGATTAAATCCGGCACCGGGGAGTTTGACGAAATGCAAAATGCCCTGTTACGGCTAAAAATTGAAGAGATAGACGGTCACATTGTGGGTAACGTCTCTTAATTCGCTCTCGTTTTATCAAACCGCCTGCGGGCGGTTTTTTACTGGGAACAGGATGCTCGTTTCGGCCTTACCTGAGCCGTTGGCATGAGGAGAGCGGCTATGTTTATTAAAAAGTTGCTGGTCACAGGTTTTTTAGCCGTCAGCGTTTTGTCTTCAAACGTTGTTCTGGCTAAGGCTTCTCGCCTTTCTGATGACCAGGTAAAACAAAAAGTCATTGATGAATCGATTGAGGCGTATCCGGGAACATGCGCCTGTCCCTTTAACACGGCAAGAAATGGCAGCCATTGCGGCAGGCGTAGCGCCTGGAGCAAAGAGGGTGGCTATGCGCCTGTCTGCTATAAAAATGAGATTACTCAGGAAATGATTTCGGCGTGGCGAAAAGAACACAATGCTTAAATTAACCCGCTTCGGTGAGGACGTTAAGTCACGCCGATATTAAAGTTGCTCCCGATTAAATCCTGGCTGCTTCGGTTCATACTAATTAAAACCCGGCTGCTTCCGTTCAGGCAATAAGGGCATTAGACGTTGTACGGTTATCCAGGCGCAACCCGATTATCCGGGAAAACAGACCTGCGTTAACCAGGCTGGCAGCATTAACTTCTGCATCGGGTTCCCGGCAGGCCAGGCGCCTGCGTTCCAGCGAAACGTTTATTTAAATAAATAGCGGTATCTTTTTGCATGTAAAGCCGTACAGCGTGATTGATTTTTGGATGTGGTGCCGGAAAATAAATTTTTCAGACAGGATATTTGCTGATATACGCTTACTGATGAAAAATAATATTAGCGAATATCCGATATTCAGAGGTTAGTTTTTCATTTTTTTCAGAAGTTTCCTGCTAGCTTTTTTTATTTTAGTCCGCCGAGGTTCTGCTAATCTTCAACAGGTAAGAGACTACGGAGGAGCGGGGATGAACAAACGTATACTTTTTGCCATCTTAGCCGTCGCGTTTTTAGCTGGCGCTATTCTGCGTTTTATGGCGGGCGGCATGGCTTATGGGCTGATGTTGTTAATTCTGGCAGGCGCATCGGCCTGGTTTAGCATTAAAGCGCAGCGGGATTAAAGGGCGCGCCGTTTCTGTTTAATGGCGTAGCAGAGGATCTTATAAAAATAAAGCGAGGCGGGAGTATTTTTTTCTATACGTTTCTTTACGCAGCAAGGCATTTAGCGCAAAAAAAGCGCTGTGCTTTTAATTTTTTCCTTCCTGAGTAAAACAATTTAAAATAACGCTTGCGCTCAATTAGGTTCCATGAGTAAATAGCGCATCGGTTTGAAAGACAGACCTTATGAAAGCAGTTTTAGTAAAGCAGTCCTCATTTAAAGCGTTATCTTAGATACCCTTCTTCGTGAGCCTCTTCCTAAGTGCCCAGTAAGTATTCTCTGCAATACAGACCTTGTATGCCACGATAGCTGGCTCCCCAATTAAGAAGGAAGTATCTATGTCTAACAAAATGACTGGTTTAGTAAAATGGTTCAACGCTGAGAAAGGTTTCGGCTTCATTTCTCCGGAAGACGGCAGCAAAGATGTATTCGTACATTTCTCTGCAATCCAGAGCAACGATTTCAAAACCCTTGATGAAGGCCAGAAAGTGCAGTTCTCTATTGAGAACGGTGCTAAAGGTCCGTCAGCAACTAACGTTGTTGCGCTGTAAGGCTCTGTAGCCTGCATCAAGCCTTGCAATAGCGATGAAGGTTTTAACCTGAGCAGTGAGGCACCATGATAAAGGCAAAGGCTACGGTCTGATGACCGGCGCAAACTTTCAAAAGCGGCTGATATTCAGTTCGCATTTTGAATAGAAAGGCTCACTTCGGTGGGCCTTTTTTACGTCTGAAAATCGGTGATCTGGTAAACCAGAACCGCATCCACATGGATAGGGCCATTAAACAAGCAGGATGGAAGGGCGCAAACTAACCTGGACCACGGTAAGAAAGCCGCCGGTAACAGTCTTAACTGTGACCGGGCCAACAGGAGAAAAATTTGTTGCCCGGTTATCTGCGGCGCTCGCCTACACTTATTAAGCCCCTGTCGGGTTACTGGAGGTTAACATGTCAGAGCGTCCTGATGTAATCGATCCGCTGGAAGATGATGAGCCCGTACCGCAAACGCCGGACGAAATCGTTGACGACGATGATGATGATGCCGATCCGTTGGAAGATGACGATGACAACGATCAGGATCCCAGCACGGTTATTTAGCCCAAAAAAAACCGCCCCAACGGGCGGTTTCTTGATCTGGCGTCGGATTACTCCGCCACCAGCCACATATCCGCTTCATCAAACATCTCTTCAACGATGCGGATAATAATTGATTTATCGCTTTTGCTGGCGTCGCTTTCAATGGCGTTACGCTGCATGGCTTTGGCTTTCACTTCTGCATCCGGGAAGGTGCGATGGATCCGTTTTTGCAGCTCTTCCAGAATAAGTTCGTGCGCGCCAGGCAACCCGGCAACGTTGCGCTTGTCATAAATTAGTTCAACAAACATGGGTAGCAATCCTCTTGATTCCGCACCGCTCGAAGCGCCAGCTATCATACTGGATATGCAAACAGTATCAAATGCATTTTTAGCCTTTCACTCTAAGAAAATTATTATTCCGTCAGCTTTACGTTTTGTCTTATACAACTCAGCGCGTTCGCATGCTAGTTTCGGCGCAAAAGTAACAGGGGATTATCATGAAACACCTTGTCATCGATATTTTGATGAAGCTGGCAAAAATGGATGTAGAAGCCAAAGAAATTACCGCGCAGGTAGAAGCGCAGTCTTTACTGATTGCCGCGCTACTGTTAACAGCCGGGAAAGAAGGGTCAGACAGCATTGAAAAGAATGTTAATAACGCCATACTGGCGGCTTCGCGAGCCACGCCCGATGTGATTCAGTCCGATATTGATTTGCTTTTGACGCACATTAACCGGCTGCTGGCGGTAACGCACTATATCGATAAGACGGCGGAGTAACAGTGAAAAGTTACCTCTGGAGGTGAAAATCCAGCGACACTTCCAGAGGCAGTGCAAGGCACCATTCGTTCAAGGTGTGTTGTGACAGTGGTCACACCAAATAAGTTATACAAAATTAATAAATTTGTACAACTTTATCCGGTTCCAACGCGACTGGTTAAAGCGATAACTCACTTGTTAATAAAAACCGCTCTCAGGCGGCTACAGATCGTTTTTCCGACAAAATTCTTCCCACGTCATCCCCAGCGCCGCCGCATGTTCTTGTAGATAAGCCTCTATCGCCTGCATCGCCACTTCTTTATTGGGTTCTGCCAGCTGAATGGAAAACAGAATAGCATCCTGATTTTTAGCGCGCAGAAACGAGGCGTACAACCGATCCGCCTGCATACTGCGATATTGCGCCAGCGGCATTTTAAAACCGTCCGCTTCTTCCTGCGTCAGGCCATCAAGGGCTGCCTGAAAGTCAGGATGGGCCGACAAAAACATTGAACGGGCGATAGCATAATACTCTTGAGGCGTTTTCATGGAAGTAACCTGTAAATAAAGCCAGCCTTAAGTGTAACCTGACGCGGCGCAGCTGTCAGGACGTAGCCGTTTAACCGCCGCAAAGTTATTCAGTGCTGGCCAAGTCCGTGAAAAAGCGGCCGCCAGGCGCACGCATTCGCCACTCTGGCGCGCAAGTTTCTTGCGCTGACGGGGGGAAAAATTATAACGTAGCCGCCATCAAACGAAGGTTAGGGAGCCAGAATGAAAAAGTGGATGCTGTTGGGCGCGCTGGCGCTGACGGGCTGTACGCAGATTAATCAATACCAGCAGGCGGTAAAAACTCCCGCACCGGCCAATCTGCAAGGCTACTGGCAAACTACCGGGCCGCAGCACGGGCTGATTAGCGATCGGGCGCTGGGAAGCCTGATTATTACTGCCGAGGGAGATACGCTGGATTGTCGTCAGTGGCAGCGGGTCATCGCTAAGCCGGGTAAGCTGACGCTGCTGAACGGAGAGTACGTTAACGTTAATAAGCAGTTGCGCGTTATGCCGCTGGAACTGGATGGCAACGAATTGCGCTACGACAAGCTGACGCTGAAGAAAATGGATCAGCCGACTATCGAATGCCAACAGGCGCTGGAGCAGGTGGCGCTTCAGCCAGATGCGGCGGTTATCCGGAACATCGAACCGCAAAATATGCGCGCCGTTTTTGCGCCGCAGCCTGCCGAAAGCCAGCCGTAAAAGAGGCGATGACGCGCGGGCGCGTGTCATCTTCTCGTGCTCTGTTGCTCCGGCTGCGGGGTTAGCTATCTGTCGGAAAAAGCACGTTGCCGGAAAAACGTCCGTAGGCAGAGGTAACGTTCTTTTGTTGATTGCCCTGATTAACCAGCATGCGCAGCTCATCCATCCGGCGGACAAGCAGATCTTTAATCAGGTTTTCATTCTCCAGCAGCTGGGTGAGCAGCGGACGAATCTGCGTTTGTAGCGCGGCGGACAGAGTCGTGTCAGCCACCGCCTGTGTCACGCTTTCGACCGCCTGGATATAACTCATTTCATGACCGATCAGCTCATCCCATTGGCTCTGTTTCGCCAGCGACAACATGGTATTACTGAGCATCAGCAGTTGCTGATAACGGCGAAGCAAATCAATGTTAGCTGACATAATCAGGCGTCCTGAGTAGCATGCGCGTTCGGACCGATCTCTTTCCAGGCATCGGCAATATTAGTCAACAATCTTTCCACTTCTGCAATAGCCTCAGGGTCATTATGCAGGTTGGCATGCAGCAGACGGCGCGTCATGTAGTCATACAAACCGTCAAGATTCGCTGCAATCTCGCCGCCAGCCTCGTGATTCAGGCCGGCGCGCAGGCCGTTAGTGATAATATTGATGGCTTTAGATAGCGCCTGACCTTTGCCGGGAATGTCGCCCTGTTCCATCAAAATGGCCGCTTTTTTCATGGCGCTTAGCGCGCCATCAAACAGCAGAACCACCAATTGATGCGGAGTGGCGCTCATCACGGCACTTTCAACGCCAACCTGGGCGTAGGCCTGGATTCCCGATTTTGCGTACATTTTATTCCTCTGATTAGCTATTCATCGCATCGAACTGTTGGGTCAGATAGTTCCCGGTCTGCGTCATCGATGAAACTAAGGTACTTAAGCTGGTAAATTGTGTTTTATAGCGCGCCATGGTCGCGGTGATCTGATCGTTCACCTGATCGTACTGATCGGACAGACGCTTCAGCGTGGTATTAATACCGTCTTCGGCTTGTTGTACCGAACCGTCTGAAGCCAGCATCGACTCAAGCAGGTTGCTGGCCTGCGTCGCGAAGCCGGTAGTCTTGCCGTCACCTGACAGAAAGGTCACCACGCTGGCCGATTTTTCATCTAACGCCGTATTCAGCTTATCGCTGTCTACCGTCAGCTTGCCGTCAACATCCTGCGTTACGCCGATCTGCGACAGCAGCGAATAGTCGCCGCCGGACTGCGAAGTGGACAGCATTGAACGCAGGCGCGTTTGAATATTACGCAGCGTGCCGTCACCCAGCAGATCGCCGTTGCTGGTACTCTGAGCGTCGCTGCCCTGATCGACCGTGGTATATTTGGTCTGGTTAGCGATGGTGGTCTGCAGCGAGTTATAGGCGTCAACATAAGCCTGCACCGCGTCAACCATCGGCTGATTGTCTTTTTGTACCGTCAGGGTTTCCGGGCTGCCGACGTTAGTTTTCGTCAGTGCCAGGGTCACGCCTTCCGGCGCATCGGTAATGGTATTGCTGCTGCGCGTAATCGCTACGCCGTTAATCGTCAACTCGGCATCGGCGGCGGCAACCTGCTGGCTCATGCCGTTGGTTGCTGAAGTTTTATCATAGCTAATGTACTGCGCCAGCGAGCTATCGTCGGTGGTTACCGTCATTTCATTAGCGGTGCCGGTATCACGCGAGGTCAACGACAGGTAATAGGTATCGTCGTCAGACTTAATAATACTGGCGGTAACGCTACCCTGCTGCTTGTTAATCGCGTCGCGAATATCCGACAGGCTGCTTTGATCCTGCGTCAGCGTCACGGTCATCGGCGTGTCCTGACCGCTTTGCGTGATGGTAATGGTGCGTGAGGCCAGCGAGCTGTCGCCTAAATCCGAATCTTTGCTGGGTGCGGATTTAGAAAGCAGCGACTGCGCCTGGGCGAGCTGACTCACTTCCACCGAATAGCTGCCTGCCGACGCGTCGTTAGCCAGCGTCGCGCTAAATGCGGTATTGGTGCTGCTCACTTTGGTTGAGGCAATTTTAGACGTGTCTTTCAGCGTATCGGCTGCCGTCTGCAATTTTTCCAGCGATGTTTGCACGATACCCCAGGCGGTCAGCTTAGCCTTATAGGAAGTCTGCTGCGTGGTAATCGGCGTCAGGCGTGTTTGTTCTGATGACTCAAGGCTGTCATACAACGTTTGCAGATCGAGACTGGTACCTGCACCGAGAGAGCTAACACTTGCCATGTTGTAATCCTTCGTTCGTTGACTATCACTGGGTGAGGGTATCGGCAGCAGCAGAGAAAAGATTAGCCTCAAAGAAAAAAATCAATGGGCAGATAACGCGCCCTTCTTTATTGCAGTTCCGGCTTTTAACGTTTTGCTAATTTTTGGCGAAAATTTTCTAAAGGTTGTTTTAGGGCTGACGATAATGAGGTTGACGGTGATGAAGCCGTATAACAGATGCCTGAATCTGAACCCATTTTTAAAGGAAAACCATCATGGCAGTTATTAATACTAACACTCTGTCGCTGACTACTCAGAACAACCTGAGCAAATCTCAGTCTTCTCTGGGCACCGCGATTGAGCGCCTGTCTTCTGGCCTGCGTATCAACAGCGCAAAAGATGACGCAGCAGGTCAGGCAATCGCTAACCGCTTCACTTCTAACATCAACGGCCTTGGCGTGGCAGCACGTAACGCCAACGACGGTATCTCCCTGGCGCAGACCGCTGAAGGCGCGCTGA
>NZ_NWUO01000012.1 GCF_002895925.1 Mixta theicola | reverse complement strand
AAGTCTGATGCTCATAAAAACGTCGTAATGAATTACGTGTTCACTCTGAGACTTGATACTGCAATTAGTTTTGCGATATCCCGTCCGTGAGTGCCCACACAGATTGTCTGATAAATTGTTAAAGAGCAGTGCCACATTCTTCAGTGGCGCGGGCTGCGTATACTACGCTTTCCCGCTGAAGAGTCAAGAGCTTATTTTCTTTTCCCTTCCTGACAAGGCCGACTAAGAAGTCGTTGTTCCGTGTCAGTGGAGGCGCATTATAGGGAGTTCTTTTGACCTGACAAGTACTAATTGCAAAATAAATTCAGATGATGTTTTTTTCATCAAAGCGCTAGTTTTTCCAGCTTTTCGAAGCCATAACGCTGTAAAACGGGTATTAATTGTACAGCTTCCGGCGACATTTCCATACACAGCGCCAGATTGCCGTGTGTGGAACAGGCTTTCGGCGCTTCATGCTCCAGTAGCCACACGGTACGTCGTGCGATCGCCGCTCCTGAATCAATAAGCCGGGTGCCTTCAGGCAGTACCGCCTGGAGTTCTTCTGCTAACAGAGGAAAATGAGTACATCCCAGCACAACGGTATCGGGAGGCTCAGGCATACGCAGCCAGGGCTGTAAAATCCGCCGAATAGTTTCAAGAGGGATTGTCTGCCCGTGGAGTTTCATCTCTGCCAGTTCCACCAGCTCCGCTGAACCCAACATTTCGGTCTTACACTCGCTGGCGAACTGGGCAACCAGATCGCGTGTATAAGGACGAGATACCGTTGCTCGCGTAGCCAGCAACCCGACAATACCGTTTCGGGTCAGCCTGGCGGCGGGTTTAATTGCGGGCACGACCCCAACTACCGGGAAAGCGAAACGCGAACGTAATGCAGGCAAGGAAACGGTACTGGCGGTGTTACAGGCGATAATCACCATAGATAGCGGATAACGTTTTGCTACCGCATCGACAATTTCCACCACGCGCTCAACAATAAAATCCTCGCTTTTTTCCCCATAGGGAAAAGCGACGTTATCAAAAGCGTAGAGGTAATGAAGATTCGGCAGCAGTTGCCGAACCTCATTATAGACAGAGAGACCGCCCACGCCGGAATCAAACACCAGCACGGTAGGCCGTAATTCAGAAGCTGTAGATTCCGCTGAGGTAGTACTCACGCCCTGCAGTTGGATAGCCATACACTGTCTCGTAATCTTTATCGAACAGGTTGGCAATTCTACCACGAACCGTCAGGTGAGAGGTGAGCGGATAAGAGGCGGAAAGATCGACCAGGCTATAGCTCGGCATGCGGCGCTGCTCGCTGGCGTACTGGTTGGTATTGTTATTGTAACTTTTACCGTAATACTGCCAGGCAACATCCATATCCAGCCCGAACATCGTCCAGTCCAGCTGATATTTAAACTGTTGCTTTGAACGACGAGCCAGTACCTCGTTATCGCTGTCGCGACGCGCATCAAGGTAGCCGAATGTAATGCGATGCGAAAAGATGCCGGTGTCAAAGCTGCCGGTCCATTCAACGCCGCGGATCGTCGCAGCCTGAACATTGTAATAACGCCCCACCCCAGTATCGTCAGCCGAGTAATCAATCAAATTATCAATTTTGTTCTGATAAGCTGAAAGCCGCCAGTCAACCGGCCCGGTTAAGCCTTCCAGCCCAATTTCCCACTGCTTTGATTTCTCTGCATCCAGATCGGGAGAGGCCGTTATATAAAGACGCTGCTGGCCGTACATCTGCCCAAGGGTAGGCGCCTCGAAAGCGGTAGCATACGAAAGCGTTGCGTGATAGTTCGGGATAAACTCCCATGCCGCCGCAGCTTGCCAGGTTGTATTCCAGCCAAACTGGTTGTTATCGTCACCGCGCAACGCGGCCTCAAGCGTCACATCATTAAACAGCTGCTGGCCGGTCAGGTAGTAACCGGTGTTGGTGCGCTTATAACGATCGGAGGCATAATCGTCGCGTGAAACTAACCGCTGCTCTTGCCGATCGATGCCAGCGCTGATCATGCCTTGTCCGATACGATAGCTGTTGCTCCATTGCAGGTTGCGCTGCTCCATATCATCCAGCGTCGTCCCGCTGTGATACCGCCCCTGAGTACTAACGTAGTTATAATCTTTATACTTCTGCAGGCTCAGCGTTAGCTGGGAAGCGTAATTCCCCTGGTTAAACGCGAGGCCGGACTCCCAGGTATGGTTGTAAATCTGCTGTAAATCTACGACGTTGGGATAGCCAGCGTCATACATACTTTTATTGTCGTAGCCATAGCCGCGCACAAAGCCGGAAATCGCCTCGTTAAAACGATGATCAATACCGGCCCAGAAAGTTTTATTGCGAAAGCCGTCGCGGTCGTTATCAACCGCATAGGTCGACTGCGGCTGTACATTAAAACCTTTGGTATCCTGAAACCCGCCCGCGACGGTAACCAGCGTATCCTTCCCTAACGCCTGGCGCAGCGCGCCGTCATATTGTTGATAATGATTAGAACCAACGCCTACCTGCAGCTGGCTTACCGGCTGCTCTGCCTGGGTAATAATATTGATGACGCCGCCAATCGCATCCGCGCCATACACCGCTGAGCGCGCGCCACGAATAAACTCGATACGCTGAACCAGAGAGAGGGGAATTTGATTGTAATCGGCAATACCGGTGATACCCGGCTTGGCCAGCGGAATACCATCAATTAGTACCAGCGTATGACGCGCTTCCGTGCCGCGCACGTATAGCGTATTAAGCTGCCCCATGCCGCCGCTTTGCGACACGTCAACGCCGGGCAGACGTCGCAACGCGTCCGTCAGGGTTTTCGCCTGCCAGCGGTCAATATCATCACGCGTAATAATATCAATCGGCGCCAGCACGCTGGATACCGGCTGTTGAGTTCGGTTAGCCGTAACAACGAGCGCATCATCATTTTTTACGGCAATGGCGGATTGCGCCCAGAGAGAAATCGCCATGACAGCCAGTGCCAACGGCGTTTTTTTCATTATGATCATCTATTTCAAGCATCCAAAAGATACAGCAGGATGCCGCAGGCATACGGCCAATAGTACGCGATAGCCGTAAAGTGCGACGTATTACCGGCAGGTCTTCGGGCTTGGAATCGATTAAATGGCGAAGACTTCCCATCAAATGACAGTGTCTGCGTTAGCAATCGCCACGACATTCCTTACCGCTGCGCGTCAGCTCCAGAATTTCACTGGATTCCCTATTAACTCAGCAGGAGGCCGGCCCGCGCAGTCTACAATTGAGGTTTATGGAAGTCCAGACTTCCGGCCAGCCAGGAGCGAGGCGATCACAGGACTGGACATCACCTGGTGAATCCCTACAATCGCCCGGCAAGTTTGCCATTCAATCAGGAAAAGCCATGACGCCCGAAAAACTGCCTGTCGAACAGTATGAAACCCAGCTCGCGGAGAAAACGACGCGCCTGCAAAACATGATGGCAACGTTTTCTGCGCCAGCCGTTGAGGTGTACCGCTCGCCGGTCAGCCATTATCGTATGCGGGCCGAATTTCGAATCTGGCACGAGGGCGATGACCTTTACCACATCATTTTTGATCAGCAGACGCGCGAGCGTATCCGGGTCGATCAATTCCCGGCCGCAAGCGAACTGATTAATCAGCTTATGCCGCTAATGATCGCCGCGATCCGCAGTAACGATGCGCTACGCCGTAAACTTTTCCAGATCGATTACCTGTCAACGCTAAGTGGTCAGGTTGTAATCTCACTGCTTTACCATCGCAAACTGGATGATGTTTGGCAGCAGGCGGCGGAAACCCTGCGTCATGAGCTGCGGGCTCAGGGCTTTGACTTACAGCTGATAGGCCGAGCCACAAAGACCAAAATATGTCTCGACCGCGATTATGTCGATGAACGTCTGCCGGTGGCCGGTCGCGAAATGATTTACCGCCAGATTGAGAACAGCTTTACCCAGCCTAATGCGGCAATGAATATCCAGATGCTGGAATGGGCGCTGGACGTGACAAAAGATGCCGCGGGCGATCTGCTGGAACTCTATTGCGGCAACGGCAACTTTTCCCTGGCGCTGGCACGCAATTTCCGACGCGTGCTGGCAACGGAAATCGCCAAACCTTCCGTGGCGGCAGCCCAATATAATATTGCGGCGAACCAGATCGATAATGTGCAGATTATCCGCATGGCGGCAGAGGAATTTACTCAGGCGATGAATGGGGTCCGCACCTTTAATCGTCTGCAGGGCACCAATCTGCAGGACTACCAGTGCGAAACCATTTTTGTCGATCCGCCGCGTAGCGGCCTGGATGAGGATACGGTAAAACTGGTGCAGGGCTATCCGCAGATCCTCTATATTTCCTGCAATCCGCAAACGCTGTGCGCGAACCTGGAGACGCTGTCGCAGACGCATAATATTACGCGTCTGGCGCTGTTCGATCAGTTCCCGTATACCCATCATATGGAATGCGGCGTACTGCTGACCCGACGTTAGTTAAAACTGTAGCGGGACACGATGCTCTATAGTCAGGATCGGGGCGCGCCGCTCAGCGGCCGCGCTCGGTCTTACTGTTCGCTTACCAGCTGGCGGAAAGGCCGTCGTGATCTCTTTCCGGCCAGCTGCGTTCATCGCCGGGATCCGCCTCTGGGACGAAGCCGGGTAAACAGGAAACGGATTTAACGTCTGTGGCGCAGCCTGGTGCCAATCCAGAAAATCAGCGCCACCATTAATACGACAGGCAGGAAATTAGAGCCGATTTCCGGGTAGTCGGCACGCACAATCGCGCTATACAGCAGGATCCCCAACAGGAAAAAGGCCGCAGCCAACGAGGGCATCCCTTCCGGCATCGCGCGATTAAGGTAGCGCTGATGCAGACACCAGGCCGCGAGACCCAGCGCAATAAGCGGAAAAATCGAAAACGGCACAAAAGAGTTGAAAAGCACTGAAAAAGAACCATTTATCGCCAGACCGGTAATAAATGCCAACACCAGGGTTCCTTTATCGCGTGGGTTCTTATCTGTCATGTCATCTCCTTTTCACATTTAGTTATGATTATCGAGCGTAACGGCCATGCGCTCTTGTTCGCGACGATACCAGTAGTAGGCGCCTTTAGAAATCATGCGCAATTGTAAAACCAGCCGATCTTCCAGCTTACGTCGTTGTTCAACGTTAATATCCAGCGCCTCGGCGCCCGCGTTAAAGACGATAATGACCATTGCTTCCGCCTGCGCTTCGGTAAAGCTACGCGGCATGCGATTTTCTAATTCGAGATAGTCGGCCAGTTCGGCGATAAAGTGCTGAATTTCACGGGCAACGGCGGCACGGAAGGCGGCAGAAGTACCGGAGCGTTCCCGCAACAGCAGGCGAAACGCATTAGGATTACTGTCGATAAATTCCATAAAGGTGGCGACGGAGGTTTTGATTACGCTGCCGCCTTTGGCAATACGCTGGCGCGCCTGACGCATTAACTGCCTTAACATCAGGCCGCTTTCATCCACCATGGTCAATCCCAGCTCATCGACATCACGAAAATGGCGGTAAAAAGAGGTTGGCGCGATTCCGGCTTCACGCGCAACTTCTCGTAGGCTCAGGCTGGCAAAACTGCGTTCGGCGCTTAACTGGCTGAATGCCGCTTCAATTAGCGAACGTCGTGTACGTTCTTTTTGCTGTGCTCTAACGCCCATTTTTCCGCCTGTTAGCCTACCGGATATTTACTATATCAAATAACTCAGCGTACAGTCCGGCAAAGTTTGTGACCGACTGTTAACCTTTCTCTTTAGCAAATTGAGGCTAAAATCACTCGAAGAATTGGGATGTTCGCGTCGGGATGTTAGAATCTCGTTGCTAAAATGTATATAAAATAAAGGAAGTGCCGGTATGCAACATGCTTACGATTACGATGTTATTGTGATTGGCTCCGGTCCGGGCGGTGAAGGCGCCGCAATGGGCCTGGTGAAACAAGGAGCCCATATCGCGGTAATTGAACGCTATCACAATATTGGCGGCGGCTGCACACATTGGGGGACGATACCGTCTAAAGCATTACGCCATGCAGTAAGCCGTACCATCGAGTTTAACCAGAACCCTTTATACAGCGATCACACCCGCCATCTTCGCTCTTCATTCGCCGATATTCTGAATCATACAGAAAACGTTATCAGTCAACAGACGCGTATGCGTCAGGGCTTTTATGAGCGTAACCGCTGTGAGCTTTATCAGGGCGACGCACGTTTTATCGATATGAACACCATTGCGTTAACCCGTTCTGACGGTTCCGTTGAACGGCTGACGGCAGAGAAGTTTATTATCGCCTGTGGTTCGCGTCCTTATCATCCGGTTGACGTTGATTTTACCCATCCGCGTATTTATGACTCCGACTCCATTCTTAATCTTCACCACGAGCCAGAACACGTCATTATCTATGGCGCAGGGGTGATTGGTTGTGAATATGCCTCTATTTTCCGTGGCCTGAACGTGAAAGTAGATTTGATCAATACGCGCGACCGCCTTCTGGCTTTCCTCGACCAGGAGATGTCCGATGCGCTTTCCTACCATTTCTGGAACAGCGGCGTGGTCATTCGTCATAACGAAGAGTTTGAGAAGATCGAAGGATTTAACGATGGCGTGGTTATTCACCTGAAGTCCGGCAAAAAAGTCAAAGCGGACTGCCTGCTGTATGCGAATGGACGCACGGGCAATACGGACTCTTTATCGCTGGAAAACGTTGGGCTGGAAGCCGACGGTCGTGGCCTGCTGAAAGTTAACAGCATGTACCAGACGGCGCAGCCGCATATCTACGCGGTAGGCGATGTGATCGGTTATCCGAGCCTGGCTTCCGCCGCGTACGACCAGGGACGCATTGCCGCTCAGGCGCTGAGAAAAGGCGAAGCGACGGCGCACCTGATTGAAGATATTCCGACCGGCATCTATACCATTCCAGAAATCAGCTCGGTAGGAAAAACCGAACAGCAGCTGACGGCAATGAAAGTGCCTTATGAAGTGGGCCGGGCGCAGTTTAAGCATCTGGCGCGCGCGCAGATTGTCGGGATGAACGTCGGTAGCCTGAAAATTCTGTTCCACCGTGATACCAAAGAGATCCTGGGCATTCACTGCTTTGGCGAGCGCGCGGCCGAGATTATCCATATTGGACAGGCGATCATGGAGCAAAAAAATGGCGGCAACACGATCGAATATTTCGTGAATACCACCTTTAACTATCCCACGATGGCGGAAGCGTACCGCGTTGCCGCGCTAAACGGCTTAAACCGCCTGTTTTAACGTGGTTTCCATATAGCTCTGCATATGGCTACGGATAGCCTCTGCCAGTTGTTCATAGCGGCTGCGCAGAGGCGATCCCGGACGATAAACCAGGGCGATAGTACGCTGTGGCACCGGCTTATAGCAGGAAACGTAAGTAATGCCGTCGCGGGTACGCTCCTGAGGAACCGCCAGCGCGGGCAGCAGTGTAATGCCGCTGCCTGCCGCAACCATATTGCGCAGCGTTTCGAGGCTGGTGGCGCGGAAATGCGTATCTTCATCGGCACCCGCCTGGAAACAAAAACCCATCGCCTGATCGCGCAAGCAGTGACCATCTTCCAGCATTAGCAGCTTCTCACCGGCAAGATCGGACATCGGCACGCGATCGCGATCTTTCCACGGATGATCCTGCCAGATCGCCAGCTTCATCGGCTCGTCAAACAGCGGTACTTCAATAAAAGCTTCGCTCTCTTTTACCAGCGCGATAATAGCGCAGTCGAGCTTCCCGCTATCCAACTGGCTTAGCAGCTGCTGCGTTTGCGCTTCATGCAGATACATTTCCAGCTTGGGGAAACTTTGATGCAGCTGAGGAATAATATGCGGCAGCAGATAAGGCCCCACCGTTGGGATTAAGCCGATATGCAGCGGGCCGGACATCGCTTCGCCCTGCTGGCTGGCCATCTCCTTCAGCACTTTCACTTCACGCAGAACGGTACGCGCCTGATCCACCAGCAGCAGGCCCGCCTGGGTGAACAGCACCTTACGACTGGTGCGCTCCAGCAGCATGACGCCAAGCTCATCTTCCAGCTTACGGATCTGACCGCTTAACGTAGGCTGACTGACATGACAGGCGTCGGCAGCACGACGGAAATGGCGGTGTTCGGCCAAAGAGACCAGGTATTCAAGATCACGAATATTCATTTTATCCTCCGAGCCACGATAGCCCGTGGCAATGAATAGAATAGCAATGAACGATTAGCCCTATCAAGCGTGGTTGAGAATAATGCTCACCAGAAGTTCATCACATCAAACGCAACGTTAATGAAGAGGTATTGATTCTTATGTTTGCAAGTCAGGAAGGTAAACGCGTCCCACAGGTTACTTTTCATACGCGTCAGGGCGATAGCTGGGTCGATGTTACAACTGACGAGCTGTTTAAGGGCAAAACCGTAATCGTATTTTCGCTGCCGGGCGCGTTTACGCCTACCTGTTCCTCCAGCCATCTGCCGCGTTACAACGAGCTGGCAAGCGTCTTTGCACAGCACGGCGTTGACAGCATTCTGTGCGTTTCAGTGAATGACACCTTCGTCATGAACGCCTGGAAAGCCGACCAGCATGCAGAAAACATCACCTTTATTCCGGACGGCAACGGCGATTTCACACGTGGAATGGAGATGCTGGTTGAGAAAGCTGATTTAGGCTTTGGCCCGCGCTCATGGCGTTATTCAATGCTGGTTCGTGACGGCGTAGTGGCAAAAATGTTTGTGGAGCCGAACAAACCGGGCGACCCGTTTGAAGTGTCCGATGCCGATACTATGCTGCGTTATCTGGCGCCGGAATTTAAAGTGCAGGAATCAGTCTCGCTGTTTACCAAACCGGGCTGCCCGTTCTGCACCAAAGCGAAACAGATGCTGATCGATCGCGGCATTCAGTATGAAGAAATCGTTCTTGGACAAGACGCCACTACCGTTAGCCTGCGCGCTATGACCGGTCGTGCAACGGTACCGCAGGTCTTTATCGGCGGACGGCATATTGGCGGCAGCGACGATCTGGAAAAATTCTTCAACCTTGCCTGAGAATCCGGGAACCGGCTTCGTTACCCTGGCCGGTTTTCAGATGTGCCTATAATAAAAAAATATCTGAAGTCAGAGGTTGGCGGGCTAGTATGCCCGCCTTTTTTATGGCTTTAGTGTTAATATATTTTTGCCTCTTCTTTAACAACAGGAGACCAGTCCTTAATAAAGAACAGATTTAATAATGAAACAGCCAACCGCTATTTTAATAGTAGATGGGGTTAGGTTACTTAAAGATTAAGATTACCCGGCTGCCCTTTCATAAGCTCGCGGAGCATATCTTCTGCTATAGTCAGACCGCGTTCATAACCGACAAAAGGACCCGCTACTACACCGGCAATGGCGCCAAGGACTGCTCCTCCCAGCATACCGAACAGCGCGGTAAAACCACCACCGATACCAATCAGATCGGAACTGGAAGCGCTCCGCGCCCGCCCAGTGTTGCCAGCGACCAGCTACCAATAGAACAAGTAATACCTTCAACAAAATTAGCGACAATATTATTTGTATAGGCACCTGTTACGCTGAGGATTTCGTTGTTTTTTAATTCTCGCATCATAAATTCCTTTTAAAATTTAAAACCATTGGTTTTTATTCTATTTTACCGCCAATAATCGAATTGAATGCTTCCATTGCCAAAGGGTAGCAATAATCAACCGGCACCAGCAGACCGGCCAATCAGGCCGCCAATGCCACCGATACCGGCCGCAACCACGCCCCGACAAACTGCCCAATAATACCCAATCCCAGCACGCCCATTGCATTACCGCCATGCAGATAACCGATAGAACCGCCGGTAACGGCAGCCGCAACGCCACCAAATATTGAACTGGCAAGACGATTACCCACAAAGCCAGCGATCTCACAAGGAGTGATACCGCCTGAAACAATGGCTATCTCATTTAACGCTAAATCACGCATACTTTTCCCTTACAATATTTTATAAGCTATCAATACATTATTACCCGTAGAGATATTAACGCCGCCCCAAATACTACCATAGAAGATTCGTTATTTTTTTGAAAAAAAACCATTTAAATTTAATAGCAAAAACAGCGGATTTAATTTTAAACCAGAGAAAAATAAAAAATCTCTTCCCTACCGCCAAAGATAAAAACCTCATTAAAAAAACATTCAAATGCTTTTCATGACAATGATATTAAATATTAATAGTTTTATCAGATTAACAAACGGAATAACGAGGGCAGAAGAACTTCTTAAAGCTGTTTCAGGGGTAACATTGCAGCAGGATAAAATAAGAAGATATTTTTCAGTATCAGGAAAAATAAAAATCAAATAAACACTTACAAGAAATGATAAAAATTAGACAGGTTAATTAATAGAATATCATAATATAACAAGGAGAAATTATTCTCTCTCCTTGTTAATCCTGAACTGTGTTAATTAAGGCGTTGTTTCGCCTGCTGGATGGCCATTTTTATTTGCTGCGGCGCGACGCCGCCTTTGGCATTACGCTTATCCAGGCAGGATTGCAGCGAAAGTACAGGGTAAACATCCTGTTCGATAATCGGGCTGAACTGCTGCAGCTGCGCCAGCGTCAACGCTTCCAGCGCCACGCCCTGACCGATTGCCACCACCACCGCTTCACCCACAATATGATGTGCTTCACGGAAAGGTACGCCTTTCGCGACCAGATAGTCCGCCAGTTCGGTGGCATTGGCATAGCCCTGCTCCGCCGCTTCCTGACAGCGCGGGCGTTTTACCTGAATGCCATCCAGCACCAGCACCGACATATGCAGACAGTCGAGCCAGGTATCAAGCGCATCAAACAGCCCTTCTTTGTCTTCCTGCATATCTTTGTTGTAGGCCAGCGGCAATCCTTTCAACGTCATCATCATACCGGTCAGCGCGCCCTGTACCCGGCCGCACTTGCCACGGATCAGCTCCAGCGCATCAGGATTTTTCTTTTGCGGCATCAGCGATGAACCGGACGTCACCCGATCGGATAACTCAACAAAATTTGCTTCTCCGGTATTAAAAAAGATCAGGTCTTCAGCAAAACGCGACAGATGCACCATCCCGATCGCCGCATCGGAAAGCAGCTCCAGCGCATGATCGCGATCGGAAACGCTGTCCAGGCTGTTGCGTGTGGCGCTGGCGAATCCCAGCCATTCCGCCAGCTGCTCACGATCTATTTCATAGGCGGTTCCCGCCAGGGCGCCGCTGCCCAGCGGGCTAACATCCAGACGCTTCAGCGTATCCTGCAGACGGCTCTCATCACGCGCCAGCATCTCAACGTAGGCCAGACACCAGTGAGCGAAGGTAACCGGCTGCGCGCGCTGCAGGTGAGTGTAGCCCGGCATAACCGCATCCTGACTGGCTTCGGCGGTCGCAACTAACGCCAGCTGCAGTTCCCGCACCGCGCTCAGCAGCAGCAAAACCTGCTCTTTGCACCAGAGCTTTAAATCGGTCGCAACCTGATCGTTACGGCTACGTCCGGTATGCAGCTTTTTGCCCAATGCGCCCACTTTTTCAATCAGACGGCCTTCAACCCAGCTATGGATATCCTCAGCATCGCTTTGCAGAATCTGCTGCGGATTAGCACGCACTTCTTCCAGCAGCGTATTCAGCGCAACTTCCAGCTGCTGCTGCTCATCCTGAGTTAATACGTTAACGGTCACCAGTGCTTTTGACCAGGCAACAGAGCCGGTAATATCCTGCTCGGCCAGGCGATAATCAAAGCGTAGCGAATCATTGAACTGTTTAAACCGTCCATCAGCCGCCTGTGTAAACCGTCCACCCCATAGTGCCATTTTGAATGCTCCTGAAATCTGTTGCGCGCAGGGCTCAGCCTGGCTTGTTATCGGGCGTTCGCCGCCGTCCCGCTTATTTTTTCTCGTTCAGCGCCCGGATGCGTGAAGAGAGTGAAAACAGACGGATAAAGCCGCCCGCATGGCTGTGATCGTAAACTTCATCTTCGCCAAAGGTCGCGAATTCTTCAGAATAGAGGCTGTTCGCTGATTTTTTCTGAATCGCCGTAACCTGACCTTTATAAAGCTGCAGCACAACTTCGCCGTTGACTTCGGTAGCCAGCGACTCAGCGGCAGCCTGCAGAGATTTACGCAGCGGGGCGAACCAGCGTCCGTCATAAACCACGTATGACATCTCCAGGCCCAGCTGCTCGCGCCATTTAAAGCTATCGCGATCCAGTACCAGCTGTTCTACGGCGCGCAGTGCGTTGACCATAATGGTGCCGCCGGGAGTTTCATAGCAGCCGCGGGACTTAATGCCGACCAGACGGTTCTCTACAATATCGATACGGCCCACGCCGTGCTTCGCGCCCAGCGCATTCAGTTTATCAAGGCACTGGAACGGGCTCAGCTGCTCGCCGTTAACCGCCACGACGCGGCCTTTTTCTACCGTTACCGTGACCTGCTCCGGCTGATCCGGTGCTTCCTGCGGATCGACAGTCCAGACCCAGCAATCTTTATTCGGTGCGTTCCACGGGCTTTCCAGCACGCCGCCTTCGGTAGAAATATGCCAGGCGTTTTCATCGCGGCTGTAGATTTTTTCCAGCGACGCGGTGGTTGGAATATCGCGCTCTTTCAGGTAATCAAGCAGCGCTTCACGCGAGCGCAGATCCCACTCACGCCACGGCGCGACGACTTTCAGCTGCGGGGCCAGCGCGGTATAGGTGGTTTCAAAACGAACCTGATCGTTACCTTTACCGGTTGCGCCGTGACATAAAGCATCAGCACCCACTTTCAGCGCCAGCTCAACCTGTGCTTTCGCAATGATCGGACGCGCCATGGAGGTGCCCAGCAGATAGCTGCCTTCATACAGCGCGCCGGTTTGCAGCACCGGATAAACGTAGTCACGAATAAACTCTTCACGCAGATCGGCAACATGGCATTCTGACGCACCTGACTGCAGCGCTTTCTTCTCCACGCCCACTAAATCTTCACGATCCTGGCCAATGTCCGCCACAAAGGCGACCACTTCACAGCCGTAATTCTCTTTCAGCCACGGAATAATGGCAGAGGTATCCAGGCCACCAGAGTAAGCCAGAACGATTTTTTTGATGCCTTGATTTTGCATGTCTTAATCCTTGAATGTTTTTTGCTTTATGCGTGGATCCGGGTGCCAATAGACACGCCGTTAAACAGAGAGGGCAGTTGCTCAGCATGACGCCAGCTGGCGATATCGACCGGACGGCCCAGCGTACGTGCCGCATCCAGAGCCGCATGGACTTTTACAATCATGCCGTCGGTAATAATGCCCTGCGCGATCAGCTGTTCCGCTTTCGCCGTCGTCATTTCAGCAATCCGCTGGCCCTTGCCATCAAGAATACCGCTGACGTCAGAAAGTAAAATCAGGTCTGCGCCCAGCGTTGCCGCCAGCGCCGTTGCCGCCCGATCGGCGTTAACGTTCATTAACTGGCCCTCTTCCGTTATGCCGATTGAGCTGATAATTGGCATATAGCCCGCCTGCAACAGCGTATTCAGCAATGCCGGTGAGCCCGGCAGCGCGTTACCGACATGGCCCAGTTCTTCATCAAACTGGGCAACGTTCGCCATGCCGCCATCGCCCAGACAGAGGCCAACCGCCTGAATATGATGTTTCTTTGCCCACGCCAGCAGGGTTTTGTTCGCGGTTCCCGCCAGCGCACCGGTAATAATATCGATCTGATCGGCGGGCGTGACGCGCAGGCCATTTTTCTTTTGCACCGGCAGCGCCAGCTTTTTCATCAGTTCATCAACGAGGCAGCCGCCGCCGTGAACGATCAGCAAAGGACGCTGATGCGCCTCCCGGTAAGTCACCAGCGCCGTAAACAGACGCGCCAGCGCTTCTTCGCTATCCAGCAGCACGCCGCCCAGTTTAATAATTAATGGAGTCGCCATAATATTTATCCGCTTAAATAAGTGACTGGGTTTCCGGGAAACCAAAACGAATATTGAGACACTGCACCGCCTGCGAGGCCGCGCCCTTCAACAGATTATCTTCCGCTGCGACCACAATCAGATGCTCGTCCTGCACGGCGAAGCCAATATCGCAGAACGGCAGACCAACGACCGATTTCAGCGCCGGCACGCCCTGCTCATAGATACGCACCAGCGGCTTATCCTGATATGCATTATGAAAAGCTTCGGCAATATCTTCGCGACTTACGCCCGGCTGCAGGCGACAGGTAATCGTGGCAAGAATGCCGCGCGGGAAATTGCCGAGATGCGGAGTAAAAATAACCGGCACGCCAAGATGCGCGACGATTTCAGGATGATGGCGATGATTAAAAATGCCGTAAGGCTGCAGGCTGACTTCACAGAAGCTGTTACTGAGGCTTGCTTTACGTCCGGCGCCGCTAACGCCACTGGTGGCGTTAATCACCGGCCACTGCGCGTTATTCAGCAATCCCGACGCGATTAACGGCTTCAGCGCCAGCTGCGCAGCGGTTGGATAGCAGCCAGGCACTGCGATCAGCTGCGCCTCTTTGATAGCGTCATGCTGCCACTCCGCCAGGCCGTAAACTGCCTTTTCCAGCCACGCCGCATGCTGATGGGTAAAACCGTAATAGCGCGTATAAAAATCGGCATCATTCACACGGAACGCGCCGGAGAGGTCGAACACTACGCAGCCCGCCGCCAGAAATTGCGGGGCCAGATCGTGACTGACTTCATGGGCGGTCGCGAGAAACACCACATCCACCTTGTCGGCCCAGGCTGAGACATCGCTCAGCGGCTCCAACGGTAGATCGAGGATCCCTTTTAGCTGCGGATGCAGATCGGAAAGACGTTTTCCGGCATCCGGGCTTTGCGCTGAAACCGCTAAAGCGGTTATGTTCATATGCGGGTGACGATTCAGGAAGGTCGCCAGCTCAACGCCAGCATAGCCACTGGCACCTACAATCAGCGTATTCAACATCAGGCTGTATACCTTTTACAGTCATTCAGATCCGGTGTGCAGCCGTGTCGCCGCGCGCCCATGAAGTTTAACGTCAGTCAGCGGGTAAATTCATTTCCCATCCCGCGAACGTTACTGTATTTTTATTCACTATTAATGCATGAATATTGATACATCCTAACTCAAGGACCGTCAACAGTGAAGACAAAATTACCGCCTTTTATCGAACTTTACCGCCAGCTGATAGCCACGCCATCCATCAGCGCCACCGATAGCGCACTCGATCAGAGCAATGAAAGTTTAATCACTCTGCTGGCCGGCTGGTTTCGTGATTTAGGGTTCAGCGTGGAAGTCCAGCCGGTACCGGGTACGCGGCATAAATTCAATATGCTGGCTAAAAGCGGTGAAGGCACAGGCGGCCTGCTGCTGGCTGGGCATACCGATACGGTTCCCTTTGATGATGGCCGCTGGACACGCGATCCTTTTACGCTGGCCGAGCATGACAACAAGCTGTACGGCCTCGGCACGGCGGATATGAAAGGCTTCTTCGCCTTTATTCTTGATACGCTCCGTGATACCGATATCAACACGTTCCAAAAGCCGCTCTATATTCTCGCCACGGCGGATGAAGAAACCACGATGGCGGGCGCCAAATACTTTGCCGAAACCGCTACGCTGCGTCCCGACTGCGCGATTATCGGTGAGCCAACCTCGCTGAAACCGGTGCGCGCGCATAAAGGCCATTTATCTAATGCAATTCGCGTAGAGGGGCAATCGGGCCACTCCAGCGATCCGGCGCGCGGCGTCAACGCCATTGAACTGATGCACGAGGCTATCGGACATTTGATGCAGCTGCGTAATACGCTAAAAGAGCGCTATCACCACGACGGCTTCGCCATCCCCTGGCCCACCATGAATTTCGGTCACATCCACGGCGGCGATGCGGCAAACCGTATTTGCGCCTGCTGCGAATTACATATGGATATTCGTCCGCTGCCGGGCCTGACGCTGGCCGATCTGGACGAACTGTTGAATGAGGCGCTGGCCCCGGTTAGCGTGCGCTGGCCAGGCCGTTTAACGGTTGCCGAACTTCATCCGCCGATCCCAGGCTACGAATGCCCGCGTGAGCATCAGCTGGTTCAGGTGGTGGAAAAGCTGCTTGGTACGCCAACGGAGGTCGTGAACTACTGTACCGAAGCACCTTTTATTCAGCAGCTGTGTCCAACGCTGGTATTAGGGCCGGGATCGATTAATCAGGCGCATCAGCCGGATGAATTTATTGATATGGCTTTTATCAGGCCGACGCGTGAGCTGATCGGCCAAATGGTTAACCATTTCTGTCACTGACAGGCATCATTTGGGGCAATTCACTGCTAAACCGGTAAATTGCTCCTGCAAAGTTTCAACTTTGCCGATAAGAATAACTTATCCCACTTCGTCATTGTTAAATTTCTTAAATTACCAATATTTACCCACATTACGCGGCTCGTTTTACGCAATTGACGAACGGTAAGTTACATGGCTAGATAAAAGGCGGCGTTATACCCGCAAGGGTAAAAATTAAAAGACAAGAAGGGTGTCAGGGGTCATATGAACGAACAATATTCCGCAATGCGAAGTAATGTCAGTATGCTCGGCAAACTGCTCGGGGATACTATTAAGGATGCGCTGGGAGAAAACATCCTTGATCGGGTGGAAACCATCCGCAAACTCTCCAAGTCATCCCGTGCGGGAAATGATGCTCATCGTCAGGAGCTGTTAACTACCTTGCAGAACCTCTCTAATGACGAGTTATTGCCGGTAGCACGCGCTTTTAGCCAGTTCCTTAACCTGACTAACGTGGCTGAACAATACCAGACCATTTCTCCGCACGGAGAAGGCGCTAACCATCCGGAACTGATGAAAAAAGCGTTTGAGCGTCTGAAGCAGCAGCCCAACCTGAACGAAGCGGATATTCGTGAGGCGATAGAGTCGCTTTCGCTGGAACTGGTGCTCACCGCGCATCCTACCGAAATTACGCGCCGCACGCTGATCCATAAGCTGGTTGAGGTAAATACCTGTTTAAAGCAGCTCGATCATAATGATATTTCTGACTATGACCGCAACCAGATAATGCGTCGCCTGCGTCAGCTGGTCGCTCAGGCCTGGCATACCGATGAAATCCGTAAATATCGCCCTTCTCCCGTTGATGAAGCCAAATGGGGCTTTGCAGTGGTGGAAAACAGCCTGTGGGAAGGCGTGCCCAATTTCCTGCGCGAGCTGAACGAACAGATCGAAGAGACCTTCGGCTATACGCTGCCGGTGGATTTTGTTCCGGTACAGTTTACCTCATGGATGGGAGGAGACCGCGACGGCAATCCCAACGTTACCGCCAGCATTACGCGCCACGTTATGCAGCTGAGCCGCTGGAAAGCCGCCGATCTGTTTTTGCGCGACGTTGGCGTACTGGTTTCCGAGCTGTCGATGTCGGAATGCACCGAGGAGCTGCGCGTTCTGTGCGGCGATCCGCAGGCGCTTGAACCCTACCGCGTCATTCTTAAACGGCTGCGCCTACAGCTGATGACCACGCAAAATTACCTGGAGCGCCGTCTGAAGGGCGATCGCCTGCCGCATCCGGAAGGGTTGCTTATTTCAAACGATCAGCTCTGGGAGCCGCTGTACGCCTGCTATCAATCTCTCCAGGCGTGCGGCATGGGAATTATCGCCAACGGACAGCTGCTTGATACGCTGCGCCGGGTAAAATGTTTCGGCGTTCCGCTGGTACGTATCGATCTGCGTCAGGAAAGCACGCGCCATACGGAAGCGCTGGCGGAAGTTACGCGTTACCTCGGCCTCGGTGATTATGAAAGCTGGTCCGAAGCGGATAAACAGGCATTTCTGATCCGGGAACTGAACTCAAAACGTCCGCTGCTGCCGCGTCAGTGGGAGCCGAGCGAAGAGACGCGTGAAGTGCTGGAAACCTGCCGCGTAGCGGCGGAAGCGCCGCGCGGATCGATTGCCGCCTATGTGATTTCCATGGCGAAAACGCCTTCCGACGTGCTGGCGGTTCATCTGCTGCTGAAAGAAGCCGGTATTCCTTTTGCGCTGCCGGTCGCGCCGCTGTTTGAAACCCTGGACGATTTAAATAACGCCAATGATGTCATGTCGCAGCTGCTGAACATCGACTGGTATCGCGGCTTTATCCAGGGCAAGCAGATGGTCATGATCGGCTATTCCGACTCGGCTAAAGATGCTGGCGTAATGGCCGCTTCCTGGGCGCAATACCAGGCTCAGGACGCCTTGATTAAAACCTGCGAAAAAGCGGGTATTTCCCTGACGCTGTTTCATGGCCGCGGCGGTACTATTGGACGCGGCGGCGCACCGGCGCAGGCGGCACTGCTTTCCCAGCCGCCGGGCAGCCTGAAAGGCGGCCTGCGCGTGACCGAACAGGGCGAAATGATTCGCTTTAAGTACGGCCTGCCGGAAGTGGCCGTGGCCAGCCTGTCGCTTTATACCAGCGCTATCCTCGAAGCTAACCTGTTGCCGCCGCCGGAGCCTAAAAGCGAATGGCGCGACATTATGAATCAGCTTTCTGAAACCTCTTGCGCCATCTATCGCGGTTACGTTCGTGAAAATCCTGACTTCGTGCCCTATTTCCGCTCCGCCACGCCGGAGCTGGAATTAGGCAAACTGCCGCTGGGATCGCGTCCCGCCAAACGTCGTCCAAGCGGCGGCGTTGAATCACTGCGCGCCATCCCGTGGATTTTCGCCTGGACGCAAAACCGTCTGATGCTGCCCGCCTGGCTGGGCGCTGGCGCGGCGCTACAGCAGGCAATGGATGAAGGCCATCGGGATCAGCTGGAAGCGATGTGCCACGACTGGCCTTTCTTCTCTACCCGCCTCGGTATGCTGGAAATGGTTTTCTCGAAGGCCGACCTGTGGCTGGCGGAATATTACGATCAGCGTCTGGTAGAGACTTCTCTGTGGCCGCTGGGCAAACAGCTGCGCGATCGGCTGTCCGCAGATATTAAAGCGGTGCTCACCATCGCCAACGATGCACACCTGATGGCCGATGAGCCGTGGATCGCAGAATCGATTGCCCTACGCAACGTCTATACCGATCCGCTTAACGTTCTGCAGGCTGAACTGCTGCACCGTTCGCGTGCGCAGGAGGCCAAAGGAGAAGAGCCGGATCCCTGCGTTGAGCAGGCGCTGATGGTAACCATTGCTGGCGTAGCGGCGGGCATGCGTAACACAGGTTAATTGATGCAGCAAAAGGCGCATGTCCTTTCGGGCATGCGCCTTTAAATTTTATTTTTGACAGTTAACAGGTTATCAGGCGACCAGCGCCGCCGTCGGACGCACGCCCAGCGTGTGGCAAATGGCATAGCTCATTTCAGCGCGGTTCAGCGTATAGAAATGGAAATCCTTTACGCCTTCACGGCTGAGAATTTTCACCATATCCATCGCCACATTTGCGCCAACCATTTTGCGCGTTTCCGGATCGTCATCCAGCCCGGCAAACATGCTGTTCATCCAGGCCGGCACGCGAACATTAGTCATCGTGGCAAAGCGCTGTAGCTGTTTAAAGTTAGAAACCGGTAAAATCCCCGGAACGATCTCTACATCGATACCGGTCGCCACGCAGCGATCGCGAAAACGTAAGTAACTTTCGACATCAAAGAAAAACTGGGTAATCGCCCGGTTCGCCCCCGCATCGATTTTACGTTTCAGATTAATCAAATCCGCCTGCGCGCTTTTCGCTTCAGGATGCACTTCCGGGTAGGCGGCGACGGAAATATCGAAATCGCCGACCTCTTTCAGCAACGCAACCAGATCGGTCGCATACATTTCCGGCTTGCCGCCGCCCGCAGGCAGATCGCCGCGCAAGGCAACGATATGACGGATTCCGCTATTCCAGTAATCCTGCGCAATAGTACGCAGCTCATCGCGCGTAGCGTCGATACAGGTCAGGTGCGGCGCCGCTTCAAGACCGGTCCGCTCTTTTATGCCCTTAATAATGCTGTGGGTGCGATCGCGCTCACCGGAATTAGCGCCGTAGGTAACGGAGACAAACTTCGGCTTCAGGCTGCTGAGCCGATCGATAGAGCTCCACAGTGTCTCTTCCATTTCACTGGTACGCGGCGGAAAAAACTCAAATGAAACATTAATCCGCCCGTTCAGTTCTGCCAGGCTCTGGTTCAACGCTTCGCGCTGGTTGGCGTGAAAGAAACTCATATCTGGTTACCTTATCAATCGTTTAAAGGATGGTGCCTGCAAACAGCAATAAACATCCATACGTTTAGACGTCTATAACGCCATAAGATGCTACCTGTATGGCGATTTGTCAATTAAAAAGCAGCGCAGGGATGTTGAATTTCTTTCAGGGGAACATGAAAAAATGACAACCGCTTTTATTAGCGCAACGGCGAAAGGGAAATCCAGACGATGACTTTATTGCAGATAAGCTAAAAATATCTTATTCCTGCCAGCAATCAGTTTAATTGCCATAAATGCAGGCTCACCGGTTAAACGCAAAATTTCATTGACGGTAATATCAATTAACCCGACGTTAAAATTAAAAAGCTATCCAGAAATACCTTATTTAAGATTAACCGGTTACAGGAAATTTCCCGGCATGATTAATATAATTAACCTTGCCCTTTTCGATCGTTATACAGCAACCAACAATGACTGGCCGGATGCAGAATCAGCGCCATACTGCTCTTAATCGCTAAGCGCCTGCTTGTGATAAAAATCACCTGCCACCCAGCGCAAATTTACGTTATGCCGACGCCATCGAGACAATAACTTTGTCAGCGGCATCAGGAAGGGTGGCCCAGGCCACCCGTTTTAGCACTACAGCAGCTGCGCCAGCCGATTAATATCGGACTGAATTGCGCCAGCGGTTACGTCGCGCCCCGCCCCCGGCCCGCGAATAACCAGTGGGTTATCACGATACCAGCGGCTTTCAATGGCAAACACGTTATCGCACGGCAGCAGCGCCGCCAGCGGATGCTCAGGACGCACCGCCTCAATGCCGACGCGCGCCTTGCCGTTAGCATCAAAACGCGCGACGTAGCGCAATACCAGCCCCATTTCCTGCGCCGCTTCCAGACGCTGTAGCATCTGTTCGTTGAGCGCGTCGCTGTTCTCGAAGAAGTGATCAACCGAGCCATTTTCACAGCCTGCCGGCACCAGCGACTCGACGCGAACCTGATCCGGTTCAATATCGTAGCCCGCTTCACGCGCCAGAATAACCAGCTTGCGCATCACATCCTGACCGGAAAGATCAACACGCGGGTCCGGCTCGGTTAATCCCTGCTGCCAGGCCTGATCGACCAGTTCGCTAAACGGCACCGTACCGTCAAACTGCAGGAACAGCCAGGAGAGCGTGCCGGAGAAAATCCCGCTGATTGACAGAATGCTGTCGCCGCTTTCACGTAAATCGCGCACCGTATGGTTGACCGGCAGCCCCGCGCCTACCGTGGCGTTATACAGCCAGTGGCGTCCGGTTTTCGCAAACGCGTCACGGATCTGTCGCCACTGATAGCTGCCTGATGCGCCAGCAACTTTATTAGCGCTAATCACATGAAAACCGTGGCTGGCGAAATCCAGATATTGTTCAGCCAGCGCTTCACTGGCGGTCACATCCAGCACCACCAGATCATCATAAGGATGCGCCCGCATCCACAGAAATAGTGACTCTTCATCCTGCGCAACCGCTTCATCTTCAAAGAAGGCCAGCGCACGGCTGGCATCCAGCCCTTCATAGCTCAGCAGGCTGCGGCGGCTGTCCACCACCCCCGCCAGCACAAATTCAAAACCGGTGCGCGCTGACAGATTTTTCTGTTCGCGGGCAAACAGCTCCAGCCAGCGCGAACCGATATTTCCTTTGCCAAACAGCATCAGGCCGATACGTTTTTCCGCGCGGAACAGCGACTGATGAAGCCCCTGAACTAAATGTTCCGTCGGGCCAACGCGCAGCACCGCCACCAGGCTGATTTTATCTTCCGACTGCCAGATAAACTCTACCGGATAATCGTGGATCTGCTGCCAAAAACGATGGCTGTGCAGCGGGTTGCGGCTTACGCCTGCCCCGACCAGCGCCACCAGCGCCAGCCCTTCCCGCAGCTGTAAATGGCCCGGCAGGCCAGCATTCTGCAACAGTTCAAAAACGCTGTTGACCACTTCGGAGGTATAGCAGAGCTGCAGCAGGTTACGATCGCTATGAATGCCCATCGCCAGCGGACGAAGCTGCGCACGTTTCAGCAGATGATCGACCTCTTTATGCAGCGCGGCGAAATCGTGCTGCGCAGAGACTTCAATATCGATCAGGCAAACATCATCATGGCTGGTAACGATACGCGCGCCGGTACCGGAAGCCAGCACGCGCTCAATTCGCGTCGATCCCTGCTCCGGCTGGTAGCTGCAGCGCAGCTGTAAATCAATATCGCTGTTGGAAACCGGCTGCAGCGTGCGGGCATGCAATACCGGCGCCGCCAGACGCGCCAGCTCGCTGGCTTCATCCAGCCGCAGCAGCGGCAGCAGACAGGCATCTTTTACTTTACGCGGATCGGCGCTGTAAACCCCGGCGACATCACTCCAGATGGTAACGCGGCTTACGCCCGCCAGCGCACCGATTTGCGTCGCGGAATAGTCAGAACCATTGCGTCCCAACAGAACGGTTTCGCCGGCGTCATTGCGACAGATAAAACCGGTTACCACCAGACGCTGATGCGCGTGCTGCGCTATTAGCTGCTGCAACAGCGGCCAGGATTTCCCCTCGTCAACCTGCGGCTGCGCCGCGCGCTCGGCGCGTAGAAATTCGCGGGCGTCCAGCCAGCACGCTGCCAAATCACGCTGCTGCAACACCGCCGCCATCAGCCGTGCCGACCAGATCTCTCCGTGTCCGACCACCTCGGCATACGCGGCGTCGGTAATTTTTTCATCCAGCAGCCCGGCCAGACGCTCCAGATCCTGAATAAAGCGGCTCAGCAACGGCTGAGCCAACTCCGGCGACAACAGACCGTTAATCAGATCGGACTGATACCGACGCAGGCTCTGCTGCACCTGATGGGCCGATAAGCGATCGGTCTGGCTGAGCTTCAGCCAGCTAATAAGCTGGTTAGTAGTACTGCCGGCGGCAGAGACCACCATTAAATCGCCCGGCTGACTGTAATCGGCCATAATGCCCGCGACACGCTGATAACAGCTAACATCGGCAAGGCTACTGCCGCCAAATTTATGCAGCTGCCTGCTGTAAGACGCTCCCGCTGCGGCTGAAATACTCATTTCTTAATCCTCGGCTGCCACCCGGAACGCATTATCCAGATCGGCGATTAAATCTTCGTGATCTTCTATCCCAACCGACACGCGCAGTAAGGCATCGGAAATACCCGCCGCCGTACGCGCTTCCGCCGACATACCGGCATGGGTCATGGTTGCGGTATGGGAAATCAAACTTTCTACTCCACCCAGCGATTCCGCCAGGGTAAATAATTCCAGCGCTTTCAGGAAACGGCGCAGGCGCTGTTCGTCGCCGTCGAGCTCAAAACTTAACATTGCGCCAAAACCGCGCTGTTGACGTACCGCATACTGATGGCCTGGGTTTTGCGGCAAAGAAGGATGATACAGCTTTTTCACCAGCGGCTGCTGCTGCAAATATTCCACAATCGCCAACGCATTACGCTGGGCCGCCGCCATACGCAGGCCCAGGGTACGCATCCCGCGCAGCAGCAGATAGCTGTCAAAGGCAGAGCCGGTAACGCCAATATTATTCGCCCACCAGGCCAGTTCGGTCGCCACCGCCGCATCTTTAGCAATCACCGCGCCGGCTACAACGTCGGAGTGGCCATTAAGGTATTTAGTACAGGAATGCACCACCAGATCGGCCCCCAGCGCCAGCGGGTTTTGCAGGGCCGGGCTTAAAAAGGTGTTATCCACTACGCTAACCGCGCCAGCGGCACGCGCTGCCTGACAAATCGCGGCGATATCCACCACGCGCAGCAGCGGATTGCTGGGGCTTTCCACCAGCACCAGTTTCGGCTGTTCGGCCAGCGCCGCCTGTAGCGCATCGGTGTCGCCCTGATCGACAAATTTAACGCGATATGCGCCGCGTTTGCTTTGGCTGTCAAACAGACGATAGCTGCCGCCGTAGCAGTCATGCGGCGCAACTAACAAATCGCCAGGCTTCAGGAACAGCGTACATACCAGATGAATAGCGGACATACCGGTGTTGGTCATGACCGCGCCGGCACCGCCCTCCAGTTCGGCCAGCGCCCGCTGCACGACGTCACGCCCAGGATTACCGCGACGCGAATAATCATGGGCGCGAGGCTGATTGAAATCAGTGAAGTTATAGGTGCTGGAAAGGTGAATCGGAGGGACAACGCAGCCATACTGCTCATCATCATTCAAACCGCTGCGCACTGCGATGGTTGCCTGTTTACGCGTCATAGTGCTTACTGTTCCTGAAAGGCCCTGAAAGAAGGCTAACAGGATAGCATTACGCTACTGGACGTCAATACATCTGGACATCTAAATGTCTTTGCGTATAGATTGAGCAAATGCGCAATAACCGCTAAAATTGCAGTGAATTGCCTTCTACTGCAAACGCAACCCACGTAAAAGCGGCAAAGTTACGTATTAAATGCTGACTTTGATTAGTGAGGCGTGGAAATATCGGGCATAATTGGCTGATTTTCGACAATTTAACTTTTAATAATTAAGGTAACTCATGGCTGAATGGAATGGCGAATATATCAGCCCTTATGCTGAGCATGGTAAGAAGAGCGAGCAGGTTAAAAAAATTACCGTGTCTATTCCGCTGAAAGTATTAAAAATCCTGACAGATGAACGTACGCACCGCCAGGTAAACAATCTGCGTCATGCCACTAACAGCGAGCTGTTATGCGAAGCATTTCTGCACGCGTTTACCGGTCAGCCGCTGCCGGACGACGTTGACCTGCGCAAAGAGCGCAGCGATGAAATCCCGGAAGAGGCGAAAAAGATTATGCGTGAACTGGGTAAGGATCCGGATACCTGGGAATACTGATACGCTGTTTTCGTGCATAAAAAAACCCAGCCGAAGCTGGGTTTTTTCTTGCATCCGCTCCGTCGAATAACGGTAGCGTCTGCCGGGAAACTTATTTGCTGCCCGGAATGCTGAAGCGTTTGTTGAAGCGCTCAACACGACCACCGGTATCAACAACACGCTGTTTGCCGGTGTAGAACGGGTGGCATTTACCGCACACGTCCAGGTTCAGATCGTGACCCACGGTTGAGCGGGTTTGGATCACATTACCGCAAGAACAAGTTGCAGTAATTTCAACATACTTAGGATGAATACCTTCTTTCATGGGGTAACCTCAGTAAAGGCCGTGTCGCTCTCCCGCGCCAGGAAAAAACCTGCGCCGGCACCACACGTGGATTGAACATTCTGGTGATTTTTGATGCCTTATTCCGCATCAAAGGCGGCAAACTATACAGAAAATAACCGCCCGATGCAATCGAATCCTCACATTTCTGGCTACACAGTGTACACTACGCCGTTCAACTCTTTTCACGGATAACGTCATGCCCGTTGCTCAGGTCGCGCTGCCCGTTCCGCTCGCACGCCAGTTTGATTACCTACTTCCCGCTCATCTTCATCCGGTGCCTGGCGGGCGCGTTCGCGTGCCCTTTGGTAACCGCAAGGCGATCGGTATCGTAGTTGGCTTCAGCGAGCAAAGCGATCTGCCAACCGAACAGTTAAAAAGCGTGCTGGAAACGCTCGACAGCGCATCGCTGTTTCCCCCTTCGCTATGGCGCATTCTGCACTGGGCCGCCGAGTATTATCATTATCCGCTGGGCGAGGTGCTGTTCCATGCGCTGCCGGTGCTGCTGCGCCAGGGAAAACCTGCGCAGGAAACCCCGCTCTGGCAATGGTTTATTACCGAGCTGGGGCGGGAAACCGCGCCGGAAAGCCTGAAACGTGCGCCGAAGCAGCAGCAGGCGCTGGCCGCTTTACGCCAGCAGCCGCTGTATCGCCATGAAATTGCCCAGCATGAACTGGCTGACGCCGCGCTACAGGCGCTGCGCGCTAAGGGCCTGTGCGACCTGCGTGAACATCTGCCTGCCCGCCAGGACTGGCGTGACAGCTTCGCCGTTAACGGCGAGCGGCTGCGGCTGAATACGGAACAGGCGTTAGCGGTCGGGGCGATTCGCAGCGAAGATGAGCAATTCGCGCCCTGGCTGCTGGCCGGCATTACCGGCTCTGGCAAAACGGAAGTCTATCTTAGCGTGCTGGAAAACGTGCTGAGTCGTGGTCGTCAGGCGCTGGTGCTGGTGCCGGAAATCGGCCTGACGCCGCAAACTATCGCCCGTTTCCGGGCGCGTTTTAACGTCCCGATTGACGTGCTGCACTCCGGCCTGAACGACAGCGAACGCATGGCCGTCTGGCTACGCGCGCGCCAGGGCGATAATGCCATTGTGATCGGCACCCGTTCCGCGCTGTTTACGCCTTTCGCCCGCCCAGGCGTCATCATTATTGATGAAGAACATGACAGCTCTTATAAACAGCAGGAAGGCTGGCGTTATCATGCGCGCGACCTGGCGGTGTTCCGGGCGCGTGAGGAAAATATCCCGATCGTGATGGGCTCCGCGACGCCCGCGCTGGAAACGCTGCATAACGTGCAGAGCGGAAAGTATCGCCAGCTCAATCTGAGCAAACGCGCCGGCAATGCACGCCAGGCAACGCAGCAGCTTATCGATTTAAAAGGCGTCCAGCTGCAGGGAGGCCTGTCGCCCGCGCTGATTCAGCGTATGCGCCTGCATTTACAGGCTGATAACCAGGTGCTGCTGTTCCTGAACCGCCGTGGCTTCTCACCGGCGCTGTTATGCCATGACTGCGGCTGGATTGCAGAATGCCAGCGTTGCGATCGCTATTACACGCTACATCAACAACAGCGCCAGCTGCGCTGCCACCATTGCGACAGTCAGCGTCCGGTGCCGCGACAGTGCCCGCAGTGCGGCTCAACGCATTTGGTGCCGGTGGGCCTCGGCACCGAACAGCTGGAGCATAATCTCACAAGTTTATTTCCTGGCATTCCGCTGTCGCGTATTGACCGTGATACCACCAGCCGTAAAGGCGCGCTGGAGCAGCATCTGGCCGACGTGTTTCGCGGCGGCGCGCGTATTCTGATTGGTACGCAAATGTTGGCGAAAGGGCACCATTTTCCCGATGTGACGCTGGTATCTTTGCTGGACGTGGATGGCGCGCTCTTTTCGGCGGATTTCCGCGCCGCGGAACGCTTTGCTCAACTTTATGTTCAGGTTGCCGGCCGCGCCGGCCGTGCCGGTAAGCAGGGCGAAGTGCTGTTGCAAACCCATCATCCTGAACATCCGCTGCTGCAGATTTTATTGCATCAGGGCTACGATGCGTTTGCCAGTCAGAACTTAAGCGAGCGCCGGAGCATGCAGCTTCCACCGTTCACCAGCCATGCACTATTTCGTGCTGACGATCATGATAATCAGCAGGCGGCGGCATTTTTACATCAGCTGCGAAACCTGCTGGAAGCCAGTCCGCTACGCGATGAGCCGCTGTGGATTATGGGGCCGGTGCCTGCTCTGCAGGCTAAGCGTGGCGGGCGCTATCGCTGGCAGCTGCTGCTGCAGCATCCTTCCCGTGTTCGGCTACAGCAGCTGCTAAAAACCAGCCTGCCGTTAATTTCCACCCTGCCGCTGTCGCGTAAGGTGAAATGGACGCTGGATATTGACCCAACAGAAAACTAATCGTTACCCGCAGATAAGGTTTGCGAGCTGGATCGAAAAAACCTCGATTAAGTCACAGTTTTTATGCAATTAAAGTAACGGCACCTTATACAATCTGTTAGAAATGTGATGGCCGTCAGCTTTAACCGCAACGAGCGCAGCAGACGACATATGACATTCTACTATTCAGACCGGTGTGAGGAGATAAGCGTTGGAGCAGAACCAGGAGTCAACGGCAGCGACCATGAAGGACGTGGCTGAGCGTGCGGGGGTTTCAACCGCCACCGTATCTCGCGCGCTGATGAACCCTGAAAAGGTCTCAGCGACAACCCGCCAGAAGGTTGAGCAGGCGGTGATGGAAGTGGGCTACTCTCCTCATGCTCTGGCGCGGAATGCCAAACGCAGCGAATCACGTACTATTCTGGTTATCGTTCCCGACATCTGCGATCCCTTTTTCAGTGAAATCATTCGTGGCGTCGAAGTCACGGCGGCCGCCGAAGGCTATCTGGTGCTGATTGGCGACTGCGCCCATCAGAATCAGCAGGAAAAAACCTTTCTGAGCCTGATGCTGACGCGCCAGATTGACGGCATGGTACTGCTGGGTTCCCAGGTGCCTTTCGATACCGGCGTGGAAGAGCAGCGCAGTTTACCGCCAATGGTGATGGCCAATGAATTCGCACCCGATCTGGAATTGCCAACGGTACATATCGATAACCTGACCGCCGCCTTCGAAGCGGTCAATCATCTGTGGCAGCTTGGACATCGCCGCATCGCCTGCATCGCCGGCCCGGAAGTGATGCCGCTCAGCCACTATCGTTTGCAGGGCTATATTCAGGCGCTACGCCGACATGGGCAGGCCATCGAACCACGCTATATTGTGCGCGGCGACTTTACCTTTGAAGCCGGAGCCGCGGCGTTTAAGCGGCTGATGGCTTTACCGCAGCCTCCTCAGGCGCTCTTTTGCCATAACGATATTATGGCGCTGGGCGCGATGTCGCAGGCGAAAAGCATGGGCCTGCGCATTCCACAGGACATCTCTCTGGTCGGCTTTGATGATATTGAGCTCTCACGTTACAGCGATCCGCCGCTGACCACCATTGCGCAGCCGCGCTTCGCTCTGGGCCGGGAAGCGATGCTGCTATTGCTGGAGCAACTACAGGGCCGCATCGTGAATAACGGCTCGCGCCTGCTGGAGTTTGAACTCAAGCTACGCGGAAGCACAATGCACGCCAGCTAAGCGTTCAAATGCCGTTGATCGGGCAGTTTCAGCAGATTCTTAAACGACTCACCGCTGGTCAAACTTCCAGCCCTTGAGTAACATGGCGGGCTGATAGCCGGATAGCTAAAGCGTTGCGCTAACTTAGCGTCCTTTTATCCGGCAGGCATTTTCTTCTTTGAATTAGCGGAACGATTAGTGGCACAAAAAGATTATGTAGGCCGCGGGCGTTCGACAGGGACGCGTCGCAAGAAAAGTAATAGCCGCAGCAAGAAACGCAACGGCAGCTCCGGCGTTTCAAAAATCATGACAGGGCTGGCGGTAGCGGTGCTGGTAACATTCGCGGGCGGGCTGTGGTTTATCGCTCACCATAAAAAAGAAGAGACGCCGGTTATTCCGGATCACAAGGTCAGCGGCAACGGGCTGCCGCCGAAGCCGGAAGAGCGCTGGAAATATATTAAAGAGCTGGAAAACCGCCAGCTTAGCGTGCCAGCGCCAAAAGAGCCCTCCTCCGGCGGCGAAGTTCAGTCGCAGACTCAGCTTACTGATGAGCAGCGTCAGCTGCTGGAGCAAATGCAGGCCGATATGCGCCAGGCACCGACCCAGCTAAACGAAGTCCCGTGGAATGAACAAACGCCGCTGCAGCGCCAGCAGACGCTACAGCGCCAGCAGCTGCAACAACAGCAGTTACAGCAGCAGCGCACTGAACAACAGCAGCGCATTCAGCAGCAGCGTCTTGAACAGCAGCAACGCCTTCAGCAGCAGCGCGCTCAGCAGCAAACCACTCAGCAAACGCATATGCTGCCGCAAAATGGATCTCAGCAACCGATAAGCGCGCCGAAATCCCAGGAGAACAGCCGCGTTAAACAGCAGGAAACGGCTAAAGCCAAAACGGTGGAAAAAGAGAAGTCGCAGCGCTGGATGGTGCAGTGCGGCTCGTTTAAAGGTAGCGATCAGGCTGAATCAATCCGCGCCCAGCTGGCCTTTGAGGGTTTTGAAAGCCGTATCACTAACGGCGGCGGCTGGAACCGCGTGGTTATTGGGCCTTATAACAGCCGTGCCAGCGCCGACAGCACGCTGAAACGCCTGCGCGGTTCCGGCCATTCAGGCTGTATTCCTCTCGCCGTTGGGGGTTGAAACCCTTCAAACCTGCCCCATATCTTGTTGCATTATGCTTCGCGCCACGCTGCGCGAAGCTCTTTTTCCACTGTAACAAGGGGTCTGCCCGTGACAACGATAGTAAGCGTACGACGCAACGGCCACGTAGTAATTGGCGGTGATGGTCAGGCTACGCTCGGTAATACCGTAATGAAAGGCAACGTCAAAAAAGTGCGTCGTCTCTACAATGATAAGGTGATTGCGGGATTTGCCGGCGGCACAGCCGATGCCTTTACGCTGTTTGAGCTTTTTGAGCGTAAGCTGGAAATGCATCAGGGCCATTTGGTTAAAGCCGCGGTGGAGCTGGCTAAAGACTGGCGTACCGACCGTATGTTGCGCAAGCTGGAAGCGCTCCTGGCGGTGGCGGATGAAAACGCGTCGCTGATTATTACCGGTAATGGTGATGTCATCCAACCTGAAAACGATCTGATCGCGATTGGCTCCGGCGGCCCGTACGCCCAGGCGGCAGCACGCGCCCTGCTGGAAAATACCGAGCTCAGCGCGCGCGACATTACCGAAAAAGCGTTGGGTATTGCAGGTGATATTTGCATCTACACCAATCACAATCTGACTATTGAAGAATTAGCGTCCAAAGCGTAAGGATCGAAACTATGTCTGAAATGACTCCGCGCGAGATTGTCAGCGAACTGAACAGATTTATCATCGGCCAGGATAGCGCCAAGCGCGCTGTGGCGATCGCCCTGCGCAACCGCTGGCGTCGTATGCAGCTGGACGAAGATCTGCGCCATGAAGTTACGCCGAAAAATATTCTGATGATTGGCCCGACCGGCGTAGGTAAAACCGAAATCGCCCGTCGCCTGGCCAAGCTGGCTAACGCGCCTTTTATCAAGGTCGAAGCCACTAAATTCACTGAAGTCGGCTACGTTGGTAAAGAAGTGGATTCCATTATCCGCGATTTGACCGATGCGGCGATGAAAATGGTCCGCATGCAGGCGATTGAACGCAATCGCTATCGCGCAGAAGAGATGGCTGAAGAGCGCATTCTCGACGCGCTGATCCCACCGGCTAAAAATAACTGGGGCCAGCCGGAGCAAAATGCCGAGCCATCCGCCGCGCGCCAGTCCTTCCGTAAAAAACTGCGTGAAGGCCAGCTGGACGATAAAGAGATTGAAATCAATCTGGCCGCCGCGCCGATGGGCGTGGAAATTATGGCGCCTCCAGGCATGGAAGAGATGACCAGTCAGCTACAGTCGATGTTTCAGAATCTGGGCGGACAAAAGCAGAAGCCGCGCAAGCTGAAAATCAAAGATGCGTTGAAGCTGCTGGTAGAAGAGGAAGCGGCCAAACTGGTTAATCCGGAAGAGCTGAAAGAAGAGGCGATCGAAGCGGTTGAGCAACACGGTATCGTCTTTATCGACGAGATCGATAAAATCTGTAAGCGTGGCGAAACCTCAGGCCCGGACGTCTCTCGCGAAGGCGTGCAGCGTGACCTGCTGCCATTAGTAGAAGGCTGCACCGTCTCTACCAAGCACGGCATGGTTAAAACCGACCATATCCTGTTTATCGCTTCCGGCGCATTCCAGGTTGCCAGCCCGTCAGATCTGATCCCGGAACTGCAGGGCCGTCTGCCGATTCGCGTTGAACTGCAGCCGCTGACCGTGAATGATTTCGAACGTATTCTGACCGAGCCAAGCGCTTCCGTAACCGTGCAGTATAAAGCGCTGATGGGGACCGAAGGCGTGAATATCAGCTTTACCGATGACGGTATTCGCCGTATCGCCGAAGCTGCATGGCAGGTTAACGAAACCACTGAGAACATTGGTGCGCGTCGTCTGCATACGGTGCTGGAACGTCTGATGGAAGATATTTCCTATGATGCCAGCGATCGCAACGGTGACAGCATTACCATTGATGCCGCGTATGTTTCGCAGCACCTGGATCAGCTGGTTGCCGACGAAGATCTTAGCCGCTTCATTCTGTAACCGGTATGTATTATCAATAAGGAGGCTACGGCCTCCTTTTTTTATTCCCGCTTAGCCACGCCTAAACCGCGCCAGGTTGACGAAGATTAAGATGTCCGGGTCCGTGCCGCCATAGACTCTGCCTACCCTTTTTTGGTTATAATCAGCTGCGGTCTCGCTTATGGAACATATTCAACGGTCAACGTTCTTTCACTTCCGCGCCTGGCTGGAAAGCCTGCGTTTACGCACCCTGCCGCTGGCGTTCGCCTCTATTCTGACCGGCTCCGCGCTGGCCTGGTGGCAGGGAACATTCAGCCTGACCATCGCCCTGCTCTGCTTTTTGACCAGCGGTCTGCTGCAGGTATTGTCTAATCTGGCTAATGATTATGGCGATGCCGTAAAAGGCAGCGACGGCGGCGAGCGTCTGGGCCCTCTGCGCGGCATTCAAAAAGGCATGATTAACTTAGCGCAGCTGCGGGTAGCGATTGTCATCGCTACCGGGATGGCTTTGGTTTGCGGCATCTTACTGATTAGCTATGCCTGTAATACGCCAGGCGATATATTCAGTTTTCTGCTGCTGGGGGGACTGGCGATCGTAGCGGCGATTGCCTACACCGTAGGTAAAAAACCCTATGGTTACCTGGGATTAGGCGATTTATCGGTGCTGATATTTTTCGGCTGGCTGGCCGTCTGCGGCAGCTTTTACCTGCAAAGCCACCTTATCAAACCGCTGGTGCTGTTGCCCGCGACGGCCTGCGGCCTGCTGGCGGCGGCGGTACTGAATATCAATAATCTGCGCGATATTGAAACCGATCGTCAATGCGGCAAGATAACGCTGGCGGTACGGCTGGGTACCGATAACGCCCGACGCTATCATGCGTTGTTGCTGAGCGGCGCGCTGCTCTGTTTTGCCACCTTTGCCTGGCTGGAACGTCCCGGCTGGGGAGGCTGGCTTTTCCTGTTGTCTGCGCCGCTTTTCTGCCAGCAGGGCCATTATATTCTGCAAGAAAAGTCACCCATTGCGATGCGTCCCATGCTGGAGAAGACGGTTAAAGCGGCGCTGTTAGCGAACGTGCTGTTTTCTATAGGGATGCTGCTTTGATTGATGTATCGCAACTTTTGCACCGTTGATGATTTTGCCAACAACTTAAATAAAGCGATATACTTACCGCTCCTGTGGCAAACAGACGAAAATCCTATGAAATACGATACTTCCGAACTCTGCGACATCTATCACGAAGATGTAAACGTGGTAGAGCCCCTCTTCTCCAATTTTGGAGGTCGCACCTCGTTTGGCGGCCAAATCACGACGGTGAAATGTTTCGAGGATAACGGCCTGTTATACGACCTGCTGGAAGAAAATGGCCGGGGTCGTGTGCTGCTGGTAGATGGCGGCGGATCGGTACGGCGCGCATTGGTTGATGCGGCGCTGGCTCAGCTGGCGGTGCAGAACGAATGGGAAGGCATCGTGGTTTACGGCTCGGTGCGCCAGGTTGACGATCTGGAAGAGCTGGATATTGGTATCCAGGCTATCGCCGCTATTCCGGTTGGCGCGGCGGGCGAAGGCATTGGCGAAAGCGATATTCGCGTTAATTTCGGCGGCGTCACCTTCTTTTCCGGCGACCATCTGTATGCGGATAATACCGGTATTATATTGTCGGAGGATCCGCTGGATATTGAATAGCGGGTTCTGCTACAGCCCCAGGGTACTCGCCAGGGCAGACAGCAAAAACGGGTGCCTGAGCACCCGTTTTTTTATGTTCGATGAAAGCAGCATCCGTGCGGATTAGACTTCTTCCATCTTACCTAACAAAGCCCGCAGGCGCTCCTGCCACTGAACCTGTTCTTCTTTCAGATGCTGGTTTTCACGCACCAGCGTTTCGCTGTTTCCCGAAGCCTGCTGTACCTCATGCTTCAGGCTGTTGTTCTGCTCTTTCAGCTCTTCGATTTCCATCTGCAGCAGCGTGATGGTATCAATCGCCTGCTGTACTTTCGCTTCCAGTTTCTCGAATACTTCAAATGACATTCTATGACTTCTCCTAATCGCAAGGCGTAGATGATGCCAGCCGCAGACGACGAGACATCACAAAAATTCGTAAAAGACCCTAACACTCCGATTGTAAGTAGCCGCACAGCCCAAGTCCAGCGGCGAACCGTCGTGAAGCGCAGTATGTAACAATTTTCAGCATATGCCGAAAGCGGCGCGGCGGGTTAATTCGCAATAATGGCGCATTTGTTAATAAAACGAGCGCAACGTGCGGCCAGCAGAGGCAAAAATGCTATTAAAGAACAGCGAAAGACGCGAAAACGCGCATTTTTTTGATGGACCACACAGTTTTAACGTTCGCTATTTCTCGTTTATGCGCGTTAACGATAAATTCACAACAGCCCTACAATTGTTCGGGCGGTTCAATGGAATGAAAACAACGATTGATAAAATTTAACCTCGCCTTCAGGAATCTCATTATGAGTCAGACAGCAACTAGCACACTTAAAGGTCAGTGCATTGCCGAATTTCTTGGAACCGGCATGATCATCTTCTTCGGCGCTGGTTGTGTCGCCGCAATGAAGCTGGCCGGCGCCGCTTTCGGTCAGTGGGAAATCTGCATTATCTGGGGACTCGCCGTCTCCATGGCCGTCTATATGACAGCGGGCGTGTCAGGCGCGCATCTGAATCCTGCCGTTACCGTCGCGCTTTGTCTGTTCGCCAACTTTGAAGGGCGCAAAGTCGTGCCTTATATTGTGGCGCAGATTGCCGGCGCATTTAGCGCCGCAGCGCTGGTGTACGGGCTCTATTACAACCTGTTTATCGATTATGAAGCCAGCCATCAGCTGATGCGCGGCAGCGTAGAAAGCCTCGATCTGGCCGGTATCTTCTCAACCTACCCTAATCCGCATATCAGCGTCGGTCAGGCGTTTTTAGTCGAGATGGTGATCACCGCCGTCCTGATGTCGGTCATTATGGCGCTGACCGATGACGGCAACGGCGTACCGCGTGGTCCGCTGGCGCCGTTGCTGATTGGCCTGCTGGTCGCCGTTATCGGCGGTGCAATGGGTCCGCTGACCGGCTTCGCGCTGAATCCGGCGCGTGACTTCGGCCCGAAAATTTTCGCCTGGCTGGCAGGCTGGGGCAACGTCGCCTTTACCGGCGGCCGTGATATTCCCTATTTCCTCGTGCCGATTTTTGGCCCGCTGGTGGGCGCCTGCCTGGGCGCATGGGGATATCGCTCACTGATCTGCCGTCATCTGCCCTGCAATCTTAACATCACGCAGGATACCAAAGCGGGAAAGCCGGTCACACGCGCTGAGCAGCATAAAGCGTAACAGTGTTCAATCTTTGCACATCAGGAATTGATTATGACTACAGATAAAAAATATATTGTCGCGCTCGATCAGGGCACTACCAGTTCCCGCGCCGTGGTCCTCGACCATGACGCCAATATCGTGGCCGTCTCTCAACGCGAATTTACCCAAATCTATCCGAAAGCAGGCTGGGTTGAACACGATCCGATGGACATCTGGGCTTCACAAAGCTCCACGCTGGTTGAAGTGCTGGCGCATGCGGATATTCGCTCCGATCAGATTGCCGCCATCGGCATTACTAACCAGCGCGAAACGGCGATTGTCTGGGATAAAGAAACCGGCAAGCCGATTTATAACGCGATTGTCTGGCAGGATCCGCGTACTGCCGACTACTGCGAAAAGCTGAAAAAAGAGGGGCTGGAAGAGTATATCCAGCACACCACCGGTCTGGTGATTAATCCTTATTTCTCAGGCACCAAAGTAAAATGGATCCTCGATCATGTCGAAGGCGCCCGCGAGCGTGCAAAACGCGGCGAGCTGCTGTTCGGAACCGTAGATACCTGGCTCATCTGGAAAATGACGCAGGGGCGGGTACATATTACCGACCATACCAACGCCTCGCGCACCATGATGTACAACATTCATAAGCTGGAATGGGATCAGCGGATGCTGGACATCCTTGATATTCCACGTGAAATGCTGCCAGAAGTGAAATCCTCGTCTGAAGTTTATGGCCAAACCAATATTGGCGGTAAAGGCGGCACGCGTATTCCTATCGCCGGTATCGCTGGCGACCAGCAGGCGGCGCTGTATGGTCAGCTGTGTGTGCTGCCGGGTATGGCGAAAAATACCTACGGCACCGGCTGCTTTATGCTGATGAATACCGGCACCGAAGCGGTAACCTCTACGCATGGCCTGTTAACCACCATCGCCTGCGGCCCACGCGGCGAAGTTAACTACGCGCTGGAAGGCGCTGTGTTTATCGGTGGCGCAGCGATTCAGTGGCTGCGCGATGAAATGAAGCTAATCAGTGATTCTGCTGACTCAGAATATTTCGCCATGAAAGTAAAAGACTCAAACGGCGTCTATATGGTTCCCGCCTTTACCGGTCTGGGCGCGCCTTACTGGGATCCGTATGCGCGCGGTGCGCTGTTCGGCCTGACGCGCGGCGCAAACGCCAACCACATTATCCGCGCTACGCTGGAATCTATCGCTTACCAGACGCGCGACGTGCTGGAAGCGATGCAGAACGATGCCAATACGCGCCTGCAGTCGCTGCGTGTTGACGGCGGCGCGGTCGCTAACAACTTCCTGATGCAGTTCCAGTCCGATATTCTCGGCACCCGCGTAGAGCGGCCGGAAGTGCGTGAAGTTACCGCGCTGGGCGCCGCTTACCTTGCTGGCCTGGCGGTTGGCTTCTGGAAAGATCTGGAGGAGGTACGCGCTAAAGCGGTCATTGAGCGTGAATTCCGTCCGAGCATTGAAACCACCGAGCGTAACTATCGCTACGCCGGCTGGCGAAAAGCCGTAGCCCGCGCTCAGGCATGGGAAGAACACGACGAATAATGCTGCAGGCCCGTACCGCCAGCCGGTACGGGCCTTGTTCCCCTCCCTGCTGTGATACACTTCCGCCTCCTTCGTTTTTTCAGAGGCTGCTCATGAAACGAGAACTCGCCATTGAATTTTCCCGCGTTACCGAAGCTGCCGCTCTGGCAGGTTATAAATGGTTAGGTCGCGGCGACAAAAATCAGGCTGATGGCGCGGCAGTCAATGCCATGCGCATCATGCTTAACAACGTAAACATCGACGGTCAGATTGTTATCGGTGAAGGTGAAATCGATGAGGCCCCGATGCTCTATATCGGTGAGAAAGTCGGCACCGGCAACGGCGATGCCGTTGATATTGCCGTCGATCCGATTGAAGGCACGCGCATGACCGCAATGGGTCAGGCGAATGCGCTGGCGGTACTGGCGGTCGGCGACCGGGGCACTTTCCTGCATGCGCCGGATATGTATATGGAAAAGCTGATTGTCGGCCCTGCCGCTAAAGGCCATATCGATCTTAATCTGCCGCTGGAAACTAACCTGAAAAATATCGCCGCGGCGTTAGGTAAAACGCTCGGCGAACTGACGGTGACCATTCTGGCGAAGCCGCGTCATGATGGCGTGATTAAACAAATGCAGCAGCTGGGCGTGCGCATCTTTGCGATCCCTGACGGCGACGTCGCGCCTCCATCCTGACCTGTATGCCCGATAGCGAAGTCGATGTGCTGTACGGCATCGGCGGCGCGCCGGAAGGCGTGGTGTCAGCAGCGGTAATCCGCGCGCTGGATGGTGATATGCAGGGTCGTCTGCTGCCTCGTCATGAGGTGAAAGGCGAAAGTGAAGAGAACCGTCGTCTGGGTGAGCAGGAGCTGGCACGCTGCAAAGAGATGGGCATCAGCGCTCATCAGGTACTGACGTTAGGCATGATGGCGCGCAATGACAATGTGATTTTCGCCGCCACCGGCATTACCAGTGGCGACCTGCTGAAAGGTATTACGCGCCAGGGAAATATCGCAACCAGTGAAACGCTGCTGATCCGGGGTAAATCGCGGACCATCCGCCGTATTCAGTCGATTCACTATCTCGACCGCAAGGATACGGCGCTGCATCAGTGGATCCTGTAAGCATCAAATGGCCTGCGGTTCGGGGCCTTTTGACAGCGGCCACCAGCATAGCAGCATTAAAACGGCGGTCGCGCACATCAGCATGCCCAAACTAAACTGGCCGTTTTGCGGCAGCATCGCCGACAGCCAGGCAACCAGCCCGGAGCCCAGGTTCTGCAGCCCGCCGATGAGCGCGCCGGCAGTGCCTGCCAGCCAGGCGTAGGGCTCCATCGCGCCGGATGTCGCCAGCGGAAACATCATCCCCGCACCAAAGAAAAACAGCGATGCCGGCACCAGCAGCGTCCAGATATTCATGATGCCAAACCAGGCAGGCAGCCACATCAGAACGCCAGCCAGCAGGCAGCTGTTGACCGCATACCACATCAGCGTATGAAAGCTTTTCTCGTCACGTCCAGCAAACCAGGCGCCAAAAAAGGCCGCCGGGATCGGCAGAATAAACAGAATGCTGACCGTCATCGCATCCAGTCCCAGCACGCCGCCCATCAGAATGCCACAGCTAGCCTCATACACGGCAATTCCCGCCAGCGCGCCGATCAGCATAATCAGATAGCGTACAAAGATACGATCGCTCAGTAGGGGACGATAACGTGAAAACAGCGGACGCATCTCGTTTACCGGCGGGCGAGTTTCCGGCAGCCAGCATGCCATTGCGCCAGTTACCAGCAGGCACAGCAGCAGCAGGAAAGCAAAGCAGGCATGCCAGCCAAACAGATGCGTCAGCATCGCGCCGATCATCGGCGCTACCAGCGGGCTGACCAGAATGCCCATATTCAACAGGCTGTTTGCCTGACGCAGCGCGCTTCCGGCATACAGATCGCGCGGCATAGTACGCGCCATTACGCCCGCTACGCCGGTGCCTAAACCCTGCAGCGCGCTGGCCGCTATCAGCCAGCCGACAGAAGGCGCAACCAGCGCGCCAAGCGCACCCAGCATAAAGATAGCCATCCCCGCCAGTATCACCGGTTTACGCCCCACGCTATCGGAGAGCGGCCCGTAAATAAGCTGTGAACCGCCGTATGTCATCAGGTAGGCGGCCATGACGCGCTGCATTACACCATCGCGTACGTTAAACGATGCAGCAATATCAGCCATCGCCGGGACATAAATGGTTTGCGCCATTTGCCCTACCGCTACTAATACAATCAGCATCAGCAACAGATGTCCGTTTTCTATTTTTTTCATAGTCACTTAGCGGAAAGTTACCGGATAAAGGCCCACAGTTCGGCCGTTATGCAGCAAATCAGCGGAGATTTCAGGGTTGATGGCGGCAAAAATAACAGTTTGCGTAAAGAAAGGAATCGGGCGGGGATAAGTTTTTTTGCCATTCTGTCAGCAGAAATTGCCCTTCTTTGTAAAACTAACTATACGGCCGCACAAACTGATACCTCCTTTTGTCGCTCAGAGCTTTTCTGACGCAGGCAGGCTGGAAAAAGCGGCCCTGAGTGGCGAAGATAAACGCAGAGCTAACTGGAAAGAGGAAAAGACATGGCTGAATGGGTTAACGGCAGCGTTACGGAGGTTACACACTGGACGGACAGTTTGTTCAGCATCAAGGTTAATGCTCCCGTCACGCCATTTAGCGCTGGCCAGTTTGCCAAGCTGGCGTTGGAGATAGACGGCGAACGCGTACAGCGCGCCTATTCCTATGTTAATGCGCCCGCCAATCCCTCTTTAGAATTTTACCTGGTGAATGTCCCGGAAGGTAAGTTAAGCCCAAGGCTACACGCTTTACAGCCCGGCGATCCAGTGATGGTAACAAAAGAGGCCGCCGGTTTTTTTGTGCTGGAAGAGATCCCCGATTGCCAAACTTTGTGGATGCTGGCAACCGGCACCGCTATCGGCCCTTACCTTTCGATTTTGCAGCAGGGTGAAGGCCTGGAGCGTTTTCGCAATCTGGTGCTGGTTCATGCCGCGCGCTACGCCGCTGACTTAAGCTATCTGCCGCTAATGCAGCAGCTGGAGCAGCGCTATAACGGCAAGCTGCGTATCCAGACGGTGGTCAGCCGCGAGGAGAGCTCCGGCTCGTTAACCGGTCGCGTCCCGGCGCTAATTGCAAATGGTGAGCTGGAGCAATCGGTGGGGCTGCCGATGGATACCGACAGCAGCCATATTATGCTATGCGGTAATCCGCAAATGGTGCGCGATACCCAGCAGCTGTTAAAAGAGACGCGAACGATGAACAAACATCTGCGGCGTAAACCGGGTCATATCACTAGCGAACATTACTGGTGAGAGCTTTTTTCCGCGCCGCGCCTGCGAAAATAACTGACCGGCTGCGTGGCCCGGCCATAGCGGTTTTCGCCTGCCGAACCGCTCAGCAGACCTAATTCGAATAGCATCCCGATAAGAATAAAAGTCGGCAAAAAACGCCCCAGGCCTGTATGCCAGCCAGAGCCTAATGCGCCCCAGTTTCCCGCCAGCAGCATCCAGGCGACCACCAGCAACAGCGCCCAGTAGCCGCGTTTGTTACGATCGTGCAGGCGTTTCACCAGCACCGCGCTGGCTGGCCACAGTAAACAGACCACGCAGAACGCCGCCATCTGGGTATCCAGCAGATTGTTTCCCGCCAGCGTGAAAAGTGCGGTCATGGTCAACAGCCAGACTATCTGCCAAATCCAGAAGTCACGCCGCCCCAGACGACCACGATAAGAAAAACACCATTGCTGTAGCGTCATGCTTTCGTCCCGAGGAAAACTAAAAAGGGTTGCCGCAGTTTTTGACTTTGGCGGGTAAAAACCGTTCTAATCTGGGCTGAGTTTACTGGACGGGGCAGAAAAAATGAAGAAAGCGCCAGGCTCTTTGCTGACGCCCATCCCGATATTGTTGGCGCTGCTGACAGGCACCGCAGCGTACGCCGATGAGGTATCGCCGCGCAGTGAGTCTTTACCCACAGCGCCTTATTTGCTGCCAGGCGCACCAACGTTTGATATGAGTATTGCGCAGTTTCGGGAAAAATATAATACGGCAAATCCTGATTTGCCGCTCAGCGAATACCGGGCGATCGATAGCCGGCTGGATAAAAGTCCGCTAACGCGTGCGGCCAGTAAGATCAGCGAAACGCTCTACGCTTCCACGGCGCTGGAGCCGGGTACCGGAAAGATAAAAACGCTGCAGATTACCTGGCTGCCGATCCCCGGCCCTGATGAAAAAGCGGCGCAGGAAAAAGCGCAGGCGTACATGACGGCGCTGATGCGTTTTTTCTCGCCGACGCGTTCGGTAGAAGATAGCCGCAAACGGCTGAATGAGCTGCTGAGCAAGGGTAAAGGCGCACGCTATTATGCGCAGACCGAAGGTGCGTTACGCTTCGTCGTCGCGGACAACGGCGACAAGGGGCTGACCTTTGCCGTAGAGCCGATTAAACTCTCGCTCACAGAGCCCTAAGGGCGGTGCCAAAAATGACGAAAAGCAAAGCCATTCAGGGTTAACATCTCTATACTGTCTGGCAGACATCGCTGCCCGCCGGGCAGTGTACTTTACTGGTATTGCGTTACACGTGGAGGATATGATGCGACATCCATTAGTTATGGGTAACTGGAAGCTGAACGGCAACAAAAAAATGGTCAGCGATCTGATCGATGGCCTGCGTAAAGAACTGAATGCCGTTCAGGGCTGTGGCGTTGCCATTGCCCCGCCAGTGATGTATCTGGATCAGGCGCAGCAGGCGCTGGCCGACAGCCAGATCGTACTGGGTGCCCAGAACGTTGATGTTAACCTTTCCGGCGCATTTACCGGTGAGGTTTCTGCCGAAATGCTGAAAGATATTGGCGCTCGCTATATCATTATCGGCCATTCGGAACGCCGTACTTATCACAAAGAAAGCGATGAGTTTATTGCGAAAAAATTCGCCGTGCTGAAAGAAGCGGGACTGATTCCGGTACTGTGCATCGGTGAAACCGAAGCAGAGAACGAAGCGGGTAAAACGGAAGAAGTGTGCGCGCGTCAAATTGATGCGGTGCTGGAAAGCCAGGGCGCAGCGGCCTTTAACGGCGCGGTCATTGCCTATGAGCCAATCTGGGCGATTGGTACCGGCAAATCAGCTACTCCGGCGCAGGCGCAGGCGGTACATAAGTTCATTCGTGAACATATCGCCAGGAAAGATGCGAAAGTAGCCGAGCAGGTTATCATCCAGTACGGCGGTTCCGTTAACGATAAAAATGCCGCTGAGCTTTTTGCTCAGCCGGACATCGACGGCGCGCTGGTTGGCGGCGCTTCACTGAAAGCTGACGCATTTGCCGTCATCGTCAAGGCCGCTGCCGCAGCGAAAGCCTGATGTTTAACGGGCGGCACCGCCGCCCGTTTTCTGTTGCCTCCTAATGCAGAATCGTACAGCGATGATCCTGCAACTCCTCTGCCGAAGCCCGGTTCATTCTCAGCCAGTCACGCTCAATCGCCATCAATGCCAGCCGGCCATCAGATAAGGTTGCCAGCGCCAGGCCATATTTTCCCATCTCCTGCTGCGCCTGCGGCACTTCCTGCATCAAACGAATAAAACTGCTCTGCTGCGTCAGTTCAGCCGACGTCAACGTACGAATCAGCCAGCGATGCTGATGCAAAGTTTTCGGCTGCCAGTGCGAATTCAGCTGCGGCGTTAACCGATCCAGCTGCTGGCGCACCGCGGGACTCAGACAGGAAAGATGAATATGCAGCTGGTTCTGCGTGCGGCCATACTCAGAATTAATGGCTAATGAGATCGCGCTATCGGGAACGACGGCGCCGTGACGCATCGTCAGCAAATAACGCTGTTGCCAGGCCAGCGCAAAAAAGTTGGCCGTAGCGGGATCCCGTAGCGCCGGGCTTTCGATACCGCTGATGCGGGCAACAGGCATTAATAAATACTGCAACGGGCCGTTACGGTCTTTCAGCGTGACATAACCTTCAGCGATATTAACGCGCTGGCAGGGGCTGGGATCGTTGTTTTGTTGCTGACCCGGCACGCACTGCTGGCTGATAATCTGCCACAGCGCGTTGCCGTTATGATGGAAATGCCACGCTGCGAAAGCCAGCGCGATAAGCAGAAAGGCGATAACAACCGTAACGATTTTCAGAATGCGTGCAGGCAGCGGCATGGCGAATCCTCCTGATGACCGCTGTTAATCCTCGTTGCCTTAACGAGAATTGTCACGCTAAATCATCAGGAAAAAGCGCGCTAGCGTTTCATCACCTGGTCGTAAGTGCCGCCCTCAGCAAAGTGCGTTTTTTGTGCCTGCGTCCAGCCGCCAAACTTGTTATCAATGGTGAACAGTTTCAGCGGCGTAAAGGCGTTGGCATATTTCATCGCCACCCCGGCATCACGAGGACGATAGTAGTTTTGCGCGGCAATGGCCTGCCCTTCCGGCGAATAGAGATAATTCAGGTAGTCGTTAGCCGCTTTGCGCGTTTCACGGTCATCAACCACGCGATCGACAACGGATACGGTCGGCTCGGCAAGGATAGACTCGCTGGGCGTAACAATTTCAAACTGATCTTTACCCAGCTTGTTTACCGCCAGATAAGCTTCGTTTTCCCAGGCGATCAGCACATCGCCAATACCGCGTTCAACAAAGGTATTGGTTGCGCCGCGAGCGCCGGAATCCTGTACCTCTACGTTTTTATACAGCGCTTTGACAAACTCCAGCGCCTTTTCCTGATTGCCGTTATTCTGATCCAGGGCGTAACCCCAGGCGGCCAGATAGTTCCAGCGCGCGCCGCCGGAGGTTTTAGGATTCGGGGTAATTACCGCAACGCCAGGCTTAAGCAGATCGGGCCAGTCGTGGATCTGTTTGGGATTGCCTTTACGCACCAGGAAAACGATGGTGGAAGTATAAGGTGCAGAATTATTTGGCAGGCGTTTTATCCAGTCTTTATGAATTCGGCCGCGTTCGGCAATCGCATCAATATCGGAAGCCAGCGCCAGCGTAACCACATCGGCTCGAATGCCGTTGATTACCGAGGTTGCCTGCTTGCCGGAGCCGCCATGCGACTGGCGAATAATAATATTGTCGCCGGTTTCCTGCTTGTAATGGGCGCTGAACGCTTTGTTATATTGTTCGTACAGCTCCCGCGTCGGATCGTAAGAAACGTTCAGTAGCTCAATATTTTTTGCCAGTACGCTGGTTGATGCCAGTAAAACGGCCAGCCCTACACTCCACTTATTCATCGTACGCCCTCCCGGAAGTTATTAACGGAAGCGTGACATAAAGCTTACGGCGATTTAAAGAATTAAAAATAGGAGGTTATTACTTTATGGAATATAAGTGGGGGGGTAAAAAGGCGCTGTGTGTACAGCGCCCTGAAATAATTAATAAAGTTTTTTCGCGGTTTCCAGCCAGTCGCGCTTGAAGGGGCGCTTCATGTTCTCGATGGCATCGATAATATCGTGGTGTACCATCTTCTCATTCTGGATACCAACGCAGCGTCCACCGTAGCCCTGCAGCAGCAGTTCAATCGCATAGGCGCCCATACGTGAAGCCAGAATACGGTCATAGGCGACCGGCGCACCGCCGCGCTGAATATGGCCCAGTACGGTTGCGCGCGTTTCACGTTTGGTTTCAGTTTCAATATATTTCGCCAGCTCATCAATATCACAGATGTGCTCCGTAATAGCCACGATGGCGTGCTTTTTACCTTTCTCGATACCGGCTTTAATTTCCTGTACCAGCTCTTCGCGGGTATAAGGGATTTCCGGCAGTACGATAAATTCACATCCGCCCGCAATCGCCGCTGCCAGCGTCAGATCGCCACAATAGCGCCCCATCACCTCGACGATAGAAATACGCTGATGCGAAGAAGAGGTATCACGCAGGCGGTCAATCGCCTCAACCACCGTTTCCAGAGCGGTGAAATAACCAATGGTATAGTCGGTACCGGCAACGTCATTATCAATGGTGCCCGGCAGACCGATACACGGGAAGCCCATTTCAGTCAGGCGTTTCGCACCCATATAGGAACCGTCACCGCCAATCACCACCAGCGCATCGATATTGCGCTTTTTCATATTCTCAATCGCTACCTGACGCGTTTCCTCATTACGGAACTCAGGAAAACGCGCAGAGCCCAAAAAGGTGCCGCCGCGGTTAATCATGTCAGAAACGCTGTAGCGGTCGAGGTTGATCATGCGGTCTTCATACAAGCCGAGATAGCCATCATAAACGCCACAAACTTCCAGTCCTTCACTCAGGGCGGAGCGGACTACACCGCGAATAGCTGCGTTCATCCCTGGGGCGTCGCCGCCGCTTGTCAGTACACCGATTTTCTTGATCATGGCTACCTCTGGACTCAATACTTAATGATGAATTCGTTACGCCGGCAAGGTTCGACGCCCGCTCAGTGTCCGATCTTACCGACTCATAATGGCAAATAGTATATCAAACCTCTGCTGCTGAATTGATTCAGGTCAGACTAGTTTCGGGTAAAATCTTACACACAATGTGGCCTTCCGCCTCGCTCAAAAGCCAGACTGATATTATTTCACACTTCTGCCTATAAAAAACCCTGCGGCTCGGTGCGGGCAACAGAACAGGGATCCTGATGGATGATAATATCAGACCCAGGAAACTGCTTTAAAAGCGCTTGCTCAACCTGTTCCGCCAGGCGATGCGCCTGGATTAATGGCAAATTATCTTCTATTTCAAGATGGACCTGAATAAAGCGGGTTGGACCGGATTGTCGGGTACGCAAATCGTGCGCGCCCTGCACGCCGGGCCAGGTGGTGATGATGTTAACTATCTGTTGCCGCTCCTCATCGGGCAACGCGCGGTCAAGTAAGGACTGTACGGCATCATAGCCCATACGCAACGCGCTAAACAGAATCCATAAGCCAATACCTAGCGCAAATAGCGCATCAGCATGCGTAAAGCCATGCCAGCTAAGCGCTAACGCCAGTAAAATTGCGCCGTTCATCAACACATCAGACTGATAATGCAACATATCGGCACGAATCGCCTGGCTTTGCGTTTTACGCACCACCCAGCGTTGAAAAGTGACCAACAGCAGCGTCGAAACCAAAGCAACAAACGTAACGACCATGCCCACCAGCGGCGCATGCAGCACGCCCGGAGTGGCTAAATGCTGAATGCCGGTCAGAATCAGAAACAGGGCGGAGCCGGAAATAAACATGCTTTGCGCCAGCGCCGCCAGCGACTCCGCTTTGCCATGGCCAAACGTATGTTCCGCATCCGCAGGCTGCAACGAATAGCGTACCACCAAAAGATTAGTCAAAGAGGCGGCAGTATCTACCAGCGAGTCCACCAGAGCCGCCAGTACGCTAACCGATCCGGTATACCACCAGGCGAATATTTTGAGCAATAACAGCAGGACTGCCAGCACCGTTGCTGCCAGCGCCGCCCGGTTAACCAGCCGCGCATAGGAAGCTACCATTCTCACCCCGCAAAAAATAAAAGTAAGTATAAGAGCAGTATCGCAAAAAGGGGCAGGATGCACGTAAAGATAACGCGTTCATCCTGGCCGCAGCTAAGGTTGAAATCTGCAAAATATTTATCATCAAATCCGATTATTATTGTAAATAATTCTTCGTCGATTAATGACTAAAGGAAAGCAGAATATTTCAGCCGTTAAAACGCATTGTGGTGCAGTCTGAAACAGGCTGAGAATGCCATCTTTAAAAACGCTCCTCTTTATCATGATCTTCGGCAGCCATACCGCTACGCAGCGACTCCATATATTGAAAGTAACATCTGTCACAAAGCTCATCATCTGTAGCAGTTAAGCGATCTAACAGGCTCCGCTTCGCACCGCAATCTGTACAATATTTCATTGCAAGAAATCGCATACAATTAACATTCCATCCATTTTTGAATATTAAGCGATACAATCCGCTATTTCAGCCTGCTGGCTTTGTTGAGTGTTATCCGGGCAGCTAACGTTAAAATGGTTTCCGCTTAACAATTCTTTCACTGCTGAAAAAACTGACTGCACTGAAATATCATTCACCCGTTTCCCTTCATGAAGGATAATGTTCCTTACGCCTACAGGATACCAGCGGAGATATTTTTCTGGGCGGGGCTCAAATAAAGCAACTACCGGGATCTGCAACGCAGAGGAAAAATGTACCGGTGCGCTGTCAGCAGCAACAACCAGATTAAGCTGAGTCATTGCTGCTAAAAGATCAGGAATAGTCGGCGTTAATATCCGTTGCACACCAACACCATCCCTCCAGCTCAAAGGAAATATTTCCTGTGGAGAATGAAAAATAATTATTTCATAAGCTTCTGCCAGCTTTTCTGTCAGCTCTTGCCATTTATCCCATGCCCAGCGGCGGTCAGCGCTATTATTCGAGACAAAAAAACCTACTCTGGGCTTTGATTTACCGTTAAATCGCTCTCTCCAGGCCGAGATAAGATCCGTACGTGGGTAAATGCAAAGGCGTAACTGGTCAAGATCGGGCTTCGCCAGCTCAGGCAAAAGCTTAAAACCGGAGAAAGCTTCATGCTCCACCGTTCTGGTAGCAACATGATTTTTAATCCGATCGTCAAATTCGGTATCAGCATTATGCCAGCGACAATCCGGGACATTTAGCTGCTTAGCAAAGCTAATTGAATTCTTGTTCATTCCTCCATTGGGTATGATAAGTAAATCAAACTTAAGCTTCCGCAATTTAATAATCAGCCTGAATCTCTCTATAAGAGAGTTAAAAAAGCCAGGCCTGAGATTTTTTTGCAGATTTTTTGAATAAACATAATAATGGATTTTGTTAACATCATTATTATTATCGAGCACGGGAGCATTATACTTATTCGCGAGGACATGAATTTCCGCTTGTGGCCAACGGGTCCGTAAAGCGTGCAGTAATGGCGTGGTGCAAACCATATCGCCGAGAAAATCAATACGAATAACTAAAATCTTCCTTAACTTTCCTTCGCCCATCAAGCTTCCCTTAATTGACTTATCAATTATACTTTTACGATCTCTACAGATAAAAAATATTAAACAAATTAACTTTAAAATAGCAGGATTTAACAAATTTAAAACCGGCACAGAACCCGCTGGCGTAACAATTCCGGTAAATATAAGGCTCTTTACAACTCATAATCAAGCCGACCGCTGTAAAACCGCTAATAACTTCATCCCAAAACGATCAATTATCTTTCTAATACAAAATTATAAAATTCATAAAGGTAAAATGGACATAATAATGCAACATAAAAACCATAATTTTAAACTTTATAATTTATATAAAACAGACTGGTGATAATTAAAACCCGCTACACCAGACTGCTCTGGAGCTAATTTTCAAAAAGCCCTCTGGTTTGTAATTACCATAGAAAAATAAAATTTTAAAATTTATAATACTTGAGAAATTTCTTAGAAAAATAGGGAAGTCACCGACATTAAAGATGTTTGCAACGGCAGCTCTGGCAGGCTGAAACGGCTCGTTGAGCAGACAGAAGAAATTTTTGCGAACTGACAGGAATTGTCCGGATTCTGTCCGTACCCGAAAAGTTTGCAACCGGCTCAGCCCTGACAGGTTGTTAATCGTCTGTTTTAGCCAGGTGCGGTGGTAAATAGCGGGCAAAAAAAACCCCCACATCATGTGGGGGAAGACAGGGATGGTGTCTATGGCAAGGAAAACAGGGATACTATGTTACGGGTTACTACTGTTACTGGTTACTGCCATTACTGGTTACTGCCGGTGATACTCGCTTCATGCAGCGGTGGAAGCTGCTGCAGATTCGTCAGCCTGTGCAACTCATTCATCCGTTGCTCATGCTTCTGTTGCAAAACAGCCTGTTGCTGCGGCGTTAGCAGGTGATACATCTGGTTGCGAATCCGGGCCATCTCGACCTGCCGCGCAACCTGCTCCTGTGCTAACTTTTCTGCCTGGGCCTTTACAGCTGTTTCATTAAACTTTTCTGCAATCACCAGATTATGCAGAGTTTCTAAATCGTTCACGTTTACGGGAGGACGCTCATGTTGCGTTTGCTGCATCAGATCCCGCATCTGCTGACGCTGTTGTTCCGAAAGCTTAATGCCGTCAAACATATGGCTTTGAGAATTTTGCGCTATGCTGCCAGTCATCAACTCACCTGGCGGATGCATCCCGTCAATCGTCGTAACGTCTGCTGCCCATGCGCTGGAGTAACTAAACACCACCGAGGCTGAAGCAAAGACGACGGCGGTTACTTTGCGCATCGTTTACTCCCATATTCGTTTGCATCATTTGATTCAACGAGGTTCAGACTACAGAGATAGCTGCAAACTAGCGTCAGGGGGTGTAAAACTACGTAAAGCGATGGAATGGGGTAGGCGATCACGCTATTTTGCCTGCGGAGGGCTTAAGTAAATGAATAAAATCCTGTTGGTTGATGATGACCGCGAATTAACTTCGCTGCTTAAAGAATTGCTTGAAATGGAAGGGTTTAATATCGTTGTCGCCTCAGATGGGGAACAGGCACTTAGCCTGCTTGACGACTCCATTGACCTGTTATTACTTGATGTGATGATGCCCAGAAAGAATGGCATCGATACCTTAAAAGAGCTGCGTCAGCAGTACCAAACCCCGGTAATTATGTTGACCGCACGCGGCAGCGAGCTGGACCGCGTTTTAGGCCTTGAACTGGGCGCGGATGATTATCTACCGAAGCCTTTCAACGATCGCGAGCTGGTTGCACGCATCCGGGCTATTTTGCGTCGTTCCAGCTGGAGCGAACAGCAGCAACAGCATGACAACAGTTCCCCAACGCTGGAAGTTGACTGTCTGCGCCTGAATCCAGGACGTCAGGAAGCCAGCTTTGATAACGTTACGCTGGACCTTACCGGTACCGAATTCACCCTACTCTATTTGCTGGCTCAGCATCTTGGCCAGGTGGTATCACGCGAGCATTTAAGCCAGGAAGTTCTGGGTAAACGCCTGACGCCATTCGACCGCGCTATTGATATGCACATCTCCAATCTGCGGCGTAAACTGCCTGAGCGCCGCGATGGTCATCCCTGGTTTAAAACGCTGCGTGGCCGTGGATATTTGATGGTCTCTGCGTCATGATAAGCAGCCTGACCACCCGCATTTTTGCCATCTTCTGGTTAACGCTGGCGTTGGTTCTGATGCTGGTGCTAATGCTTCCCAAGCTTGATTCGCGACAGCTAACGTCGCTGCTGGAAAACGAGCAGCGACAGGGCACCATGATTGAGCAGCACGTTGAGGCGGAGCTAATGCAGGACCCGCCAAATGATTTAATGTGGTGGCGTCGGCTGTTTCGCGCTATCGACAAATGGGCGCCGCCCGGACAGCGTCTGCTGCTGGTTACCAGCGAAGGCCGCGTTATTGGCGCTCAGCATAACGAAATGCAGATTATCCGTAACTTTATCGGGCAATCTGACAATGCCGATCATCCCCAGAAAAAGAAATATGGCCGCGTCGAGCTGGTAGGGCCTTTTGCCGTACGTGATGGCGAAGATAATTACCAGCTCTATCTGATGCGCCCGGCCAGCAGCTCTCAGCTGGATTTTATTAACCTGTTGTTTGACCGCCCGCTGTTGCTGCTGATCGTCACCATGCTGATCAGCTCGCCGCTGCTGCTGTGGCTGGCCTGGAGCCTGGCGAAGCCGGCGCGTAAGTTAAAACATGCGGCGGATGAGGTGGCGAGTGGCAACCTGCGTCAGCATCCGGAACTGGAAGCGGGACCGCAAGAATTTCTTGCCGCTGGGTCAAGCTTTAATCAGATGGTCAGCGCGCTGGAACGTATGATGACCGCGCAGCAGCGTCTGCTCTCTGACATTTCTCACGAGCTGCGTACGCCGTTAACGCGCCTGCAGCTGGCAACCGCCCTGATGCGTCGCCGTTATGGGGAAGGCAAAGAGTTAGGACGCATCGAGCTGGAGGCGCAGCGTCTTGACGGCATGATTAATGATTTACTGGTGCTGTCGCGCACGCAGCATAAAAATGCGTTAGTCAGCGAAGCGATGAAGGCAAACCATTTATGGAATGGCGTACTGGAAGATGCCAAATTTGAAGCGGAGCAGATGGGTAAAAAGCTGGAGGTGCCGTACCCACCAGGCCCGTGGCCGCTGTATGGCAACCCTCACGCTCTGGAAAGCGCGCTGGAAAATATTGTGCGCAATGCGCTGCGCTACTCTGACTCACATATTTCTGTGAGCTTCTCCGTAGATAACCAGGGCATCACGGTTCATGTGGATGATGATGGCCCCGGCGTCAGCGAGGAAGATCGTGAACAGATATTCCGTCCCTTCTATCGCACCGATGAGGCGCGCGACAGAGAATCCGGCGGCACCGGTCTGGGGCTGGCGATTGTCGAGACGGCAATCCAGCAGCATCGCGGCTGGGTAAAAGCGGATGACAGTCCGCTTGGCGGTCTGCGTCTGACTATCTGGCTGCCGCTGTACTCTGTGCGCTAATTTGTTATGCTTCGGCCCTCGTTATCGGGGGCCTTATGCTGAACATCGTCTTATTTGAACCTGAAATTCCACCTAATACCGGCAACATCATTCGCCTGTGCGCGAATACCGGCTTCCAGCTGCATCTGATTGAGCCGCTTGGCTTTGCCTGGGATGACAAACGTCTGCGCCGCGCCGGGCTTGATTATCATGAATTTACCGCGATTAAACGTCACGCCAGCTTCGAGGCTTTCTGCGCCAGCGAACAGCCTGAGCGCCTGTTTGCGCTCACTACCAAAGGTACGCCGGCTCACAGCGCGGTCAGCTATCAGGCGGGTGATTATCTGATGTTTGGTCCTGAAAGCCGGGGATTGCCCGCCACGATTCTGGACGCGCTGCCGCCACAGCAGAAAATCCGTATTCCCATGCTGGCGCAAAGCCGCAGCATGAATCTGTCAAATGCGGTTTCAGTGGTGGTGTATGAAGCCTGGCGGCAGATGGAATATCTTGGCGCCCTGCTAAAAAGCTGACGCCGATAAAGGGCGACGTCAGATGCCGTCGCCGAACTCAAAGCCTGGGATCGTGCCGTTAAAGTGCTGATCCATATCCATAGATGGCTTATCACTGGCCGGTTTGCCAACGATACGCGCCGGCACACCCGCAGCGGTAGTATGCGGCGGCACCGGCTGCAGTACCACCGAACCGGCACCAATTTTCGCGCCGCGTCCCACCTCAATATTGCCAAGAATTTTCGCGCCGGCGCCGATCATTACGCCTTCACGAATTTTAGGATGGCGATCGCCGCTGGTTTTACCCGTCCCGCCAAGGGTAACCGACTGCAGGATAGAAACATCGTTCTCAACTACCGCCGTTTCACCAATCACGATGCCGGTCGCATGGTCGAGCATAATGCCGCAGCCGATGCGCGCAGCCGGATGAATATCCACGGCAAAAGAGACTGAGATTTCGTTTTGCAGATAGACCGCCAGCGCACGACGGCCTTCGTTCCACAGCCAGTGGCCGATACGATAAGCCTGCAGCGCATGGAAGCCTTTCAGATAGAGCAGCGGCGTAGAATATTTATCTATCGCCGGATCGCGCTGGCGTACGGCCAGAATATCGCGCGCCGCAGCGGCAATCATCGAAGGATCCTGGCGATACGCCTCTTCGACAATCTCACGAATGGCGATGGCGGGCATAATGGCGTTAGCCAGCTTATTGGCCAGCATATAACTTAGCGCGCTATCGAGGTTCTCATGCTTAAGCAATGTCGCATGAAAAAAGCTGGCCAACATGGGTTCACAATCCGCAAGGGCACGCCCTTCCGCTTTAATGTTATTCCAGACCAGTTGTAACTCTTCATCCGACATTGCTCTCTCCCGATAAAAAAATAGCGTCCGGTTCGCCCGTAACGCCACAGGTATTCAGCCGGGCCTCCCGCCTCAGCGACTGCTGTTTTCATCCTTGCGGGTACGCCCCAGCAAATTCAATGCTGCCTCGCGCGCTGATTTTTCGCAATACAATACCTGATAAATTTGCTCGGTTATCGGCATTTCAACGCCATAGCGTGCCGCCAGCGCGCGCACCTCTTTGGTGTTGCGATAGCCTTCTACTACCTGACCTATTTGTACCTGAGCGCTTTCCACATCCACGCCCTGACCCAGCAAGATGCCGAAACGGCGATTACGTGACTGGTTATCAGTACAGGTCAGCACCAAATCGCCCAGCCCCGCCATGCCCATAAAGGTGGTGGGATCGGCGCCCAGCGCCGCGCCAAGTCGGCTCATCTCCGCCAGGCCGCGGGTAATCAATGCGGTACGCGCGTTCGCCCCAAAGCCGATGCCGTCGGAGATGCCGGCGCCGATGGCGATCACGTTTTTCACCGCGCCGCCCAGCTGCACGCCGATAAAGTCAGGGTTGTTATACACGCGGAAGCTTTTACCGCAGTGCAGCAGCTGTTGCAGATCGTCAGCAAACTGTGGATCGGTCGCGGCCAGCGCAATAGCGGTAGGTAAACCCGCCGCCAGCTCTTTAGCGAAGGTTGGGCCGGAGATCACCGCCAACGGCAACGTATCGCCAACGATGTCGCGTGCCACATCCTGCAATAAACGTCCGGTCTCGCGCTCCAGCCCCTTGGTGGCCCAAACAATACGAGAGTCGGCACGCAAATGCGGCTTAATCTGCTGCAGCACTTCGCCAAAAACATGGCTTGGCACCACAATCAGCAGGTCGCGGCTGGCACCAACCGCCTGGGCAAGGTCTGGCTCGGTAGAAAGGGTGGCGGGAAAAGGCACGTCTGGCAGAAAAGCCACGTTGCAGCGATCGGCTTCCAGCTGGGATAAATGTTGAGGATTATGACCCCACAACAGCACCTGGTGGCCGTTGCGGGCTAAGGTAATGGCCAGTGCGGTGCCGTAAGATCCGGCACCGAGCACGGTAACTGCTGCGTTACGCTTATTCATCAGGCATCCTGACGAGGTTCGCCGCCTTCTTGCTGCTGCAGATAGTTCATAAACAGCGCATCGAAGTTAACCGGCGCAAGGTTAAGCTGCGGGAAGGTGCCGCGTGAAACCAGACTGGTAATGCACTCACGGGCGTACGGGAACAGAATATTCGGGCAGTAAGCGCCAAGGCAATGTGCCATCTGGGTGCCTTCGATGCCGGAAATAGTAAAGATACCCGCCTGCTGTACTTCACACAGGAACGCGGTTTCCGTCCCTACGGATGCCGTTACCGTTACGCGCAGCACCACTTCATAGATACCTTCAGCCAGCTGGCTGGATGCGGTATCCAGATCCAGTTTTACCTCCGGCTCCCACTCTTTCTGGAAAACCTGCGGCGCGTTAGGCGCTTCGAAGGAAACGTCTTTCGTATAGATGCGCTGGATCTGGAATGACATTTCGCTGGTGTTTTGTTCTGACATTATTATTGAGTCCTGTAAGTTAAAAAAATCCATCGTGGCGCCAGTTAAGCCATTATTTCAGCAAAGGATCAAGACCTTCGCGGCTGTCCAGCGCATAAAGATCGTCACAACCGCCGATGTGTTGTGCATCGATAAAAATTTGCGGTACGGTGGTTCGGCCGCTGCGTTTAATCATTTCTTCGCGCTTATCCGCATCGCCGTCAATCGGGATTTCCTGGAAAACGACGCCTTTCTGCGTCAGCAGCGCTTTTGCCCGATGGCAGTAAGGGCAGGTTGCTTTGGTATAAATCTCTACGTTAGCCATTTTCAGCACCTTTTAAGGTTATTTGCCGCGCACCAGCGGCAGATTTTCACTGCTCCAGCCAGCGATACCATCTTTCAGTACGCTTACCTGCTCGAAACCCGCTGCGCTGAGCTGAGCTGCAGCTTCAAAAGCGGAATTACCCGTCGCACAAACTACAATTATGGGCTGAGCTTTATACTTTTCCAATTCGCCGAAAGCGCCCTTTTTAATATCCGCCGCCAGAATATTATGCGCACCGGAAATATGACCTTTACGAAACTCGTCGCGGGAGCGGGTATCCACAACAACCGCATCTTCTTTATTAATCAGGCGAGTCGCTTCGCCGCGGCTGATGCTTTTAACTTTGGAAAACATGCCCTTAAACGTGGCCACGATCACCAAAACCAGCAATACGACCCATGCCAGACAAAGAATGGGGTGATTGCTTGCGAATTGCATAATTTCTTGCATGAGGGGTAACAACTCCCGACAGGGTTAATAAGCGAAAAACAGGTTTCTGAGTATACCTGCGCCACCTCGCATGTACAGTCGCGAAGCGGTGAGAGTGTCGTTTTCTGCCGTATAAAGCGGAAAAATTTTGCTGTGGCGCAAACAATACCGAAACCTGACGCTAAAAAGGCGCGGCAGAGGCGGCAATTATCCGCTAATGTCCTTTTAATAAAGCGTATTGCGTCTTCTGCCGCCTGCCGCGCGGTGAAAACAGGTTTGAAACGAACAGAAACGCAAAAGCGTTGCCCATCGCTGGCAAGCGGCTATTCATCATGGAATAATCAACTCCTTATGAGGGAAAAAGCATCAGTTTTACATTCATGGACTCCAGGTAACTTTATGGCCGGTTACGCGCCGTTACGCAGCAGCCTGTCCGCGCTCTCCGTCAGCCTGTTATGTGCTGGCATGTTGCTGTTGCCGCTGCACGCCAGCGCCGCGGATGACAATAAATCCCAGCTTAAATCTATTCAGCAGGACATTGCTGAAAAGGAAAAAAGCGTTCGCTTACAAAAAGAGCAACGCAGCAAGCTGTTGGATCAGTTACAAAGTCAGGAAAAAATCATTGCCGAAGCCAGCCGTAAACTGCGGCAAACTCAGCAGTTGCTGACCCGTCTGAATAAAGAGATCGACGCGCTAAACCATTCTATTGCCCAACTGCAAAAGCGGCAGACGCAGCAGGAAAATCTGCTGGCGCAGCAGCTTGATGCGGCTTTTCGTCAGGGTAAGCATAGCGGCCTGCAGCTTCTGCTCAGCGGCGAAGAGAACCAGCGCAGCGAACGCATCCTTTCTTACTTCGGCTATCTCAACGAAGCGCGGCAAAAAAGCATTGATGAACTGCAGAAAACGCGTCATGACCTGGCTACGCAAAAAGCGGATTTGCTGAACAAACAGAACCAGCAAACATCATTGCTAAGCGAACAGCAAACGCAACAGGTCCGGCTGGAACAGGCGCGTGCCGCGCGGAAAAAAACGCTCACTACGCTGGAAAGCGCGCTGGAAAAAGATCAGGCTGACCTGGTAGAGATGCGCCAGAACGAAAGCCGCCTGCAGGATAAAATTGCCCGTGCCGAGCGCGAAGCAAAAGCGCGCGCCGAACGTGAGGCGCGTGAGGCGGAACAGGTGCGTAAACGCCAGGCGCAGGCAAAAGCCAAAGGTTCCACCTATAAACCCACCGAAAGCGAGCGCTCGTTGATGTCGCGTACCGGTGGCCTGGGCCGTCCCGACGGTCAGGCATTCTGGCCGGTACGTGGCCGCATCGAACATCGCTTCGGTGAAGCGCTCCAGGGTGAGCTGCGCTGGAAAGGGCTGGTGATCGGCGCGCCGGAAGGCACCGAAGTCAAAGCTATCGCCGACGGACGCGTGCTGATGGCCGACTGGCTGCAAGGCTACGGGCTGGTCGTGGTGGTCGAACACGGTAAAGGCGACATGAGCCTGTACGGCTATAACCAGAGCGCGTTGGTCGCTACCGGCGCTCAGGTGAAGGCCGGACAGCCGATAGCGCTGGTCGGCACCAGCGGCGGCCGCGGCAAGCCATCACTCTATTTTGAAATTCGTCGTCAGGGACAGGCGGTCAATCCACTCCCGTGGTTAGGAAGATAAGTGTTGTTTTCAGTGAAAAAAATGGCCGTGGCGCTAAGCGGCCTGCTGTTCGCCTGTTCAGCGAGCGCCGGTAAGCTGGCTATCGTGATTGATGATTTTGGCTATCGGCCACAGCAGGAAAATCAGGTGCTGCAGATGCCGAATGCCATTTCGGTAGCGGTACTGCCCACCGCCCCGCACGCGCGTGAAATGGCGACCAAAGCCCACCAGCACGGGCACGAAGTGCTGATCCACCTGCCGATGGCGCCGCTCAGCAAGCAGCCGCTGGAGCGGGATACGCTACAGCCGGAAATGAGCACTGAAGAAATCGCCCGCATTATTCAGAACGCGGTGAATAACGTGCCTTACGCCGTGGGCTTGAATAATCATATGGGCAGTAAAATGACCTCCAGCCTGCCGGGAATGCAAAAAGTCATGCAGGTGCTGGATCACTATAGCTTCTACTTTCTCGACAGCATGACCATCGGCAACAGTCAGGCCACGCGTGCCGCCGCCGGCACGCGCGTAAAAGTGATTAAGCGCCGCGTGTTTCTTGATGATAATCAGAACGAAGCGGAGATCCGTAAGCAGTTTAATCGCGCGGTGCGTCTGGCGCAGCGCAACGGTTCAGCGATCGCTATTGGTCATCCACATCCCACTACCGTACGCGTCCTGCAGCAGATGCTGCCTGGCCTGCCTGCAGACGTGACGCTGGTGCGTCCCAGCCAGCTGTTGAATGAACCGCAGTCAGACCATGTTGCGCCTGTGCCTGTGCCTGTGCCGCCTAAAGCCGCGCCGAAGCCGCGTAATCCGTTCCGTGGCGTCGCGCTCTGCCGTCCGCCGCAGCCGCTAACGCCGGTGCCGGCAACGCGCGCGCTGAACGTGATTACAGAGAGCGTTGAACAAAGCCCGCTGGTGGAAAAGATCGGCAGTCTGTTTTGACATATTGTCCATCGTCAGGAGGGCAGTAAATCTCTATAATGCCGCCCTGATAATTTCTTTATCCGTGAGCGAAAGGATATGGCGCGATGACGCAAGCTCGACAAAAAATCCTGTTGCTGGATAACGGCAGAGAATGGGGCGGCGGCACGAACAGTATGCTGGAGCTGCTGAAGCGCATCGATCGCGATCGTTTCGATATTACCTGCTGTTTTTATTATAATTATCAGCGCGGTGAAGGTGAAACCATTGAGTCAGTGCTGAATGCCATTGGCATTCCGGTCATCTTTATTCCGCAGCGCAAACAGCCCGCCTCGGCCAAGCTGCAAAAAGAGCTGCTGCGCTCACTGCTGTTTTTCAGCCGCTCGCTGAAAAAGCGGGCGGCAGATATTATCGATCGCCGCTGGCGCGTTGAGCCCAACGCCCGCAGGCTACGTGAGCTGCTGCTTCAGGGCGCTTACGATACGCTGTATATGAATAACCAGCCCAGCACTAACGTCGAAGGTTACCTGGCGGTAGCCGATATGACCGTTGGCCTGGTGCAGCATTGTCGTATCGAACCGCTGCTGACGCCGCGGCTGGTTCGGATGATCAATCAGCGGGTCAACGCGGTGATTGCCGTTTCTCACGGCGTCTGCCAAACGCTGCGCTCCAGCGGCGTTGAGGCTTCACGCTGCTTTACGGTCTCCAACGCCATTGATATTCACCAGCCGCTGCCCGACCGTGCGACCGTGCGCGCCCGGCTTGGCCTGCCGGAAGACCGTTTCTTATTCGGCAGCATCGGCTCATTGATCGCCCGTAAGGCGACGCATCATACCCTGCAGGCGCTGAGCGCCTTTCAACAAGCCTGCCCGCAGGTTAACTGGCATATGGTCGTAGTCGGCGCTGGCCCGGAGCTGAACAGCCTGCAGCAGCTGGCTGCGCGGGAAGGCATCGCCGATCGCGTGACGTTTACCGGTTTTCGTAATAACGCGCTTGATTATCTGGCGGCCATGGATGTTTTTGTGCTGGCGTCTAAAAGCGAGGGCCTGCCGCGCGTGGTGCTGGAGGCGATGCTGGTCAACACTGCGGTGATCGGCTCGAACGTCGTGGGCACCGCTGAGCTGGTTGATGATGGGCAGACCGGGCTGCTGTTTGAATATGGCGATACCGCGCGTCTCTGCGCACATATGCAGGCGCTCTGTCAGAATAATGCTCTACGCCAGCAGCTGATTTCACAGGCTAATGCCAACGTTAAAGCTCACTACGCTATTGAAAATTATGTGGCGGGCGTCGAAGCCCTGCTACAAAGCGTGGCAAAGGAACCTTCTTCTCATGCTTAACTTTTTGAATCCTCAATACCGTTATATCCAGTCGCGCCATAATATTCCCTATACGCAGGCGGATGTGCAGGGCGAGGTATCCGTCACCTCCATTGTGATCCCCTGTACCGGCGCCGACTTTATCGAGGAGGCAGAGCTGAGCGCGCTGTTCGCTTCGCGCTATGCCAAACAGGCCGAAGAAATCGTGATCGTCAGCGACCAGCCCGTCGCGCTTTTCCGCAATTTGCCGCCGAAAGCGCGCGTGGTCACGCTGGATGTGCCGCAGCGTGAAGGGAGCTACCGCTATAAGCAAATCTACCGCAGCCGTTTAATTAAAATACAGGCTCCTCTGTATGCGGCTACTGATGCAATTTTAATGATTGATTCTGATTTAAATCTATTAAAGATGCCGGATATTCGTCCGAAAGATGGTCATATTTATTCCAGCTTTCGTCAGGGAAAGATGGCGGCAAAGCTGGAAGGCGCATCAGCGGGAAATAAGCCCGCGTATTACCGCAATAGTATCCGGCCTTATCTGGTTGATCACGTTAACAGCGCTTTTTTGGTGGCTACACGCAAAAGCTGGCAGCGGCTCTGCCCCTTATGGCAAGCGCTTTTCAATGATACATGGCACCTGATGGATGATACGCAACCGCCAACGGATCAGCTCCCGCTGGCGCTGCTATTAGATATGCTTGATTTTAAAACGGTTAATCTGGGTGACTGGGTAAACTGGCCGGTTTCCAAACGTATCGGTGGTCAGGAAGCGGCGATCCCGAAAGAGGTGATTGGCGCACACGGTGGTTTTCCACTGAGCGAATGGCAGAAATATCTCCAGTCCGCTGATACACCGCTGCTGTTTAAAGGTCAGGACTATACGCGCAAGGTGCGCTACCTGACCGATGCTGAAAAGAAACAGTAAGCGTGCGGCTGCCCGCCCCGGCCTGACGCGGGCAGCCGGTAAACATCAATCCCAGCTCAGCACCACTTTGCCTGAGCGACCGGAGCGCATTTCATCAAATCCCTGCTGGAACTCATCAATGCTATAGCGATGGGTAATAATCGGTTTCAGGTCGAGGCCAGACTGGATCAGCGCGGCCATTTTATACCAGGTTTCAAACATCTCCCGGCCATAGATCCCTTTAATAAATAATCCTTTAAAAATTACCTGATTCCAGTCGATCGCCATATCTGACGGCGGAATACCCAACAGCGCGATACGCCCGCCATGATTCATCGCCTCCAGCATAGTGCGGAACGCGGGCGGCGCACCGGACATCTCCAGCCCGACATCGAAGCCCTCGGTCATGCCCAGCTCGCCCATTACCTGCGTCAGCGATTCACGGCTTACATTAACCGCGCGCGTTACTCCCATCTGACGCGCCAGCCCCAGGCGATACTCATTCACATCGGTGATCACTACGTGGCGCGCGCCGACATGTTTACAGACCGCCGCCGCCATAATCCCAATCGGCCCGGCCCCGGTAATCAGCACGTCCTCGCCGACTAAATCAAAGGAAAGAGCGGTATGTACCGCGTTGCCGAAGGGATCGAATATCGCCGCCAGCTCATCGGAGATATTATCGGGGATCTTAAAGGCGTTAAACGCCGGGATCACCAGATATTCAGCGAAACAGCCCTGACGGTTAACGCCAACGCCAACGGTATTGCGGCAGAGGTGCGTACGTCCGGCACGACAGTTGCGGCAGTGGCCGCAGGTGATATGCCCTTCTCCCGATACGCGATCGCCAACGGCGAAGCCTTTGACCTCCTGCCCCACCGCAACCACTTCGCCCACATATTCATGACCGACAATCATCGGCACCGGAATGGTTTTTTGCGACCATTCATCCCAGTTATAAATATGAATATCGGTGCCGCAGATGGCGGTTTTACGGATTTTAATCAGCAGATCGTTGTGGCCGGGTTCAGGAATCGGTGCATCCGTTACCATCCAGATCCCTTCCGTCGCCTTTAGTTTTGCCAGTGCTTTCATAACCGTTCCCCTCAGGCGATAACGCCAAGCTGTTTACCAATGCGCGTAAAGGCATCCACCGCACGCTCAAGCTGCTGGTGCGTATGCCCGGCCGAAATTTGCGTACGGATACGCGCCTGCCCCTGCGGCACCACCGGATAGAAAAAGCCGGTCACATAGATGCCCTCGTCCTGCAGCAAACGAGCAAACTCCTGCGCCACCTTCGCCTCGCCCAGCATCACCGGAATAATGGCGTGATCGGCGCCGGCCAGAGTAAAGCCCGCATCGGTTAGCGCCTGGCGAAAGTAACGGGCGTTATCCCACAGCCGCTGCCGCAACCCGTCGCCTTCGCTCAGCATATCCAGCACCCGCAGCGATGCACTGACAATCGTCGGCGCCAAAGAGTTAGAGAACAGATAGGGCCGCGAGCGTTGACGCAGCCACTCCACTACCTCTTTTTTTGCCGCCGTATAGCCACCGGAGGCGCCACCGAGCGCTTTGCCCAACGTGCCGGTAATAATATCGACGCGTCCCATCACCTCGCAGTATTCATGTGTACCGCGACCGCCCGCGCCCACAAAGCCCACCGCGTGCGAATCATCCACCATCACCAGCGCATCAAACTCATCGGCGAGATCGCAAATGCCGCGCAGATTGGCGATGACGCCGTCCATAGAAAATACGCCATCGGTAGCGATAAGAATATGGCGCGCACCCGCCGCCCGCGCCTCTTCAAGCCGGGCACGCAGTTCTGCCATATCGTTGTTGGCATAACGATAGCGGCGCGCCTTGCACAGACGTACGCCGTCGATAATCGAAGCGTGATTCAGCGCATCGGAAATCACCGCATCTTCCGCTCCCAGCAGGGTTTCAAACAGCCCGCCGTTGGCATCGAAACAGGAGGAATAGAGAATAGCGTCTTCCATACCGAGAAATTCAGCCAGCCGCTGTTCCAGCTGCTTGTGAATATCCTGCGTTCCACAGATAAAGCGCACCGAGGCCATGCCAAAACCGTGGCTGTCCATTCCCTTCTGGGCCGCCAGAATTAATGCCGGATGATTGGCCAGTCCAAGATAGTTATTCGCGCAAAAGTTAACCACCTCCTGACCCGCTGCAAGGCGAATATCGGCCTGCTGCGCCGAAGTAATAATCCGCTCCTGCTTAAACAAACCTTCCTGTTGCGTTACTGCCAGCTGTTGCTTAATTTGACGATAAAAATCTGCAGGCATTTTTATTCTCCATTACCGGCTTATAGTCGGCACATCATACTGAACGCTTGCTAAGCAAACGATATTTGACGCAACAGAATGTTAATTTTGCAGCATATATCACGCCTGATGCCGGGGTTACATTTCGTTACGGACTCCTCTGGCTGCCTGTATGCCGATGAAATGTTATGATGATAGTTATTTAGGTGTGGAACTCCCCGTTCCGCCTCACTGTTTAAGGTTAAGCACATGATTATTGTGACTGGCGGCGCCGGTATGATCGGCAGCAATATTGTTAAAGCGCTCAATGACGAAGGTATTACCGATATTCTGGTAGTGGATAATCTGAAAGACGGCACCAAGTTCGTTAATCTGGTCGATCTGGATATTACTGACTACATGGATAAAGAGGATTTCATCGCCAGCGTGATGGCCGGTGATGATCTGGGTAATATTGAAGCGGTTTTCCATGAAGGTGCCTGTTCTTCAACCACCGAGTGGGACGGCAAGTACATGATGGATAATAACTATCAGTACTCCAAAGAGCTGTTGCACTTCTGCCTGGAGCGTGAAATTCCTTTCCTTTACGCCTCTTCTGCGGCCACCTACGGCGGACGCAACGACAACTTTATCGAAGAACGTCCGTACGAACAGCCGCTGAACGTTTACGGCTACTCGAAAATGCTGTTCGATCACTACGTACGCCAAATCCTGCCGGAAGCGGATTCTCAGGTGTGCGGCTTCCGCTACTTTAACGTTTACGGACCGCGTGAAGGCCATAAAGGCAGCATGGCAAGCGTCGCCTTCCATCTCAATACGCAGCTGAACAACGGCGAAAATCCCAAACTGTTCGAAGGCAGCGATAACTTCAAGCGTGACTTTATTCACGTCAGCGATGTGGCTGCGGTTAATCTGTGGTTCTGGAAAAAAGGCGTTTCCGGCATTTTTAACTGCGGAACTGGCCGCGCCGAATCTTTCCAGGCCGTGGCGGATGCCGCGCTGGCGTACCATCAGAAAGGCGCTATCGAATACATCCCTTTCCCGGAAAAACTTAAAGGGCGCTATCAGGCTTATACCAAAGCGGATCTCACTAATCTGCGGGCGGCGGGCTATGACAAGCCGTTTAAAACCGTAGCCGAAGGCGTGACTGATTATATGGCCTGGCTGAACCGCGACGCATAAGGAAGGCGCACCCGGCATGAAAATACTGGTAATCGGCCCTTCCTGGGTCGGCGATATGATGATGTCGCAAAGTCTCTATCGCACGCTGAAGGCCGAGCATCCTGATGCCGAAATTGACGTGATGGCGCCCGCCTGGTGCCGTCCGTTACTGTCGCGCATGCCGGAAGTCAACGACGCACTGGCGATGCCGCTGGGCCACGGCGCGCTGGCGCTGGGCGAGCGCTATCGTCTTGGTAAAGCGCTGCGACATAAAAAATATCAGCGTGCCTACGTGTTGCCCGGCTCATTTAAATCAGCGCTGGTGCCTTTTTTTGCCGGTATTGCGCAGCGCGTGGGCTGGCGCGGCGAAATGCGCTACGGTCTGTTAAACGATCTGCGCGTTCTGGATAAGCCCGCTTTTCCGTTGATGGTGGAGCGCTATGTCGCTCTGGCCTATGACGCATCGCGGATTAAAAGCGCCCGCGATCTGCCGCAGCCTTTACTGTGGCCGCGCCTGCAGGTGGAAGAGCAGGAAAAAATCGAAACCGCAGCGCTGTTTGCTCTGACCGCCGACAGGCCGATAATTGGTTTCTGCCCAGGCGCGGAATTTGGCCCAGCCAAGCGCTGGCCGCACTATCACTATGCCACGCTGGCGCAGCAGCTTATCGCTGCCGGCTATCAGGTCGTGCTGTTTGGCTCGGCGAAGGATCGGGAAACCGGCGAGCAGATCCGGCAAACGCTGGATGAAGCCGGACGTCACTATTGTCATAACCTGGCCGGTGAAACCAAACTGGAACAGGCGGTGATTCTGCTGGCGCACTGCCATGCGGTGGTCAGCAATGATTCCGGACTGATGCATATCGCCGCCGCGCTGAATCGCCCGCTGGTGGCGCTGTACGGGCCCAGCAGCCCTGACTTTACTCCACCGCTATCGCAGCAGGCCCGCGTGATTCGCCTGATTACCGGCTATCATAAGGTGCGTAAAGGCGAGGCGGAACAGGGCTATCATCAAAGCCTGATTGATATTCAGCCCGCTCGCGTTATGGAAGAACTCATGGCTTTATTAAGCCAGCAGGAGCGTGCATGAAAGTACTGATTGTTAAAACTTCTTCAATGGGGGACGTACTCCATACGCTACCGGCGCTGACCGATGCCATGCGGGAAATACCTGATATTCGCTTTGACTGGGTGGTTGAAGAAAACTTTGCCCAAATTCCTGGCTGGCACCCGGCGGTGGACCGCGTGCTACCGGTAGCGATTCGCCGCTGGCGCAAACACTGGTTCGGCAGCCAGCAGCGAGAAGAGCGCGTCGCGTTTAAACGGGCGCTGCAGGCGCGCGAATATGATGTGGTTATTGATGCTCAGGGTCTGATTAAAAGTGCGGCGCTGGTTACCCGGCTGGCGAAAGGCGTCAGGCATGGCCAGGACAGCCGCAGCGCGCGTGAGCCTTTCGCCAGCTGGTGGTATGACAAACGCCACGAAATAGATAAGCGTCAACATGCCGTAGAACGCACCCGTGAACTGTTTGCCAAAAGTCTTGGCTATAAGAAACCGCAAACGCAGGGCGATTACGCCATTGCCTCCCATTTTCTTGCCCACCCGCCTGCAGACGCGGGGCGCTACCTAGTATTTCTGCATGCCACCACGCGTGATAATAAACACTGGCCGGAAAGCCACTGGCGTGAGCTGATTGCCTTAATTGAGCCGACCGGTTTGCATATTAAACTGCCCTGGGGCGCGGAGCACGAGCATCAACGGGCGCAGCGTCTGGCCGCCGGTTTTGGCCACGTTGAAGTCCTGCCGAAGCTGACGCTGGAGCAGGTGGCGCAAACGCTGGCGGGCGCAAAAGCCATCGTTTCGGTGGATACCGGCCTGAGCCATCTCACCGCCGCGCTCGATCGCCCTAATATTACGCTGTACGGCCCGACGGATCCCGGCCTGATTGGCGGCTATGGGCTGAACCAACAGGCTCTGCGTGCGCCTGAAGGCAATGAGATGGCGGCCATAACGCCTGACAGCGTCAACGCTGCGCTGCAGCCTCTGCTGAGCGCAAGTCCGCTATGACTACGCCGTACCGCCTGAGCGTTATTATCACCGCGCATAACTGCGCGCTCTGGCTTGAGGAAACGCTGGAAAGCGTTATCGCCTCCCTGGCCGATGCCGGTTCACGCTGTGAGATCGTTATCATTAATGATGCCTCATCAGATGACTCGCAAGCCATTATTGAACGCTTTGCCGCTACTTACCCTCATGTTCGCCACCAGCAAACCCAGCTGCGTAATATTGGTAAGGTTAGGAATCATGCTGTTTCGTTAGCCAGGGGCGATTATATTTTGATGCTCGACGGGGATGACCGGTTACTTCCGCGCGCGATTGCCGATCATTTACAGATACTGGATAAACAAGCCCCTGATATTTATCTCAGCAAAATTATTGAACAACGTAGCGGTAGCGCCAGCAAGCTACCAGAGTGGCATTTTCGTACGCCAGTTCGTTTAACCATTGACGATGCTATAACGCGATTTCTGATCCATCGGGATTTTCAGGCCCATTTTATTGGTCAGTATTTCCGTCGCGGTCTGTTAGTGGAAAATCCCTTCCCGTCTTTTATCTGTTACGAAGATGCCTGGCTTTTTCCGCAGTTGCTGACCCGGAGTAAAAAAATCCTGTTTTCTGAGGCGGGTTTTTATCTTTACCGGAAACATGCTTCCAGCCTTTCAACCGTAATGAATCCGGAAAAAATTGCCTGTTTATTGGCTGCTACCGCCCATATGGATGAAGTGCTGCCTGATAATTTTAAGCCGCTTATTACCTGCCACTGGATTGATGTGATTAATCGGCACGCCGCTGTATTAAAACAGCAGGGGGAATGGGATAAAGTGAAAAAACGCATCTGTCAGCAGAACCTGGGCAGCTTCTTAGTTAATGGCAAAATCAGAATGAGCTATAAGAGAAAAATGCTTAAAGTCAGGCGGCTAAGCTAGCCGCCCGTGTAAGAATTAACGCGGCTTCCGGGGCGCAGCGTTGATGCTCTGCCACAGCAGGCTAAGAGTCAGTAAAAGCGAAACGCAGACCGTTAGCTCGCGGCTAATAAAAACGACATCCGTTAAGCCACTGATGACCACGGCCAGCATCACAGAAAGCAGCAGTGCATTATTTTTTCGCAGCGCGTACACAATCATCGCCAGATAAAACAGCACCATTACGATCGCGCCCTGGATACCCTGTAACGTAGCGCTATCAATCAGTTCATTATGTAGATGAATGGATACAAAGTTTAACGCGCTGGCATCGCGGTGCTTTGCTTTAACATATTCCTTAAACCACGCCGTCCGTTGTTCCATATTCATGCCCAGCGGATTAGCGGCGAAGCAGGCCGTACCAATATTCCACATGGCCAGCCGGCTGGTAAGGGAGCCGTTATCATTTCCGCGATCGTTGCCATAATGGTTAAATTCAGCAATCGCGATGTCTGCTCTGGGTTTGATCATCGGTTTGTAACAGACTGCAGCCAGCACGGCGATAGCGATGATAATACCCGCCGCGCCCTTCCAGCCTAAATGGCGGAACTGAAATAGCCCAACAAAAAAGATAATGAACGGAAACGCCGCGATCATATTACGTGTGCCGGTCTGGATAATAACAAACCAGGCAACAATAAATATGCCCAGACAGAGCAGTAGCTGCCCCTTCGCATGTTTTTTTGCCGCCAGCATAAATAGCACGGCCGCCGCCAACATAGCATAGCCATAAGCAGAGATCGTAGCGCGATCGAGCGCAAACTCTACCCGACGTGTAGTACTAAAGTATTGATAAAGCCCATACGCCGTCGCGCCAGTAAAGGCGACGATCAGCCCCCACTCAATCATACGCCGGGTGAGCTGCTGCTGCCGGGCAAGCTGACTAAACAGATAATAACTAATCACTGCTGCGATCAGCAAACGTTTACCAGCGTTCAGATAATCATTAAAGGGGTTATAGTCCGCCTGGCCAAGGTAGTGCCAGTAAAACCAGGCCACTTTACTGCATCCCAGCAAAGCCAATAAACCCGTAAACCACAAATGTTGCCGACTAATCTGACGGCCATTGGCAATAATTCCAATCAGGGAAAAATAAAAGGCCCAGTAAAAAGAAACCTTTGCCGTTTTTTCGCTAATGAAAGTAAACATGACGGCTAATAAAACGGCCGATACCGCAAAAAAATAGAGGGCATCACGCCAGTGTTTTTTTGTCAGCGAGCGGCTCGTTCCACCGGTATATGTCATTTCCCGAATCATTTTAACCTTGCCTGAAAGTATTGATAATATTCTGCCAGCGTCATGCCCTGCGTACGCTGCTGTAGCCAGCTAAACAGCGCGTCCAAATCTTCATACAGCCGCTCAATATCTGCTTCAGTTTTAAACGTCGGGCTGCCGTCCGGCATAAATTCTGAAGAGTGCAGCATAAACTCTACGTAATCATTGCCCTGCGCCAGGCTTAGTTCCGCGACTCGCTTCATTGCCGTCAGATTCCCGCCGCAAGGACGCAGCCAGTTAACCGACGGGCCGCGTTTTTTACCGCGTAGCCGATCGTAACCCTGCTTCAGCTTATTCATTAACGCCGGATGCTTATACTGAATGCTCATCGGCACTTCCAGCAGCGTTGAATTGCCGCTGCGTGAAATATCCTGCGGATCCAGGAAATAAGCGTGCTGCGGAAAATGACTATAGTCCGTGCCGCCCTGCCCCTGCGGCGCGCCAGGCGAATTGCGCCAGCTAACGCGTGGCGTGACCGAGCAGTCAACCTGATAGCCCAGCTCGCGCAGAACTGCGGCATAACGCTTATCAAACGCCCAACGTCCGGCGCGATGGCTGAGCATTTTGGTTTGAAATTTGTCTTCCAGCAGGTCGGTCATGAACTTTACTTTGTCACGCAGCAGATCATCCGGATATTCAATCAGGTAGGGCTGCCAGCGCCAGTCATCATCGGTTAGCGGCGTTTCCGGCGGACTGTTCCAGGCGTGCAGATGCATCCCCACCTCGCCGTGACCGCGCAGAATCACATCGCTGGCAAATTCGACATAGGCCGGATCGCTCGCCATCTCATAGTTCGTCAGCCAGGTCGGCTTAAAGCCATATTTTTCACAGAGCGCCTGAAAACGCGGTAAAAAAAGCGTATTACGGGTGGTTATGGTCTGTCGATTGCGCCAAAGATTGTCGCCTTCAGTATCAATTGTGATAAGAAAAGCCGGTTTATTCATCTTACTTCCAACGCTCCACTGGTTGAGCCGCCATGTTACGCAGCCCCATTAGCCAGAGCAAAATTATTTCATTACGATAATTCTTCTTCTTTTGCCGCTGATGGCAGGCTAAGCTTCGCTTAATTAAGCGTTGACTGCGTTTTATTAAGCTTTAACCAATGTATTGCCCAGCTTGTGGGTTCAGAAACTTAACTAATAACAAAATAACTCTTACACTTTTGCCAGTGTCTTTGCTGCACACATAAGGATTTCTAAAATTGTCCAGGCGTATTTTGATGGTCATCGATGGCTTACCGGGGGGCGGCGCAGAAAAAGTTGTGCTGACTCTGGCTAAGGGCCTGCTGTCACTGGGACATCACGTTTCGCTCTTTTCTTTACGCAGCGTATGTGATTATCCCTTACCGGCCGGGCTGGACTATCAGGTGATCCAGGATCGCTGCCGTAAGCCATGGCGTAAAATTACTGAACTGCGACGGCGGGCTCGCCTGTTGGATCGGGCGATCGTAAAGGCAGAGCAGCAAAACGGCGCCTTTGATTTAGTGATTTCTCATTTACACAAAACTGACCGCATCGTTAGTCGCTGCCGTCATCTCGATCCCGCTAAGACCTGGTATTGCCTGCACGGCGTATTCTCCGCCTCTTATCTGACGCGACGTAAAGGCTTTTCCCGCTGGCTTAAAATTCAAAAAACCCGCCGGGTCTATCAAAATCGCAACGTTATCGGCGTTTCTCAGTTTGTTATAGATGACCTGAAGCAGCATTACGGCATTACGCCGGCGAAAGAAGCCGTTATCTATAACCCTTTCGATGTCGACCAGATCTTGCAGCAGGCGCAGGAAACGTGCGAGCTGGCAGGCCAGGATTATTTACTGCACGTTGGGCGCTTTCATCCAACAAAACGCCACGATCGCCTGTTACAGGCCTATGCGCATAGCGGTTTGCAGGCGCCGCTGGTACTGATTGGTCAGGGTGATACCGCACGCATTGCCGAGCTAAAGCAGCTGGCGGAGCAGCTGGACATTGCCGATCGTGTCATTTTCAAAGGCTTTACCCATAATCCCTATGCATGGATAAATCATGCACGTATGCTGATCGTCAGCTCTGATAGCGAAGGGTTCGGCAACGTGCTGGTTGAAGCGCTGCTTTGTCAAACCCCGGTGGTCAGTACCCGTTGCCCTGGCGGCCCGGAGTCCATCCTGCAAGGCGAACTGGCACGTGGCCTGGCGGAAATGACCAGCGAATCACTGGCAGAAAGAATTAAGGATATTTATTATCGGCCGTTTAATCTGCAGCAGCTCGATCTTTCGGCCTATCATATCGAGACTATCTGCCTGCGCTATCTTGCGCTGATTGAGCACTGACTATGATGCGCAATAATGGAATAATATTTTTAGCAGGGGATGGTTATGCGTTGCCCCGTTGCCAGTCTCGCTGAGGAAACGGTGTGAATTATATTCTCGTTTTTATTTTACTGCTGCCGCTTAAATGGATCAGGAAGCTTTTCCATAAAAAGGAAGGGCGTAATCTGGTGATCCAGACGGCAAAAATTGGCGACTTTGTTAATATCACGCCGTTACTGACGCACCTGCAACATAGCGACGCGCTGCTAAGCCGTACCGTTGCGCCGCTGGCGCAGCACGATGATACGCTGCAGCAAATTTGGTATATCGAAGACCATAAAAGCGGTCTGTTGGCTAAAATTCGTCTGGCTTTGCAGTTAATGAACCGATACGACAATGTCTATCTGCTGCATCCCAACAATCTTAATTTGTTCTATGCGGCCTGCTGTAACGCGGCGAATAAACGTTTTTTATCGCACTATCGCCGCAAATGGTATCAGGGCCTGTTCTACTGGACGGCTGACAGCGTGGTGCAGCATGAGAAAAATACGCTTACGCTGGAAAACTATCTTAAGCTGGCCGATCCCACCCTGACCAAAGAACATTATTCAAAGCACGCCACGCAACCGCTCTATCCTCTCGCCCCGGTGCCCGCGACGCTCCAGCGTCAGGACGGCATTAGAATCGGTTTGAGTATCTCTGCGGGTAATCAGGCGAAAACTATCCCTCCTTCGGTATGGAAACGCCTGTTTGATCGGCTGGCTGACCTGCCCTGCCTGTTTTATGTTTTTGGCGCGCCGTCGGAAATGCATCGGCTGCAGGAGCTGTATAAAGTGGTGGGCGAGCGCGAGAATATCATTAGCCTGATTGGCGCTATTCCGCTTGAAGGTTTGCCGCATGCCATCAGCATGATGGATTTTTATATCGCTTCTGATTCCGGCAATGTCTATATCGCTGACGCCGTCGGCGTGCCGGTAATATTGATTTATGGCCCCTGCTGTGTGGAAGAGCAGCGGCCCCTGGGCGATGTCCTGCTAATTGGACCCGATCATATTGCGCCTTCTTCGTTTGTTTTTGCCGCTCTGTATCAGTTCCATCATCCGGCAGAGCAGCTTTACGCGCTCGATAGCCGCAAACTTGACGATATTTACGCATTTATTGCTGCCCGCCAGCCGAAGCGGCTGTGCCAAACCAAGCCTCATTAAACATGACTCAACAATCTAAAACCGCCTCTCCTTTACTGAGCGTTATTATTCCGATGTATAACGCCGGCGACATGTTTGACACCTTTATGGCGTCACTGCTGGCGCAAACCTTTACCGACCTCGAAGTCATTATTGTGAATGACGGCTCGACGGACGGCAGCGCCGAGCGGGCTGCGGACTATGCGGCTCGTTATGAATATATCAGCGTGATTAACCAGGAAAACGGCGGGGTTTCACGCGCGCGCAACGCCGGCCTGGCGGTGGCGCGCGGTAAATATGTTACCTTTCCGGATGCCGATGACACCCTGTCGCCAACGATGTATCAGACGCTGGTTGAGATGGCCGAACAGGACGATCTGGATGTCGCCCAGTGCAACGCAGAATGCTTTTATTCCGGCAGCCAGCGCGTCAGAACGCTAATCCCGCTCGATCGATTAACCTCAACCGGCGTACTGGACGGCGCAGCCTGGTTGAATAAAGCGCTGGCGACCCGGCGCTATCTGCATGTCGTCTGGATGGGGATCTATCGCTTATCGCTGATTAAATCGCATGGGCTGCTATTTGAGCCAGGGCTACATCATCAGGATATTCCCTGGACCACGGAATTTATGCTCAATGCCCGCCGGGTACGTTATACCGATACCGCTCTGTATCGCTATTATGTACACGATCGGTCGATCAGCAACCGCAAGCGTACCGGGCAGCGTAACGTGGAGTATCAGCGTCACTATCTGAAGATTGCGCGTATGCTGGAAGAGATCAATCAGCGCTATCGTGGCAAGGTAAAAATCTATCCGCAGTTTCATTATCAGATAACCCATGAAGCGCTTAGCGTCTGTCATTCAGTACGCCGGGAGCCGGACGCCGATGCGCGTCAGGCCATTATTGCGGATATATTTTCAACCCAAACCCACCGAAGAATGTTGCGTAATGCACGTGGTCTGAAACAGTGGTATCAGCTACTGCTCTGGCTGAGCCGCATTTACCGCTGGCGTAAACACTAAGCGGGCAACGTCGGGGAGAATGCTGCAGGCTGCGCTTTCTCCCCCGGCGACTTTGCCCTAAGATCGGCTCACTTCATTCTGAGACAGGTTTTGTATGGCAAGTCAGATCCCTGCATCTTTTATTCCCCGCAATATTCTGGTGATTAAGCTACGTCATCATGGCGATATGCTTCTGACCACCCCGGTTATCAATGCGCTGCGTCAGCGTTATCCCAACGCCGCGATCGATGTGCTGCTTTATCAGGAAACGCGCCCGATGCTGCAGGCGCATCCGGCAATCCGTAAGCTGCATTTGATAGATCGTAACTGGAAGAAACAGGGCGTCTGGCACCAGGCTAAACAAGAGCTGAAGCTGGTAAACGCGATTCGGGACAGCCATTACGATGTGGTGATCAATCTGGCCGATCAATGGCGCAGCGCGTTAATTACGCGTCTTTCTGGCGCACCGGTTCGCATTGGCTTTGCTTACAACAAGCGTAATAACCGCTTTTGGCACTATTGCCATAATCATTTGGTATCAACGCAAAACTTCAGCCAGCTGCACACGGTAGAACAAAACCTGCTGGCGCTATCGCCGCTGGATATAGCAACGGACGGCGTTCCCGTCTCTATGTACTATGCTGATGAAGAGTGGCTGGCGGCGCAGCGGCAGCTGCATGAGCAAGGCGTTAACGGCCCTTACATCGTCATCCAGCCGACCTCGCGCTGGACGTTTAAATGCTGGGAAGATGAGAAGGTCGCGGCGTTAATTGACCAGTTAAATCAGCCCGGCCTGCATATTGTATTAACCGCGGCACCCGACCGGAAAGAAATGGCGATGATCGCGCATATTCTTTCCCTGTGCCAGAATCCACAGGTGACGACGATTGCCGGACAGCTCAGCCTGACCCAGCTGGCAGCGCTTATCGATCACGCCCGGCTGTTTATCGGCGTCGATTCCGCTCCTATGCATATGGCGGCGGCGCTGCAAACGCCCTGCGTCGCCTTATTCGGCCCAACCAAGCTGCAGCAGTGGCGACCGTGGGGCGCTAACAATCGGGTTATCTGGGCGGGTGATTACGGTTCGCTGCCAACGCCGGACTCGATTGATACGAAAACCGAGCAGCGCTATTTAAGCGCCATTCCGGTTGAAGATGTGGTTGCTGCGGCGAGGAGCTATCTGGATGCGTAAAATACGGCTGGCGATCGTGCGCCAAAAATACCGGCCCGACGGCGGTGCCGAACGCTTTATCGCGCGGGCGCTGGAAGCGTTAAATAGCAAGCAGCTCGATCTGAATATTATTACCCGCAGCTGGCAAGGCACGCCCAAACCTGACTGGCATCTGCATATTTGTAATCCGCCCAAACTGGGACGCATATCCAGAGAGCGAGGCTTTGCATCGGCGGCGCGTGCCTGCTGGCAGCGCGAGAAGTTTGATATTGTTCAGAGCCATGAACGCATTGCCGGCTGTGATATTTTCCGTGCCGGCGACGGCGTACATCGCGTCTGGCTGGAGCAGCGCGCGCGTATTGTTTCACCGCTGCAGCGGCTGAGCGCATCGCTTAGCCCTTATCATCGCTACGTGCTGCGGGCGGAAGAAGAGATGTTCCACTCCGCCGCGCTGAAGAAGGTTATCTGCAATTCCGAGATGGTGAAGCAAGATATTATCCGCTGTTTTAACCTGCCCGAAGATCGGATTACCGTTATTTATAACGCCATCGACTCACAGCGTTTTCAACCGGCGACCGAAGCCACGCGTTACGCTACCCGACAGCAGCTGGCGATACCACAGCAGGCCGTCGCGCTGATCTATGTGGGCTCCGGTTTTGAACGTAAAGGCCTGAAGGCGGCTATTCAGGCGATCGCTAATAGCGATCGCTATCTGATCGTCGTCGGTCAGGATAAACACCAGTCACGTTATCAACAGCTGGCGAATCAGCTAAACTGCCTGGATCGTCTACGTTTTGTCGGCGTGCAGCAGGATGTACAGCCGTTTTATCATGCTGCTGACGGCTTAATTCTGCCGACGCTGTACGATCCTTTCCCGAACGTTATTCTGGAAGCGATGGCCTGTGGCCTGCCGGTAATCACCAGCACCGGCTGCGGCGGCGCGGAATTTATTATTCAGGGCCAGCAGGGATTTGTTTGCGATGCGCTGAATATCAAGGCATTACATGAAGCCGTACAGGCCATTCCTGCAAAAACGCAGGATCCAGCGATGGGCGACGCGGCACGCGCCAGAATAGAACCTTATACGCCGCAGCGGCTGGGCACAGAATTGCATTCTCTTTACCTGCAGCTACTCTCCGGCGCGGCGAAGATAGATGAGTAGCGGCAAGTTATCTGCTAACATGCCGCATTCCGCATATTTTGCTTAAGTTTGACGCATCAGTGTCGTAAAGATCGGTATGACAACGATTTACACCGCCCTGCTTTACCTCATACAGCCTCTGATCTGGCTGCGCCTTTGGCTGCGCGGTCGCAAAGCGCCTGCCTATCGTAAACGCTGGGCGGAGCGCTACGGCTTTTGTGAAGGCAAAGTGAGCCCCGGCGGCATTCTGCTGCATTCGGTCTCGGTCGGTGAAACGCTGGCTGCCGTACCGCTGGTGCGGGCGCTGCGTCATCGTTATCCAACGCTGCCCATCACCGTTACCACCATGACGCCCACCGGATCGGAGCGCGCTCAGTCCGCTTTTGGTAAAGATGTGCATCACGTCTACCTGCCTTACGATTTGCCCGATGCGATCCACCGCTTTCTTAATACCGTCGATCCCAGGCTGGTCATCATTATGGAGACCGAACTGTGGCCCAACTTTATTAAAGCGCTGCATGAGCGTCAGGTGCCGCTGGTTATCGCTAATGCGCGCCTGTCGGCCCGTTCAGCGAAGGGCTATAAAAAGCTGGGGAAATTTATGCGCCAGCTGCTGCAGCGTATTACGCTGATTGCGGCGCAAAATGAAGAAGACGGCGCGCGTTTTGTCGAGCTGGGCCTGAAGCGGTCTCAGCTGGCGATTACCGGTAGCCTGAAATTTGATATTTCCGTTACGCCCGAACTGGCGGCGCGCGCGGTTACGCTACGCCGTCAATGGGCGCCGCGCCGTCCGGTGTGGATCGCCACCAGCACCCATGAAGGTGAAGAGGCTATCGTACTGGACGCGCACCGTCGCCTGCTGGCGCACTTCCCCGATCTGTTATTGATTCTGGTGCCGCGCCATCCTGAACGCTTCGATACCGCACGGGAAATGACGCAGAAAAGCGGCTTCAGCTACACGCTGCGCAGCAGCGGCGAAATTCCCTCCAGCAGCACTCAGGTGGTTATCGGCGATACGATGGGCGAGCTGATGCTGCTGTACGGCATTGCCGATCTGGCCTTTGTGGGCGGCAGCCTGGTAGAGCGCGGCGGCCACAATCCGCTGGAGCCGGCGGCGCATGCCATTCCAGTGCTGATGGGCCCGCATACTTTTAATTTTAAAGATATTTGCGGCAAACTGAAGCAGGCTGATGGTCTGATTACGGTAACCGATACCGCCACGCTGGTGCATGAAGTGGGCAACCTGCTGATTGATGATGACTATCGACGTTATCATGGCCGCCACGCCGTTGAGGTCTTGCATCAGAACCAGGGCGCGCTACAGCGTCTGCTCCAGCTGCTTGAACCCTATCTGCCGCCACGGAATCATTAAATGACCGCACGCCAACGCCTGTCAGTGGTAATGATCGTTAAAAACGAAGCGGCGCTGTTGCCGGATTGCCTGGCTTCAGTGAGCTGGGCCGATGAAATTATCCTGCTGGATTCCGGCAGCCAGGACGCCACGCTTGCTGTGGCCCAACAGTATGGCGCGAAGGTTTTTCACTCCCGGCAATGGCCTGGCTATGGTCGACAGCGCCAGCTGGCGCAGACCTGGGCCAGCGGTGAAATGATTTTGATGATCGATGCGGACGAGCGTGTCACGCCGGAACTGCGCGCCGCCATTGAACAGGTGCTTCAGACGCCGCCGCAGCCGGATAAGGTCTACAGTCTTGGACGGCTGAACCTATTTTTAGGGCGCTTTATGCGTCATAGCGGCTGGTATCCCGATCGCGTGGTGCGTCTTTATCCGCGCGCCTATAGTTATAACAATCATCAGGTGCATGAATCGCTGGAGACGGGACAGGCGCAGATTGTGCCGCTGGCCGGACATTTACAACATCTGACCTGCCGCGATTTTTGTGCCTTTCAGCGTAAACAGCTCGCCTATGCGGAAGCCTGGGCGCAGCAGCGTCACCGGCAGGGTAAGCGCTGCGGCGTTTTCTCTGTTTTCAGCCATACGCTGGGCGCTTTCTGCAAAACGCTGCTGCTGCGCGCCGGTTTCCTTGACGGCAGTCAGGGCTGGCTGCTGGCGGTCGTGAATGCGCAATACACTTTTAATAAGTACGCGGCGCTGTGGGCGCTGGGTCAGTCGAGTAGCGGAGACAAAAAATGAGTACCAGAGCTATCTATCCCGGCACCTTTGATCCTTTCACCCTCGGTCATCTGGATATTCTGAGCCGCGCAGCGCTGATGTTTGACCATATTATTCTGGCTATCGCCGCCAGCCCAGGCAAAAAACCGCTGTTCAGCCTGGAAGAACGCGTTGCGCTGGCGCAGCAGACCACCGCGCATTTACCCAACGTGGAAGTCACCGGCTTTAGCGATCTGATGGCGAATTTCGCCCGCGATCGCCAGGCCAACGTGCTGGTGCGCGGCCTGCGAGCGGTATCTGATTTTGAGTATGAAATGCAGCTGGCGCATATGAATCGCCACCTTTTGCCGTCGCTGGAAAGCGTTTTTCTGATGCCTGCGGAAGAGTACTCTTTTATCTCTTCTTCACTGGTAAAAGAAGTCGCCCGCCACGGTGGCGAAGTAAAAGCTTTTCTGCCGGAGTCGATCTATCAGGCGCTGATGGCAAAGCTCGCAGGCCAGGCCGACTGACGTTATTTCTGACAGCTACGGCAGAAAAAGGTGCTGCGCTGTCCGTGCTTAGCGCTTTCAATCAGCGTGCCACACACGCGGCACGGTTCACCGGCGCGGCCATACACCTGTAGCTCCTGAGCAAAGTAGCCCGGCTTGCCGTCACTCTGCAGGAAATCACGCAGCGTGGTGCCGCCCTGCTCGATTGAACGCAGTAATACCGCCTTAATCACCTTTACCAGCAGCGCGACTTCTTCATACGTCAGCGACATGGCTGGACGATCGGGCAAGATCCCGGCCGCAAACAGCGACTCGCTGGCGTAGATGTTGCCCACGCCCACCACCAGCTTATTATCCATCAGCCAGGGTTTAATCGCGGTACGTTTCCCGCGCGACTTTTCAAACAGGTAGTCGGTATTAAACTGTTCGCTTAACGGCTCCGGGCCAAGGTGCGCCAGTACATTGCTCCCCTGCAGATCGTTACTCCACAGCCAGGCGCCAAAGCGACGCGGATCGGTATAGCGCAGCACTTTGCCGTTGCTCATCACCAGATCGACATGATCGTGCTTCGCCGCCGGGATCGCTTCCGGCAGCACGCGCAGGCTGCCCGACATGCCAAGGTGAATAATAATCCAACCTTCAGGCAGCTCCAGCAGCAGGTATTTTGCGCGACGCTGCACGCTCAGCACCGGCCGGTCGCTCAGTGCATGAATCTCCTGTGATACGGGCCAGCGTAAACGCGGATTACGCACCACTGCGTACAGAATGGTTTCTCCTACCAGGTGCGGTTCAATGCCGCGACGGCTGGTTTCTACCTCAGGTAATTCAGGCATGACAGCTCCTCACGTTTTACGGTTTCATAAAAACAAAAAACCCGGCCGAAGCCGGGTTTTTCGTGGAAGCCGCAATTATTTAATTTTAGCTTCTTTGTACATCACGTGCTGGCGTACAACCGGGTCGAACTTTTTCAGTTCCAGTTTTTCCGGTTTAGTACGTTTGTTCTTCGTGGTGGTATAGAAGTGACCTGTACCAGCAGAGGAAACCAGCTTGATCTTCTCACGAATACCTTTAGCCATGATTCAGTTCCTTAGTACTTCTCACCACGGGCACGCAGATCGGCCAGAACCGTATCGATGCCCTTCTTATCAATTACACGCATACCTTTAGCAGATACACGCAGAGTAACGAAACGTTTCTCGCTCTCAACCCAAAAACGGTGAGAGTGCAGGTTCGGCAGGAAACGGCGTTTCGTCGCGTTCATTGCGTGGGAACGGTTGTTACCGGTCACCGGACGCTTGCCAGTTACTTGGCAGACTCGTGACATGTCAATTCTCCAAAAATCAAATCAGCTCGAGCTTTAAAAACTAGGTCTTGGCCGCCTCGTCAGGCTTGTAGCCCATCCAGGCGAGTTCCATGTGAACCCGCTGAGCAGGCCTAAACGCCAAACCCGAGATTCTCAAAGGTGGCGTAGTATACGCCTTGTCTTGCCAACGCTCAAGTCCCGAACAGATAAAGATCCCCATGGATCGCCGAAATAGCACAGAAAAAAGGCAATTTTTGCGCTTAAAGCCAGCCGCGCTCGGCGAAAGAAACGTATTCTCCCCTGCCAATCACTAAATGGTCGAGCACGCGAATATTCATCAGCAGACAGGCCTGCTTAATATGCTGGGTAATATCCCGATCGGCGGCGCTCGGCTCCGCGCGACCGGAAGGGTGATTGTGCGCCAGAATCAGCGCCGCCGCATTAAGCTTTAGCGCCACACGCACAATTTCACGCGGATGCACCTCCACGCTGGCAATCGTGCCGGTAAACATCTGCTGCGCCTGCAGCACCCGATGCTGATTATCCAGAAAGATAGCCATAAAAATTTCGCGCTCCTGATGCGCCAGTACGCTTTGCAGATACTGCTGCGTCAGCTGAGGATTTTCCAGCACGTTTTCACGCGCCAGCCGCGCATGGAAAAAACGTCGCCCCAGCTCCGCTACCGCATGCAGCTGCGCCAGTTTGGCATCGCCTACGCCTTTAATCGCTTTGAACGCGCTCTTTTCAGCGCTCATTAGCAGATAGAGCGAGCCAAACGTTTCCAGCAGCTCATGCGCCAGCGCCATGACCGGCTTGCCGCACGCTCCTGTGCGTAAAAAAATGGCCAGTAACTCCGCATCGCTTAGCGCTGGCGCGCCCATTTTCGCTAACTTTTCCCTGGGTTTTAACACGCGCCTCTCCTGCTGGCTGTTTTCGCTATCCGGCCTTTACTTTGCGCCTGTCGGCGCGATACAACCAGCGGCTAAATTTAACTTTTCGAGACGGCTCGCAAAGGTGGCGGGATGCTAAACGGCGTGACCGTAAGAATGTGTTAAAATCGCGCCATTGTGACAGACCTGGCTCGTCAGAAGGTCAATAAGGGCAGAAGCGAATATGATGGGATTAACCGGTAAACATATTGTATTGGGCGTCAGCGGCGGCATTGCGGCTTACAAAACGCCTGAGCTGGTGCGGCGCCTGCGCGAGCGCGGCGCCGAAGTACGCGTAGTCATGACCGAGGCCGCCAAAGCCTTTATCACTCCGCTGACGCTTCAGGCGGTTTCCGGTTATCCGGTTTATGATGATCTGCTCGACCCGGCGGCAGAAGCCGCAATGGGTCATATTGAACTGGGGAAATGGGCCGATCTGGTAATTCTGGCGCCCGCCACGGCCGATCTCATTGCGCGCGTAGCGGCGGGCATGGCTAACGATCTGGTTACCACGCTCTGTCTGGCGACCGCCGCGCCCATTGCCGTGGTGCCTGCAATGAACCAGCAAATGTACCGCGCCCTGCCCACGCAGGAAAACCTGCTGCGCCTTACCGGACGCGGCATTTTGATCTGGGGGCCGGACAGCGGCAGCCAGGCGTGCGGCGATATTGGACCGGGCCGCATGCTCGACCCGCTGGCGATTGTCGATCGCGCCGTAGCCTGGTCAATGTCCGTCAACGATCTGCAACGCCTCAACATTATGATTACCGCCGGCCCGACGCGCGAAGCGCTTGACCCGGTGCGTTATATTACCAATCACAGTTCCGGCAAGATGGGCTTCGCCATTGCCGCCGCCGCCGCCGCGCGCGGTGCCAACGTAACGCTGGTTGCCGGCCCGGTAGCGCTGGCTACGCCTGCAGGAGTAACGCGTATTGACGTCACCAGCGCGCTAGAGATGGAAAAGACGGTAATGTTGCATATTACGCAGCAAGATATTTTCATTGGCAGCGCAGCCGTGGCAGACTACCGCGCAGCAGAGATAGCGCCAGACAAAATCAAAAAACAGGGTGATGAGATCACGCTGAAAATGGTAAAAAACCCCGATATTGTCGCAGGCGTCGGCGCTATGCTCAAACGGCGTCCGTATGTTGTAGGGTTTGCTGCTGAAACCCGTAATGTGGAAGAATACGCCCAACAAAAACGTGTGCGGAAAAATCTGGACCTTATCTGCGCCAACGATGTATCCAAATCCGGGCAAGGTTTCAACAGCGATACTAATGCTCTTCACCTTTTCTGGCAGGAGGGAGAAAAAGTTTTGCCTCTCGCAGATAAAACTCTCCTTGGCCAGCAGTTATTAGACGAGATTGTCAGCCGTTATGATGAAAAAAATCGACGTTAAGATTATTGATGCGCGCGTAGGCAAAGAATTTCCTCTGCCAACCTATGCCACCTCCGGCTCCGCAGGTCTGGATTTGCGCGCCTGTCTTGATGCCCCGCAGGAACTGGCGCCTGGCGCCACAACGCTGCTGCCAACCGGCCTGGCGATTCATATTGCCGATCCCTCTCTGGCCGCCGTTATTCTGCCGCGTTCTGGCCTTGGTCATAAGCATGGCATCGTACTGGGCAATCTGGTTGGGCTGATTGATTCTGATTACCAGGGTCAGCTGATGGTTTCCGTATGGAACCGCGGCCAGGAGAGCTTTACTATCCAGCCTGGCGAACGCATTGCTCAGCTGGTTTTCGTGCCGGTCGTGCAGGCAGAATTTAATCTGGTTGAAGATTTTGACGCCAGCGCGCGTGGTGAAGGCGGTTTCGGTCACTCCGGCCGGAATTAAACGCACAGCAACATCCTCCGCAACCCAAATTGTTTATTTTTCAGCACCGTGAGACGCCTTCTCACGGATGTTGCGTGGGCCTTTGCCCGTTTATGATAAATCTCAGGGGTTTATAACGTCATGGCAGAAAAAAAGAGCGCGAAAAGGAATCGTCGCGATGAAATCCTGCAGGCTCTGGCGCAGATGCTGGAGTCCAGCGACGGGAGTCAGCGCATTACTACCGCTAAGCTGGCCGCCACGGTAGGTGTTTCTGAAGCCGCGCTTTACCGTCACTTTCCCAGCAAAACGCGGATGTTTGACAGCCTGATCGAATTTATTGAAGACAGCCTGATCACACGCATCAACGCTATTCTGAAAGATGAAAAAGAGACCATGACGCGTCTGCGTATGATCGTGCAGCTGATCCTGGGTTTTGGCGAGCTTAATCCTGGCCTGACGCGTATTCTCACCGGCCATGCGCTAATGTTCGAGCAGGATCGTCTACAGGGTCGCATTAACCAGCTTTTCGAGCGTATCGAAGCCCAGCTGAGGCAGGTCATGCGCGAGCGCAGAATGCGTGAAGGGGAAGGCTTCGCCACCGACGAAACGCTGCTTGCCAGCCAGCTGCTGGCTTTCTGTGAGGGGATGCTGTCGCGCTTTGTGCGCTCAGAGTTCCGCTATCTGCCTACGCAGGAGTTTGACGTACGCTGGCCGCTGCTGGCGGCGCAGCTGGTGTAGCGCACAGAGCACGAAGACCGCCGGGTCAGCGTAAGCCCGGCGACGCGGTATCATGGAAGTTTAAATACCGTAGCTTTGACGATAGTTACGCACCGCAGCCAGGTGATCGGCCATCTCAGGCTTTTCCTCAAGGTATTCGATCAAATCGCTTAGCGTGATAATCGCGGTAACGTGGCACTGATAATCGCGCTCCACTTCCTGAATCGCAGATATTTCGCCGCGTCCACGCTCCTGACGATCGAGTGAAATCAGCACGCCGGCCAGGCTTGCGCCGTTAGCCGCAATAATCTCCATCGACTCACGAATGGCGGTGCCAGCGGTAATCACATCGTCTACCAGCATAACGCGCCCCTGCAGCGGGCTGCCGACTAACGTGCCGCCCTCGCCGTGATCTTTCGCTTCCTTACGGTTAAAACAGTAGGGAACGTCGCGCTGATGATGGTCAGCGAGCGCAACGGCGGTGGTCGTGGCGATGGGGATCCCTTTGTAAGCCGGGCCAAACAGCAGATCGAAATCGACGCCGGAATCAACCAGCGCCTGCGCGTAAAAACGGCCCAGCAGCGCCAAATCGCGTCCGGTATTAAACAGGCCGGCATTAAAGAAGTAAGGGCTTTTACGCCCCGACTTCAGGGTAAATTCGCCAAATTTTAATACCTGTTTGTTTAAAGCAAACTCAATAAACTCACGCTGCCAGGCTTTCATCTTTAACTCTCCTCAAAATTTAACGATAAAAAAGGCGACTCTCTGGTCGCCTGAAATAATTAGCTGTTTAGCGCCGCCTTCTGCGCCTGAATCAAGGTATCGATGCCGTCTCGCGCTAATGCCAGCAGCGTCAGCAGCTCTTCATGGCTGAAGGGTTCGCCTTCGGCCGTGCCCTGTACCTCGATCATGCGGCCATCTTCCATCATCACCACATTCATATCGGTTTCAGCCGCAGAGTCTTCGACATATTCCAGATCGCATAGCGCTTCGCCGTTAACAATGCCCACGGAGATCGCCGCCACCATGCCTTTCATCGGGTTTTTCGCCAGCTTACCGGCAGCTACCAGCGCATTCAGCGCATCCGCCAGCGCCACGCAGGCACCGGTAATGGAAGCCGTACGGGTACCGCCGTCAGCCTGCAGCACATCGCAATCGAGCGTAATGGTATATTCACCCAGCGCTTTGAGATCGACGGCGGCGCGCAGCGAACGCGCAATCAGACGCTGGATCTCAAGCGTGCGCCCGCCCTGTTTGCCCTTCGCGGCTTCGCGCGCGTTGCGGCTGTGGGTTGAGCGCGGCAGCATGCCGTATTCGGCGGTAATCCAGCCCTGCCCCTGACCTTTAAGGAAGCGCGGCACGCCCTCTTCTACGGTCGCGTTACAAAGCACTTTGGTATCGCCGAATTCAACCAGTACAGAACCTTCTGCATGTTTGGTGTAGTGACGAGTCAGGGTAACGGGACGCACCTGCTGTGTGAGACGGCCTGCTGGACGCATGGTTTTTCTCCGGCTTGCTAATATTGGCTGCGCATTATACGGTTTTCAGCCTTGCCTGCCTACCGAACATGCTTTTTCAGCGCGCGCTAACCGATATTAATCTTTTTATCGCCCGCCATTATCACCGGCTATTTTCGTTAACCGGCGCTTATACCTGTTAAGGAAAGGCCCGCGTCGCTATAATTCCCCCATCTTTCCTGAATACGGGTACGCAAAATGATCCGCAGCATGACCGCCTACGCCCGGCGTGAAACCAAAGGCGAATGGGGCAGCGCAGCCTGGGAGCTTCGTTCCGTGAACCAGCGCTATCTTGAAACTTACATCCGCCTGCCGGAACAGTTCCGCAGCCTGGAGCCGGTTATACGTGAACGTCTGCGTAATCGCCTGACGCGCGGGAAGATTGAGTGCAATTTACGCTTCGATGCCGATCCGAGCGCGCAAAGCGCCTTAATTCTGAATCAACCGCTGGCAAAACAGTTACTGGAAGCCGCGCAGTGGGTGAAACAGCAAAACGCCGATGGCGCGATTGATCCGGTCGATATTTTACGCTGGCCTGGCGTGATGTCCGCTCAGGAGCAGGATTTAGATGCGATTAACGCGGAGCTGATAGCCGCGCTGGAACTGGCGATTGATGATTTTATCACCGCGCGTGAAAGCGAAGGTGCCGCACTGAAAGGCATGATTGAGCAGCGTCTTGAGGGCGTTAGCGCCGAAGTGAAAAAAGTACGCGCCTGGATGCCGGACATTCTGAAATGGCAACGCGATCGCCTGGTGACCAAACTGGAAGAGGCTGAGCTACAGCTGGATAACAATCGCGTTGAGCAGGAGCTGGTGATGATGGCTCAGCGCATTGACGTTGCCGAGGAGCTTGATCGTCTCGAAGCGCACGTTAAAGAAACCTATAACATCCTGAAAAAGAAAGAGGCCGTTGGCCGCCGTCTTGACTTCATGATGCAGGAATTTAACCGTGAATCGAATACGCTGGGGTCAAAATCGATTAATGCCGATGTGACCGCTTCAGCGATTGAGCTGAAGGTGCTTATTGAGCAAATGCGCGAGCAGATTCAGAATATCGAGTAAAGTTTCACGCGATCTCGCGTTGTCTCACTAAGTATCGTCAGGATAAAAAGGCCATTGTAAATCATGGCCTTTTTTTAGATAGTCTCGTCTCGTATCACTACAGCACAAATTCAAAGGGTACTTATTCAGGTTTAAATACATACGCTTAAGCCTGTCTCAACATCCGGCACCCATTCCGCTATCTCCTATTCAGCTTGCTTAATCGGAGGGTGTTTTAAGCAGGCTGTTTGCTTCTGAACCTATTTTTACCGTTCCCTTTTACCGGCTCAAGGACTTGCATCTGCCCTATCAGGCGCTGCGTGTTATCTTCACATGAAATCCCATCGGGCCGATTCGTAATGCTGGCGATCAAATTCAGCAGTTCTTTCCTACTCTCTTCAAGTTGCTTCTGCATCAGTTCGATCTCCGATACACGCGTCTTCAGCGACTGGATAAGCCTCTCGTGATCCCACTTTTTCTGTTGTTGCGGTAGAAAGCGGCGAATTTGCTCCAGTGAAAAGCCCGCGCGCTGCGCGTTATCGATAATCTTCAGCAAGCCTGCCACTTCTGAAGAATAATGACGATACCCATTTCCCTGACGCGGAGGAGGAGTAATCAGACCTTCTGCTTCATAAAAGCGAATACGGGAGGGCGTAACTCCCGTAGCTTTTGCCAGTTCACCAATTTTCATTCCGTTTCCCCCTATTGACCTTAAAGTTAACTTTAAACTTATACTTTTTAAGCGATCAACAGAAAATCGTTGCCGGAGCAGCCCGCAAACACTGGCGTTTATCCTCCTGCCAGGCGTTCAGGGCCGCGAGCCATACGCAGGACAAGCCTCTCCCTTTGAAAACTTACTGAACCGGAGAAACGATATGGGTTACGTAACAACCAACGACGGCGTTGATATTTTCTATAAGGACTGGGGACCTGAAAATGGAAAAGTGATTTTCTTCCACCACGGCTGGCCACTGTCCAGCGATGACTGGGACACCCAGATGCTGTTCTTTGTGAACAAGGGGTTCAGGGTCGTCGCACATGACAGACGTGGTCACGGACGTTCCAGCCAGGTGTGGAACGGGCATGATATGGACCATTATGCCGACGAAGTTGCAGCGGTGGTTCAGCATTTAGGCATCCAGAGCGCAATGCACGTGGGGCATTCAACCGGCGGCGGCGAGGTCGTACGTTACATTGCTCGCCACGGCGAAGATAAAGTTTCCAAAGCCGTGCTGATTAGCGCCGTCCCGCCGCTGATGATAAAAACTGAAGATAATCCGCAAGGTACACCTAAGTCGGTGTTTGATGACTTCCAGGCACAGCTGGCCGCTAATCAGGCGCAGTTCTATTACGATATTCCCGCAGGTCCCTTCTATGGTTACAACCGCCCAGCAGCCAGCCCGTCGGAGGCAGTGATTTGGAACTGGTGGCGCCAGGGAATGATGGGGGGAGCCAAAGCGCACTATGACGGAATCGTTGCCTTTTCACAGACTGATTTCACCGAAGATCTCAAAAGTATTTCCATCCCGGTACTGGTGATCCATGGGGATGACGATCAGGTCGTTCCCTACCATGATTCAGGTTTGCTTTCGGCAAGCCTGGTCAGGAACGGTACGCTGAATACCTACAAAGGGGCGCCGCATGGCATCCCAACCACGCATGCTGACCAGGTCAATGCCGACCTGCTGGCGTTTGTGAATAGCTGATGTGCTGACCACAAACTCGCGTCAGCCGTGACCCCTTGAAAGCCATTATCAGATAGCCCCCGCAAGAGCAGAGCTGGGGGCTACTTACGATGCAAGGGCGTACAACATCCCGCCATGTCCGTAAACTTTTATGGTTTACGACGCGCGCCGGAAACATATGCCTTGCGTCAGGATTCGAAAGTGAGGAACTGAGATGCAAACGATTCTGGGCGCTAATGGACAGATTGCACAAGAGCTTGCCCGTGAGCTGAAACGCTCATACACCGATGACCTGCGACTGGTAAGCCGCAGCCCGCGAAAGGTTAATAACAGCGATATTACTGTAGCGGCAAATCTGCTTGACGCGGAACAAACACGGGAAGCGGTGAAAGGAAGCAGTTTGGTCTATTTTACTGCTGGCTTGCCGGCGGACTCGACATTGTGGGAGCAGCAATTCCCGACGATGCTGAAAAATGCGCTCGATGCAACCCGAACGGCGGGAGCTAAATTTGTCTATTTTGACAACACCTATATGTATCCTCAGAACGACAATCCACAGACAGAAGAAACGCGCTTCGCTCCCGGCGGGCGGAAAGGAAAGGTGCGTGAATTGATGACGAACATGGTGCTTGAAGAGATGAAACGCAAGGCCATTCCTGTGGTCATCGGGCGCGCACCAGAGTTCTACGGGCCGGCGAGGACGCAGAGTTTCACCAACGCGCTAATCATCGACAAGCTGAAGGCAGACAAACGGCCACGTGTACCGGTGCGTGACGACAAACTACGTACGCTCATCTGGACGCCCGACGCCAGTCGTGCCCTTGCTGTTATCGGTAATACTCCGGATGCTTTCGGCCAGAGCTGGCATCTGCCCTGCTGCGATGATCGGCTCACCTACAAACAGTTTGTTTCGCTGGCCTGTGAGGTGTCCGGCAAAGCAGCTGAATATTCCGTCGTCAGTAAGCTGGCTCTGACCGTCGCGGGCCTTTTTTCTAAGGGTGCCCGTGAAATGCGTGAGCTACTGCCGCGGTATGAATATGACAACCTGTTTGAATCGACAAAATTTAAACATCGCTTCCCGGAGTTCACCGTCACGACTTACCGTGAGGGCCTGGAAGAAATCTGGCGAGAATGGCGCGGCAGGCAAAAGTAAGCAACTATCTGAAAAGCGAACTGTTGTTGCAGAAGGGGATGGTTCGGAAAGTAAAATATGCATTCGGTGGCTAAACATCGTAGCTTTGTGGAATGGATAACGTTGAAAGCACCAGGAGAGTTCAGACGTTATGAGTAATAACGCAATTACGATGTTTATACCCCAGCCAAAGTGACCTGCCTCTGGAGTTGTTCGATATTTACACAGCCGCTATTCACAGCGTACTATTTCTGAAGGAAGAGCATAACGGACGACACAAGGAATGTATCATGGCAGCTGCACTACCGTTTCCCTGCACAATATTCACCACCCAAAAGCAAATGGATGATTATGGCGCAAATGATATGCTTTGCGGTGACTTACCCGAAACCCAGTTAATATTGAATGACACCTCGAAAAACAGTACGTTAACCCTAATAAAAAATACGCTTGAATATTATATTGATTGGGTGGATAGATACTTTCCCTTAGAACAACAAAAAGAACTAAGCAAAACTATTTTGGATGGAAAACTACCTAAATTTGACAGATTTCAGGATAGTTTTAACGGAATGGGCATTACCGTTCATGATACCTGGGCGACCCATATCACCATTAGATCCCTACACATCGATAATAAATGCTATCGTGCGGTTGTTCATTACAAAGTACAGGATCACTTTGGCCTGGATAGCTCTGATATATTAAAATTTTCTTTCAGCCAATTTCGCTTTTTTCGAATCTGGTTTGTGCTTCAAAGATACAACCAGTTCGGCTTTAGACCCTTTATGACTAATATGTAAGCAACCGTAGAAATTACTGGAGAGCGCCATGCGGATAAAAAATAAAATAATATGCGTGCTATTACTGTCAGGATGCGCTCTGCTGGGTTACCTCTCATGGCTTTCTCTGCGACCGGTAGAGATAGTTGCTGTTCATGAGGATCAAAATTTTAGCTCTGTTTTAGTCCGAAACTTCCCTTTTACGGACAAAGGGAAATTAAACTAGTGGCTTGAAAATAAAGATATGCTTAAAAAAGATTATGGTATCCCTAAGCCTGCATCCTATGGAAGTTTCACGGTGAATTTTTGGGATTTTGGTGAAGGTTATAAAAAAGAAGAAAAGTATGACAGAAGATGCTTCGATGATATAAAAAACAATGAAAAATGCATAGATAAAAAACTGCTTTTTTCTGTGAAAAGGATTAAATACAACCAGGTACTGTTCATTATTTATAATGGTAGAAACTACCGTTTAGAAAATAATAAAATAGTAAAAACCACAGGTAAATAAACCCTCTTCTCACGCATAATACCAACAAGCACGATATTTTTAAGGCTTACCTCTTCAGTAAAGCTATAATATAAAACAACGCAACATCAGTTACTCATATAGCCACATGCGGATAACATAAACCGCTCATTAAAGCTGCGTTTTCACTTAAGCGATAATAAATGAATGGCGCATATTTTCAGTAAAGGAAGGTTAAAAGTTAATACCTTCAGCATTCAGTAACGTTTTGGCGGTGGATCATGCCTGTTGAGCGGGCGAACAGGGATATACTTACCCCATGCCACTTCAGACATAATGGCGCCATCGTTTAACATATTAAATGTTCAGGCCAGGAGCCGGACGCTCTCAACGTTAACCCATTGGCTGACTATCTGGCTGAGCAGCGCATAAGCGCTTCACGCAGGTTACGGTTTATCTCCAGTAACGTCTGCAAGCGATGACCAAACTCCAGAACGGCGTTCATAAACATACAGCCGCGAAAGGCTTCACTTTGAATTTCGTGTTCATAGCAGGTGAAAAAGGCCGGCAACTGCGCCGGTGGTGAGCTCTGCTACTACGCTTGTTGATCACACATTATCTTATCACTGATGAAAAACTAACCGTTTGCAGATTAAGCATTGCCTCTGGCGAGCGGTATCATTTTTTGCACATGGTTTTACGCCGATGCCCCATTCCCTTACGCGTTGCGCAATGCTTAAATCATTTCAGGCCCAACTCCGGAGGTAATATGTTGCCATCACACACGCTGAGTCTGACCATTACACGTCATTGGCTGGATCTCTATGAAACTATCTGGAAGCCAGAATATTTTCCAAACTGGGTTTCCCAATTCGGTGAGGTACCGTTACAGGCAGAAGGGAGTTACTGGAAAGCCAAAGGAACGGATGGAACGTTAAAGGTCCGCTTTTCCGGGCACAATAGCTATGGGGTTATGGATTACTGGATTGACAATGGTTTCGGTAAGGAAATTTATATGCCGATGCGGATTGTTCCCAATCAGGAAGGCGCGCAGGTGCTGCTGACGCATTTCCGTCAGCCGTTTACCTCGGATGAAAAATTTCAGCAGGAATTAGCATTATTACAGCAGAACCTGCAGCAGCTTTATCATCTGGTAACGACCTGAATGCAGTAGCGCCAGCGAGAACTTCCCCGACACCGGTTATTCTGCGCTGTACAGAAAACAGGCAGCCGCGTAGTGCTGTTTTACCGGAATAGTCAGCAGCGATAACGGACTCCCTTATCCTGCTGGCGTAATCTCAGGTCGTCTCGGTAAACGGCAGTGACGGCAATTTTGCGCTGTACTGACGACAATGTTACGCAATGCCGTTTGCTCCTGGGCAGCCTTAGCGAAAGCCCGTTTAGCTACGTTCGGATCTAATAAAAATTTAGTGTGAGATAACAATGCAGAAAGCTTACCTGTTTCCGTTTGGAAAAGTTGAGTTTTATAAATTTATTTAATCTATTCTGAATCGGATAATTCTTAATAACAGCCAGATAAAGAATTATTTATCAATAAGTTAATAATTTACATTTCTGAGCGTGCTGATAAAGGTATAAAGTCAGCATCAGCTTATTTATCATTTGTTGATTTTATTTTTTTTGATCCATTCATTTTTTACATCCATTTATTACTATAACCGCAGTTTCGGATATTTCTTATGGTGCTTCTTAAGAGGAAAAAAGTTATAAGTTTTCCTGCACACAGCAATTTCTAATAATCAGACATTCCAGGAATTTCCTATGGAACGCATATCTCTACAAGACTTTACCGAGCAAGAGTTTATTAATTTCGCACATAAAATACTGTTAGCTGAATTTGAGACTACCGAAGGATTAATGAAAGCAGTAACGGAATTCGTTTTATTATCAGGCCATCCGGCTGGCACCGATCTTATTTTATATCCGCAGGATTTTAATATCACCACGCCACAAAGCATGGTGGACGTGATAAAATCCTGGCGGGGTCAGCATGGGCTTCCTTGTTTCAGAGATGATTATCATGCTATTGCCTTATAATAAAAGTTGCTTTCCCTGCTATAAAAATTAGAAGAATAATAGTCAGGGCGCTCTTATGCCAACACCGATTTTTTACCATCAATAACGCATTATGCAATTGAAATAAAAAGCAATTAATGGCATAAAATGGTCAGTCGTTTCATCAGCAACAACGATTGTGCCTGGCATTTTACAGTTAGCTGCTTGTCAGGGCGATCGAGCCGAAACAGTGTACTTTACTGACCATTACTTTGGTTATTTTTTCACGGGTTGATATGCTTGCTAATTTTAGGTTATCCAGTTCAGATATATAGCGAAAAACTTTATCTGAAACAGGTTTTTATACTAGCTGAAATTTTTATTGGCGTGGCCGTTGTGGTCGTTTTCTGTTTTAACAGTCACCATATTAGCGAGTTATTCCATCAGCCAGAGCTGAATGACTTTATTGAAGCGCTATCTGTTGCCTTTATTACTTCTCAGGGACAGAATTTCCGGGATTTATTAAAGGAAAACGGGCGCTTACGGTAAAAATTGCCGCTGGTGGCCTGATAAGGGACCTGCCGTTACAGAGTAGCCAGGATCCGCTGGCGCCCGAACTCAAACCAATTGTGCTGTGTAAGATACGTCCTGCCGTGACGTTAAAAATTACAAAAAAATTAATACAATAATAAAAGCTGTTGATGGGTGGATAAGTACCTGTAAACAGGTATTTTTATTAAGCGCGCTGCTATAGCGCGCTTTTTTTATTGTTTTTTGCTCACCAGTTTCCCGCTTCGCATAAACAGAGCTAATCCGGACGCGGATGCCTTAGAAATTTTCACTCGTCTACACTCAGAGAAGCGCTGTAGGCTTGCCACCGTTTTCCTGGAGCTGGCTATGTTACTGACCGTACTCTATATCATTGGCATTACTGCCGAAGCGATGACCGGCGCGCTTGCGGCCGGACGACGAAAAATGGATCTTTTTGGCGTTATTATTATTGCATCGGTAACCGCCATTGGCGGCGGTTCGGTGCGTGACATGCTGTTAGGTCACTACCCGCTCGGCTGGGTAAAACATCCTGAATACATCATGATTGTCGCCGCCGCAGCCGTAGTCACCACGGTTGTTGCCCCTCTGATGACTCATCTTCGCAAGGTCTTTCTGGTTCTGGATGCGTTAGGATTAGTGGTTTTCTCCATTATTGGCGCTCAGGTTGCGCTTGATATGGGACACGCCTCTGTTATTGCCGCCATTAGCGCGGTAATTACCGGTGTATTCGGCGGTGTGCTGCGCGATATGTTTTGCAATCGCATTCCGCTGGTGTTCCAGAAAGAGCTATATGCCGGGATCGCCTTTGCCGCAGGCTGGCTCTATATTTTGCTGTTAAAAACGCCGCTATCGCATGAAACGGTAATCCTTATTACCTTACTGTTCGGCTTTCTTTCCCGTTTGTTAGCGCTGCGTTTCCGACTGGGGCTGCCTGTTTTTAACTATCCGCATCCGGAGCAGTAATAGCCTTATTTTCCGGCGATGCCAGCGAATCGGGATAGGGTGACGAGGCCGATGGCTCTTCTTTTTGTGCAGCTTGCCATTGCTGAATAAAATCAACCAGTTCTCTTACCTGTTGATCCTTTAGCCAGGCATCAATTCGCTGTGCCAGAGTCGCGCCTACGCCAGGCAACTGCTGCCAGCTTTGCAGGCTGCGCGCCAGCAGCTGAGCCCAATTATTATCCGGTAGCGCATTGAGCGCGGCGGCAGGTAAAGGAACGCCAAGCGCCTTTACCCAACGGCGAAAAGGCTGATGCCGCACCCGGTTAAAATAATGCACGATTTGCCTGGCCCGCAGTGGAGTTATGCCCGGCAAAGCTGAAAGCTGCTCGCTATCCATATTGAGCCAGGAAAAGAGATGCAAAAAATCAGGATGCTGAAGCAGGCGCTGCCAGGTGCTGCGCTGAATCCCCGGTAGATCGAGAACCTCCCGCTGGCTTAGCCAACTCAGACGGGAAAGAAACTGTTTTCGGCAGTCCGCGCTGTTATAAAAGCAGCTCAGGCTATGATAATTTTGCGGGTCGGGTGGCTTAGGTCGATTGCGCTGTATAACCCGCCAGATCACCTTTTCAAGGTGCGGAATACCCTGTCCTGCCAGACCAATCGCCACCTGATCGCCCGGTACAATATCCAACGCCTGCCATCGCGCTAAAGAGCCCAGGCTGACACGACGCACGGTTTTATCATCCAGCTGCACGGGCGCGACATTAAGCACCACCGCGATTTTCCCGGTGCGCCCTATCGGAAAATCAATGGACTGCACTTCGCTGCTGATAACCGGTGGGTTATATTTCCAGGCGGCGACCTCTTCGTTACTGCCAGGCAGCCATTGCTTACCGGCTGAACGACGCGCCTGATGAATCACCACGCCATCGGTCACAAAGGGCAGCGGCGAGCGGAACCAACGCGCGCGCCACAGCGCAACCTCTTCTTCATTAATTACCGGCTGCGTCCAGGCGCTGGCTAAACCAAAGCCTAACTGCTTAAGCGCCGTTTGCCGCAGCGCCATAGTTTGCGGTCCATCGGGCCATGCCCAGATAAAGATACCCAGCTGTGAAAGTAATGGCGAAGGCTGTCGCCGCATTAGCGCGCCCGCTACCTGAGCGCGCGCGTTACTTCCGCCATCTGTCGCCTGCCGATGATCGGTCACGGTTAAAAACAGTTCGCCCTGTAATACCAATACGGGCCTTTTATCAGGGATTTGTTGCGGAAGTGCGGGAATATAAGCGGCTTTGTCCAGCCAGTTCTGCCCCTTAAGGCCATCGCCACGGCTAATCAACGCAACCAGTTCTCCCTGGCGATAAACTAACGTCACCGCGACGCCATCAACTTTCGGCTGTATCCATAGCGGCCCTTTGCCTTGCATCCAGTACGCCACCGCCAGCTTATCCGGTAGTTTTTTTACGCCCGTATGCGCAACAGGATGACTGGCCGTACCGTTATCGGCCCAGGCCGGGCGATCTGGCGCCGCCGTGGGCTGGAAACAGTGCTGCCATTGCCGTAACCGTTGTTGCAGGCTGTCGTACAGCGCGTCATCAATCAACGTCTGGCCATCACGATAGTAGGCTTTATCCCAGCTGCGTAGCTGCCGCTGGAGATGAGCTATTTCTTCCGTTGCCCGCACCGGCGTCCAGCGTGGACATAGCGCCTGCGCCGCCCCGGCAAACAGACACAGCAACCATAAGGCCGTCTTTCCTGACATAGTTCCTCCTTGTTCTCAGCCGCTGCAGTAGAACGTATTAAAGGCGACGCGGCGAGAAGCACGGAGCTAAACTGGAAAACCATGCGCGAATTTTTTTGCAAAGCGTGCAAACCACCACGCCTCACGCGGTTTACTTTCCAGAAAAGAAGAAAAACCACAGCGGAACGGAGCAAACGCTGCATGGCGGCGGCAAGCCGTGTATACTGTGCAGGAAACAGACTCCGCTCTTTTACACACTTCAAGAACTATCATGGCTCAAGGCACGCTTTATATTATTTCCGCCCCCAGCGGCGCAGGCAAATCCAGTCTGATTCAGGCTATGCTGAAAACGCAGCCGCTCTACGATACACAGGTATCCATTTCGCATACGACGCGCGAAATGCGCCCCGGCGAGCAGCACGGCGAGCACTATTACTTCGTTTCTAAACAAGGCTTTGAAGCGATGATTGAGCAGGATGCTTTTCTTGAGCATGCTGAAGTGTTTGGTAACTATTACGGCACTTCGCGCGAGGCCATTGATCAAGTGCTGGCGACCGGCGTTGATGTCTTCCTGGATATTGACTGGCAGGGCGCGCAGCAGATTCGGCAGAAATTGCCCACGGCGCGCAGTATCTTTGTTTTACCGCCCTCGAAAGAGGAGCTGGATCGCCGCTTACGCGGTCGTGGTCAGGATAGCGAAGAGGTTATCGCTCGCCGCATGGCTCAGGCCGTTGCGGAAATGAGCCACTATGCCGAGTACGACTATTTAATCGTTAATGATGATTTTGATCTGGCGCTGTCGGATCTGAAAACCATTATTCGCGCTGAGCGTCTGCGTATGGGCCGTCAAAAAGCCCGGCATGATGCATTAATCAGCAAACTATTGGCAGACTGAAGTCACTTTCAGTATTATGCCCAGTCATTTCTTCACCTGTGGAGTAGCACATTTATGGCACGCGTAACCGTTCAGGACGCAGTAGAAAAAATTGGTAACCGTTTTGACCTGGTTCTGGTCGCTGCACGTCGCGCACGTCAGATGCAGGTGAGCGGTAAAGATCCGCTGGTACCGGAAGAGAACGATAAACCGACCGTTATCGCTCTGCGCGAAATCGAAGAAGGCCTGATCACCAATCAGATCCTTGATGTCCGTGAGCGCCAGGAGCAGCATGAGCAAGAAGCCGCCGAGTTGCAGGCTGTTACCGCTATCGCTGAAGGTCGTCGTTAATTAGCCGGAAGGCTCGCCCTTGTATCTTTTTGAAAGTCTCAATCAGCTGATTGAAAAATACTTGCCTGAGGAGCAGATTAAGCGCCTCAAGCAAGCTTACCTTGTCGCACGTGATGCTCACGAGGGGCAGACTCGCTCCAGCGGTGAGCCCTATATCACTCATCCCGTCGCCGTCGCCTGTATCCTGGCGGAAATGAAGCTCGACTATGAAACGCTCATGGCCGCGCTGCTGCATGACGTGATTGAAGACACGCCCGCCACCTATCAGGACATGGAACAGCTGTTCGGTAAAAGCGTTGCCGAACTGGTTGAAGGCGTATCCAAGCTGGATAAGCTGAAGTTCCGTGATAAAAAAGAGGCGCAGGCGGAGAACTTCCGCAAGATGATCATGGCGATGGTGCAGGATATTCGCGTCATCCTGATCAAGCTGGCCGACCGTACGCATAATATGCGCACGTTGGGTTCGCTGCGGCCAGATAAACGGCGGCGCATTGCGCGTGAAACGCTGGAAATCTATAGCCCGCTGGCGCACCGCCTGGGTATTCATCATCTGAAAACCGAGCTGGAAGAGCTGGGCTTCGAAGCGCTCTATCCCAACCGTTATCGCGTAATTAAAGAAGTGGTGAAGGCCGCGCGCGGTAACCGTAAGGAGATGATCCAGAAAATCCTCGCGGAGATTGAAGGACGTTTGCAGGAGGCCGGTATTTCCTGCCGCGTATTTGGCCGCGAAAAACACCTCTATTCCATTTACTGCAAAATGCATCTGAAAGAGCAGCGCTTCCACTCCATTATGGATATTTACGCGTTTCGCGTGATCGTCCGCGATGTGGATACCTGCTATCGCGTGCTGGGTCAGATGCATAGCCTGTATAAGCCGCGTCCGGGCCGGGTGAAGGATTATATCGCCATCCCGAAAGCGAACGGCTATCAGTCGCTGCATACCTCAATGATTGGCCCACATGGCGTGCCGGTTGAGGTACAGATCCGTACGGAAGATATGGATCAGATGGCGGAGATGGGGGTTGCGGCGCACTGGGCTTATAAAGAGAAAGAGCAGGGCGAGAGCGGCACCACCGCACAGATTCGTGCGCAGCGCTGGCTGCAAAGCCTGCTGGAACTGCAGCAAAGCGCCGGTAGCTCCTTTGAGTTTATCGAAAGCGTGAAATCCGATCTGTTCCCGGATGAGATTTACGTTTTTACGCCGGAAGGGCGTATTGTCGAACTGCCCGCTGGCGCTACGCCGGTGGACTTCGCCTATGCGGTGCATACCGATATTGGTCATGCCTGCGTGGGCGCACGCGTCGATCGGCAGCCCTATCCCCTTTCACAGCCGTTGGCCAGCGGCCAGACGGTGGAAATTATTACCGCTCCCGGCGCCCGGCCCAATGCCGCCTGGCTTAACTTTGTCGTCAGTTCAAAAGCGCGCGCCAAGATCCGTCAGCTGCTGAAAAACCTCAAGCGCGAAGACTCGGTGAGCCTGGGACGTCGCCTGCTTAATCATGCGCTGGGCGGCAGCCGTAAACTGGCTGAGATTTCACCGGCCAGCATTGAGCAAGAGCTGGAGCGGATGAAGCTGGCGTCGCTGGACGATCTGCTGGCGGAAATCGGTCTGGGCAACGCGATGAGCGTCGTGGTAGCGAAAAACCTGCTGGATACGGCGGGCGGCCTTTCCACCAGCGCCACGTCACGCAGCAAGCTGCCGATTAAAGGCGCCGATGGCGTGCTGATTACCTTTGCGAAGTGCTGTCGTCCGATTCCTGGCGACCCGATTGTGGCGCACGTCAGTCCCGGTAAGGGCCTGGTGGTTCACCATGAGTCGTGCCGTAACATTCGTGGCTATCAGAAAGAGCCCGAAAAATTTATGGCGGTGGAATGGGATAAGGTGACCGAGCAGGAGTTTGTCGCTGAGATTAAAGTCGATATGTTTAATCATCAGGGCGCGCTGGCGAACCTGACGGCGGCGATTAACACGGCCAAATCGAATATTCAAAGCCTGAACACGGAAGAACGTGACGGCCGCGTTTACAGCGCCTTTATTCGTTTGACGGCCCGCGATCGCGTTCATTTGGCGAATATTATGCGCAAAATTCGTGTAATGCCGGACGTCATCAAAGTTCACCGTAACCGAAACTAACGCATGAATGCTCAACGTTTTGCTCGTATACGCGAGATGCTGGCCGCGCGCCAGCACGATCTCACCGTATGTATGGAGCAGGTACATAAACCCCACAACGTGTCCGCCATTATTCGTACGGCGGACGCGGTGGGCGTCCATGAAGTCCACGCAATCTGGCCCGCCAACCGGATGCGTACCGTGGTTTCTTCTGCCGCCGGCAGCAATAGCTGGGTGCAGGTTAAAACCCACCGTACGATTGCTGATGCGGTAACCCATCTGAAGCAGCAGGATATGCAGATCCTGGCGACCAACCTTTCCGCCAAAGCCGTCGACTTTCGTGAAATCGACTATACGCGCCCGACCTGCATTCTGATGGGCCAGGAAAAAACCGGCATCACTCAGGAAGCGCTGGCGCTGGCCGATCGGGACATTATTATTCCGATGGCAGGCATGGTGCAGTCACTGAACGTTTCGGTCGCCTCCGCGCTGATCCTTTATGAGGCGCAGCGCCAGCGGCAAAACGCCGGTATGTACCAGCGCGACATCAGCACGCTGCCGCACTCAGAACAGCAGCGCCTGTTGTTTGAAGGCGGTTATCCGGTATTGGCGCGCGTGGCTAAACAGAAAGGCCTGCCCCGTCCTACCATCGACGACAACGGCGAAGTGATTGCCGATGCCGGGTGGTGGGCCGCAATGCAGTCAACGGCTAAACGATGAAAGGCCGCCTGCTGGATGCCGTTCCGCTCAGCACCCTTTCCGGCATAGGCGCCAGCCAGGCCGGAAAGCTGGCAAAGATCGGGCTGCATACCGTGCAGGATTTGTTGCTGCACCTGCCGCTGCGATATGAAGATCGCACGCAGCTTTACCGTATTAACGATCTGTTGCCCGGTATCTGGGCGACGGTTGAAGGCGAAGTGCTGCATACCGACGTAACTTTTGGCCGCCGCCGTATGCTGGTCAGCCAGATTAGCGATGGCTCTGGCGTGGTAACGCTGCGCTTTTTCAACTTTAATGCCGGAATGAAAAACGGGCTGTCGCCCGGCGCACGCGTTACGGCTTACGGCGAGATCAAACGGGGCCAGCGCGGCGCAGAGATGATCCATCCTGAATATCGCATTCAGGGTGAGCACAGCGTTACCGAGCTGCAGGAAACGCTAACCCCGGTTTATCCCACTACGGAAGGGATTCGTCAGGCCACGCTGCGTAGCCTGACCGATCAGGCGCTTAACCTACTGGATACCTGCCCGATTGCCGAGCTGCTGCCAGCGGAATTAAGCGGCGGCCTGCTTAGCCTGCCTGATGCGCTGCGCACGCTGCATCGTCCACCGCCGGATATACAGCTGGCCGATCTGGAAAGCGGACGCCATCCGGCCCAGCGCCGTCTAATCCTTGAAGAGCTGCTGGCCCATAACCTGAGTATGCTGGCGGTGCGCGCTGGCGCCCAACGCTATCATGCGCTGGCGATGTCGCCGCGTCATACGCTAAGCGATCGGCTGCTGGCGGCGTTGCCGTTTAAACCTACCGTCGCTCAGCAGCGGGTGGTTAAAGAGATTGAGCAGGATCTTACCCACGATTATCCCATGATGCGGCTGGTTCAGGGCGACGTAGGCTCTGGCAAAACGCTGGTTGCCGCCCTGGCTGCGTTGAATGTTATCGCTCACGGTAAACAGGTTGCGCTGATGGCGCCGACCGAGTTACTGGCCGAGCAGCATGCTAACAATTTTCGCCAGTGGTTTGCGCCGCTGGGCCTTGAGGTTGGCTGGCTGGCGGGCAAACAGAAGGGTAAAGCCCGGCTGGCTCAGCAGGAAGCGATTGCCAGCGGCCAGGTTGCTATGGTGGTAGGCACGCACGCTATTTTCCAGGAACAGGTGCAGTTTAACGGCCTGGCGCTGGTGATTATTGATGAACAGCACCGCTTCGGCGTCCACCAGCGCCTGGCCCTGTGGGAAAAAGGCGAGGAGCAGGGTTTCCATCCTCATCAGTTAATCATGACCGCGACGCCGATCCCGCGTACGCTGGCGATGACCGCCTATGCCGATCTGGATACGTCGGTTATTGATGAACTTCCTCCGGGACGCACGCCGGTTACCACGGTCGCGATCCCCGACTCACGGCGCGCAGAAATTATTGAGCGGGTAAAAAACGCCTGCCAGACGGAAGGCCGCCAGGCTTACTGGGTATGCACGCTGATTGAAGAGTCCGATCTGCTGGAAGCGCAGGCGGCGGAAGCAACCTGGGAAGAGTTAAAGCTGGCGCTGCCCGATTTACAGGTAGGTCTGGTTCATGGCCGCATGAAGCCGCAGGAAAAGCAGGACGTTATGCAGGCTTTCAAACAGGGAGCGCTTCAGCTGCTGATCGCCACCACGGTCATTGAGGTGGGCGTGGATGTTCCTAATGCCAGCCTGATGATTATCGAAAACCCGGAACGGCTGGGACTTGCCCAGCTGCATCAGCTGCGTGGACGCGTAGGCCGGGGCGCGGTCGCCTCTCACTGTGTACTGCTCTATAAATCCCCGCTGAGCAAAACGGCGCAAAAGCGCCTGCAGGTGCTGCGTGACAGCAATGACGGTTTCGTTATCGCCCAGTGCGATCTGGAAATTCGTGGGCCAGGTGAACTGCTGGGTACGCGGCAAACCGGCAACGCTGAGTTTAAAGTGGCTGACCTGCTGCGCGATCAGGCGCTAATCCCTGAGGTACAACGCATTGCGCGCCATATTCACCAGCACTATCCGCAACAGGCGCAGGCGCTGATTGAACGCTGGCTGCCGGAAACCGATCGCTACACCAACGCCTGACGTCTGTTTTTTCTTTTCCGATCCAGAATAAATAAACCCGTTAAGGTAAAACCCGCTTAGCAAACGATTGCTTTTGCGATGCAGTGAATTACAATCGCCACTTTGTTTCTCAGGGAACCCTAATCATGTCCGCCAACCCTAATGAAATCGCCCCGTCCGCTACCGGCGTGACGCCGAAGAGCGAACTTATTTATCGCCTGGAAGATCGCCCGCCGCTGCCGCAAACGCTCTTTGCCGCCTGTCAGCATCTGCTGGCTATGTTCGTGGCGGTTATTACCCCCGCTCTGCTGATTTGTCAGGCGCTTGGCCTGCCCGCCCAGGATACGCAACACATTATCAGCATGTCGCTGTTTGCCTCTGGCGTCGCGTCGATATTGCAAATTAAAACCTGGGGTCCGGTAGGATCGGGGCTGCTTTCTATTCAGGGCACCAGCTTTAACTTTGTTAGCCCGCTGATTATGGGTGGCCTGGCGTTAAAAAATGGCGGCGCCGATGTGCCTACGATGATGGCCGCTTTATTTGGCACGCTAATGATCGCCTCCTGTACGGAGATGGTTATTTCCCGCGTGCTGCATCTGGCGCGCCGTATTATCACCCCACTGGTTTCCGGCATCGTCGTGATGATTATTGGCCTGTCGCTGATTCAGGTTGGCTTAACCTCTATCGGCGGTGGCTTTGCCGCGATGAACGATCACACCTTCGGCGCGCCGAAAAACCTGTTGCTGGCAGGCGCGGTGCTGGCGGTGATCGTTATTCTTAACCGTCAGCGTAACCCTTATCTGCGCGTCGCCTCGCTGGTGATTGCGATGGCCGTGGGATATTTACTGGCGTGGGCGCTGGATATGCTGCCGGAAAACAGCGCTCCGTCAAACAGCGCGCTGGTGGCCGTTCCGATGCCGCTCTATTACGGCCTGGGCTTTGACTGGAACCTGCTTATTCCGCTGATGCTGGTATTTATGGTGACCTCGCTGGAAACCATCGGCGATATTACCGCCACCTCTGACGTCTCAGAGCAGCCGGTTAGCGGGCCGCTTTATATGAAGCGTCTGAAAGGCGGCGTACTGGCTAACGGCCTTAACTCTTTTGTCTCCGCGCTGTTTAACACCTTCCCTAACTCCTGTTTCGGCCAGAATAATGGCGTTATCCAGCTGACCGGCGTCGCCAGCCGTTACGTGGGCTTTGTCGTGGCGCTGATGCTGATTGTGCTTGGCCTGTTTCCTGCGGTAAGCGGCTTTGTACAGCATATTCCGGAGCCGGTGTTGGGCGGTGCGACTATCGTGATGTTTGGCACTATCGCCGCATCCGGGGTGCGTATTGTCTCGCGTGAACCGTTAAATCGTCGGGCAATTATGATTATGGCGCTCTCGCTGGCGGTGGGTCTGGGCGTGTCGCAGCAGCCGCTGATCCTGCAGTTTGCGCCGGAATGGTTAAAAACCCTGCTCTCTTCCGGTATCGCCGCAGGCGGCATTACCGCCATTGTGCTGAATCTGTTTTTCCCTCACGAGAAGTAAACCTTGCGGGGCGGGCCGTGACCCGCCTTCTGCAGCGTATTTATTCCGGCTTTACAACCAGGCGGTTGAGCTATGCCAGTAATTAGGGCATAACAGGCGATAGCGGAAATTCATACGGAAGGATGCAAATGAAACTTGTCGGAAAGTTAACGCTTTCGCTGTTGTTGCTACTGCTGCTAACGCTGGTAGCGATCTATCTTTTGCTGCAAACCCGCTGGGGCGCGGAATGGGCCAGCAGACGAATAAGCGATGATACGGCCTGGCATCTTTCCGTCAGCAAAATAGAGCATAACTTTTCCAGTCCGGGGCTGCTGGCCTTACGTAATGTGAGTTTTGGTCATGATGGCCAGCCCGCCGTGATGGTGGCAAAAACCGTTAACCTCGGTTTGACGCTCTCTTTGTTTAGCGATGCGCTGCACTTTACCCGTATTGAGCTGCAGGACGGTACGCTGAATGTCGCCAATATGCCGACGAATATGGCCTGGCCGTTACAGGCCGATCGCCTTCAGCTGCGCAATATGACGCTGAATAGCCCCCGGCAGACAATCAACACGCTAGCGTTAAACGGCGGCGTAATTCCCTGGCAGCCGCGCGCGGGCAATATTTTAGGTGATAACGCCAGCTTTCAGGCCAGTGCGAACAGCGTGACGCTACATGGGCTGGAGGTTACCAATGCCCTGGTTCAGGGAAGAATAAGCGATCGGCAGCTGGTGATTAATAATTTCGGTGCCGATCTGGCGCGCGGCTCCGTGACCGGCAGCGCCCAACGTGACGCACAGGGTAAATGGGAAGTGTCCGCGCTGCGCCTGAATGATATTCGTCTGCAAACGGACAAATCGCTTAGCGCATTCTTACAGCCGCTACGTAGCCTGCCTTCGGTGCATTTTTCGCGCGTGGATATGACTGGCGCTCGTCTGCAGGGGCCGGACTGGGCAGTAACCGATCTCGATTTACTGCTAAAAAACCTGACGCTAAGCAATGGCGACTGGCAAAGCAACGACGGCTCGCTGGCTCTGAATGCCGACAGCTTTATCAACGGTCAGCTGACGTTAAACGATCCGATTCTGAATCTCGACTTTTCTCCGCAAGGCATTGCGGACGCGCGCTTTAGCTCACGCTGGGTTAACGGCTTAATCCGTGCGCAGGGCAACTGGCAACGTCAGACGAAGCAACTTACGCTGGATGAGCTGGTATTGGCCGGGCTGGAATATACGCTGCCGGAAAACTGGCGCGACCGCTGGATGGCAACGCTGCCGGCCTGGCTTGACGGCGTACTGGTGAAAAAGCTAAGCGGCAACCGCAACCTGATTATCGATGTAAACCCTCAGTATCCGTTGCAGATAACCGCGCTGGACATCAGTGGTTCCGACCTGCTGCTGGCGCGTCATCGTCAATGGGGTATCTGGCAGGGCGCTCTTAACCTGAATGCGGCGGAAGCTACCTTCAACCGTACCGATATTCGCCATCCTTCGCTGACGTTAAATGCCGATGCCGAACAGATTGCGGTGACGGAAATGAGCGCGTTTGCGGATAAAGGTATGCTGGAAGGTCTGGCAACGCTGGATCAAACGCCGGCGCGCAATCTGTCGTTAACGCTGAACGGCCGGTCCGTACCGGCGGATGTGCTGCAAAACTGGGGTTGGCCAGCGCCGCCGCTAACCGGTCAGGCCACGCTACAGCTGAAGCTGAATGCGAGCCTGGCGGCAGCAATGCCGTTAAAAAACAGCGCTAACGGCACATTAACGCTGACTTCAGACGGGAAAACCCTGCAACAATCTATGGTTCAGGGTGAAGTCAGCAATCATCCATGAGGCTCTAGCGGCCCGTCGGGATCGGCGGGCAGTACGATATAGACGCCGTTAAATACCGCCCCGCACGCATCATTGCCGAACAGCTCCACCTCCAGCTGCACTCGCGCTTTACGTCCGCGCGCCAGCCGATCGAGATCGCCGCTTAGCGAACCGAGATCGGCGGCGGCGCTGGGCTTGCCGCTGATGGGCTGGCTGTAGCGAATATGGGCATCGGCCAGAATAATAGTGCCGCCTAAATGGCGCTCGCGCAGCAGCAGCCAGATCAATCCCCAGCCGGTCAGCGTGGCCAGGGAAAACAGGCTGCCCGCGAACAGCGTATGGTGCGGATTCTGATTGCCGGTTTCCGGCATGGTGGTCATAAATTTCTGGCCGGTATACTGGGTGATACGCACGCCCATTTTCTCACTGAGCGGAATATGCTCATACCAGGCCTGCTGCAGCTGCCCGCACCAGTCAGCACGATGCAGGATGTCATCCAGCGTGATAACCGGCTTAATCATTAAAAAGTGGCGTACCGGCGTAGTGAGCGGCGCGGTAATTTCCCCCTGGTTGACATAGCCCAGCTTGGCAAAGAACTCGACCGCATCCTCACGCGCGCTACAAACCACCCGCTTAACGCCTTCCTGACGGGCAACCGATTCCAGCGTCATCGCCACCAGCGTTCCTAATCCTTTGCCCTGTACCGTGGGATGCACCGCCAGAAAGCGAATAGAGGCTTCATTGTCCGCATTGATATAAAGACGACCGGCGGCGACAGGCTTACCCTGCTCATCCACCACCATTTGATGATGCGCCATGGCATCCCAGGCGTCCCGCTCTGAACCCTGCGGCTGACGCAGCGGCTTACGTAACATTTCCCAGCGGAACTGGTAATACATCTCCAGCTCTTCGGCAGTTTCCGGCACTCGTAGATGATACATAAAATGATTCTCTCGTTCGGCGTGGGCGTGGTTGTTCCTGGCTGCTGCTGCTACCGGCATCATACCTGTAGCCAGAAGGTCACCGGTCCATCATTCACTAAGGCGACCTGCATATCTGCGGCAAAACGCCCGTTCTCCACGGGCAGATTTTTTTGTCGGCAGCAGTCGCTGAAGTAGTGATACAGGCGCTCCGCCTCCTGCGGTTCAGCGCCGCGGGAAAAGCTGGGCCGCATTCCCTTTTGCGTATCAGCGGCCAGCGTAAACTGTGAAACCACTAACACGCTGCCGCCGGCCTGCTGGACATTGAGGTTCATTTTGCCGTTTTCATCGCTAAAAATACGATAGCCCAGCGCGCGTTCGCACAGGCGCTGCGCTTTCTGTTCATCATCCTCTTTTTCCACGCCCAGCAATATCAACAAACCGGGACCAATCTTTCCCACCGTTTCGTCGGCCACCGTAACGCTGGCGCTCAGCACCCGCTGAATTAATGCAATCATGCTTCCTCACTGCCTTTTTCTTGTTGTTGTCGCTGACGATACTCGCCCAGCGTGACGGTTATCTCCGCCCCTAATAATACGATACACCACGTCCAGTAAACCCACAGAAACAGGATCGGGATCACTGCCAGCACGCCATAAATCAGCTGGTAAGAAGGGAACGTGGTGATGTAAAGCGCAAACGCTTTTTTACCCAGCTCAAAGAGCAAGCCTGCCACCAGCGCCCCGATTAATGCGTCACGCTGCGGCACCCGCGTTGTTGGCACCAGACTGTACAACAGCCAGAAAGCCAGCCATGAAAGCAGGAGCGGGAAAATACGCAGCGCCTGATCGATAAGCCCGGTCATCCCGCTGACGGCCACCCATCTTAGCGACAAAAGCCAGGTACTAATCGCCAGGCTGGCCCCGGCCAGCAGCGGTCCCAGCGTCAGGATCATCCAGTAGACGGCAAAAGAGTAAACCAACGGGCGTTTTTTCTGGCTGCGCCAGATGGCATTCAGCGCGCTGTCGATGGAATGCATCAGCAGCAGCGAGGTGACAATCAGCCCAACCGCGCCCACGATGGTCATTTTATTGACGTTGGCGACAAACCGATCGAGATAATCCTGCACCACATTGCCCGCTGCCGGGACGAAATTATTGAAAATAAAGTGCTTTAGCTGCACGCTGATTTCGGAGAACACCGGAAAGGCGGCAAACAACGAAAAGACCACCGCCACCAGCGGCACCAGAGCCAGCAAGGAGACAAAGGCCAGGTTGCCCGCCTCAGTCGTCATGCCATCATGTTCAATACGCTGCCAGAGAAGTTTGAACCAGGCGCCCGCTGCGCGGATACGTGGACGTAAAGAAAGCGGCGCCATTAGTTAACCACGGTGAGCAAACCAGTCAGGCACCACCTGCGCATCGGTAACATGCACGGCGGTAATACCCAACTGTCGCGCCGCCTCGATGTTTTCCAGATTATCGTCAAAGAATACGGCGTTGTCGGCGCTAAAGCCTTCCTCTTGCAGCACCCGCTGAAAAATGCGCGCTTCCGGTTTGCGCATGCCTAAATCCTGCGAAAGATAAAGCTTATCGGCGGCCTGCCGCACTTCCGGGTACTGCGACGGCCAATAGTCGCAATGCAGTCGGTTGGTATTGGACAGGATAACCACCCGTTCGCCGCGGCTGCGTAGCTGCTGCATCAGGGCAATAACTTCAGAACGCAGGCCGACAAACAGCGCCTGCCAGCCCGCCGTAAACTGTTCATAGCTGAGCGCTACATCCAGCTCGGCGCAGAGCCTGGCCGCAAATTGCTCATCGCTTATTTCGCCACGCTCATGCTGTGCAAAATTTTCGCCCATCTGAAAGCGGCTTTTTAATGTCGCCAGCGGGACGCGGCTCAGTTCGCTCCAGACGCCTGTTACCCGGCTAAAATCTATATCTACAATGACGTTACCTAAATCAAAGATATACAGCATAGCCATCTCCTTCCGTTATAGAGGAGTAACTTTAGCGGGAAAGCATAGCTTTGACTATGCGGCATTACGCATCATGTGCACACAACGCGAGAAAACCGCTTCGGGTAAAATATCGTCTGACCGGCCAGAAAAGCGTGATTATGTTTCGGTTAATTCCTCACTGGCTGACGTCGTGACAGGCACAATTTCAACCTGGCTGGACTTCAGCAGATGCTGTAGCGCCGGTCCCGGCAGCGCGTCAGTAAATAACGCCGTGGTTTGCGACACATTGCCAATCTCTACGGCAGCGGATGCATGGTATTTCGTATGATCGGCGGCCAGTAATATATGGCGTGAATAGGCCATCATGGTTTTCACTACGCTGGCCTCGTTAACGTCAAATTCCAGCAATGTGCCGTCACCCTCAATCGCCCCCATGCTGGTGACCAGATAGTCCGCCCGAAACCCTGAAACAAAGGCTGTCGCGGCGGGGCCAATAATTCCGCCGTTATGTGCGCGCAGCGTTCCGCCAGGCACCATAACCTCAAAACGGGGGTTTTTATAAAGAATGTGCGCAACCCGCAGACTGTTGGTGATGATGCGTAGATGGTTATGATTGAGCAGCGCTCGCGCCACATGCTCGACGGTAGTGCCGATAGTAATAAAGATGGTGCAGCCATCGGGAATATAGTCAGCAATCGCTTCGGCAATCGCCCGCTTCTCCTGCGTCAAGGAGACCTCCCGCTGCTCAAAAGCGGTATTCACTACGCTAGAGGCGCGCCCGGCCCCACCGTGATGACGCGTAATCAATCCCTGATCGCTCAGTTTACGAATATCGCGCCGTACCGTCTGTGTGGAAACATCCAGCAGCTGCGCCAGCTCATCAATATTCATATAGCCACGCTCGGCAATCAGCGTCAGCAGCCGATCGTGTCGTGGATTACCGGTCAGTTCGGTAACGCTCATTGGCTTTCCTCTAAAATCCAACTGGTTTCATATTTTATACAAAAAGTGACATAAAAGAGCGGATTTGGTCACCGTCGGGGATACCGGCGCGCCCACCAGCACGAGTACACTTCAGCGCGGCGACAGCACTGGCGAAGCGAACCGCCTCTGCCCTGGTGTGCTGCTGGGCAAGACTTATCGCCAGCGCGCCGTGAAAAACATCGCCCGCACCGGTAGTATCCACCACATCGACGCTAAATCCGGGCTGATGATTTAACGTGCCCTCTTCCAGCCAAAAACAGCCCTGCGCTCCCTGCGTGACATACACATGGCCACGGGTGAGCATTTGTGCTTCTTTTAGCGCGGCGGCTGGCTCATATAGCCCGGTCAGGCGCTGTAAGCCAGGCGCAGAGAAGGCGGCATGGTCGCTCAATGCCACCAGATCGCCGATCGCCTGCGGCGTCACGTCTGCATCAAGGATAGTCGGTACGCCCGCTTGTCGAGCCAGGGTAAAGGCGCATTTTGCCCCATCGTGCCAGCGCACATCCGCCAGCACTGCATCCCACTGGCTGAAGTCGATATCGGACAACCAGCTGGCGTCAGCAGGCAGATCCGGGCTGGGATAGTTAGCAATAATGCGTTCGCCGTGACCATCCACCAGCACCGCCGACTGTGAGGATCGCGCGCCTTTCACCACGCGGGTATAGCGAGTATTGACGCCCAGGAATGCCAGCTCCGTCAGTAGGGTACTTCCGGTCTCGTCATCACCCACTCTACCAATAAAATCAACGGCAGCGCCCAGTTTTGCTGCCGCCACCGCCGCCGTCGCCGCCGGGCCTCCCCCCACCTCGGTGTAGTTTTTCGCTACGTACTTGCCTCCTTCCTGCGGTAAATCATTAAGATACCAGATGCGATCCAACACGGTGATGCCTATACAAGCGATGCGAGTCATAGCTGTTCCTTACCTTTTTTCTGTTTCCCTCATTTTAATTTTATGAATTGTTTAAAAAGTGACACCTGTCAATTTTTTGACTTTAAATTACAAATACGATCAAACAATAGACATAAACGCTCAATTATTGACAGAATGAAACACTGAACCACGTTTGAGGAGAAGGTATGGCGGTCATTGCATTTATAGGGCTGGGCCAGATGGGCGCGCCGATGGGGAGCAATCTGTTACGGGACGGTCATCAGCTAAAGGTATTTGATATTAACCCGACAGCGGTACAGCAACTGGTGGAAAAAGGAGCCACGGCAGCGGTCACGCCAGCCCAGGCCGCCGTTGATGCCGAGTTTGTTATCACCATGCTGCCCAACGGCGATCTGGTTCGCTCGGTGTTGCTGGGTGAACAAGGGGTTTGTGACGGGTTATCCCCTCAGGCGCTGGTTATCGATATGTCCACTATTCACCCTCTGCAAACCGACGCCCTAATTCACGATATGAAACAGCGCGGCTTCAGCATGATGGATGTTCCCGTGGGCCGCACCTCCGATCACGCCATTGCCGGAACCCTGCTGCTGTTGGCAGGCGGTACATCGGAGCAGGTGGAACGCGCCACGCCCATTCTGATGGCGATGGGCAGCGAGTTGGTAAACGCTGGCGGCCCAGGCATGGGTATTCGCGTCAAGCTTATCAACAACTATATGAGCATCGCTTTGAACGCCCTCTCCGCCGAAGCCGCCGTCCTGTGCGAAGCGCTCGGCCTGTCGTTCGACGTGGCGTTGAAAGTAATGAGCGGCACCCCGGCGGGCAAAGGCCACTTCACCACCTCCTGGCCGAATAAAGTGCTGAAAGGCGATCTTTCTCCGGCCTTTATGATCGACCTTGCTCACAAAGATCTTGGCATTGCGCTGGATGTGGCGAATCAACTGCATGTCCCAATGCCGCTGGGGGCCGCCTCTCGCGAAGTTTATAACCAGGCGCGCGCCGCCGGGCGGGGACGCGAAGACTGGAGCGCAATTCTTGAGCAGGTACGCACCTGTGCCGGGCTGTCTCATTAACGTAGATCAGGTAAAAAGGATTAAGCATGAATCGCTACACCATTAAAGACATTACTCGCCCTTCCGGCGGTTTCGCCATGCTGGCGGTCGATCAGCGGGAAGCCATGCGCTTAATGTTTGCCGCCGCAGGCGCAACCACGCCCGTTACCGATGGGGTATTAACGGATTTTAAAGTGAACGCCGCCCGTATTCTTTCGCCCTATGCCTCGGCGATCCTCGTCGATCAGCAGTTTTGCTATCGCCAGGTCGTTGAGCAGAAGGCGATCGCCAGCAACTGCGCGATGATTGTTGCGGCGGATGCGTTTATTCCCGGCAACGGCATTCCGGTAGATAGCGTGGTGATTGACCAACACGTTGACCCGCAGCAGGTAAAGCGCGACGGCGGCAAGGCGCTCAAGCTGCTGGTGCTCTGGCGCAGCGATGAAGATCCGCAGCAGCGCCTTGAAATGGTCAGGGCGTTTAACCAGCTATGCCACAGCAACGGTCTGGTCAGCATTATCGAGCCAGTGGTGCGTCCGCCGCGTCACGGCGACGCGTTCGATCGCGAAGAGGCGATTATTCATGCCGCAAAAGAGCTGGGCGATAGCGGGGCCGATCTCTACAAGGTAGAGATGCCGCTGGCCGGGAAAGGCTTGCAGCAGGCGCTGCTCAGCGCATGCCGACGCCTGAACGAGCACATCAATATGCCCTGGGTCATCCTCTCTTCCGGCGTAGATGAAAAACTTTTCCCGCGCGCCGTGAGCGTTGCCATGACCGCAGGCGCCAGCGGCTTTTTGGCCGGACGCGCCGTCTGGTCCTCGGTGATTGGTCTGCCAGATACAGAGATGATGCTGCGCGATCTCTCGGTGCCTAAGTTGCAGCGTTTAGGCGAGATTGTGGATGAAATGATGGCCCGCCGTTGAGGAGAGAAAACGATGAAATGGTTTAACACCCTGAGCCACAATCGCTGGCTTGAGCAGGAAACCGACCGAATTTTCAACTTCGGCAAAAACGCGGCGGTACCAACAGGTTTTGGCTGGCTGGGCAATAACGGCCAGGTACGGGCAGATATGGGCACGCACCTGTGGATCACCGCGCGCATGCTGCATGTCTATTCCGTCGCTGCCTGCATGGGGCGTCCTGGCGCGTACGCGTTGGTCGAGCATGGCATCACTACCCTGAACGACGCGCTGCGTGATAAGCAGTATGGCGGCTGGTATGCCTGCGTAAACGATGAAGGCGTGGTGGATGCCTCCAAACAGGGCTATCAGCACTTCTTTGTCCTGCTCGGGGCGGCCAGCGCGGTTACTACCGGTCATCCCGACGCGCGGCCGCTGCTTGATTACGCTATTGAGGTGATTGAAAAGTATTTCTGGAGCGAGCAGGAGCAGATGTGTCTGGAGTCCTGGGATGAAGCCTTCAGCAAGACGGAAGATTATCGTGGCGGCAACGCCAATATGCATGCGGTGGAAGCTTTTCTGATCGTCTACGACGTCACCTCCGAACGCAAATGGCTCGAGCGGGCACTGCGTATCGCTTCAGTGATTATTCACGACGTCGCCCGTAAAGGTGACTATCGCGTTAATGAACACTTTGACACCAGCTGGAACCCGATGCGCGATTACAACAAAGAGAATCCTGCACACCGTTTTCGCGCCTATGGCGGCACACCGGGGCACTGGATTGAATGGGGCCGCCTGATGCTGCATCTGCGCGCCGCGCTGGAGGCCCGCTTTGAGACGCCGCCCGACTGGCTGCTGGAGGATGCTAAAGGCCTGTTCTACGCTACCATCCGTGATGCCTGGGCACCGGACGGCGCGGATGGGTTTGTCTATTCCGTAGACTGGGACGGAACGCCTATTGTCCGCGAACGCGTGCGCTGGCCCATCGTGGAAGCGATGGGAACCGCTTACGCCCTCTATACCGTCACGGGGGATGCGCAATATGAAGCCTGGTATCAAAAATGGTGGGACTACTGCATGAAGTACCTGATGGACTATGAAAATGGTTCCTGGTGGCAGGAGCTGGATCCTCATAACGAAGTGACGACGAAGGTTTGGGACGGCAAACAGGATATTTATCACCTGCTGCACTGTCTGGTCATCCCCCGGCTTCCGCTGGCTCCGGGCCTGGCTCCGGCCGTGGCCGCCGGGCTTCTCGACAGCAATGCGAAATAGCGTCTCGCAAGGACACCGGACATGCACAGCAGTGGAATAACCATCGAACTCACCGCAGGTCGCTACCAGGCGAAAATCGTCTCTGTGGGCGCAGGGCTGGCTGAATTAACCCGCAGCGGGCGACATTTGGTCGTCCCCCACCATCCGGAAACGATGCCGCCAGCCCATCAGGGAAAAGTGCTGGTACCCTGGCCTAACCGCATTGCCAACGGCTGTTATCAGTATCAAGACGTTGAGTACCTGCTTCCGTTAAACGATCGGGCAACTCACGCCGCCATACATGGGCTGTTAGCCTGGCGCGACTGGCAAATTCGCGCCCGTTCCGCTTCAGCGGTGACGCTGACGGCATTTCTACCGCCGTCCTATGGTTATCCCTTCGCATTGGTTTGCGAAACGGTTTACCGGCTTGATGCAGCGTCAGGCCTGGAGATTACCATCACCACGCAAAACATCGGTGACCGGCCTGCACCTTACGGTGCAGGTATTCACCCTTATTTAACCTGCAATCTGGAAACGGTGGATACCTGTACGCTACGGCTCCCTGCTGAGCAGGCGTTCTGCGTGGATGCACAGCTGAACCCCCGGCATCTTCTCGCCACCAGCGAAGCGGGACTGGATTATCGCTCGCCGCGAACTCTCGGTGCGTCGCGGATCGATCACACCTTTAAAGCCCCCTCCTCAGAGAGGCCGTGGAAGGTGGTGCTGACCAGTCCGCAGCAGAAGATGTCCGTTTTTCTCTGCTCTACCCAACCCTGGATACAGGTTTATAGCGGCGAAAAATTAGCGCGTACCGGACTGGCCGTAGAGCCCATGAGCTGCCCGCCCAATGCGTTTAACTCGACGCAAGATTTGATTTCTCTTGCTCCGCAGGAGACGCACCGTCTGTGGCTGGCAATCGGCGGCGAATAAAAGAAAAAAATAACCGAATTACCCTACATCTACGGAGATCATCATGACTTCATTACAATCTGACTTATCTGCGCCAGAGCTTATTCTGTTGCAGGACGGATTTACCCTCTGCTGGCAACAGCGTCTGATTCTGCGGCACAGCGCAGAAGCCCCCTGTCTGTGGATAGGCGCAGGCGAAGCCGATATTGATATGTTTCGCGGCAACTTCAGTATTAAAGATCGGTTGAACGAAAAGATTGCGCTTACTACAGCTTCGGTAACGCAACAGGGCGCTGGCTGGGACATCTTTTTTACCCGTGGCGACGCGGTAAACGCCATGCTTACCATCAGAGTTGATGCCGATGGCCGCCTGGCGATCGACGTGAAGAACGATAGCACCAGCCACAATCGTATCTGGCTGCGGCTGGCGGCGCAGCCAGAAGATCATATTTACGGCTGCGGCGAACAGTTTTCTTACTTCGATCTGCGCGGTAAGCCTTTCCCGTTATGGACCAGCGAACAGGGCGTGGGACGTAACAAGCAGACCTACGTCACCTGGCAGGCCGATTGCAAAGAAAACGCGGGCGGCGATTATTACTGGACCTTCTTTCCACAGCCCACGTTCGTCAGCACCCAGAAGTATTACTGCCATGTGGATAACAGCTGCTACATGAATTTCGACTTCAGCGCGCCGGATTATCATGAACTGGCTATCTGGGAAGATAACGCCACGCTGCGCTTCGAATGTGCAGAAACCTATATTGATTTACTGGAAAAACTCACCGGGATGCTGGGCCGCCAGCCGGAGCTGCCGGAGTGGGTATACGACGGCGTAACGCTCGGTATTCAGGGCGGCACCGAGGTTTGCCAACAGAAACTGGATACCATGCGCAACGGCGGAGTGAAGGTTAACGGCGTCTGGGCGCAGGACTGGTCCGGTATCCGCATGACCTCTTTCGGCAAGCGTGTGATGTGGAACTGGAAGTGGAACAGCGAGCTCTATCCCGATCTGAAAAACCGCATCCGGCAGTGGAATCGCGAAGGGGTGCAGTTCCTCTCCTATATCAATCCTTATGTCGCCAGCGACCGCGATCTTTGTGAAGAGGCCGCACGCCACGGCTATCTGGCAAAAGACGCGGCAGGACAAGACTATCTGGTGGAGTTCGGCGAGTTTTACGGCGGCGTGGTCGATCTGACTAACCCGGAAGCATACGCCTGGTTCAAAGAGGTGATTAAAAAGAACCTGATCGAACTGGGATGCAACGGCTGGATGGCGGATTTCGGCGAATATCTGCCGACCGACACCAGGCTGTATAACGGCGTCAGCGCAGAGATTATGCACAACGCCTGGCCAGCTCTGTGGGCGAAGTGCAACTACGAAGCGCTGGAGGAGAGCGGCAAGCTCGGCGAGATCCTCTTTTTTATGCGCGCAGGCTCCACCGGCAGCCAAAAATATTCAGTGATGATGTGGGCCGGCGACCAGAACGTAGACTGGAGTCTGGATGACGGCCTGGCCTCGGTGGTCCCGGCGGCGCTCTCACTGGCGATGACCGGTCACGGCCTGCATCACAGCGATATCGGCGGCTATACCACGTTATTTGGCATGCAGCGCAGCAAAGAACTGCTGCTGCGCTGGTGCGACTTCAGCGCCTTCACCCCGATGATGCGCACCCACGAAGGGAACCGACCAGGCGACAACTGGCAGTTTGATAGCGATGCGGAGACCATCGCCCACTTTGCCCGTATGACTACCGTCTTTACCACTCTTAAACCCTACATCAAGCAGGCGGTGGCGCAGAATGCCAGAACCGGGCTGCCGGTTATGCGCCCGCTGTTTCTGCATTATGAAGATGACGCCCATACCTACAGGTTGAAATATCAGTACCTGTTCGGCCGGGATCTGCTGGTCGCCCCGGTGTACGCAGAAGATTGCCGGGAGTGGGCGCTCTATCTACCGCAGGATAGCTGGATAAATGCCTGGACGGGCGAGCAGCATTGCGGCGGCGGCGAGCTGACGGTGGAGGCACCCATCGGGAAACCCCCGGTCTTTTATCGCGCCGACAGTGACTGGGCCGCGTTGTTTGGATCATTACGTCACATCTGATAAGGCTCGCTCGCAGGGAATCTGCGGGCAGAAGAGGAAAAGATAATGAGTCACCATACATCCGATCCGGCGACGCTACGCCTGCCGTTTAAAGAAAAACTCGCCTACGGTATGGGCGATCTCGGCTCCAATATTCTGCTGGATATCGGCACCCTGTACCTGCTGAAATTTTATACCGATGTGCTGGGCCTGCCGGGTACCTGGGGCGGGGTCATCTTTCTGATTGCCAAATTCTTTACCGCCTTTACCGATATGGGCACCGGCATCATGCTTGATTCACGTCGTAAAATTGGTCCGAAGGGGAAATTCCGGCCCTTCGTGCTTTATGCTGCCTTTCCGGTCACGCTGCTGGCCGTGGCTAACTTCGTTGGCACCGACTTCAGCATCACCGGCAAAACCGTTATGGCGACGGCGCTGTTTATGCTGTATGGCCTGTTTTTCAGCATAATGAACTGCTCGTATGGCGCAATGGTGCCCGCCATTACAAAAAACCCGCACGAGAGGGCTTCGCTGGCGGCGTGGCGTCAGGGTGGCGCAACGCTCGGCCTGCTGCTGTGTACCGTGGGCTTTGTGCCGATGATGAATATGATAGATAACAATCCCCAGCTGGGCTATATCTTGGCGGCAATGCTCTTCTCGCTTTTTGGGCTGTTTTTTATGTGGTGGTGCTACGCCGGGGTGAAAGAGCGTTATGTGGAAGTTCAGCCCGTTAAGCCGGGCCAGAAACCGGGGCTGCTTCAGTCATTCAGGGCCATTGGCGGCAATCGTCCGCTGTTTATTCTCTGCATCGCCAATCTCTGTACGCTGGGGGCTTTTAACGTCAAGCTGGCTATCCAGGTCTACTACACCCAGTACGTACTTAACGATCCTATGCTGCTTTCCTGGATGGGCTTCTTCAGCATGGGCTGCATTTTTATCGGCGTATTTTTGATGCCCATCGCCGTACGTCGCTTCGGTAAGAAGACCGTCTATATCGGTGGACTGCTGATTTGGGTAATCGGCGATCTGCTCAACTACACCCTGGGCGATAGCTCGGTGAGCTTTGTGCTTTTCTCCTGCCTCGCCTTCTTTGGCTCGGCCTTTGTGAACAGCCTGAACTGGGCGCTGGTTTCCGATACCGTAGAGTATGGCGAGTGGCGAACCGGCGTGCGTTCAGAAGGGACGGTATACACCGGCTTCACTTTCTTCCGTAAAGTCTCTCAGGCGCTGGCAGGGTTCTTTCCCGGCTGGATGCTTACCCAGATTGGCTATGTACCGAACATTGCCCAGTCGGAAAGCACTATCGAGGGGTTACGTCAGCTTATTTTTATCTGGCCGGGCGTGCTGGCGGTGATCACCATCGTGGCCATGGGCTGTTTCTACAATCTGAACGAAAAAATGTATGTGCGGATCGTCGGTGAAATAGAGAGCCGCAAGCATAATCCGCCACAGTCGGCCTGAGTCACCTCTCTACGCTACCCCGCCTGTGGCAGGCTTCGGAAACCCGTTTTCCGGGAAACAGGCGGGTCATAACAATAAGGACCTGTCATGACCGAATCCAACATCCAAAATCCACTGACGCTAAAGCTAAGCTGGCGCGAGAAATTCGCCTATGGCATGGGCGACTTCGGCTCAAATCTGATGCTGTGCATCGGCACGCTCTATTTGCTGAAGTTTTACACGGATATTCTTGAGCTTCCGGCGTTTTACGGCGGCGTGATTTTTCTGGTCGCCAAATTCTTTACCGCCTTTACCGATATGCTGACCGGCGTGGTGATCGACTCTCGCCGCCGTATCGGTCCGAAAGGCAAATTCCGGCCCTTTATTTTTTACGCCTCCGTACCAGTGGCCCTGGTGGCTACCGCCCAGTTTTTAGATACCGGTTTAGGGCTAACGCTCAAGATGGCATTAAGTATGCTGCTCTTTATGCTGTTCGGGCTGTTTTATAGCCTGATGAACTGCTCTTACGGCGCGATGGTGCCAGCCATCACGAAAAATCCCCATGAGCGCGCGCAGCTTGCGGCATGGCGTCAGGGAGGAGCAACGCTCGGTCTGCTGCTCTGTACCGTGGGCTTTATCCCCATTCAGACGCTGTTTCTGGATAACCCGTCGCTGGGTTATCTGGTTGCCGCCATGTTATTCGCTATCTGTGGGTTATTCTGTATGTGGCGGTGCTATAGCGGCGTAAAAGAACGTTATGTGGAGATCATGCCCGAAGGGCATAAGCCCGGCATTGCCCGGTCATTCTGCGCTATCTTCCGCAACCCGCCGTTACTGGTGCTGTGCATCGCCAATCTTTGCACCCTGGCAGCGTTTAATATCAAGCTCGCTATTCAGGTCTATTACACGCAGTACGTTTTGCAGGATATCCATCTGCTCTCCTGGATGGGCTTCTTCAGTATGGGCTGCATTCTGATTGGCGTACTGATGGTGCCCGCTGCGGTTAAACGCTTCGGTAAAAAGCGGGTTTACCTGGGCGGGCTGCTGCTGTGGGCAGCGGGCGATCTGCTCAATTACGGTTGGGGAAGCAGTTCGGTTTCATTCGTTCTTTTCTCCTGTATGGCCTTTTTCGGCACCGCCTTCGTCAACAGCCTGAACTGGGCGCTGGTACCGGATACCGTGGATTATGGCGAGTGGAAAACCGGCGTGCGGGCCGAAGGCTCGGTCTACACTGGCTACACCTTTTCGCGCAAAATCTCAGCCGCCCTGGCGGGCTTTCTGCCCGGCATTATGCTGACCCAGATAGGTTATATCCCTAATGTGGTACAAAGCGAGGCCACGCTGGTCGGCCTGCGCCAGCTTATTTTTATCTGGCCATGCGGTCTGGCCATTATTGCGGCCATCACCATGGGACTGTTCTATAAGCTAAATGAGCAGCGTTTTGTAAAAATTATTGCAGAGTTGAACGCCCGCAAAAGCGCTGGCGCGGCTCCAGTCGACAGGCCTGGTACTGCTAATGCTGCTGGCAGGCGGGTGAAGGCTATTTCTCATTAACCAGGATGTTAGCTTTTTTGCTTATTGGGATGGGAGGTGGGTTTTCGCGCGCGTCAGATATAAAAAAGCCCTGCCTTTACAGGCAGGGCTTTTATGCGTAGCAGAAATTACTTAAACGTCTTTGCTGCCGCGTGAAGCACGTTTACGATCGTTTTCCGTCAGGTGACGTTTACGAATACGTACGGAGGTCGGCGTTACTTCAACCAGTTCGTCATCGTCGATAAACTCGATCGCCTGCTCCAGCGTCATCTTGATCGGCGGTACCAGCGTTGTCGCTTCGTCCGTACCGGATGCACGCATGTTGGTCAGTTTTTTACCGGTCAGACAGTTTACGGTCAGGTCATTAGAACGGCTGTGAATGCCGATAATCTGTCCTTCGTAAACTTCCGCACCGTGACCCAGGAACAGCTTGCCGCGATCCTGCAGACCAAAGAGCGCAAAGGCAACTGCCTTGCCCTGGCCATTGGAGATCAACACGCCGTTCTGACGCTGGCCCACTTCGCCCGGACGCACGTCGTCGTAATGGCTGAAGGTGGAGTACAGCAGACCGGTACCGGAAGTCATAGTCATGAATTCGTTACGGAAACCGATCAGACCACGGCTTGGGATCACGTAGTCAAGACGTACGCGGCCTTTGCCATCCGGATCCATGTTTTTCATGTCGGCTTTACGTTCGCCCATCGCCTGCATAACCGCGCCCTGATGCTGTTCTTCAATATCCAGCGTCACGTTTTCAAACGGTTCCTGCTTACGGCCGTCAACTTCGCGGAAGATAACTTTCGGACGGGATACCGCCAGCTCAAAGCCTTCACGACGCATGTTTTCGATCAGTACGGAGAGGTGCAGCTCGCCACGGCCAGAAACACGGAAAGCATCCGCATCTTCGGTTTCTTCAACGCGCAGCGCAACGTTATGTACCAGCTCTTTCTTCAGACGATCCAGGATCTGACGTGAAGTAACGTATTTACCTTCTTTACCGCAGAACGGAGAAGTGTTGACGTTAAAGAACATGGTTACGGTCGGCTCATCCACGCTCAGCGCCGGCAGCGCTTCTACGTTCTGCGTATCGCAAATCGTATCGGAGATATTCAGCTCGCCAAGACCGGTGATAGCGATGATGTCGCCCGCTTCAGCCAGATCGGTATCGATACGCTCCAGGCCGAGGTGACCCAGCACCTTGCCGACTTTCGCGTTACGCGTTTTGCCTTCGCTATCGACAACCGTAACCTGCTGGTTCGGCTTCACTTTACCGCGTTTGATGCGGCCAATACCGATTACGCCCATGTAGTTGTTGTAGTCCAGCTGAGAGATTTGCATCTGCAGCGGGCCGTCCAGGTCAACATTCGGAGCCGGAACATGTTCAACAATCGCCTGGTACAGCGGGGTCATGTCGTCAGCCATATCGGTATGTTCAACGCCAGCAATACCCTGCAGCGCAGAAGCGTAAATAATCGGGAAATCAAGCTGCTCGTCGGTAGCGTCCAGGTTTACGAACAGGTCAAACACCTGATCAACAACCCAGTCAGGACGCGCGCCCGGACGGTCGATTTTGTTGATAACCACAATCGGCTTCAGGCCATGAGCAAAGGCTTTTTTGGTCACGAAACGCGTCTGCGGCATGGGGCCGTCCATCGCGTCGACAACCAGCAGCACTGAATCAACCATGGACATAACGCGCTCAACTTCACCACCGAAGTCGGCGTGTCCTGGGGTATCAACGATGTTGATACGATAGTCGTTCCATTTGATGGCGGTATTTTTCGCGAGGATGGTAATCCCACGCTCTTTCTCCAAATCGTTGGAGTCCATTACACGCTCAGTTGCTTCAGTACGGGTATCAAAAGTACCAGACTGTTGCAACAGTTTATCAACCAGGGTGGTTTTCCCATGGTCAACGTGCGCAATAATGGCGATGTTACGCAAATTTTCGATCACAGCTTTGCCTCAGGCATTAGAAATAGCGCGCTATTGTACACGGATTAATCGAAGGACTGAACAGGATCACAAATATCAAAGAAAGAATGCTGCAAGGCTTGCCTTAAACACCGCTTTCAGTGCAAAAAAATGCACCCGCTTGATCAACTGCACCATAACAGTGCCCAAACTCTACTCCATTGCACTATAATGGTGCGCGATACCCATCATGGTGCATCCCTCGTTTGACGAGAGCACCTATAATAGCGCTTTTTGGCCCGAATAAAAAAGTTGGCACAAAATTCGCTTTAATCTGTTTAAGCCAAAACGACAGTTTCCACAACGGTTGATAGCTTGTCTGAGAACTTTGGTGCCCGCTGTACGCTCATCTTTACGCGCCTGGCCGGATGAAGTTCTCTTTCCACGACGACAATGACAATTACCAGGAGAGTTGAGTATGTCTGCTGAACACGTTCTCTCGATGATGAACGAACACGAAGTGAAGTTTGTTGACCTGCGTTTTACCGATACCAAAGGTAAAGAACAACATGTGACCATCCCCGCGCATCAGGTTAACGCAGACTTCTTCGAAGACGGCAAAATGTTCGATGGTTCCTCCATCGGCGGCTGGAAAGGCATTAATGAATCAGACATGGTGCTGATGCCGGACCCGACCACAGCAGTACTGGATCCGTTCTTCGAAGATTCAACGCTGATCATCCGTTGTGACATCCTTGAGCCAGGCACCATGCAGGGCTATGACCGCGACCCGCGCTCTATCGCCAAGCGCGCTGAAGATTTCCTGCGCTCTTCCGGCATCGCTGATACCGTTCTGTTTGGACCTGAACCTGAATTCTTCCTGTTCGACGACATCCGTTTTGGCAGCAGCACCTCCGGCTCTCACGTTGCTATCGATGATATTGAAGCGGCCTGGAACACCGGCAAAGAATACGAAGGCGGCAACAAAGGCCACCGTCCGGGCCTGAAAGGCGGCTATTTCCCGGTACCGCCGGTTGACTCCGCCCAGGACATCCGTTCTGCTATGTGTTTGACCATGGAGCAGATGGGCCTGGTTGTTGAAGCGCATCACCACGAAGTCGCTACCGCAGGTCAGAACGAAGTGGCGACCCGCTTTAACACCATGGTGAAGAAAGCGGACGAAATTCAGATCTACAAATATGTGGTGCATAACGTGGCGCATGCCTGGGGCAAAACCGCGACCTTTATGCCGAAGCCGATGTTTGGCGATAACGGTTCTGGCATGCACTGCCATATGTCTCTGTCGAAAGGCGGCACTAACCTGTTCGCAGGCGACAAATACGGCGGCCTGTCTGAAACCGCGCTGTTCTACATTGGCGGCGTAATCAAACACGCTAAAGCGATCAACGCCCTGGCTAACCCGACCACCAACTCTTATAAACGTCTGGTTCCGGGTTACGAAGCGCCGGTTATGCTGGCTTACTCTGCGCGTAACCGCTCAGCATCGATCCGTATTCCGGTGGTCTCCAGCCCGAAAGCACGCCGTATCGAAGCTCGCTTCCCGGATCCGGCAGCTAACCCGTACCTGGCGTTCGCCGCGCTGCTGATGGCTGGCCTGGACGGCATCATCAACAAGATCCACCCTGGCGATGCCATGGATAAAAACCTGTATGACCTGCCGCCGGAAGAAGAAGCTGAAATTCCAAAAGTGGCCGGTTCGCTGGAAGAAGCGCTGAACGCGCTGAACGAAGACCGCGAGTTCCTGACCCGTGGCGGCGTGTTTACTGATGATGCCATCGACGCTTATATCGAACTGCGTAAGGCTGAAATGGAACGCGTGCGCATGACGCCGCATCCGGTAGAATTTGAGCTTTACTACAGCGTTTAATTGGTTTGAGTTTTTTGTTGCCGTGGAAACTTTCAGCCCATCTTCGGATGGGCTTTTTTCTCCACCTCGCCAACGGTCGGAATGTCGCGTTATCAAACCTGAAACTATAATGCACTAATTTGGTGCAGGAGAACGCTGTATGGCAACTGGCCTGTTGCCCGATGCCGGGCAGATTCTCAATTCCCTGATTAACAGTATTCTGCTGGTTGATAACGAGCTGGTTATTCATTATGCCAACCCAGCGGCACAGCAGCTGTTAGCGCAAAGTTCCCGTAAGCTTTTCGGCACGCCGCTGCCAGAGCTGATGGGTTATTTCTCTCTGAATATCACCGTTATGCAGGAAAGCCTGGCCGCTGGTCAGGGGTTTACCGACAGTGAAGTTACGCTGGTGGTGGATGGACGCGCCCATATTATGTCATTGACGGCGCAGCGGCTGCCGGATGGTCTTATCCTGTTGGAAATGGCGCCGATGGATAATCAACGCCGCCTCAGCCAGGAACAGATCCAACATGCGCAGCAGGTTGCGGCCCGCGATCTGGTACGTGGTCTGGCCCATGAGATTAAAAACCCGCTTGGCGGGCTGCGTGGCGCAGCACAGCTGTTAGCTAAAGCGTTACCCGATCCCTCGCTGACGGAATATACCAAAGTCATTATTGAACAGGCCGATCGGCTGCGTAATCTGGTGGACCGTCTGTTAGGGCCGCAGCAGCCCGGTATGCACGTAACGCAAAGTATTCATCAGGTTGCGGAGCGCGTGGTTAATCTGGTCAATATGGAGCTGCCGGAGCATGTCTCTCTGGTACGCGATTACGATCCCAGCCTGCCGGAACTGCCTCACGATCCTGACCAGATAGAACAGGTTTTACTGAATGTGGTGCGTAATGCGCTACAGGCGCTGGGCGAGGAAGGCGGCACTATTACCTTGCGCACCCGCACCGCTTTCCAGCTTACGCTGCACGGCACCCGTTACCGGCTGGTGGCGCGGATTGACGTGGAAGATGACGGGCCGGGTATTCCTACGCAGCTACAGGATACGCTGTTTTATCCAATGGTTAGCGGAAGAGAGGGCGGCACGGGATTAGGGCTTTCCATTGCCCGCAGCCTGATCGATCAGCATTCCGGAAAAATAGAATTTAGCAGTTGGCCAGGCCATACCGAATTTTCGATTTACCTGCCGATTCGTAAGTAGAGGTTTCTATGCAACGAGGGATAGTTTGGATCGTCGATGACGATAGCTCCATCCGCTGGGTACTTGAACGCGCACTTACCGGAGCTGGATTAAGCTGTGCCACCTTTGACAACGCCAATGAAGTGTTGGAAGCGCTGGCAAGCAAAACCCCGGACGTTTTACTGTCAGATATTCGTATGCCCGGAATGGATGGCCTGGCGTTACTAAAACAAATTAAACAGCGGCATCCGATGCTGCCGGTCATCATTATGACTGCTCATTCCGATCTGGATGCGGCGGTGAGCGCTTATCAGCAGGGCGCTTTCGATTATTTACCCAAACCGTTTGATATTGATGAGGCCGTCGCCCTGGTTGAACGCGCGATCAGCCATTATCAGGAACAGCAGCAGCCGCGCGACAGGCCGGTCAGCGGCCCGACTACCGATATTATTGGCGAAGCCCCGACGATGCAGGATGTATTCCGTATTATCGGACGGCTTTCGCGATCTTCGATTAGCGTGCTGATTAATGGCGAGTCCGGTACCGGCAAAGAGCTGGTGGCGCATGCATTACACCGCCACAGCCCCCGCGCGAAGGCCCCTTTTATTGCCCTGAACATGGCGGCGATCCCTAAAGACCTGATTGAGTCTGAACTGTTCGGCCATGAAAAAGGCGCTTTTACCGGTGCGAATCAAATCCGTCAGGGCCGCTTTGAACAGGCGGACGGCGGTACGCTGTTTCTGGATGAAATCGGCGACATGCCGCTGGATGTACAAACCCGTCTGCTGCGTGTGCTGGCGGACGGGCAGTTTTATCGCGTCGGCGGCTATGCGCCGGTAAAAGTCGATGTGCGTATCATTGCGGCAACGCACCAGAATCTGGAGCTGCGCGTGCAGGAAGGGAAATTCAGGGAGGATCTGTTCCATCGTCTGAATGTGATCCGCGTACATTTGCCGCCGCTGCGTGAGCGACGTGAGGATATTCCCCGGCTGGCACGTTATTTCCTGCAGGTTGCCGCGCGTGAGCTGGGCGTGGAAGCCAAGATCCTGCATCCTGAGGCCGAAGCGGCGCTGACGCGTTTGCACTGGTCCGGTAACGTGCGTCAGCTGGAGAATACCTGCCGCTGGCTAACGGTGATGGCCGCAGGTCAGGAAGTGCTGATCCAGGATCTGCCGCCTGAGCTGTTTGAAAGCGCCACCAGCGATACGGCGGTACAGTCACTGCCCGACAGCTGGGCCACGCTGTTAGCCCAGTGGGCCGATCGGGCGCTGCGTTCCGGTCATCAAAATCTGCTGTCTGAAGCGCAGCCGGAGATGGAGCGCACCTTGCTGACCACGGCGCTACGCCATACGCAAGGACACAAGCAGGAGGCGGCGCGCTTACTCGGCTGGGGACGCAATACGTTAACGCGTAAGCTGAAAGAGCTGGGAATGGAATAAGCGAAAAAAGCGTGTTTTTTGCACGATTTTTCGCGCTTTGCTCTTTACACCTCGATGCCGTTCAGTATCATTTTGAACGGTTATCGGGAGGCTTATCATGCTCGAATCGCTGTTGGTTTCGTTGAGCGCTGCAGGTGATGCAGCTATCGGCCATTCACCGCAAACCGCTTTAGCGGCGGTGCTATGTGCCGTAATGGTTAATTTTTTCAGTTAATAAAAAGGCCGGTATGCACCGGCCTTTTTGCTGTTCCGCATAGTTAGATCACGCGGGAAAACTGCTGCTGCCGTGCCCTGTGCCGCATATACACATCAAAACACATGCAGATATTACGAATCAGCAAACGTCCTTTCGGCGTAACCTCTATGCCATCCTTTTGTATCTCCACCAGCCCATCTGCGGCCAGTGGCGCAAGCAAAGCCAAATCTTCAGCAAAATAATCAGTAAATATTATGCCGCTGGCGGCTTCTGTATCGCGAAAAGAGAGCGAAAAGTTGCAGATAAGCGATTTAATAACGTCGCGGCGCAGGCAGTCATCCTGGCTTAGCGTCAACCCACGCCATAAAGCGTTGCCCTGCTGCTCTACGCTGGCATACCAGGCCTTTAGCTCTTTTTGATTCTGTGCGTAGCAGTCGCCAAGCATACTGATAGCCGAGACGCCCATTCCCAGCAGATCGGTCTCGCCCTGCGTGGTATAGCCCTGGAAATTGCGATGGAGTTTCCCATTGCGCTGGGCGATAGCCAGCTCATCGTCCGGCCGGGCAAAATGATCCATGCCAATATATTGATATCCCTGCGCGGTCAGGGTGGCGATGGTTTGCTGCAGGATAATCAGCTTTTGCGCCGGGCTGGGCAACTCTTCATCTTTGATTTTTCGCTGCGCGGCAAACAGCGTTGGCAAGTGCGCATAGTTAAATACGCTCAGGCGATCGGGCCGTAAGGTGGCGACTTTCTGCAGCGTATAGTCGAAGCTTTCCGGCGTTTGCATCGGCAAACCGTAAATAAGATCGATGTTGCTGGAGGTAAAACCCAGTTTACGGGCCCGCTCGATCAACGCAAAAATAAAGGCCTCATCCTGAACGCGATTGACGCGCTCCTGCACCACTTTATTAAAGTCCTGCACTCCCATACTCAGGCGGTTAAAGCCCAGCGCCCGCAGATGATCGAGGACATCTAATTCTAACTCGCGCGGGTCAACCTCAATGGAGATTTCCATTTCGCTGTTGAAATGAAAGCATTCTCGCAGCACCGCCATTAAGCGACTCAGCTGCGCCTTGCTTAACCAGGTCGGCGTTCCGCCACCCCAGTGCATCTGGGTAACGCTTCTGTCGCGAAATAGCGCAGCGCGCTGGCGAATTTCCTGCTCCAGCACATCCAGATAACGATCGCCCTTATGCAGCTGGCGCGTTACCTGCTTGTTGCAGCCGCAGAAATAACAAAGGCGGTGGCAGAAAGGAATATGAATATAAAGAGAAAGGGGACGCGTGGGATAGCGCTGAGCAGCCTGCTGAAATGCCGCTTCGCTCCAGCCTGCGGTAAACTCCAGCGCGGTGGGATAAGAAGTATAGCGCGGCCCGGCATAGTTATATTTCTCGATCAGGGCCTGATCCCACTCGGTTAACGGCATTGACATGTTTACTCCTTCCATTTACGGCGCCTTACGGGCCGCGTCAAGGGCAAGGAGGCCTGGCGCTGCCGGTTAGCGGTAGCACGGCGCAACCGGGATTTCAGCTGCGTCAGGCGGCGTAGTTTAACAAACAGCCAAAACAGATAACACGCTAATAAAATGGCGATGATTGATCCAGGCCAAAACATAATCGAATACCCAACTGACGGGAGAGAAGCCTGCGCCCGTTCCCGTCAATTTAAGCCAGCGAGCTTATTTCTCGCCTTTTAACAGACGATACATATCTTCATCTGCTTCATCTTCTTCGTCATCATCGAGGCCAATACCGAGCTGCTCCATCAGAACATCAATACGATCCAGCGTCTGATCGAGCCACGCCTGATCTTCTGCCGACAAGACTTCGCCGTTTTCCAGGCGATCCAGCAGCCCGTCAAGGCGCTCATCATTTTCCAGCATCGCCAGTTCATCTGTCGGCTCCATTAAGGGCTTCTGCTCAACGGGTGCTTTTTTGATCGGCTTCGCGACCGCTACGCCTTCTTTTAATAACGGCACCGGTTTTTTACTGCCGATACGCGGATCTTTTTCTTTAGCCGCGCTATTTTTGCCGTTCTGCGGCATGACGGGGTTAGCGCGACTACCTGCTGCATGGCCGCGGCGCTTTTTATCGCGCTTACGATCGCGCGCTTCCTGATTTTTATCTTCGTGCGATTTGCGTTTCACTTTTGGCGCCGCGCTATTTTGTGGCTTACGTGCAGGTTTCATGATCTTTTATCCGGGGTTTTTCTTTAGTATAGAATTGCGGCGGAATCTAGCAGAAAGCGCACAAAGAAAAAAGGCGGCAGGTCACCCTGTCGCCTTTTTTCGTACCTTCCGTAGAAGGACAACCTTCCTTTATATCCCTATAGCAGTCAACGTCCCGGTTTTTCCGTGTGCATTACGCTCTCATCCTGAGCGTTTCCTTTTCCGTGACGGCGCATTCCGACGCACCTTGTCCTGTTCCCAGCTCTGCGTTTTCCTGACTAATCCCTGAGCGCTTCATCCTGAAGTGAGCCATCCAAACTCTGTGAATTACTTTAGACGAATAAGGAAAACTAACAAGGTATCTAAATAATTTCTTATGCTGTTTTTTATTGTCATTTATTTAACTAATTGAATTATATAATTATATCTATCTGTAAGGCGCTTAAAAGCGTCAATAACTGGCAATAATTATGGCAAATATCTTACAAATTTTTTAGTCAACCGTACCAGGAAGCGCTTTGCGCGCTTTAAGGGTATAATCACGCCATTCAACTCAATGAACTCTCCAGGAGTCACTATTTTGTCTGGCTGGAATTATCACGTCACCCATTTTGTTACCAGCGCCCCCGATATTCGTCACCTTCCGGCTGATGTAGGGATTGAAGTGGCATTTGCAGGCCGCTCTAATGCGGGTAAATCCAGCGCCCTTAATACGCTGACTAACCAAAAAAGCCTGGCGCGCACCAGTAAAACGCCCGGCCGTACGCAGCTGATTAACCTGTTTCAGGTTGCTGAAGGCATACGTCTGGTCGATTTACCGGGTTATGGATACGCTGAAGTCCCGGAAGAGATGAAGCGTAAATGGCAGCGTGCGCTGGGTGAATATTTGCAGAAACGCGAGTGCCTGAAAGGCCTGGTGGTGCTGATGGATATTCGTCATCCGCTTAAAGATCTCGATCAGCAAATGATTGAATGGGCGGTGCAGAGCCAAATACCGGTTCTGGTACTGTTAACCAAAGCCGATAAGCTGGCATCAGGCGCACGTAAAAGTCAGCTGAATATGGTGCGCGAAGCGTCGCTGGCTTTTATGGGCGATGTGCAGGTAGAGCTTTTCTCTTCTCTGAAGAAAATTGGCGTCGATAAACTGCGGCTGAAGCTGGATAGCTGGTTTAGCGCACAGGATGAGGCGCCGTTATCAGAAGATGGGGAATAACCCTCACGGATGCGTAGCGGATTACGCATCCATTTTATCGAGCGCCCAATAAAAAACGCCCCAGTCACAAAATGACTGGGGCGGCTAATATTCAGCCAAATCCGATTACGTGAAGTAAAAGGTCTGAAAGATAGAACATCTTACCTCTGTACCCTACGCCGTAAACTTTACCTGATTTTTTCTGACCGACAAAGGATTTTTTGTAGTTAATTTTCATAAAACAGACGTTTTTTCTTAACAGCCGTCACATAAACAGCGCATATATGTAGCTTAATTACCAAAAAAGTGTTTAAGCGCCATAGCGTTAGCATTTAAGCAAACGGCATGGCGCAAACGGGCCAGGCCACTGGCGCCGTCGTTACGCCAAAACACCAGCCCGTCGCCACACGCTTAGTGCGCCTGATCCCAGTTATCACCCACGCCAATATCTACGCGCAACGGGACATCCAGTTTCATGCTGTTTTCCATTAGCTGACGGATTTTCACGCTGGCCTTTTCCACGTCCTGCTCCCTGATTTCAAACACCAGTTCATCGTGAACCTGCATAATCATAGTGACCTGCGGCGCATCGGGCTCCTGCAGCCAGGCATCGACGTCAATCATTGCCCGTTTGATAATATCTGCCGCCGTGCCCTGCATCGGTGCGTTAATCGCCGCGCGTTCTGCCGCTTTACGACGAATCGCGTTGGCGGATTTAATATCTGGCAGCCACAGCCGACGTCCATCCAGCGTAGCGACATAGCCCTGCTCAGAAGCCTGCTGACGCGTGTTTTCCATATACTTCAGCACGCCCGGATAGCGCTCAAAATAGCGGTCCATATACACTTTCGCCTCGCCCGCACCAATATTCAGCTGTCGGGACAGGCCAAATGCGCTCATACCGTAAATCAAACCGAAGTTGATCGCCTTCGCGCTGCGGCGCTGCTCGTTGGTAACTTTATCAACGCTGACGCCAAATACTTCTGCGGCCGTGGCCCGGTGAATATCCTGACCTTCCGCAAAGGCGGCCAGCAGCCCTTTATCCTGAGACAGATGCGCCATGATGCGCAGCTCGATCTGTGAATAGTCAGCCGCGACGATACGGCAGCCCGCAGGCGCGATAAAGGCCTGACGAATACGCCGACCCTCGTCGTTACGCACCGGAATATTCTGCAGGTTTGGATCGGTAGAGGAAAGACGGCCTGTTGCCGTCACCGCCTGTTGATAAGAAGTATGCACCCGCCCCGTACGCGGATTAATCATCTGCGGCAGCTTATCGGTATAGGTTGATTTCAGCTTGGAGAGCCCGCGATGCTCCAGAATAACTTTGGGCAACGGATAATCCAGCGCCAGTTCCGCCAACACTTCTTCACTGGTCGATGGCGCGCCGCCGGGCGTTTTCCTGGTGGGCTTGATGCCCTGTTTCTCAAACAGAATAGTTTGCAGCTGTTTAGTTGAGGAGAGGTTGAATGGTTCGCCCGCCAGTTCGTGCGCTTTTTCTTCCAGCTCTTTCAGGCGAGCGGTTAGCTCCTGCGAATGCTTAGCCAGAATGTGCCGATCGATTAATACGCCGTTACGCTCGATACGCGAGATCACCGTTAGCAGCGGCATTTCGATCTCTTCAAATACCTTTCTCGGCCCCGCCTCTTTTTCCAGCTCCGGCCACATTTTTAAATGCAGCTGCAGCGTGACGTCCGCATCTTCCGCCGCATAGTGCGCCGCCTGTTCCAGCGCGATCTGGTTGAAGGTCAGCTGGTTTTTTCCTTTCCCGGCGATTTCAGTAAAGGTGACCGTTTTGTGGTTGAGCCAGCGCGCTGCCAGGCTATCCATATCGTGCTTACCTACAACGGTATTCAGCATATAGGATTCGAGCATGGTATCGAATTTAATCCCGGCCAGCTCGATGTCATAGTTTTTCAGGACGCTACGATCGAACTTAAGGTTTTGACCCACCTTCAATACGCTTTTATCTTCCAGCAGCGGTTTCAGCTGTGCCAGTACCGCATTACGATCCAGCTGATCGGGGGCGTCCAGATAATCATGCGCAACCGGCAGATAGGCGGCTTCGCCTGGCGTTACGGCAAAGGATAAACCGATAATATTGGCGGTTAAGGTATCCAGCGAATCCGTTTCCAGATCGAAGGCAAAGAGTGAGTTCTGTTTCAGCTTATCCAGCCAGCTGTCGAACGTTTGCTGATCAAGGATCGTGACGTAGCCATCCGAAGAAAGCACGCTGACGCTTTCCGGCTGCGGTGCCGCCTCTTCTGCCAGCGCCTTTTGCGCGCCGCGATTATTTTTCCGACCCTGCAACCATTTACCCTCTTGCAGATCGGTAATCCAGCGGCGGAACTCATAATGGCGGAACAAGCCAAGCAGCGTTTCTCTATCCGGCTCGTTAACGGTCAGCTGTTCACAGCCAATATCAAGCTCTACATCCGTTTTGATCGTCGCTAACTGATAGGAAAGCAGCGCAACTTCTTTATTCTGCTCCAGCTTAGCCGCCATCGTTTTTGCGCCACGGAAGCTGAGATCGGCGATTTTATCCAGGTTTTCATACAGCGTTGTAATGCTGCCTAATCCCTGCAGCAGCGCCTGCGCGGTTTTTTCACCGATGCCCGGTACGCCCGGAATATTATCGGATGAGTCGCCCATCAGGGCCAGAAAATCAATAATCAGCTCAGGCGGAACACCGAACTTCTCTTTTACCTCATCCGGCCCAAGTATCGCGTTGTTCATCGTATTGATAAGCGTGATATTCGGCGTAACCAGCTGCGCCATATCTTTATCACCGGTACTGATTAATACCGCACGTCCCTGCTTCTCCGCCTGTAGAGCCAGCGTGCCGATAACATCGTCAGCCTCTACGCCAGATACCGCCAACAGCGGCAAGCCCATCGCACGAACCATATTATGCAAAGGCTCGATTTGCGCACGAAGATCGTCCGGCATTGGCGGACGGTGAGATTTATAGTACTCAAATAGTTCGTCACGGAACGTTTTGCCCTTCGCATCGAAGACCACAGCAACATGGCTCGGTTGATACTGCAGCAGCAAACTACGCAGCATATTCAGTACGCCGTACATCGCTCCGGTTGGTTCTCCAGCACTGTTGGTGAGTGGCGGAAAAGCATGGTAAGCGCGATAAAGGTAGGAAGATCCATCTACCAGAATCAAAGGGTTTTCTGCGATTTGAGCCATAAGTTACACGTTCCAGGATGATCGTTGGTATGGCATAAGGATGCCACATGATGTGGACAAATATGAAATAACCTGGGCGGAAGTTTAGGGATGGCTCAGAAAACAATAATAGATATTTGGCCTGCTGTCTGTGGATAACTTTGTGTGCAAAAATGCTAACGTATTGTTATTTACGTAAATATACAATACCAGCTTAAAATTACTCTTTTTTAATCAATGTGTTGGATCAAGTAAACGATCGTACCATCGGCAAAGTCAAAATAGATCAAATGTGGATATAAATATCCGCGATCTTTTTTTGATCGCTAAATCCTTATTAATTTAGCCCCGGAAGCACCCGCCCCTTCCTGCTTATTTTTTCAGCAAACATTGAGGGAAAGTATACTGCATGTATAAAAAAACGCCGGGATAACCCGGCGTCTTTTTTAGATCGTTTTTACTGCTTTTCGATAAGGAATTTTACGACGTTGGCATATTGCTGAACGAAATTATCCATTGAGCTGGTATCCAGACCGCCGTTGTTAACCATATATTTGCCATTAACAAACATTGCCGGTACACCGCGCAAATCAACATCCGCTGCCGCTTTCTGCTGCTGCGCAACCAGCGCTTTTACCGCAAAGCTGTTCCAGGCAGCATCATAATCTTCCGGCTTAATGCCAGCCGCTTTCACAAAGGCGTCTTTCAGGCTGGCAGGATCGGTGATGGTTTGCGTTTTCTGGATACCATCAAAGATAGGCGCAGTGACCCGATCTTCGACGCCCAGCGCCATCGCTACCGCCCAGGCGTGCGTCACGATTGGACCCAGGTCGCCGCCAAGGAAATCAACGTGATATTTAGTTACTTTAACGCCTTCCGGTAGCGTTTTCTTTACGGCGTCGCCAACGTGATAAATCTCCTCAAACTGATAGCAGTGAGGACAGAAAAAGGAGAAAAACTCCATTACCTGGGGCTTACCGGCTACCGGCTTATCCAGCGTAACGTACTGCTGACCATCGGTGAACTGCGCAGCTGAGGCACTGAACGCCAGTACGAGACCTACCAGCGCAAGCCATAATTTTTTCATTTTGAGACTCTCTCCTTAATCAAACATCAATATTCAGGCATTAACCGCAGCGGCGGTTGCTGTAATAAGGTATTTTGCTCTTTGAAGGACGCAATTTGTCTGCGCCAGAAATCTTCTTCCGTCATCCACGGAAAGCTCCGCGGAAAAGCAGGATCCTGCCAGCGACGAACAATCCACGCCAGATAATAAACCATGCGCATAGCGCGTAAAGGTTCAATTAATGACAATTCATTAATATTAAAGTTTTTGTATTCGTTATACGCCTCCAGCAAAATATCCCACTGGATACGCTGCTGCTGACGATCGCCGCTTATCAACATCCAGAGATCCTGAATCGCAGGCCCATTACGCGCATCGTCTAAATCAACGAAAAGCGGCCCGTCACGCCACAGGATATTGCCTGGATGACAGTCGCCATGCAGGCGTAGCGGCGTCCAGTTGGTATGCCAACACGCCTGTAAGGTTTTGCTTAGCTCCGAAATGCCTGCATTTAATTCATCCTGCAGCGCAGAAGGAACCAGCCGGCACTGTCGCAGGATTTGCGCCGGCTCCTCGATATATTCCTGTAGCCCAATCTCAGGGCGTGCCGTAAACAGCCTTCGCTCACCGGTTTGATGAATGCGTCCCAGAATACGCCCTACGCTCTCAAGCTGATCGTCATTATCCGTTTCGTACTGCCGCCCACCAAGGCTGGGAAATACGGCAAACCAGAAGCCATCATGCTGATGTAATGTGCTGCCGTTGAGCATCAGCGGCGCAGCAAGCGGCACCTCATCCTGCTGGAGCTCCAGCGCAAACTGATGCTCTTCTTCAATCTGTGCACGACTCCAGCGCTGCGGACGATAGAATTTAACCACATAGCGCCGCCGCTCCTCATCGGAGAACTGATAGACTCGGTTTTCGTAGCTGTTAAGCGCGGTCAGCCCGGAATCGACGCGCAAGCCGGTATCCCAGAGTGCATCAACAATGGTATCGGGATTGAGGGTGTGAAAGTGAAAGGCGGTATTTTCCATCGTGCATCTCTGCTCAGTGCCAGAAGCGGGTAAGAATAACACTAATCGGTCAGCACGATAGAAGACGTGGAGGATTAATCTTTAATTATGCCGCGCGCGCGCAGCAGCGCCGTTTTGAAATCTTCTTCATAATCTTTTTTAATGCCGGGAATCGCTTCCTGCTTATCTGCACCTCGCATTTTCAGGTGATAGATCAGAATATCATCGGTTAACGTAGACAACGGGCCATCGAAACCTGACTCTTCCGCCAGTTTTTGCAAAAATTGCAGCAGATTAAGATCCGGCTCGCTTTGCCAGGCCGGCTGCAGCAGTTCCAGTAGTTCATTTAGTCGATGGTATTTCATAACATTATCCATAATGATGCACGGGCTACTACGTTAGCAGGGATATTCCCACAATAAAAGAGAGGGCTTAAGCGTGAGCGAACAGCGGGAAATAATATCCGGCGTTATTCTGGCCGGAGGGCGTAGTAGCCGTATGGGTGGGCAAGATAAAGCACAGCTACTGCTGCAGGGAAAACCCTTATGGCAGCATGTCTGGCAGCGGCTGGCTCCGCAGGTACAGGATGTAAGCATTAGCGCAAACCGTAACCTGACGCTTTATCAACAGAGCAAACTGCGAACCATCAATGATGTATTGCCTGATTATCCCGGACCGCTTGCCGGTATGCTGAGCGCGTTTCAGCAAATTGATAGCCCGTGGCTCGCCTTTTCCGCCTGTGATACCCCGTTTATCCCCAATGATTACGTTATGCGTCTCTGGCAGCAAAAGCGGCAGGCGCCTGCGGTTTGGGTTCGCTCGCATGAACGCGACCATCCCGCGCTGGCATTAATTCATCGTCAGATCATGCCGGAACTGGCTCTTTATCTGGCTAGCGGCGAACGCAGGGTGATGTATTTTTTACAACAGGTTGGCGGCCATGCGGTGCTGTTTAATGATGACGAGCAAGCCTTCGTTAATATCAATACGCCGGAAGAATTAGCGCGTTATGAGAGGAATAGCTGAATGTTGCCCATACTGGCCATCGCCGCCTGGAGCGGAACCGGGAAAACCACCCTGCTTAAGCAGCTTATCCCTTTATTAAAAGAGCAAGGAGTACGTCCAGGGCTGATTAAGCATACTCATCATGATATGGATGTGGATATACCAGGCAAAGATAGTTATGAATTACGCAAAGCGGGAGCCGATCAGGTATTAGTCGCCAGTCAGCAGCGCTGGGCGTTAATGACTGAAACCCCCGATAACGAGGCGATAGATTTTAATTTCCTGATAAGCCGAATGGATGCACGTTCGTTGGATCTCATTCTGGTGGAGGGATTTAAAGATGAGCCAATCCCGCGCATTGTTTTATGTCGCGATCGTAGCGAAGAAGAAATAAAAATATTATTGGATGAGCACGTTATCGCCGTAGCCAGCGATCGTTCATTTGACGTTTCTGTACCACTGTTAAACCTGAACGATCCGCCACAGATTGCGAATTTTATTGTGCAATGGCTGAAAGATCGTTCCTGAGGAGGTCTGACGGGCGCCGACGCCAAACGCCAGACACGAAAAAGCCCCAGCTTTCGCTGAGGCTCCGTCGTTTATTTAATGCCTGGCAGTTCCCTACTCTCGCATGGGGAAGCCCCACACTACCATCGGCGCTGCGGCGTTTCACTTCTGAGTTCGGCATGGGGTCAGGTGGGACCACCGCGCTCTCGCCGCCAGGCAAATTCTG